>CAJTCR010000044.1 GCA_910574915.1 Eubacteriaceae bacterium
TTTTTTTGATTCTATGATACAGAAAATATATTTTTTGTACGATTGACTCAAAAGGCATTCTTCTTTTTATCCCTATTCTTTAAAAATCTATAATTGAATAAATATAAATACTAAAAGCGAAATCTCTGTTATCACAGTAAATTCCTTGACTTTCATATTATTAAAGAGTATAATAAATAATGTAAAAATAAAAGATAAAAGGAGAATTCAATAAAATGTCAAATGACATTATGCCGTTGTGGATATCAAAGTTAGAAGATGAAGATA
Source organism: Eubacteriaceae bacterium (assembly GCA_910574915.1). Classification (GTDB taxonomy): domain Bacteria; phylum Bacillota; class Clostridia; order Lachnospirales; family Lachnospiraceae; genus Eubacterium_J. Next base: position 268 of record CAJTCR010000044.1, read on the forward strand.
TAGAGTTTATAAAAAAATTTGTATTGGAATCTGGATCATTAAAAAAGATAGCTCATTTATACGGAGTGACATATCCTACTGTTAGACTGCGGTTAGATAGATTAATTCAAAAAATCAAAATAAATGATGATATAGAAAGTGAACCATATATATCACTGATTAAGAGAATGGCGTTAGATGAAAGAATTGATTATAACATTGCTAAAATATTAATTGAAGAATATAAAAAAATGACGAATTCAAAGAAAGGAGACATATAATATGACATTTTTAATTATAGGTGTTGGTTTTTCTGTAGTCGTTATTACTGTAGTGGTAACTGAAATTATTAAGTTAATAAAAAAGAAATAGGGAGTATATATGTTTAGCGTTTTTATCTATATTATATTAGCAATTTTTTTATTACTAACATTTTGGCTTTTTTTTATTACTTTGTCAAAAAGGGTCTTAAAATGTTTTATTATAAAGAAGAGAAAAGAAAAAAGTTTATGGCAAAAAGAAATGCAAAAAATGAAAATAGAAGATTTGAGATAAAAAGAGAACCGTTTCTGGTTCTTTTTTTACATACAGATCTCCGTAGTGATGACAATAGAAGTTCCGTTTTTATCAGTATAATTTTCTGCTAATGAAAATGGTTTGCTTAAGTCTAATTTTTACTTCAATGCATAGAAGTTGCTGTCGGATGGTCTTTTTTTACCCGTTTTTAAGGTTTCCGAAGCTACAGCAAATAAAATAACTAATATATATAACATAATCCTAGAGCGTGTTTGAAAAATCATTCCCGTGATCTGCACTCCCCACTTTGCGGAGAATTTATCCCAAATTTAGTCAACATAGCCCGCTATGACTCCTAAATTTGGGATAAATTCTCCACAAACTGTGAAGCACATCTCACAGAAAGCATTTTTCAAACACGCTCTAGTTATTTTAGTAACATTTACGAAGAACAGCCGGGAGAGGGGATTGGCATACCTGGCGGCGTCTTTGGAAGAATGGTTAGAAGCTCTTAGTATTCTGCAAGACAACCAGGGGCGCAGCCAAGCGGCACCTTTAGCTGCCAGCAGGCAGCGAACTAGGTGCCGCGACCGTACGCAGCCACAGCGTACCAGCAGGATACTTAGAGCTTCTTACCATTCTGGAACGGACGCCGCCAGGTATGCCAATCCCTTCTCCCGGCGTCCCTTCCTGCAAAAATTTACCAAAGCAATTCAAATCAAATATGTCGATGTAGCACGACATCCCTTTTTCCACCGAAAAAACGAAAACCAGTTGAAATCACCGCCAAAGAAGATTATAATAATTCACATATGCATCGGCTTCCGTTTGAACAACAAGGGAGGCTGTTCCATGATACACTCAAAAACAGAACAGGAGGGATTCTTATGGGAGCATTTTTAGGCAGTTTACTGGAATACGTGCTTAAGGCAGCCGTGTACGCGGTGATTGCGCTGGCGGGAGTAAAGGCGGGCAAGGCGCTGCGTGAAAATAAGGATGCAAAAGCATCGTCAGCCGTACGCATTCATACCGGCAAGCGTTAAGGCTTTGGTTTATTCGTATCAGAAAATATTGGAGGACTTACAACGTGAAAAAAAGTTACGGCGTAAATGAACTACGCAGAATGTTTCTGGAATTTTTTGAGAGCAAAGAACATCTTGCAATGAAAAGCTTTTCGTTAGTACCGCACAACGATAACAGCCTGCTGTTAATCAATGCGGGGATGGCTCCGTTAAAGCCATATTTTACAGGGCAGGAAATACCGCCGCGAAAGCGCGTGGCGACTTGCCAGAAGTGTATCCGTACCGGAGATATTGAAAATGTAGGCAAGACAGCGCGGCATCTGACTTTTTTTGAGATGCTCGGCAACTTTTCTTTTGGCGACTATTTTAAACACGAAGCGATCGCATGGTCGTGGGAGTTTTTTACCGAAGTGCTCGGATTAGACCCGCAGCGGCTGTACCCGTCTATTTACGGCGAGGATGAAGAAGCGTTTAAAATCTGGAATCAGGAAATCGGCATACCGCCGGAGCGGATTACACGGTTTTACCGGGATGAAAACGGCAAATGCGATAATTTCTGGGAGCATGGCGCAGGGCCGTGCGGGCCTTGTTCCGAGATCTACTACGACCGCGGAGAAGCGTACGGCTGCGGAAAGCAAGACTGTAAAGTAGGCTGTGAGTGCGACCGTTTTATAGAAGTATGGAACAATGTGTTTACACAGTTTAACGGCGACGGCAAGGGCAATTATGAAGAACTGGCGCAGAAAAATATCGACACCGGAATGGGGCTGGAGCGGCTTGCGGTCGTAATGCAGGATGTAGATTCTGTCTTTGATATTGACACGATGCGCGCCATTCGGGATAAAGTGTGTGAGCTGTCGCATAAGACCTACCAGACCGATGAACTAGATGACGTGTCGATCCGTTTGATTACCGACCATATCCGTTCTGCGACGTTTATGGTATCTGACGGCATTATGCCTTCCAACGAAGGGCGCGGCTATGTCCTGCGCCGCCTGATCCGGCGTGCGGCAAGGCATGGACGGATGCTTGGCATTGCAGGCACCTTTTTGGCGCAGCTTAGCGGTACGGTAATTGCCGAAAGCAGGGACGGCTATCCAGAGCTGGAAGAGAAAAAAGAATTTATTTTTAAAGTACTGACGCAGGAAGAAGAAAAGTTTAATAAGACGATTGACCAGGGGCTTGCGATCCTGGCACAAATGCAGCAGGCGATGGAAGAAGCGGGCACCAAGGTGCTTTCCGGGGAAGATGCGTTTAAGCTGTATGATACATTTGGATTCCCGATGGATTTGACCGGGGAGATTTTGGAAGAAAAAGGCTTTACGATCGATGAAGATGGGTTTTATGCCTGTATGGAACAGCAGCGTACAAAGGCGCGCAAGGCGCGTAAGGCAACCAATTACATGGGTGCGGACGTTACGGTATATGAATTGATCGATCCTGCGCTGACAACAGAATTTACCGGATATGGCAGCCTTTCGGATACCTCTGTCATTACCGCTATGACGACGGAGACGGATTTGACAGAAGCGCTCTCAGACGGCGAGCGTGGCACAGTCATTGTGGCACAGACGCCGTTTTACGCGGCAATGGGCGGGCAGATCGGCGATACCGGCAGCATTCGTACAAAAGACGGCGTATTTAAAGTCGAGGATACGATAAAACTGCTTGGCGGCAAAATCGGGCATATCGGGATCTGTACGGAAGGAATGCTCAAAATGGGAGACGAAGTCAGCCTTTTGGTAGATGCAGGACGCAGGGCGCGTATTGAAAAAAACCACAGTGCGACGCATTTGCTGCAAAAAGCACTGCGCGAAGTATTAGGCGCGCATGTAGAGCAGGCAGGCTCCGAGGTAACGCCGGACAAGCTGCGGTTTGACTTTACCCATTTTTCGGCTTTGACGCAGGAAGAGCTGGACAGGGTCGAAGCTCTTGTTAATGAGAAAATTGCAGCCGCGCTTACGGTGCAGACGGATACGATGACGCTGGAAGAGGCGAAAAAGACAGGGGCGATGGCGCTGTTTGGCGAGAAATACGGTGAAACCGTGCGTGTCGTACGTATGGGCGATTTTTCCGTCGAGCTGTGCGGCGGTACGCATGTAGGCAATACAAACGCGATTACGGCGTTTAAGATCGTATCAGAAGGCGGCGTAGCTGCCGGTGTGCGCAGGATCGAAGCGCTGACAAGCGATGCGGTTTTTGCGTATTACGATAAAATCGAGCAGACGCTTGCGGATGCGGCAAAGATCGTAAAGGCAACACCGGGAAATATCATTGAAAAGCTGGAGCACATTATGGCAGAGCTGCGTGCGCTTGCAGGAGAAAACGAAGCATTAAAATCCAAGGCGGCGAAAGAAGCGCTTGGCGACGTTATGAACCAGGTACAGGAGATCGGCGGCATCAAGTTCCTTGGCGTAAAAGTATCGGGCGTAGATATGAACGGGCTGCGTGACCTTGGCGACCAGTTAAAGGCAAAGCTGAAAGAAGGTGTGATTTTGCTTGCCTCAGATGCAAACGGCAAGGTAAATCTAGCGGCAATGGCAACCGACGGCGCAATGGCGGCGGGTGCCCATGCAGGCAACCTGATCAAAGCGGCGGCAGGCAAAGTCGGCGGCGGCGGCGGCGGACGTGCAAATATGGCGCAGGCTGGCGGCAAAAACCCGGCTGGTATTGACGAAGCGTTAAAGGAAGCGGCGGCAGCACTAGAAGCTATGCTGAAATAATTGCGGGCATGTTGTAACACAGCATAAAAAAGCCTTGTTTGGGAAAGGATTGTTTTTTCCAAACAAGGCTTTTTTATTCATTTTTATTTATGTGCTATCCATTTTCATCCAGGTTTTCCGACACCTTGATCGTTCCCGACGGAAACGGATAAACCTGCTGCGTCTGTTCTAAGTAAGTTTTTAACAATTTTAAAATAATATACAGATGACGGTTGTCCAAGTCTTCCAACAGCAGGCAGATATCGTCAATCAGTTTATTTTGCTGTACTTTGGGGTCATTTGGATTTGCCGTAAGGACAGCAATGTTTGTTTTCAAATAATCAGCAATCGAGCAGAACGTTTTCAGGCTGACTGCCTTTACGCCACGTTCTAACTGGCTGACGAGGCTTTCTGAGATAAACAGGTCGCTTGCCATCTTTTGTTGTGTAATATGCAGTTCTTTTCTGCGGTTTTGTATATTTGAACCGATCATTTTATAATCAAGCGGCATAAAAATTTCCTCCGTCAGTGATGTTTCGTCCATTATTATTATAATTCAAAATAATCTTTAATTACTCGCACTAATAGTGTTGTTATTCTATTGACAATAATACATGGATGTTATAATATATAAAATGAAAACAGTAGTATCCTAAGACTGTAATGTACTAAATGTACGAATAGGAATGGAATGATTCGGGATGTGAGTAGAAGCTTGTTTTTCGGGCATACTTTCTAATGGAAGGAAAGGTGATGTTATGAATTGTATGTTATTAAACGAAATTCTTCTAATGAGACGGGAAGGCGAGGACGACTGGCAGCATCTTACGCATTCTATGCGCGAGGAGCACTATAAGAAAAGGTGCCGGATGCTGGAGGAAAAAGGGATCGAATACAAGGTTCATCAGCAGGTAATTCCGCGCAGGCCAAATGCTACGTACGATTATCCGATCAGGTATGATTTTTATGTGCGCAAGCGTGATTACAAAAAAGCGTGCCGCATGTTTGCGATCTGTAAGGATAATCCGCTTGTAGGCAACTTGCGCGGTTATATTTCTTAAAACGGGAAGGCTGCATTTTAATCAGGAAAATGCAGGAAAAGTATGGATTTTATAAAGCTTTCATTTATAGAATTCATACTTTTTTTAGAAATAAATTAAAAAATTGAGAAAAAGAGAGTAAACGTGAGAAAAACAGAGTATATTTTAGTATAATCTATAAAAACAGGATATTGTTCTACTTGCGAAACAGAGGATAAAAACATATGATAAGTACTATCAGTTAGCACTCAAAACAAGCGAGTGCTAATAACATGAAACAGATACAGATTTAAAAGAAGCATTGTCAGAAGGAGGAAATATTCATGAAATTAGTACCATTATCAGACAGAGTTGTATTACAGCAGTGCGAGGCAGAGGAAACGACTGCATCCGGCATTATCTTAACAAGCGCATCCCAGGAAAAACCACAGGAAGCCGTAGTAATCGCGGTAGGCCCTGGCGGGGTTGTAGACGGCAAAGAGATTACGATGCAGGTAAAAGAAGGCCAGAAAGTAATTTACTCTAAATATGCAGGTACAGAAGTAAAGATTGAGGGCACAGAATATATCATTGTGCGCCAGAACGATATCCTTGCAGTTGTGGAATAAAGACAGGGAAACGGTTGAAACAGCATAAAATATAAATATTATTATATAGAAGAAAGAAAAGAGGATGAATAACAATGGCAAAGGAAATTAAATATGGTGCAGAAGCAAGAGCTGCATTAGAAGCAGGTGTAGATAAGTTAGCAGATACCGTGTGTGTGACACTCGGGCCAAAAGGAAGAAATGTCGTACTGGATAAATCTTACGGCGCTCCGCTTATTACAAACGACGGTGTAACGATCGCCAAAGAAATCGAACTGGAAGATCCGTTTGAAAATATGGGCGCACAGCTTGTCAAAGAAGTTGCTACAAAGACAAACGATGTAGCAGGTGACGGCACGACGACTGCTACCGTATTGGCACAGGCTATGGTTTCCGAAGGAATTAAAAATCTTGCGGCAGGCGCAAATCCAATCAGCCTGCGCAGAGGTATGAAAAAAGCTACGAACGTAGCTGTTGAAGCACTCCAGGAAATGAGCCAGAAGGTAGACGGCAAAAACCATATCGCAAAAGTTGCAGCAATTTCCGCAGGGGATGAAGAAGTCGGCAACCTTGTTGCAGACGCAATGGAAAAAGTATCCAAGGACGGTGTCATCACGATCGAAGAATCAAAGACGATGCAGACAGAGCTTGACCTTGTAGAAGGGATGCAGTTTGACCGTGGGTATATTTCCGCTTATATGGCAACCGATATGGATAAAATGGAAGCCGTTTTGGAAGATCCGTACATTTTAATTACCGATAAGAAGATTTCCAACATCCAGGAGATCCTTCCATTGTTAGAGCAGGTTGTAAAGACCGGGGCAAAGCTTTTAATTATCGCAGAAGATGTAGAAGGCGAAGCACTTACCACGCTGATCGTAAACAAACTGCGCGGTACGTTCAATGTAGCCGCAGTAAAAGCGCCTGGCTATGGCGACAGAAGAAAAGCGATGCTTGAGGATATCGCAATCTTGACAGGCGGACAGGTAATTTCTTCCGAGCTTGGGCTGGAATTAAAAGACGCAGAATTAGAGCAGCTTGGACGTGCAAAATCCGTTAAGGTACAAAAAGAAAATACCGTAATCGTAGACGGTGTAGGCGACAAGGCAGCAATCGACGCTAGAATCAGCCAGATTAAGAGCCAGATTGAAGAAACAACCTCTGATTTTGATAAAGAAAAATTACAGGAACGCCTTGCAAAATTAGCAGGCGGTGTCGCAGTGATTCGCGTAGGCGCTGCAACCGAGACAGAGATGAAGGAAAGCAAGCTGCGTATGGAAGATGCTTTAAACGCTACGAGAGCGGCAGTAGAAGAAGGCATTATCGCAGGCGGCGGTTCTGCATATATCCATGCTTCCAAGAAAGTCGCAGACTTTGCGGCAACGCTGGAAGGCGATGAAAAGACCGGCGCAAAAGTAATCTTAAAAGCACTCGAATCTCCGCTGTTTTTCATTGCGGCAAACGCAGGCTTAGAAGGCGCGGTAATTATTAATAAAGTAAAATACTCTGATGTAGGCATCGGTTTTGACGCGACCGCAGAAGAATATGTAGATATGGTAAAAGCAGGCATCTTAGATCCGGTGAAGGTAACAAGAAGCGCACTGCAAAATGCAACTTCTGTAGCAGCGACCTTGCTCACAACAGAATCCGTAGTAGCAAATATCAAAGAAGATACACCAGCAATGCCGGCAGGCAATCCAGGAATGGGCATGATGTAATCCGCTAAAACACAGCAGCCGTTTAAAATCTTAACGATTTTAAGCGGCTTTTGCTTGTAACTATTTTCCAGGTGTGATACAATGCATTGCGGGAGAAACTATAGATACGGAGGTCATGAAAATGGGCAAAACAGCGATAGTCACCGATTCAAACAGCGGCATTACGCAGGCAGAAGCAAAAGAGCTTGGAATTACAGTTATAGCAATGCCTTTTCATATTCAGGGAACGGATTTTTATGAAGACGTCAATCTGACACAGGCGCAGTTTTATGAATTGCTTGAACAAGGCGGCGACATCTCGACTTCGATGCCGGCAGTCGGCGATGTAACGGACTTGTGGGACAGGCTTTTGCAAGAATACGACGAGATTGTGCACATCCCGATGTCGTCGGGGCTTAGCAGTTCCTGTGAGACCGCATATATGCTGGCGCAGTCTTATGACGGGCGTGTACAGGTCGTGAATAACCAGCGGATCTCTGTGACACAGCGCCGCTCCGTGCTGGATGCGTGTATGCTGGCAGAAAAAGGGAAGAGCGCATCTGAAATACGGGATCTGTTGGAGCGCGAAAAATTTGAGTCCAGTATATACATTATGGTTGATACGTTAAAATATTTAAAAAAAGGCGGCCGTATTACACCGACGGCGGCAGCTCTTGGCACACTGCTTCGGATTAAGCCGGTATTGCAGATCCAGGGCGAAAAGCTGGATGCGTTTGCAAAGGCAAGGACAGTCAAGCAGGCAAAAGGCATTATGATAAAGGCGATGCAAAACGATTGCCAGACCCGTTTTAAAGATGCAGCCGGCAGTAATTTATATATTGATATCGCATATACAAAAGACAGGGAAGCAGCACTTTTATTTGCGCAGGAAGTAGAAGCGGCATTTCCGGGACAGCATTGCGCGATTCATCCGTTGTCCCTTAGCGTGTCCTGCCATATCGGGCCAGGGGCGCTTGCAGTGGCATGTTCGCATAAGTTTGCAGAATAGCCTTTACTTCTTTCTCAGAGTCGTGTATAATCAGAAAGTAAAAACGGAAAAAAATTACAGGCGAGTCGAATCTGTAGTCTGGCAGGCAGGTTTTTACAACCTGCCTTTTTAGCGGTAAAAGCCGCACCGAAGGATTCGAAATGATGGATGCACAGGAGGTAGTATTTATGGTAAAAGCAGTAGTAGGCGCAAATTGGGGAGATGAAGGAAAAGGAAAGATTACGGATATGCTGGCGGAACACGCCGATATCGTCGTACGTTTTCAGGGCGGAGCCAATGCAGGGCATACGATTAAAAACCACTATGGTAAATTTTCACTGCATACGCTTCCGTCTGGTGTATTTTATGACCATACTACAAGTATTATCGGAAACGGCGTAGCACTGGATATTCACAGGCTGTTTCAGGAGATCCAGTCCATTACCGACCAGGGAGTGCCAAAGCCGCACATCCTCGTGTCTGACCGGGCGCAGATCGTGATGCCTTACCATGTGCTGCTCGATCAGTACGAAGAAGAACGGCTGGGCAGCAAATCGTTTGGTTCGACCAAATCGGGCATTGCGCCGTTTTTCTCGGATAAATACGCAAAGATCGGCTTCCAGGTCAGCGACCTGTTTGATGAAGAGCTGCTTGTAGAAAAAACGGCGCGTATTTGCGAGACGAAAAATGTACTGCTGGAACATCTGTATCATAAACCGCTGTTAAAGGCAGAGGAGCTTTTGGCACAGCTTCATGAATATAGGCAAATGGTAGAACCGTATGTAACCGATGTGTCCGAATACCTGCACGAGGCGTTGCAGGCAGGCAAGACCGTACTGTTAGAAGGCCAGCTTGGTACGCTGCGTGACCCGGATCATGGCATTTACCCAATGGTTACCTCATCGCCGACACTGGCAGGATACGGCGCTATCGGCGCAGGCGTGCCGCCGTATGAGATCCGTCAGATTATTACAGTATGCAAGGCGTATTCCAGCCAGGTAGGAGCAGGAGAGTTTGTCAGCGAGATTTTTGGCGACGAGGCGCAGGAGCTTAGAAACCGCGGCGGAGACGGCGGAGAGTACGGCGCTACGACCGGGCGCCCGCGCAGGGTAGGCTGGTTTGACTGTGTCGCGAGCAAATACGGCTGCCGCCTGCAGGGCACGACAGACGTTGCGTTTACCGTGCTGGACGTACTGGGGTACTTAGACGAGATCCCGGTCTGCATCGGCTATGAGATCGACGGGGAAGTTACGACAAAATTCCCGACGACGGCAAAGCTGAAAAAAGCAAAACCGGTATACAAAACACTACCGGGATGGAAATGTGACATCACTGGCATTACGGAGTACGAAAAGCTTCCAGAAAACTGTAAAAAATATATTGAGTTTATCGAATCCCAGATTGAATATCCGATTACATTTATTTCAAACGGGCCGTCCCGTACGGATATTATCTATCGGAACAAATAACAAATGAGAACAAGCAGGACGATCGGAGAGACAAAGGATGATTAAAAATATAATCTTAGACGTAGGAATGGTATTGGTCGACTTCTGCTGGGCAGGCCTGCTGCATCAGCTCGGCATTACGGGAGAAGCCTTTGAAGCCGTAGCCGATGCGACTGTGCGTACGCAGACATGGAACGAATATGACCGCAGTACAAAGACCGAAGAAGAGCTGTTGGCAGACTTAAAGGCGAATGCTCCGCAGTATGCCCCGCAGATCCAGCTTTTTTGGGACAATATGTCCGGCATGATCCGCCAGTATCCATACGCAAAGCCGTGGATCACCGCTTTAAAGGAAAGCGGGTACCGTGTGTATATATTGTCCAATTATTCCAAACGGACGTATGAGCTGACAAAAGACGACGGGCTGAGCTTCCTGCCGCTTGCAGACGGTATTGTATTCTCTTTTGAGACCGGGTATATTAAGCCGGAAAAAGAGATTTACCATTGTTTAATGGATCGATATCACTTAGATCCAAACGAATGTGTATTTATTGACGATAACGCGCCAAACCTTGTATATCCAAAGCAGATTGGCTGGAGCACCATCCAGTTCCATGACCTTGCGCAGGTGAAACAAGAGCTGCGGGCGCTTGGCGTACAAACAAAAGAATAGTGCTATCTTGATGCCAAAAGGCAATTTCAGATAGACTCCCACAACAAGGATCGTTGCATCAAAAACCGTTGGTACAATACTGTACCAACGGTTTTTATTTTCTGCTTTTTTCCTGATCCAGGTGCTGCAGCGTCTCTTCGAGCTCTTTTTCATTTTTTTTCTTTGCCAGACGGTAGATTACCGTATAGCCCCATAGCAGGATCGGGACAAGCACCGTGCAGGTAACGCTGGCGCGGAATAGGAACATGCTGCTGCTTGCGTCAAACAGGGCGCACAGCAGGGTAATCAGATACAGCAAAACTAAAAGTACGACGCCTGTGATAGCGAGTATGCGTTTGATCCGTTTCATTGCCTGTCCTTTCTTATTATATACATTATAGATCCGCTCCCTGCGTAAAGCGGGATAAAAACTGCCTTGTACGTTCCTCGCGCGGATGCTCCATGACTTCATAAGGGTCGCCCTGCTCTAATATGCAGCCGCCGTCCATAAAGATTACATGGTTAGCAACATCTCTGGCAAAAGCCATTTCGTGCGTTACAATAATCATCGTCGTCTGGCGCGTGGCAAGCTCTCTGATGACCCGCAATACCTCTCCGGTCAGCTCAGGGTCTAAGGCGGAAGTCGGTTCGTCAAAGCAGAGGATATCAGGCGACAGCGCCAATGCACGCGCGATTGCGACACGCTGGCACTGTCCGCCGGAGAGCTGGTGCGGATAGTTCTGCATTCGGTCAGCAAGCCCCATCTGGTGCAGCAAAAACTCTGCTTCGTCTTTGATTTCTTTTTGGATCTCTTTTTTTCTTGCCTTGTAGTCCGGCTCGTCTTTTGCAAGCAGCTCCTTTGCAAGCATTACGTTTTGCAGCGCCGTATACTGCGGAAACAGATTAAACGACTGAAACACCAGTCCAAAATGCAGGCGCTTTTTACGGATATCATGTTCGCTTTGCGCCGAAGTATTGCCTGCGTCAAATAACGTCTCGCCGTTGACGCGGATCGTGCCGCCGTCAGGGCGTTCCAGAAAGTTCAGGCACCGCAGCAGCGTCGTCTTGCCGCTTCCAGAGGAGCCGATGATCGATACGACCTGCCCCTGTTCGAGAGAAAAGCTGATATCCTGCAATACTTGTGTATGTTCAAAGGTCTTGCGGATATGTTCTACTTCTAAAATCGACATGTTTGATTCTCCTTTTTCTTTTTCTATATCATCTTTCTCTTACCGGAAATAATTCAGTTTCTTTTCCAACTGTCCAAGTAAAATCGAGAGGATGCCATTAAACAGGAGATAATAAACAGCGGTAAAAAACAGCGGCCAGACAGCTCCTGAAATGCCGTGTGAGCCTTTCATAAAGGCTTCGCCTGCCCAGATCAGTTCCTGCAAGGCAATAATCTGGGCGAGCGAGGTATCTTTTACTAGAGTAATTACCTCATTGGACATCGGCGGGACGATCCGTTTAATCATTTGCAGCAGCGTGACCTTAAAAAAAATCTGGCTGCGCGTCATGCCGAGCACAAGCCCTGCTTCTGTCTGCCCATAAGGAATGCCCTGGATGCCGCCGCGGTAGATCTCTGAAAAATAGCAGGCATAGTTTAGGATAAAGGACACAGAAGCAGCCACAAAGCGTCCAGACTGGCTGCCTCCCCAAATCGGTATATGTAACGCCAGGCTTGGAAAATAAAAGATAATCAGCAACTGGATCATAAGCGGCGTACCGCGTATTACCCATACAAGCAGCCTGGAAGCGTAACGAAGCGGCGCAAAACGGCTCATAGAGCCAAATGCAATGAAAAGCCCAAGCGGGAACGCGCCGGTTAACGTTACAAAAAATAGCTTAAGTGTCTGCATAAATCCAATGTTGAGCGCTTTGACAACGATTGGAAATTGCTCCAGAAAAAGTTCCATAGTACTGATCCTGCTTTCTCGATTGTAACATGCAATCGTAAGGTTTGGTTACTGCGCCACAACAGCAGCCTGCACGCCGTATTTTTCAGCACATTCCATCATGCTGCCGTCTGCATAGGAAGCAGCAAAGAAGTCATTTAACGCGCCTGCAAGGTTGGAGCCTTTGCGGAAGCCAACACCATATTCTTCACTGTTTAACTGCACGGTGTAAGTCAGGTTTGCATAGCCTGTCCCTTCTCCGACCATCGCCGCCGCCATTAAAGAATCGATAATAGCCGCGTCCGCAGTACCTGCCGCTACTTCCATCAGTGCGCTGGACTGCTGCTGTACCGGTGTAAAGCTGAAATTGTTTTCCTGTGCCATATCTTCCCCGGCGCTTCCGGTTTCCACTGCAAAGTTCAGCTCCTTAAGGCTTTCCACATCCTGGTAAAGGTCAGCCTTGTCCGCCGCAACGATGACGACCTGTGCGTTGTTGCAGTAAGCATTCGTGCATTCCATCGCAGTTTTTACATCTTCTAACAGCGTCATGCCGTTCCATACACAATCGATGGTCTTGCCATCCAGCTCCATAATCTTGTTGTCCCAGTCGATTTCTACAAATTCTGCGGTAACACCAAGGCTTTCTGCAAATGCCTTTGCCATATCCGCGTCAAAGCCGATCCAGTTTCCGTCCGCGTCTTTATAATCCATCGGCTCAAAATCGGTAATCCCTACAACGAGCGTGCCTTTGTCTTTTACATAAGCAAGATCCCCGTCCGATGCGGCATCATCCGTATTGCTGCTTGAAGCATCGTCTGCCGTACTGTTCGAAGTATCGCCTGCATTGCTGTCAGAACCTGTATCCGTAGTTTCCTTTGAAGCTCCGCCGTTGGTATCCTTGTCCGAAGAACCGCAGGCAGCAAGTGAGAAAGAAAGCATCATAGTAAGTGACAAAACGATTAGTTTTTTCATAGTAAATCTCCTTTTTTTCTTATTTAAAGTACATTTTAAAGTATCGCTGTGCCAACGAAAATACAATACGTTGGAAGCACTTCATTATAATAGCAGTTCAGCGAAATGAAGTCAATAAAAGAAAAAGCAAAATAAATTCAAATCTTATGAATATCTTTGGAGAAAGCGTCTATACTATAAGTAATCCGAAGATCGTTTTCCCCCAAAGCGTTTTTCGGATTGGATGCAAAAGATACAATAAATACTTTATCCTCCCCCAATGGAAAAGCTGCCTTATGGCAGCTTTTCTTATGTTTCAAAAAGAACCTTAAGAAAAGACTTGGAAAATAAAAAAAGATAGGTTATAATGGGTCTTGAAATGAAAGAATGTAATATTTCTGCCTGGCACTCCGCTGCTTGGATCGGTGGAGGGCACAATGCAGAAGAAAAAAGGATGGGATATAGGTATGGCATTATTAGAAGAATGGAAAAAAATTGTTTATGACGAAAAGAAAAATAAAGGAGAGCTGGAACGGCTGTGGAACCGGTTTTTCAGGCTGGAGCAGGGCGTATATGAAAAGCTGCTTTCCAATCCTGACGAGGAGGTTGCAGGCACAGTCAAAGAGCTTGCCCAAAAATATGAGCTGACCGTGCTTGAGATGACCGGGTTTTTGGATGGGATCAACGACAGCTTAAAGGAGCCAAACCCGATTGAAACGATGGAAGAGGATACGCACGTAAGCCTTGCTTTCGATAAGGAAAAGCTGTATAAAAACATGGTGGACGCCAAGGCGGACTGGCTGTATAACCTGCCGATGTGGGAGGATATTTTTGATGCGGAGACGAGAAAGGCATTGTATCTGGAACAGAAAAAATCTGGTACGGTCATTGTAGGCAAAAAAATCGGCCGCAATGAGCCGTGTCCATGCGGAAGCGGCAAAAAATACAAACACTGCTGTATGAATAAAAAGTAACAAACCCTCCGGTGAACTATGTGCGGCACATAGATTCATCGGAGATTTTCTTGTTTTTATGGGCAAAGTCGTATATAATAGAATTAAATAGTTTAGACAAAATAAAAATATGGAAAAAGGAGGAAAATCCATGAATTTTCAAATGATTCATGAAAACTACAATGTTTATGACCTGCAAAAGTCGTTAGATTTTTATGAAAAAGCATTAAGTTTGCATGAGGTTCGCAGAAAGGAAGCCGAAGACGGTTCCTTTATTATTGTTTATGTTTCGGACGGCAAGTCAGATTTTGAACTGGAGCTGACCTGGATGCGTGATATGGACCGGAAGTATAACCTGGGGGACTGCGAATTTCATCTGGCTTTTCGCACGCAGGACTACGAAGCTGCGCACCGTCTGCATGAAGAGATGGGCTGCATCTGCTATGAAAATCCGCAGATGGGCATTTATTTTATTCAAGATCCAGACGGTTATTGGCTGGAAATCGTGCCCACATAATTAAAAACCGTTCGTCTGTGTCTTTGGGGGATTGAGCGAACGCCCGCAAGGGAGAGGAGGATTATTTATGAAGAAGCAAAAGGATGAGCAAATGCATCCGAAAAAAAGTATTACTAATGAGATTTTACGGCAAATCGGTAAAAGTGTTTTATTTGTATTTGTAATTGTCTCCATTTTATCGATCATTATTGTTCGTACGGTTATTTACTCGGCAAAGGAAACAGAGCTGAAACTGGAATCAGAATCAGCGCTGAATGAATTGAATGGGTTTTTGGAACAATATGCAAAAGTATCCGAACAGCTTGCAGTCAATCCAGAGATTCGGGAGCTGCTTGCTGATACCGTGCCGGGAGACGACATTAACGAAAAAGAAGAAATGGACTGCACCCGTGAATATCTCGCCAATATTGTAGCCACAGATCCGAACAACTTTTTGTCGGCTTGGATTGCGGACATGGATACGAGCAAGCTGACACAGTCCGATGGATTTTCATCGGACGAGACATGGATCTTTACCGAACGTGTCTGGTATCCTTGTGTGGAAGCCCATCAGACGATACTGACAGATCCTTATGTAGACCCAAGCAGCGGACAGATGATTATCAGCGCGGTATCTCCGATTTATGACGCTGACAGCGGCGAGCCGCTTGGCGTTACGGGGGTAGATGTTTCCCTGGCGCGTATGTCCGAGGTTATGAGCACTTATAAAGTCGGAGACAACGGATATCTGCTTTTGATTTCAGCCGACGGAAAAATTGTCTATCACCCGCAGGCGGAACTGGTTGACCAGTATATTGCCGATTTAGACGTTTCGCAGAATTTAAAAGATGCGGTTGCAAACAAGGAAGAACAGTTTTTAAAGTATAAAATAGGAAACGAAAGCAAATTCGGTGTTGTAGTACTGAGTGAAGACACCGGCTATATGATCGTCAGCAATATGACATGGATGGCGTTTTATTCTCTCGTGCTGATTTTGATTGGGATCTTATCCGCCGTATTTATAGTCGGCATTCTTTTGATCGTATGGAATATCAGACGAAGCGCGGCAAATATTACAAAGCCGATTCTGGAATTAAACCATACCGCGCAGCAGCTTGCAGCCGGGGATCTGGATGTGCATATGGATATTCAGGCAGAAGATGAGATCGGAGAGCTTGGGAATTCCATTGGACAGACCGTCGGCAGGCTGAAAGAATATATTGTCTATATTGATGAAATGGCGCTGGTGCTTGACAACCTGGCAAATGGAAAGCTGGATTTTGAGCTGAAAAATGAGTATCTGGGGGAATTTCAAAAATTAAAGACAGCTTTAATTAATATTTCCGATTCAATGAACGAAGTGATGGAAAATATCTCTTACAGTGCCGACCAGGTATCGACCGGGGCAGGAGAGCTTGCGAATGCCTCCCAGATCCTTGCGGAAGGCGCAGGCACGCAGGCAGCGGCAGTCGATGAGCTTGCGGCGTCTACGGCTGCGATTGAAGAACAGGTGCAGCAAAGCAGCAAGGATGCGGAAGTATCCGCAGAAGCTACGATGCGCGTCACAAAGATGATGGAACAAAACCAGGAAAAGATGACAAAGATGATGGAAGCGGTCAGCAAAATTCATGAAACTTCCCAGCAGGTAGTCGGCATTATCCAGACGATTGAGGAGATTGCAGACCAGACAAACCTGTTGTCTTTAAATGCATCCATCGAAGCTGCACGCGCAGGCGAGGCAGGCAAAGGCTTTGCGGTAGTAGCGGATGAGATCGGCAAGCTGGCGATGGAAAGCTCCAAGGCTGCCAATATGACAAGAGATCTGATCGGCATATCTATGGACGAGATCAATAAGGGCAGCACGATTGCAAACGGCGTAATGACGTCCCTGCAGGAATCAGTGACTGCGGTAGGAGAAGTCAATCAAATGATCCGCAAAACCGCGGAAAATGCGGCAGTACAGGCGCAAAATATGGAACAGATCCGCTCCGGTATCGATGAAATCGTACAAAGCGTACAGGATAATTCCGCGGCAGCACAGCAGACCTCGGCAACCTCCGAGGAGCTTGCTTCCCAGGCAGTCGTATTAAATGAGCTGGTACAGCGCTTTGAATTGAAAAATAAGATAAACAATTAACAAAAGACAGAAGTAATCTGGATGGAAACAAAATAAGCAATTCAAAAAGAACAGAAACAATCTGAATGGAAACAAAAAAATAGAAGCAAAAATGAAATAAAAAATAGAAGAAAAAAATAAAAAGATAAAAACAGAAAGGAAAAGAAAATGAAAAAAATAAGAGAATTTTGGGATTCACTCGATGATCTGACAACCGTATCAAAACGGGAGCTGTTTTTGGAAGTCGTGTGCTGTGCGCTTGCGGGCTTTATGATTGGCATTTTGTTCAGTCCGAAGAAAACGACGATTATTGGGAGCAATAACGGCAACGGCAGGGCTGCGTTAGACGATGAAGACGCAATCGAAGAGATAGACTAAAAAGTAAACTTGCAGCAACAGGAGATAGAAAAAGATGCAGATAAAATTAAAAGACGGTTCTATAAAAGAGTATGATGCTCCAAAGACCGTGTATGAGATAGCACAGGATATTAGCAGCGGGCTTGCGCGTATGGCGTGTGCCGGGGAGATCGATGGGGAAACCGTAGATTTAAGGACAGAGGTTTCCAAAGACTGCGCGCTGAATATTATTACGGCAAATGAACAAGAAGGATTAAAAGTAATCCGCCATACGGCGTCGCATGTAATGGCAGAAGCAGTAAAGCGGCTGTTTCCAGATGCAAAGATCGCGATCGGGCCTGCAATCGAAGACGGATTTTATTATGATTTTGAAAACACCCCGTTTTCAAGGGAAGATCTTGATAAAATTGAATCTGAAATGAAGAAAATTATAAAAGAAGGCAAGCCGATTACACGCTTTACGCTCCCAAGGGAGGAAGCGATCGCTTATATGAAAGAGCGCCAGGAGCCATACAAAGTCGAACTGATCGAAGACCTGCCGCAAGGGTCAGAAATTTCGTTTTACGACCAGGGCGGGTTTGTCGATTTATGCGCTGGCCCACATCTGATGTCGACAAAAGGCATCAAAGCATACAAGCTGATTTCCTCTTCGATGGCATATTGGAGAGGAGATGAGCACAAAGCACAGTTACAGCGTATTTATGCGACGGCATTCAACAAAAAAGACGATCTGGCTGCTTATCTGGAGCATTTGGAAGATATGAAAAAGCGCGACCACAATAAGCTTGGCAGAGAAATGGAGCTGTTTACTACCGTTGATGTAGTTGGACAGGGGCTGCCGCTGTTTACGCCAAAGGGCACAAAGATGATTATGAAACTCCAGCGATGGATTGAAGACTTAGAGGACAACGAATGGGGCTATGTGCGCACCCGTACGCCGTTAATGGCAAAAAGCGACCTGTACAAGATCTCCGGGCACTGGGACCATTATAAAGAAGGCATGTTTGTCCTTGGAGATGAAGAGGCTGATAAGGAAGTGTTTGCGCTGCGGCCGATGACCTGCCCGTTCCAGTATTATGTATACAAAAATTCGCAGAAATCATACCGTGATCTGCCGTACCGCATGGGCGAGACGTCCACGCTGTTCCGCAGCGAAGATTCCGGCGAGATGCACGGGCTGACACGCGTGCGCCAGTTTACAATTTCAGAAGGGCACCTTGTGATCCGTCCAGACCAGACAGAACAAGAGCTGAAAGGGTGCCTGGAGCTTGCTTATTATACGCTGTCTACGCTTGGGCTGCAAGAGGATGTAACGTACCGCCTGTCTAAGTGGGACCCTGAAAATAAAGAAAAATATCTTGGCGACGCCACATACTGGGAATCTACACAGGATGCGCTGCGTAAAATATTGGTGGAAAAACAGCTTCCGTTTGTAGAAGCGGACGGAGAAGCGGCATTTTACGGGCCGAAAATCGATATCCAGGCAAAAAACGTATACGGCAAAGAGGATACGATGATTACGATCCAGCTTGACTGCGCGATCGCTGAGAACTTTGATATGTATTATATTGACGAAAACGGCGATAAGATCCGCCCGTATATTATCCACCGCACGTCAATGGGCTGCTATGAGCGTACGCTTGCCTGGCTGATTGAAAAATATGCCGGAAAATTCCCGACCTGGCTCTGCCCTGAGCAGGTGCGCGTGCTGCCGATTTCAGATAAGTACAACGCATATGCGGATGAAGTGGCGGCAGAGTTAAAGAAAAACGGCGTGGATGTAACCGTAGACAGCCGTTCGGAAAAAATCGGATTTAAGATCCGTGCGGCAAGGCTCGATAAGCTGCCGTATATGCTCGTTGTAGGCCAGCAGGAAGAAGCGGATCGCACCGTATCGGTACGCAGCCGTTTTGCGGGCAATGAAGGCGTAAAGCCGTTAGATGCATTTATAGAAACGCTCTGCAAGGAGATTCGTACAAAAGAAATCCGAACCGAGCTTCCAGAGGAAGAAAAAGCGAAATAATTGGCAGAAACTGGCGCTACAGGCATATTTTGACAGCATACTATGATGTATAAGACATGGTTTTTTACAAATACTATAGCTGCATAGAATCAGAATGACAGCGCGATAGTAATACAATCGGCTGCATTCTTTATAGCAGAAGGAGGGAAAACATGCCAAGATTAGACTGTAGTGTAGGGAACTGCCGGTACAATAAAGACCACGGCTGTACAAGAGACCATATCAGCGTCGGAGGAGCGGGTGCCAGCACCACAAGCGAGACATGCTGCGACAGCTTTGAAGAAAGACGCGGCGATTCGTTTGCAAACAGCACAAAAGAACCGTCCCAGCGGGTAGACATCCGGTGTGAAGCAAAAAAATGCGTGCACAATGACGACTGCCGCTGCCAGGCAGAAGGCATTGACGTAGGCGGATCGAATGCCTGCCGCTGTGAACAGACAGCCTGCGGCACATTTTACAGAAAATAACAGTAAGATCGATCGATACAAAGCTACAGCAGGCGATCCGCTGTGGCTTTGCATCGGTGGAGAAAAGGGGGACTTTGGGTTGAGGAAGAAATCACATATTACGCTTGCCAGATATCTGGTAAATGAATCCAGGGATAAAGAGTTAAAGAAACATAAATATGCATTTTATTTAGGCAGTGTGCTGCCGGATATTAAGCCGTCATTTATTTATAAAAGACATGAAATATCAGGCACGTTTCCTGCGTTGCAGGAGCAGATAAAATTGCTGTCGTCCTTTCATACGTGGAAAAACGAGAAAAATAATTCCAAATATTACAGGCATCTTGGGGAAGTGTCACATTATCTTGCGGATTATTTTACGTATCCGCATAATGACAAGTTTACAGGCGGCTTTCGTGCGCATTGTTCTTACGAGGAGGATTTGAAAAAGCAGCTTCGCCAGCATATTAGCAGCGGCAAGGCAGCCAGCCGCAAGAAAAAATACATTGAGTTTGCGGCGCCAGAAGCATTGTTTGATTTTGTCGCAAAGACCCATAAAGATTATCTGTCAGAAAAAAATACGGTAGAAGGGGATATCAGCCATATTATCCCGATTAACAGCCAGGTATTAAAAAGCATCACCAGCTTCGCAAGAAGGGCGTAAAAACATTTTTTTGTCGAAAAACCGTACGCTGTGTCGAACGGCGGGAGATGTTGTCGATATAAAGTATTTGACAAATTTCGCCAAGCAATAGTACAATATTGTTGCCGCAAGTAATCAGTCCATAATAAATTTTATATGGGATGCAAGAGGGGGTAATCGTATTTATTACCGCAGAGAAACAGAAGTGGTAATCGTATTGTTACCGCGAAGAAACAGAAATGGTGATAAGGATGAATCAGGAAAGTACACTTAGAACGGAGATTGAACAGCTCCGAAAACAATTGAATGAGGCAGCGCTGCGCGACCTGAATTCAGAAGAATGTTTCCGCATCAGTTTAAAGCTGGATGCTGTGCTGGAAAAATATTATAACGCTGGTGGAACACCGTTATAAGCTACAGGCACTGTTTGATTTTGTGCGGAACGCCAAATGTAAGAAGAGGACGATAAAAGTCGTCCTCTTCTTATTTTATGAAAAAATAGCTTGTCAAAAAGCAAAAAGAAGTTTATATTAATACTAGGCGTGGAGGAAAGTGGTTGAAAGTGGTGCATAAGGGAGATGGTATGTGCGATGTTCATGGGCGAATACAATCATACAATCGATACAAAAGGCAGGCTGATCGTCCCTTCGAAGTTTCGGGAGAAGCTGGGAGAAGAGTTTGTGGTGACGAAGGGGCTGGATGACTGTTTATTTGTATACCCTTTAGACGAGTGGGCACAGATCGAGACAGCTTTCCGCAAAGTACCGTTAACAAATAAAAAAGCAAGGGACTTTGTGCGTTTTTTCTTTGCCGGGGCAGCGAGCTGCGAAGTGGACAAGCAGGGGAGGATTCTTCTGCCGGCGAACCTTCGCTCTTATGCCGGCCTTGAAAAAGATATTGTATCTGCGGGCGTATTAAACCGCGTAGAAATCTGGGATAAGGAGAAGTGGGAAAAGAGCAATGACATCGGGGATTTGGATGACATTGCCGATTACATGGCTGAATTGGGCGTCAGCATATAATCATCCGTAAAATTGGGCGAATGGAATTTCATCACACCTCAGTATTATTACATGAGACAATCGGGCAGCTACAGGTGAAGCCTGACGGGATTTACGTCGACGGCACTTTAGGAGGCGGAGGACATGCTTATGAGGTGCTGCGCCGGTTATCACCGCGCGGGCGTCTTATCGGCATCGATCAGGATGCGGATGCGATACAGGCGGCAAAGCAGCGTCTGAGCGAATTTGAAAACCGTGTCAGTATTGTGCGCAGCAACTATGCCAACATGCGTGCGCGGCTTGCGGAGCAGGGGATTTGCAAAGTAGACGGGATTGTACTCGATCTTGGCGTATCGTCGTTTCAGTTGGATACGCCAAAACGCGGATTTACTTACCGGGACGAACATGCGCCGCTTGACATGCGTATGGACGACAGACAAGAGCTGACGGCAAAAGACATTGTGAATGAATACAGCGAAAAAGAGCTCTTTCGGATCATTCGAGATTTTGGAGAAGATAAGTTTGCCAAAAACATAGCAAAACATATCGTAAGTACAAGAAAAGAAAAAGAAATTCTTACAACCGGGGAATTGTGCGCGGTTATCCGAGCGGCGATTCCCATGAAGGTGCAAAAGAGCGGCGGCCATCCGGCAAAACGGACGTTTCAGGCGATTCGCATTGAGCTGAACCGGGAACTGGAGGTACTAAAGGACAGCCTGGATGACATGATCGATCTGTTAAACGACGGCGGACGCATTTGTGTTATTACCTTTCATTCTCTGGAAGACCGTATTGTGAAGACGGTTTTTAGGAAAAATGAACATCCGTGCATATGCCCGCCGGATTTTCCGGTCTGCGTATGCGGCAGGGTTTCAAAGGGGAAGGCAGTCCGCAAGCCGATTGTACCATCAGAGGAGGAATTGAAAAATAATAAACGTTCAAAGAGCGCAAAGCTCAGAGTTTTTGAACGGAAGGAGCAATGATGAGCAGACGACTAAAAGAGCAGAAGCCCTACGGGATCTACACATATGAAGATGGCAATACCGTAAGACGGTTAGAGGCTGCACCAGATTATAACAGCGAAGAACGCAGGCGCAGAAAAGAAGAGCGAAGAATCTCGGAACAAAAGCGCAGACGCAGGCGTGCGGCAAGGAGAAACCGTGAACGCGCGTTAAAAATGAGCGCTGGATATGTGGCTTTTTTATCCGTATGCGTCATTGTGGTAGCAACCGCGTCAGCCGCATATGTAGACTTGCAGTCGGATTTGATTATCAGGCAGCGGGCGATTGAGCGCATGGAAAGCGAGATCTCTACGTTGAAGCTTGAAAACGATGCGGCATACAAAAGGATTACCGCTTCGGTGGATCTAAAGGAAATCAAAAAACAGGCAAAAAAGCTTGGCATGAAATATCCGTCGGAAAACCAGATCGTGCATTACTCGATTGATAATGCAGATTATATGATGCAGTATACAGATTAAAAACGGGACGAAACACATTTTGTAAAATTTTGATTTAAGAAAAACAGTTGAGATGAAGGGTGGCGTATGGCAGCAAACAGATCCGGCAGGAAACGAAAAAGAAGAGCGCCAAAACGCAAATGGATTAAATTAAATCGCAGAAATCATTTGAAGATGATGAACGTATTTTTTTTAATCGTAATCGCGTTGGCAGGATTGTTGTGCCGTCTTGTATATATTCAGCATACAAGCGGCCAAAAATATCAAAAGATCGTGCTTGCGCAGGCGAATTATGACAGCCAGACGATACCGTTTCGCAGGGGGGATATCTTAGATAAAAACGGAATCGCGCTTGCGACAAGCCTGGATGTATATAATATTATTTTAGACAGCTTTGTAATTTCGGCCGATGAGGATTATTTGGAGCCGACCATGCAGGCTTTGATGTCATGCTTTGGAGACCTGCTTTCAGAGACGGAGATCCGTACGTATATTAAAGAAAATCCAAATAACAGATATAAAGTGCTTGCAAAGCAGGTTCCGTATGAGCAGATTCAGCCGTTCCTTGCGTTGCAGCAGGGCGAAACAAAGCTGGACGAAAAGAAAAGCGAAAAAGACGGGAAGAACAATCATAAGGATAAAGACGAAGATAAAGAAAAAGATACGGCCTACAAAAATATCAAAGGCATCTGGTTTGAAAAAGAATACAAGCGCAACTATCCATATAAAACGCTTGCAAGCGCGGTTATCGGCTCCACGACAAGCGGAAACTTAGGCATGGCGGGGCTGGAAAATTTTTACAACGATACGTTAAACGGCACGAACGGCAGGCGCTACGGATACTTAAATTCCAACAACGCGATGGAAAAAACGATTAAGGACGCTGTGAACGGGAACAATATTGTTACAACGATCGATATGAATATCCAGACGGTCGTGGAAAACAAGATTATGGAATTTAACAAGGCATACCGCAACGAGGCGAGAGAGGGAAACGGGGCGGAAAATATCGGTGTCATTATCCAGGACCCGAATACAGGCAGGATTTTGGCGATGGCGGATTTTCCGAATTACGACCTCTCCAACCCGCGCTCTTTGGAAGGCTTTTTTTCAAAAGAAGAGATTGACGGCATGAGCGAGGATAAAAAAGCGGAGGAGTTAAACAGGATCTGGCGCAATTTCTGTATCAGCGATACGTTTGAACCTGGCTCCGTGCAAAAGCCGTTTACCGTGGCGGCAGGGCTTGACAGCGGCAAATTAAGCGGCAGGGAGACATTTGAATGCGACGGCTATGAAAAGGTCGCGGATAAGACGATCCGGTGCGTAGCAAGGTCAGGGCACGGGACAGAGACGATCCAAAAGGCATTGATGGATTCGTGCAACGACGCGATGATGCAGATGGCAAGGAGAATGGGCAGGGAGGTATTTGGCAGTTACCAGAGCATCTTCGGCATGGGATTTAAGACAAATATCGACCTGCCGGGAGAGGCGCGCACCGATACGCTGATCCGTACAGCGGATGAGATGTCGTCGGTAGACCTTGCAAGCTCGTCCTTTGGACAGACGTATAACTGTACGATGATCCAGGTGATCAGCGCGTTCAGCTCACTCGTAAACGGCGGCAATTACTACAGGCCCCAGATTGTGTCGAAAATTACAGATGAAAACGGCAACCTTGTCGAAGAGAAAAAACCGGAGCTGTTAAAGCAGACCGTATCAAAAGAAACCAGCGATAAAGTAAAAGAATATATGTTTGCAACGGTCAGCGAAGGGACAGCAAAAGTCGCAAAAGTGCCGGGATATTCGATGGGCGGCAAGACCGGGACGGCAGAAAAGCTGCCGCGTGAGAACAAGAATTATGTCGTATCGTTTATCGGGTATCTGCCGCAGGAACATCCGCAGCTCGTGATCTATGCAGTAATCGATACGCCGAACCAGCCGACCGAGCATGAGGAACAGGCGCACAGTACGTTTGCGCAGAACTTAGCGCGAGAGATTTTAGAAGAGATCCTCCCGTATATGAACATCTACAAAGACGAAAAAGTGAAAAAAGATGCTTTGAAGAAAAAGGAAACCAATATGTACACGGAGATTGCCGGCTACGAAGCACGAGCAGCATTAGGTGAGGCTGTGAACTATCATTGATCCGGCAAAAAATACATAACCTCATAATTGCAGAATAAGCTATAATAACTGCTATTATGAGGTTTGTTTTATGAATGGGACAAAAACGTACAACCGCAAAAAAATCGTGACCGTGTTTTTTTGCATTTCCTTTGCCATGCTGTTTCTGGCGGGCAGGCTGGTGTATCTGATGGTATTCCAGTCCGAGTTTTACAGTGCGAAGGCACAAGACCTTCATGAGCGGGAGCGGGACATTAAGGCGGCGCGAGGGAAGATCCTGGATATCAACGGCAACGTGCTTGCGTCAAACCGCAGCGTATGTACGATCTCGGTGATTCACAGCCAGGTAAAGGACGAGGAAAAGGTAATAAAAGTACTTGCAAAAGAGCTTGGCATGGAAGAACAGACCGTGCGAAAACGCGTGGAAAAGGTCAGCTCCATCGAGCGGATCAAATCAAACGTATCCAAGGAAATCGGAGATAAAATCCGCGACTATAAGTTAGCGGGCGTAAAAGTGGATGAGGATTATAAACGGTATTATCTGTATGACGACTTAGCTTCCAAGGTGCTTGGATTTACAGGAGGTGATAACCAGGGTATTATCGGGCTCGAAGTGATATACGACGATAAGATGATGGGCAAAAACGGCAAGATTTTAACGTTAACCGACGCGAAAGGCGTGGAGCTTGCAGATGCCGGAGAAAGCCGCAGCAACCCGGTCGACGGCAACAACCTGCGTATCAGCCTGGACGTCAATATCCAGATGTACGCGCAGCAGGCGGCGGAAAAAGCGATGCAGGCAAAAGAGGCAGACAGTGTCAGCGTCCTTATTATGAAGCCCTCTAATGGGGAGATTATGGCGATGGTCAACCTGCCGGAATTTAACCTGAATGACCCGTATGAGCTGCCGGAAGGTACGTCTTATGCAAATGCACAGGAAAAGCAGAACCTGTTAAACCAGATGTGGCGCAACGGCTGTATCAACGATACGTATGAGCCAGGCTCCACATTTAAGGTCGTTACCGCTTCGGCAGCATTAGAGGCAGGCGTGGTGTCGCTTAGCGACAATTTCTTTTGCCCGGGCTATAAGATTGTGGAAGACCGCCGTATCCGCTGTGCGAGGACGAGCGGGCATGGGGCGCAGAGCTTTGTACAGGGGCTTGAAAACTCCTGCAACCCGGTCTTTATCGAGCTTGGCATGAGGCTTGGCACCGACCAGTACTACAAGTATTTTAAACAGTTCGGGCTGCTTAAAAAAACAGGTATTGACCTGCCGGGGGAAGCAAAGACGATTATGCATCAAAAAGAAAAGATCGGGCAGGTAGAGCTTGCCACGATTTCGTTTGGCCAGTCGTTCCAGGTAACGCCAGTCCAGCTTGCCACAACGATCTCTTCGCTGATTAACGGCGGTAAACGCGTGACCCCGCATTTCGGCGTCCAGGTGGAAGACCAGGAAGGAAACGCCGTAGAAGTGTTTGATTATGAGCCGCAGGAACAGATTTTAAGTGAAGAGACGTCAAAGACGATGCGCGCGCTGTTGGAAAAAGTCGTATCCGAAGGAGGCGGCAGCAAAGCGTATATCGAAGGCTATGAGATCGGCGGCAAGACAGCGACTTCCCAGACGCTTCCAAGAAGCGCGCACCGCTATATTTCTTCTTTTATGTGCTTTGCTCCTGCACAGGACCCGCAGATTCTGTGCCTGGTGATTATTAATAACCCGACAGGCGTTTATTACGGCGGTACGATCGCTGCCCCGGTAGCAAAAGAGCTGCTGCTTAATATTCTGCCGTATCTTGGAATTGAAAAAGACCCTGCGGTAGCGGCAAAAGAAAAAGCAGAAAAACAAGCGCAGAGCCAGGAGCAGCAAAATTAAAACTAAAAGCAAAACCGTGCGGCATATCCCCGCTGCTGCACGGCAAATGCTCCTAACGCAAGGGTACGGAAAAAAAGAAATCTGTCCAAGGCTCTTGCAACATGCCCCAAAATCCGCTATACTATGATTTTGAGACAACAGCATGACAAATGAAAGAGGGATAAAGGAAATGACAGAGCAGTTAATTGATTTTCGCTATATTTTTGCGGTAATACTTTCATTTTCGGTTACAGCGATCCTGGGGCCGTTTATGATACCCGTTTTACGAAGGCTCAAGGTAGGAAATACGGAGCGTGAAGAATTAAAATCCCATCAGAAAAAGACGGGGACGCCGACGATGGGGGGACTTATGATTTTGCTTTCGATTATTATTACATCGTTGTTTTTCATCTCTTCTTATCCAAAGATTGTGCCGATCCTGTTTGTTACGGTAGGATTTGGGGTAATTGGATTTTTTGATGATTATTTAAAGGTTGTGTTAAAGCGTTCGGACGGCTTGTTTGCATGGCAGAAGATGATACTGGAGATCGTTGTGACAGCGGTATTTGCCATTTATCTGCAACGGTTTTCGGATGTGCCTTTGACGATGCTGATCCCGTTTTCCGGGGGCAAATATGCGGATTTTGGATGGATGGCACTGCCGATTTTATTTTTAGCCGTGATCGGGACGGTAAACGGCGCGAATTTTACGGACGGGCTGGACGGGCTTGCTTCTAGTGTAACGGTGCTGATCGCGACATTTTTCTCCGTCGTGGCGGTCGGGACGAACAGCGGCATTGAGCCGGTGACCTGTGCCGTGGTAGGCGCGCTGCTTGGATTTTTGCTGTTTAACGTCTATCCGGCGAGCGTGTTTATGGGGGATACCGGATCGCTGGCGCTTGGCGGCTTTGTGGCTTCTGTGGCATATATGATGCAGATGCCGATGTTTATTTTGATTGTGGGGCTGATTTACTGGATAGAGATCTTATCGGTCATGATACAGGTCGGTTATTTTAAAATGACCCACGGCAAGCGGTTTTTCCGCATGGCGCCGATCCATCACCACTTTGAGCTTGGCGGCTGGTCGGAGACACGGGTAGTTGCGGTATTTTCAATCGTGACTACAATTTTATGCCTGGTCGCTTATATGGGCATGTAGACAGGAAGGAATGATAGCAGTATGAACCTGAAAGGAAAAAAGGTACTCGTCATCGGCACGGGGGTAAGCGGGATTGCCGCTGCCACGCTTTTGATAGAAACGGGTGCCGATACGATATTATATGACAGCAGTGAAAAATTGTGCGAAGCAGATATACGGGCAAAATCACAGGCGTTTGAAAACGTCCCAGTGCTGCTTGGAGCGGCGGGCACGCAGCAGATTTTAAGCCAGTGCAGTGCCGCTACAGATAAACAGGATGCGCCGCCGTATAGCATTGCGGTGCTAAGCCCCGGGGTGCCGGTGGATCTTCCGCTTGTAGAAGCGCTGCGGGAAAGCGGCGTTAGTATCTGGGGAGAGATCGAGCTTGCTTACCGTTGTGCAAAGGGCAGGCTGGCGGCGATTACCGGGACAAACGGCAAGACGACGACGACAGCGCTGGTCGGTGAGATTTTAAAAAGCTATTTTGCGGACGTTAAAGTAGTCGGCAATATCGGGATTCCCTATACGTCGCTTGCCACGCAGATGACGGACGAAACCGTAACGGCTGCGGAGATCAGCAGCTTTCAGCTCGAAACGGCAGACACGTTTTGCCCGGATGTATCGGCAATTTTAAATATTACGCCTGACCATTTAAACAGGCATCACACAATAGAATGTTATATTAAGATAAAAGAATCGATTGTAAAAAACCAAACGCCGGGGCAGACTTGTGTGCTGAACTATGAAGACGAAGCGCTGCGCACGTTTGGAAACACAATCGAAACAAAGCTAAACGTTATTTATTTTAGCAGCAGGCAAACGCTGGAGCGCGGGCTTTATCTGGAAAACGGCACGATTTATTACGCTGACGCAGACGGGGTACATGCCGTGATCGATACCGGCGAATTAAACCTGCTTGGAACGCATAATTATGAAAATGTAATGGCTGCTTGCGCTGTTACACATGCGCTTGGCGTTCCATTTGAAAAAATCAGGGAAGTATTGAAAATTTTTCGCGCCGTTGCGCATAGAATAGAATATGTGGGAGAAATAAACGGCGTTCGTTATTATAACGATTCCAAAGCGACGAATCCAGATGCTGCGATCAAGGGCATCCGCGCGATGGAGCGTCCGACCTGGCTGATTGGCGGGGGCTATGACAAACAGTCAGAATATGGGGAATGGATCGATGCCTTTGACGGCAAAGTGGTAAAACTCGTGTTAATTGGTGCTACAAAAGAAAAAATTGCAAAGGAAGCGGCGGAAAAAGGATTTACAGAGGTTGTCATGTGCGATTCTTTGGAAGACGCCGTCACATACTGCCACAGCCACGCGCGCGAAAAGGACGCAGTGCTTTTGTCTCCTGCGTGTGCAAGCTGGGATATGTTTCCAAATTATGAAAAGAGAGGGGACATTTTTAAAGAAATTGTACGAAGCTACCAGCAGTAAAGCGGCGAAATAAAATGGACGGATGGTGGTACGAAGGATTCCGGCATTCGCCGGACGGAGGGAAAAGAAAAATCAGGAGTTGTAAGAGTGGGCAGACGAAACAGGACGAAACAAAAGAAAATCAAATATTGTGATTACAGTCTGTTTTTTCTGGTAATTTTTTTACTGGGTTTTGGCCTTGTGATGCTGTACAGCGTCAGTGCCTATAATGCAAATGATAAATACGGCGACGCGCTGCATTATTTAAGGCGCCAGGGACTTGCTGTGGCGCTTGGGCTGATGGCGATGATGCTGATTTCCAAGATTGATTACCATATATGGTTTCATTTTGGGAACCTTGCCTATCTGGTGGCATTCGGGCTTTGCGCGGTCGTTTTGATCCCAGGGATCGGAAACGAAGCAAAAGGCTCTTCCCGCTGGCTTCCGCTTGGACCGCTGAGCTTTCAGCCTTCGGAGCTTGCAAAGTTAGCGATGATCTTGTTTTTATCCGGGCTTGTATGCCGGATTCCAAAGCAGATCGGCAAGTTTTCAAACCTGATTAAAGTGATGATTATGATTGTGCCGATCTTTGTGATCGTAGCGTATGAAAACTTAAGTACAGGTATAATTATATTGGGAATTGCCGTAGTCATTACGTTTGTGGCAAGTCCGAAGTTCGGACAGTTTATCGCGATGGTGGTCGTGGGCGTTGTCGGCGGAGGCGTGTTGTTTATTATGGCGGCAGGCTATCGGATGAAGCGTATCAAAGCATGGCTGCATCCAGAGAATTATACGGACAATACGGCATTTCAGACGATCCAGGGGCTTTATGCGATCGGCTCTGGCGGGCTGTTTGGGAAAGGGCTTGGACAGAGTATGCAAAAGCTTGGGTTTGTGCCGGAAGCACAAAACGATATGATTTTTTCGATTATTTGCGAAGAGCTTGGACTGTTTGGCGCTGTCTGTGTGATCCTTTTGTTTTTGCTTACAATCTGGCGTTTGATGGTCATTGCCAACAATGCGGCTGATTTGTATGGCGCGCTGATCGTGTCCGGGATTATGGCGCATATTGCAATCCAGGTGATATTGAATATCGCCGTTGTTACAAATACGATTCCAAATACCGGTATTACGCTGCCGTTTATCAGCTACGGCGGGACGTCGACCAGCTTTTTGCTTGCGGAAATGGGGCTGGCACTGAGCGTATCTAGGGGAATCCGTCTGGAAGGTAGTGGCCATGATTAGAAAAAATCGAAAGAAGCGGGCGAGAAAAAAGAGGATTTTGCTTGGAGTGCTTGTATTTTTATTTCTTGCCGCGCTATTGTGCCTTGTCGGGATTACAGGGTTTCAACTGAAAAATGTAAAGGTAAGCGGAAATGAGCTGTATACAGACCAGCAGATCAAAGACAGCGTGCTGAGTGATGAATATTCCTGGAATACGCTGTATGTGGTGCTTAAGTACCGGCTGTTTCAGACAGAAGAGATTCCGTTTATCGACGAGATGGAGATCAAGATGCTTTCGCCGAACGCGATTCAGGTCAAAGTCTATGAAAAGGCGATCGTTGGCTATATCGAGGCAAATAACCAAAACGTCTATTTTGACAAAGACGGGTTTGTGGTCGAGATTTCCAAAAGGCAGATTGCGCATGTGCCAAAGGTTGACGGGATTGAGTGCCGCAAGGTAGTCGTTTATGAAAAGCTTAACTTAAATGATGAACAGGCGCTTTCCCTGCTATTGATCTTTTCGCAGCAGCTTGCCAAATATGAGCTGGTGCCAAAGACGATTGCTTTTTATGAAGACCGCACGCTTTCGGCAGATTTCGGCAGTATACAGGCAGAAATCGGAGATGACGAATATTTGGTGGAAAAAGTGATGCGCTTAGACGCGATTATGCCGAAGCTAAGCGGGAAAAAAGGGACGCTGCACCTGGAAAACTGGACACCGCTGACAACGGATATTATTTTTGAACCAGATTAGGAGGGGGTTATTTCGGTAAAATTTGATATTTTTTCAAAAAACTGGTTGATTTCATGTGAAAAAAATAATATTATAGAATTCAGAAGTTAAATTTTGTGTCCTGGGTAAGCAGACACGGGATAATGTATAAATTAAGGAGGTATTACCTTTGCTTGAGATTACAACAACAGAAGCAGATTCCAGTGCAAAGATCATTGTTATCGGGGTCGGTGGAGCAGGTAACAATGCAGTAAATAGAATGATTGATGAAAATATCGGCGGTGTGGAGTTCGTCGGGGTAAATACAGATAAACAGGCGTTGATGCTGTGCAAGGCGCCTACGCTGATTCAGATCGGAGAAAAGCTTACGAAAGGGCTTGGAGCGGGAGCAGACCCGGAAGTGGGCATGAAGGCGGCAGAAGAGAGCGCAGAAGAGCTGTCTTCGGTTGTGGAAGGAGCGGACATGATCTTTGTTACGTGCGGCATGGGCGGCGGCACGGGGACGGGCGCGGCTCCGGTTGTAGCAAAGATTGCCAAGGACAAGGGGATTTTGACCGTAGGCGTAGTTACAAAACCGTTTACATTTGAGGCAAAGGCACGCATGGTCAATGCGATTTCCGGGATCGAGCGTTTAAAAGAAGGCGTGGATACGCTGATTGTGATTCCAAACGACAAGCTTTTGGAAATAGTAGACCGCAGGACGACGATGCCGGATGCGTTAAAAAAGGCGGACGAGGTGTTGCAGCAGGGTGTACAGGGTATTACAGACCTAATTAACCTGCCGGCTTTAATTAACTTGGATTTTGCGGATGTACAGACGGTAATGAAGGATAAGGGGCTGGCGCATATCGGCATCGGTATGGCAAAGGGCGACGAAAAAGCGATCGAGGCGGTCAAGCTTGCCGTTTCTTCTCCATTGCTGGATACGGATATTTGCGGAGCCACGCATGTGATTATCAATATTTCGGGCGCGATTTCGCTGCTGGACGCAAACGATGCGGTCGGCTATGTACGGGATCTGGTAGGTGAAAATGCCAATATTATTTTCGGTGCGAAATACGATGAGTCCCGATCCGATGAGGCGACAATTACGGTCATTGCGACAGGCATTGAAGATGTGGAAAGCAAGCCGAAGCCATCGCTGATGCCAGGGATGCCGGGGATGAAATACGCGAACACGAATACAGCCAGCCGTCCGGTACCTACACCGTTTCCGGGGCGTACCGCGACAGTACAGAGCCAAACGTCGGCAGGCGGATTTGGCGGCATGAACACCGCAGGGGCGGAGATGTCCCAGCAGAATATTTACGGGATCAATAAACCGAAAAAACCGGAAAGCACCGTTCCAGTCAAGGATATTAAGATTCCGGGATTTTTGCAGAATCCGAAAAAGTAAAGGCATACATAGTAGTTGGACATGCATCTGTGTTAAAAGAGAAAATGAAAAATGTTAGGTATGTATTACAAAAGTTGAGACTGCTTGGAGAAAGGGAAGCATATTCCCGGATCTGGGCAGTTTTTATATTGCCGGAATTTGGATTTTAGACAGGCATTAAGTATGAAAGTTTGACATTTTTTTAAACAATTTTGGAATAGAATAGGAATATACAGGACGGAGGTGGGTGCAATCTATGAAGTATACATAGACGTGCTGGCGGTAAATAACTTTTTGGTAGATTTGGCGGCGCTTCTTGCCGTAAATCTGTATCGAAGGAGAAACGTACGGGCACTGCGTATTTTAGCAGGGGCGCTGGCAGGCACGCTTTTAAATTGCCTGGTGTTTTTTGCCTTAGGGCATCCGGCGGCTTATTTGCTTACGGTACATTTTCTGGTCAATCCCGGAATTGTTTATTTCTGTTTTCGGGAAAAATCAAAACAAGATTTTTTTTCTGACTTATGCATTGGCTATTTCATGTTTATCCTGATCGGTGGGACAGTGGAATGGCTGTATGCGAAAGGGAGCGGGCTGCTTACGTATGAGTCGGCGCTGCTTGCGGCGCTTTTTGTACTTTGCGCCGCCTGCTTGTGGTTTGGCAGGCGGATGCGCCGTTTTCGGTATTTTAATGCGAAGATCAGGCAAAATGGAACGGGCATCACACTGCGGGCGCTGGCAGACAGCGGCAATCTGCTGACAGACCCTTATACGGGAAAACATGCCAGCATGATCGACCGGCGTGCTTATGAAGCGGCGTTTCAGGCGCCGCAGGCAGTCCGGCTGATTCCCTATGAATCGCTCGGCTGCAGGCACGGGCTGCTTGAGGCAGTTACAATCGAAGAATTAAGCTTTGTCTATGACGATCAAAAAAAGACCGTGAAAGGGGCTGTGCTTTGCCTTGTCGACCATGCGCTGTTTGAGAAAAAGCCTTATCAGATGATTATCAATCCGCAGGAAACCGATGCGGAAGGAGCCGCGAAGCGATAGGGAAACATCATAAAAATATGGCAAAACTAAAATCCAGGAGGCAGATATGAAAGGGACAGAAACGCTAATACAAAGGATGATCGGTACATTTCACTATATGCTGCATATGCATGAGCCGGAACAGGAAGTATGGTATATCGGAGGGGCGGATGTGCTGCCCTCGCCGCTGGAGCCGGAGCAGGAAAACGCCTGTATTGCAAAGCTGTCCGGGGAAGGCAGGGAGACAGAGGAGGCAAAAAGCCTTTTGATCGAGCATAACCTGCGCCTTGTTGTGTACATAGCCAAAAAATTTGACAATACCGGAGTCGGCGTAGAAGATTTGATTTCCATTGGGACGATTGGATTGATCAAAGCGATCAATACGTTTAATCCGTCCAAAAATATCAAGCTTGCAACGTATGCTTCGCGCTGCATTGAAAATGAGATTTTAATGCATCTGCGCAGGACGAGTAAGACAAAGCTTGAGGTGTCGATTGATGAACCGCTCAATGTGGACTGGGACGGCAACGAGCTGCTTTTGTCCGATATTCTCGGTACAGACGACGATATTATTTCCAAAGATATGGAGTCCGAGGTAGAAAAAAAGCTGTTGCGCAACGCGGTAGACCGTCTCTCCGGCAGGGAAAAGATGATTGTTGAGCTGCGCTTTGGCTATAATACGCCGGAAGGAAACGAGATGACACAAAAGGAAGTGGCAGATTTAATGGGCATCTCGCAGTCTTACATTTCACGGCTGGAAAAAAAGATTATGAAACGGTTGCGCAAAGAAATTGTGCGCTTTGAGTAACAGATTTTAAGGCTTTTGGTTTTTGGGAAACCGAAAGCCTTTTGAATTTGAATATGAAAAAAGAGGTTTATCTATGCGCCTAAAAATGGTATAATAAGGTACAGCAAAGGTCAGTCAGATGACAGAGAGGAGATGGTATTATGCTGTTGGAATTTTTAGGAGCTGCGCACGAGGTGACGGGAAGCTGTCATTTTATACAGTCTGCGGGAAAAAACATGCTGGTCGACTGTGGGATGGAGCAGGGGCCGGATCTGTATGTAAACCAGGAAATACCGGTCAATGCCGCGGCGATTGAATATGTGTTTATTACACATGCCCATATTGACCATTCGGGGCTTTTGCCGCTTTTATACAGCAAGGGGTTCAGGGGGCAGGTATTTGCCACAAAAGCAACTTGTGAGCTTTGTAACATTATGCTAAAGGACAGTGCCCATATCCAGATGTTTGAAGCGGAATGGAAAAACCGCAAGGCAAGGCGTGCCGGCAACCCGGAAGTGACACCGCTTTACGATATGGACGATGCGATCGGGGTATTGGGGCATTTTGTGCCGTGTGAATATGATGTGCAGATCGATGTCGGTGCGGATGTCAAGGTGCGTTTTGTAGACGCCGGGCACCTGCTTGGGTCTGCGAGCGTAGAGCTGTGGGTGACGGAAGACGACCAGACGAAAAAACTCGTATTTTCCGGCGATATCGGTACCGGAGACCGCCCGCTGATCCGCAATCCAGAATATATTCAAGATGCGGATTATGTCATTATGGAATCTACATATGGCAATAAGACGCACGCTGCGCCGCCGGATTATGCGGTTACGCTTGCAGAAGTAATCAAAGAAACGTTTATCCGCGGCGGGAATGTCGTGATCCCGGCATTTTCCGTAGGGCGTACGCAGGAGCTGCTGTTTTTTATGCGCAGGATCAAGTCGGAGCATCTGCTTCCTGGTTTTGAAGATTTTGAAGTGTACGTGGACAGCCCGCTTTCCGTAGAGGCGACAAACGTATTTCACAAAAACAACGCGGTCTGCTTTAATGAAGAGGCAAAAGAGCTGATTGCACAAGGAATCAACCCGATTCGTTTTGAAGGCTTAAAGACTTCTGTGACAAGCGATGAATCAAAATCGATTAACTTTATTAAAAAGCCGATTGTGATTATATCTGCTTCTGGTATGTGCGAGGCAGGCAGGATCCGCCATCATTTAAAGCACAATTTGTGGCGCAAAGATTCTACGATTATTTTCGTAGGCTTTCAGGTGCCGGGAACGCTCGGCAATTTCCTGTTAAACGGTGCAAAGCAGGTGCGGCTGTTTGGCGAGACGGTGGAAGTCAATGCCAAGATCTTAAACCTGCCGGGAATCAGCGGCCATGCGGACAAGGGGCAGCTTACCCGCTGGGCAGGCGAGTTTGCGGAAAGTGCGCCGAAGTTTTTTATCGTGCATGGGGAAGATACGATTACCGATGCGTTTGCCGCGCATCTGCACCAGGAATTTGGCTATGATGCGCAGGCGCCGTACAGCGGAGATACGTACGACCTTATAAGCGGCGTACAAATCAAGCAGGGACAGCGCCAGCGTACGTTAAAGCAGGCGAAGTCTGCAAAAGCTTCCACAAATGTATTTGCAAGGCTCTTAGCCGCAGGCGAACGGCTGATCGGGCTGATCCACAAGCTGGAAGGCAGGCCGAACAAGGAGCTTGCAAAATTCGCAGACCAGATCAATGCTTTGTGTGAAAAATGGAGTAAATAGGATCTTGGTTTTATCACTAAGTGCCGCATGGCAAAGGCGGCGGAATGGAGACTTCAATGAGTAAAAGACAAAGAGAAGATGACCTGCTCTGGCTACAGGTACTGCAAAAAAAAGAACTGATGCGGGCAAAAAAACGAAGGAGGAGGCTTTTGCAAAGGATACTCGTTGTCGTGCTGATCTTATCGGTGCTTTCCGCAGGCATTTTCTTTACCGTGCAAAAAGCAGCAAAGCAAAAAAGCAGCGAACCAAATGCCGGGACAGCCGCGGCGGATGCCGGCACACCATCGGGTTCCACGGCGGATATCCCCTCCGATACACAGGCAGACGGGCAGGATTTACCATCCGATACATCATCGGATACAGCCTCCGATGTACAGCAGGAGCCTGACGCAGAACAGGCTGGTGACGGAGCGGATGGCCTTGCGGAATTAAAGCAGGTCAACGGCTATTCGTATCAGGAAAAGACGCGGACGCTTGGAAACGGGATTTCTAGTACCTATGCCGTACTGCTGGACGCTGAAAACCAAACCGTGCTTGCCGGAAAGGATGAAACGGAGCGGATTGTCCCGGCTTCTATGACAAAGGTGCTGACACTTTTAACCGCGGTGGAGCACCTTGGCGATACGCCGAATCTAAAGGATAAATTTAAAATCACCGTGGAAATTACAGATTTTTGCTATCTGAACGAATGCAGCGTCGCCGGATTTGAAATCGGTGAGAAAGTAACTGTTTTAGACATGCTCTACGGGCTGATTCTGCCGTCCGGCGCAGACGCGGCACTGGGGCTGGCACAGTATGTGGCGGGATCGG
This sequence comes from Eubacteriaceae bacterium, assembly GCA_910574915.1. GTDB lineage: Bacteria > Bacillota > Clostridia > Lachnospirales > Lachnospiraceae > Eubacterium_J. The sequence goes on from CAJTCR010000044.1 coordinate 37,499, forward strand.
AAGAAGCGTTTGTAAAGCTGATGAATGAAAAGCTGGACGAGCTGGGGCTGTCTGAGACGGCTCATTTTACAAACTGCATTGGCATCTACGATAAAGACCATTACTGTACGCTGTTTGACCTTGCGGTCATTATGCAGGCAGCGCTTGAAAACGACCTGTGCCGCGAGGTGCTCTCCGCACGCACCTATACGACTTCTAAGACGAAGCAGCATAAGGAAGGCATGGTCTTATCCAACTGGTTTTTGCGCCGCATTGAAGATAAAGATACAGGAGGGGAAGTGCTTTGCGCCAAGACCGGCTATGTGTCTGAGGCGGGAAGCTGCGCGGTCAGCTATGGCGTGGACGAAAAGGATCGTAAATATATTTGTGTGACTGCGGATGCGCAGGGAAGCTGGAAATGTATTTATGACCATGTAAAACTGTATAAGCGTTTTTCAAACAGGAGAAAAGCAGATGACGAATGAGAAAATATATCAAATGGATTTTGCAAAAATCTATCAGCTTCTCGTCGATAAGGCTGTTAGAAAAGGCAGGACAAAACAGGAAGTGGACGAGGTGACATGCTGGCTGACCGGGTACAGCCAAAACGAACTGGAACGTATGCAAAACGAACCGCTGGCTTACGCGGCATTTTTTCAGAATGCGCCGGAAATTACCGAAAAAACGAAGCTGGTAAAAGGTGTCGTCTGCGGCGTGCGGGTAGAAGAAGTCAAAGAACCGCTGATGCGGGCAATCCGCTGTTTGGACAAGCTGGTGGACGAGCTGGCGAAAGGAAAATCGATGGAGAAAATACTCCATCGGTAGCGCACCAGCTTGATCCGAATCAAATTTAAGTCAGCGATAAATAGTTTTGCATACTTTTAAGCGCAGATTTTTCCAGCCTGGATACCTGTGCCTGGGAGATATGGATCTCCTCTGCAACTTCCATCTGTGTCTTTCCTTCAAAAAAGCGCAGCTTGATAATATAATTTTCCCGGTCGTTTAACCGCTGCATAGCGTCTGATAGGGACAGCGATTCGATCCATTTGGATTCTTTATTCTTTTTATCCGAGATCTGGTCCATCACATACAGCGTGTCGCCTCCGTCCGTATAGACTGGTTCGTACAGGCTGACGGGGGTCTGTATCGCGTCTAGGGCAAATACGATCTCGGCTTTTGTAAGCCCTGCTTCCTTGGCGATCTCATCCAGGGTCGGCTCCTGGTTTGAGGTGCGGGTTAAGACTTCCTTTGCGTGGATTGCTTTGTAGGCATTGTCACGCAGGGAGCGGGAAACACGGATGCTGTTGTTGTCGCGCAGGTAGCGTCTAACTTCCCCGACGATCATTGGCACGGCGTAAGTGGAAAATTTTACCCCCAAGGTCGGGTCAAAATTGTCAATGGATTTGATTAAGCCGATGCACCCGATCTGAAACAGGTCGTCCACGTTTTCGTGATGGTTGGAAAAACGCTTGATCACGCTTAAGACAAGGCGCAGGTTGCCGTTGATATATTGTTCCCTGGCTTCGTGGTCGCCTTGCTTGATTCGCGCAAACAGCTCTTCTTTTTCTGATTCTTTTAATACAGGCAGCTTTGCAGTGTTTACGCCGCAGATTTCAACTTTATAGACAGCCATAGTTAACCTCCGAATCATTGATAATAAAAGAATGCGCGAAATTGCCAAAATTATTCATAAAAAATTGGGCGGGCATTTTTGACGGTCTTTTATAAAGAATCCGGGCAGGCAGTCCGATATATATAAGACAGGCACTTGATAGAATATGCACAGTACAGGGAGGTCGGCGCATGGAAGACGTATCATTAACTTATACAGGTATTTTAAGGCAGGGAAAGGAAAGGGTCGTAAAAGTACGGTTTGCAAGAAACGGAGATAAAGATTTTGCAGAAGGGATCATACCGGGCGGAAAGATCGAAAAATCCCAGGGCTTTTCGGATAAGGAGCTGGCGTCGCTGCGCTTTTACTTAAAGGCAAATGAAAAAGACCTGATGCAGAAAGCCAAAGAAATCACGGGTTTTCGCGCGTTTTTAAAAAATTAAAAAAGTCTTAAGATTTTAGGCAGTTTAAACTTCATAAAAATTCCGTTACAATGTCATTGTGATTAATCATAATGCATGTGACGGATTTTTTTGTGGCATGTAGACATTGTTGGAGGAAGTTATGTACAAGATTCTGGTTTGTGATGATGAAAAGGATATCGTATCGGCAGTACGCATTTATTTAAGCAGCGAAGGATATACGGTATATGAGGCTTATAACGGAAAGGAGGCTTTGGAGGTCATTCAAAAAAATGAGGTGCATCTTGTATTGATGGACATTATGATGCCAAAGATGGACGGCATTGAAGCGATGGTAAAGATCCGGGAGTTAAGCAACGTACCGGTGATACTGCTGACTGCAAAGGGGGAAGATACCGATAAGGTACTAGGACTTACCGTCGGTGCGGATGACTATGTGACAAAGCCGTTTAATCCGGTAGAATTACAGGCGAGGGTCAAATCCCAGCTTCGCCGTTATATGCTGCTTGGCGGCGGAAAAGCAGCGCAGGACGACAAGCTGCGTATCGGCGGCATCGAACTGGATGACAAGTCCAAAGAGGTGACGCTGGACGGGGAGCCTGTGGCACTGACACGGACGGAATATGATATTTTAAAATTGCTGATGGAGCATCCGGGACAGGTATTTTCTCCAAATGAAATTTATACAAAGGTATGGAAAGATATTTCTTATGGTACGGAAAATACGGTGGCGGTACATATCCGCCATCTGCGGGAAAAAATCGAGTATGACCCGGCGCAGCCGCGTTTTTTAAAAGTTGTATGGGGACGCGGCTACAAAATCGAAGAGCTGAAGTAAAGGAAGGAGACATCTATGGAGACGTTAAAGACAAGTGCGGCGGCAAAGACGGCTGCGTTCCTGCTGGTTGTTATTTCGCTTGTTTTAAGCATTGCAGGCTTTGTTGGAATGGTGATGATGGATACCATCGGCGGTTACCAGATGAGCAAAGAAGAGATGCTGAAAAAAGGCTATGAGGAAATGTGCGGCAAATATTCCGTTATGGCATTGGCAGCGTACAAAGATCAATACGATGCGAAAGAACTGGCGCAGACAAATTTTCGCTATGGGATTGTAAAGGCGAAGGATATCCGTTCGGTGGATTTTTCGGATCTTGGCAGCTATGTCGCGGGCAATTTTGAACAGCCGCCCAAGGAGGCAGAGCTATATTTTAACGAATATGATATTACCAAAGACACGCAGTTTGCGTTTTTTGGCAGGAATATTTTAGATTCCTCCTATTCGATGTTTGAACCAAGCTTTTCCCAGGACAATTACGATATACAGGGATGGGTGTATGATATGGAATCCGAAACCATTTACGTACGTGCAGACAAAAAGCTGTTCGCGACGCAGGACGCGAAGCTTTGTACACAAAACGACGGAATAACGCCGCTGTATACGGCAAATTCTATGATTCATGAGCAAATAAACGGTGATCAGACGAAATATACCTGGGAGGATGACAGCCTGTACCTGTTTTTGCCTGATGCAGACCATGTCGTGGATATTTCTGAAATTGCCATTGTAAACGGGAAGGACAGCCTAAAAACGTATGGCGCCGTTCAAAAGGGACATCTGGATGCGATTGGGCAAGAGCAGATTTATGTCAGCGAACAAGATCCTTATGAGCATTTGATTGTGGCGTCGTATGTGCACGAGCCGCTTTCAGGGGAATTGTCGTTTACACAGGGCGATCTGTTTGTACAGACAAAGATTTTGGTTGATTTTGCTTACCGTATGCGTTATGCTGGAATCGTTATTCTGATTGTATCCGTGGTTGTGCTGATCGCCGCTTTTTCGTTTTTGATGGCGGCAGCCGGGCACCGCAGGGGCGAAAAAGGCATCTGCGCCTCTTTTTTGGATCGTGTGCCGTTAGACCTTTCTTTTGCAGGCTTTTTTTTCGCAGAGACGCTTCTTGCCTTCCTTATGGTCTGGTTTATGGAAATCGTTGCTCCAAGACAGCGAAACGGCATGTCAGGCATGGTATCGGCGGGCGTGGTTTTCGTCTGTGCCGGCATAGCCGCAGTTTTTTTGTGCATGTTATTCTGCATGAGCTTTGCCGTTCATATAAAGCTGGGAAAATGGTGGCGGCATACGGTTATTTACCTTGTTTTTAGAAAATGCGTACACGTTTTGGCAGGTGCCCTGCATTTTTGCGGTTATGTGTGCGCCAGCCTGTTAAAGAGTGTGACGCTGCTTTGGAAAGCATGGATTGTGTTAGGTGTTTTGGCGTTTGCGGAGTTTTTAGCGCTTGAGGCAAGCTGGGCAGACGGCAGCCTGTTTGCATTCTGGCTGCTTGAAAAGGCAATCGTATACCCGGCGGCAATCCTGCTGCTGATTCAGATGCACCGGCTGCAAAGAGGCGCGCAGCAGATCGCGAACGGCAGGCTGGATTACCGCATCGACACAAGGCATATGTTCTGGGAAGTCAAAAAACATGGGGAATACTTAAATGATATCGGGCACGGTATCAACAATGCGGTAAACGAACGGATGAAAAGCGAACGTTTTAAGACAGAGCTGATTACAAACGTCTCTCATGATATTAAAACGCCGCTGACCTCGATTATCAACTACGTTGACCTGCTGCAAAAAGAAGAAATAGACAACCCGGCTGTACAGGAATATTTAGAAGTGCTGCACCGCCAGTCCGCACGTCTGAAAAAGCTGATCGAAGACCTTATGGAAGCGTCCAAGGCATCGACCGGGAGCTTAAGCGTTGTGATGGAACAGTGCGACGCGGGCGTGATGCTTGTACAGACGATCGGCGAATTTGAAGAAAAGCTGATGGCAGAGCAGATCGAGCTGCAAATTAAAAAACCGGAAACGGAAATTTTTATCGGAGCAGACCACAGGCATTTGTGGCGGGTGTTTGACAATTTAATGAACAATATATGCAAATACGCACAGCCTGCGACAAGGGCTTATGTCAACCTGGAACAAGACGGCGGCAAGGCGGTCATTATTTTCCGCAATATTTCCAAATACCAGCTTAATATCAGCAGCGAAGAGCTGATGGAGCGGTTTGTGCGCGGGGACAGTTCCCGAAACACGGAAGGCAGCGGCCTTGGCATCTCGATTGCAAAAAGCCTGACAGAGCTGATGAACGGGACATTTGCACTGTACGTGGACGGGGATTTGTTTAAAGTCGTGCTGACGTTTCCGCTGTATAGCGAACATACGATGCATCTGCCCCAGCGGCAGCCATTGGACGCCGTGCGCCTTCAGGAGAAAAATGACCATATGCTGATGGACGGACTTGCAGCCGGGCTGCAAAATGCAGGAGCTTATGCAGCGGGCATTGGGCAGGGCGTTGCGGATAAAACCGGAAAGATCGTAAGGCGTGCAGGCAGGTTTGCCTACCATGTCAAACAGGCAGCAAAGCAGGTAAAGGAAGAAGAAGCCCTAGAGCGGGCGGTAGAGAATGCCAATCAGGAGAAACAAGAAGAACCGACAGAAACTGAGAACAGACATTCGTAATGAGGTGATCGCAATGGAAATACAGTATAAAACCCTGGCGGCGGATGAAATACGCAAAGAACTGTTCGCGCATTTTATCCGCCGCCAGGCGGTTACAAAATGCTGGCGAAAGGTGGATGGACAATGGGTGATCAAAGACGATCCTTTTATAGACGACTGGGCAGAAAAGGATTATGAGGTACTCGTATCGTGCCTGAAAAACACGGCAGAGACGGGCGGGTTTGTACACGCTGCCTTTTGTGATGGAAAACTCAAAGGCTTTGTATCCGTGGAACCTTCGCTGTTTGGCGGCGCAGAAGGCTACCTGGATTTATCAAGCATCCATGTTTCCAAAGATCTGCGCGGAAAAGGCGTCGGCGCCAGGCTGTTTGAGGCGGCAAAAGCATGGGCGGCAAAGCGGGGTGCGAAAAAGCTGTATATTTCCGCGCATTCTGCGGTAGAAAGCCAGGCGTTTTATAAAAAAATGGGCTGTGTGGAAGCACAGGTATACCACAAAGAGCATGTGGAAAAAGAGCCGTTTGACTGCCAGTTGGAATATGTTTTATAATGCATCTTATTTTTTCGTGAAAATAGACGATAAATTAAATAGAAATACGCAATACGATGCATGGAAAAATGGAATTGGAAACAACTACAAGGATGTGATCATATGAAAATTGGAGAAGCGCAGCAAAAATACCGGGCACAGGTAAGGTCTTACCGCGAGCAGAGGTCTGCGCTGTCAAAACAGCTAGAAGACGTCCGCTCCAAAATCAAGCATCTGCCGGGAGATGGGGAAAGCAGGGAGAAATTTGAATCCGTTGCTGCCACACTGCAACTGACGCTGGATGCAATCGACGAAAAGCAGTCGGAATACGAGAAATATTTGGAGCAGTTATCGGAGAAATACTGCGCCTATTGGAACGCGACTGTAGCCGAGCAGCAAAAGGACGCGACAAAGGAATATGCCGCTGATGTGGCAAAAGCGATGGAAGTCGCACGCCGGCTGATGAAAGGCGCGATCGTACCTGCCTACGATGAAAAAAAGCTGATGGAATTCAGCATGGACATGTACCAGGTGGCAAAAAACGTCGGCGCAATGGCAAGGCTTGAGAAACGGGAAAAATACGAATCTCTTTGGAAGGACGACGAGGAAAAGAAAGACTACGATGATCCAAGAGAAGTAGCAAAAAACGCAGATGCCGGACTGGGCGCACCGGAAATTGTGGATGTGGCAGATACGATGGCATCGGTTGGCGTTACGGAATAAAAATTGCCTAGAGCGAACGAATTTGAATTGCTTTGGTAAATTTTTACAGGAAGGGACGCCGGGAGAGAGGATGAGCATCTTCTCTCCCGGCTGCGCTTCGTAAGTGCTACTAAACAAGCTCAATATGGTTTGTTCACTGTAGTATTAGAGCAGATCATTACGCATATGGAAAAGCCGCAGATATTTTGGAAATAGTTCTGAATATCTGCGGCTTTTTCTTTTACTGTCGTTCGGCTTGACGTGTAGGAAGCGGAAGCGTTATAATGAATAAGCAGGAGGATGTACGCAATGACAGACCAAACAGATAAAATCCAATGGCATCCAGGCTTTTGCAGTGCAGCAGAACTGGAGCTTATAGAAAATAAAACAGAATTAGAATTTATACGGGAATATAATATTGGGAAAGAGCCTTTGCGCATAGATCTGCTGATTATTAAAAAGCGTCCGGGAGCAGTGATTAAAAATGAGATAGGGAGTATTTTTAAACAGCATAACCTGCTGGAATACAAAAGTCCCGACGACGGCTTTAGCATTGACGATTATTATAAAGCTATCGGATATGCATGTATTTATAAAAGCTTTGGGGAAACAGTAGACGCCATACCTGCCCAGGAGATTACAGTATCTTTTTTTCGGGAAGCATATCCAAGGGAATTGATAAAAAGCCTGATGCGGGAGCTGCAAAAACACAGCGGCTTTAAGATCCTGTCAAAAAATGCCAGGGAAGAGGATGTCTGCCGTTTTTTAGAAACAGTAAGCGGGTATACAAAGCAGGGAGACAAAAATAACGCAGACGCAGTCTTGCAGGTCAGTGTAATGGCAAACAAGAAACTGTATCAGGCGATAAGGAGGGATTTTGGCATGTGTGAAGCATTAAAAGAGTTAATGAAAGATGAGATTGATAAAGAAGCCGATCTTCGGGCAGAAATGATTGTGCAGATTAAGGTACAGGAAGCAGAAAAAAAATATCAGGCGGAAATCGAAAAGAAGGTACAAGAAACAGAAAAAAGGTACAGCTTGAAACAGAAAAAACGAAACAAAACACCATGCAGTCAGACCTTACACCAGTTTACAACTTTTTGATTTTTTTGAACCCTGATAAAACGTAGCCCTCTATTATTTTAATAAATGACTGCGCTTTTTTTACAGTTTCGAGGGATT
>CAJTCR010000045.1:0-35742 GCA_910574915.1 Eubacteriaceae bacterium
TCACGTGAAACACAATATAATACAACAAAAAAATGCATAAGACTTGACATAAAAAAATCCAGGTATTGCGGGTGGATTAAGGTTTTATGAATGAAAGTATCTATTAGGGGTTGCAAAACAACGGAGGGTATTTTATTTGTCAAATCATAAAAAATACAAAAGAAAAGAAAGAATTCGAAAGAATTTGTAAAAATGCCTTGTCGAACGATATAGAATCAGTTATAATAAACCTGCGTTAAATAAAGGGAAACAATAGGAAGGCGGTTTCGTATATGTATTATGGGGCAATCAAAAAGACGGATATTGCAAATGGAATCGGAGTAAGGGTTTCTCTGTTTGTATCGGGATGCACGCATCACTGCAAAGGATGTTTTCAGCCGCAGACGTGGGATTTTCGCTATGGCAGCCCATATACAAAGGCGACGGAGCGGGAAGTGCTCGATGCCTTGTGCCATGATTATATCAAAGGGCTGACGCTGCTTGGCGGGGAGCCGTTTGAGCCGGAAAACCAGCGCGAGCTGGTAAAGCTGCTGCGCCATGTCAAAGCAAATGTTCCGCAAAAAGATATCTGGTGCTATACCGGCTATACGTATGAGACGGATTTGATCGGCGACAGCCGCGCCAGGTGCGAGGTGACCGACGAAATGCTTTCTATGATTGATGTATTGGTAGACGGGGAATTTGTGGAAGCAGAAAAAAATATCAGCCTGCGGTTTCGCGGCTCCCAAAACCAAAGATTGATCGATTTGCCGAAAACAAAGCAGCAGAAAAAAATAATATTGTTAGAAATTTAGTCTTTTCTTTTTCAAAAAAAGATGTTATAATACATGACTATGAGGGGTCATCCTTTTCTTCTCATAAATTTTGCAACCGTAGTCTAACGGATAGAACGCAGGACTCCGACTCCTGTAATGTGGGTTCGATTCCCGCCGGTTGCATTTTTTTTCTAACAATTCGACCGATTGTCCGGTGTCTTTGTATCGTGGCAGATAACTATACAATTCATCAATTATTCATTTATCATTCAAATATAAACAAGGAGGCAGTGAATGGCAGCCCAGAATTCAAATAATAACGAAAATAATACAGGTATCAATACAAATGGAATTAAAAATATTTGTTCAAAATATAAAAAATATATCGCGACAGGAGCGATGCTCGTATTGCTTGCCGTCGTAATATCGACGTCCAGCAAAGCGTCTCAGAATAAAGATCCAAAACAACCAGGCTCTGTACAGGACGCGACAAAGACGGACGAGGAAAATAAGGACGGCGCGGGACAGATGGAAGTCAATGCCTATCCGCAGATCAACGCGCTGTTCGAGGATTATTATAAATACTATGCGGCAGGAGATACCGAATCGATCGCAAAGATCGCGTTTCCGATTTCAGATACAGAAAAAAGCTATATCAAGTGCTTTAGCAAATGTATGGACAGCTATGAAGAGATTAGCTGCTATACCAAAAGCGGAATTGCGCAGGGCGAGTATGTAGTAACGGTCTATACAGAAATGAAGTTTAAAGATGTGGAAACAGGTGCGCCAAATCTGGACAGCTTTTACGTCCGCACGGATAAAAACGGCAACTGCTACATAGACAATGCATACAGCTCCTTTAATGAGACAAATAAGGAAAACGAAAGAGACGAGGATATTATTGCGCTTATTTCTGAATTTGGACAGGATGAGGATGTCATTAAGCTGTCCAGGGATGTCGGAACAAAATATGATGAAGCGCTTGATAAAGATGAAAAGTTAAAGGATATGGTATTTACGACCCTGCCGGACGTACTTTCCGAATGGGTGGCGACATTCAGCCCAACGTCTGTAGATGATGAAAATGCAGGCAAGGATGATAAAAATAGCGACAAAAACAACAACGACGATAAAAACCAGGATGAAAATGATGACCAGCCGGCAAACGAAGAAGATCAAAAGCCGGATACAGAAAAGCCGTCTGAACCAGCAGACGTAAAGACGCGCACGGCGTATGCCAAGACAAAGGTCAACATGCGTGAAAAACGCAGTACGAGCAGCGATATCCTCCAGACCTTGAATGCAGGTACAAAGGTTACGATTTACGGAACGAGCCAGGACGGCTGGTTTAAAGTAAAATGCAAAGGCAAGACCGGGTATATCAGCAAAGAGTATATTGTCTCAGATCCGTCCAAGGTAGAAGTACAAAAGCGTACGGCGTATGCCAAGACGAAAGTCAATATGCGCAAGCAGAAGAGTACGGACAGCGACGTCGTACAGACGCTGAAAGCCGGTACGAAGGTCATGATCTATGGGACAAGCAAAGGCGGCTGGTTCAGAGTCCGCAGCAAAGGCAAGTTCGGATACGTTAAGAAAGAATATATCGTATCCAGCAAGTCCAAGGTGGAAAAGGAAGATACATCCGGGAGCAATTCGAATTCAAATTCGACGACCTATTTTAATGAAGGTGACAGAATTACGCTGACGCAGTCTGTGAATATACGTACAGCAATGAGTGAAACGGCAGACAGGGTAGGGCTTGCTTATCAGGGCGATGTAGTGACAGTAATTATGAGCTATGCGGAAGGCTGGTCAAAAGTGTCCTGGAACGGACAGACCGGCTATGCCAAGACGGAGTTTTTAAGGTAACGGAATAAAAAATAAAGGGAATAATAATAGAAACAATTCATATGAAAAAGCGGTTGCTGTATCCAGCGGTACGGTATCCGCTTTTTCTACACACGAATATTTTGAAAGGACAGTTTTATTTCAAAGGGTGTTATGGCGGTAGATATGGAAGAACAAACAGTCAGAATTAATAAATATTTAAGCGCGGCAGGCGTCTGTTCCAGAAGGGAAGCAGACCGCCAGATCGAAGCAGGCAACATACGCATTGGCGAAAAGACGGCATGTATTGGCGACCTGGTAAAGCCAGGCGATGCGGTATATGTGCAAGGCAGGCTGGTAGAAACAGAAAAAGAACGGATTCTTCTCGTTGTTAACAAGCCAAAAGGCATTGTCTGTACAGCCGAAAAGCGGGAAAAAAACAATATCGTCGATTTTATCCATTATCCAAAGCGGATCTATCCGATCGGCAGGCTGGACAAGCAGTCGGAAGGGCTGATACTGATGACGAACGAAGGCTGGTTTGTGAACAAGATGATGCGTTCTGGAAACCGCCACGAAAAAGAATATCTCGTTACGGTTCATAAAACAGTGACCGATGAATTTTTGCGCGCGTTAGCAGGCGGCGTGCCGATCCTTGGGACGATGACGAGAAAATGCAAGGTAGAGCGCACCGGACAAAGAAGCTTTCGTATGATACTGACGCAGGGCTTAAACCGACAGATTCGCAGAATGTGTGAATATTTTGATTACCGTGTGGTAAGCCTAAAAAGAGTAAGGATTATGAATATCCATCTTGGAGACCTTCCGGTCGGAAAGTATCGGATGGTAACAGACAAAGAACGAAAACGGCTGGAGCAGATGTTAGAAGGTTCTTCGGATGATACCGTATACTTTGAAAGCAGCGCGGCTGCACAGCAGCTTTGGGAGGAGGAACAATGAATCCGATTGACAGATATCAAGAATTGACAAAAACGATTAACCGCCATATGGAACGCTATTACGACCAGGATGCGCCGACGATTACAGACCACGAATACGATGCGCTGATGCAGGAGCTAAAGGCGATAGAAAAAGAACACCCGGAATTTGTGACGCCGGATTCACCGACACAGAAAGTCGGCGGCAGCGCAAAACGGGAGGCGGGCGTTCTTGTGCGCCACAATGTACCGATGCTGAGCCTTTCCGATGTGTTTTCCAAAGAAGAAGTAACGGCGTTTGTGGAAGATATGAGGGAGCAGTTGGACGATCCAGAGTTTGTCGTGGAATATAAAATAGACGGGCTGTCTTTGGTGCTGCGCTATGAGGACGGCGTGTTAAAGCTTGCGGAAACAAGAGGGGACGGCATTAATTTCGGCGAAGACGTTACGGCAAACGCAAAGGTAATTAAGGATGTAAAAAAGAAGTTAAAGCAGCCGTTTCCGTATCTGGAAGTCCGCGGGGAAGTATATATGACAAACGAAGACTTTGAAAAAGTCAACGAACGCCAGGAGATCGCAGGCAAGCGGATGTTTGCCAATCCAAGAAACTGCGCGGCGGGTACGCTGCGCCAGTTGGATACGGCGGTCACAAAGGAGCGCGGGCTGTCGATGTTTGTCTTTAATATCCAGCAGGTGCGCGGCGGCACATTTGAGACGCACACGCAGGGATATGAATATCTGAAAAAACAGGGAGTACGTGTGATTGAAGATTACCGTGTCTGCCGTACGGCAGACGAGGTGTGGGAGGCGATTTGCGCGATTGGTGAAAACCGCGGAAACCTGCCTTATGACATAGACGGCGCCGTTGTTAAACTAAACCGCATTGCAGACCGGGAAATGCTCGGCGCGACTTCCAAGGTGCCGAAGTGGGCAGTCGCATATAAATATCCGCCGGAGGAAAAAGAAGCGAAAATACTCGATATCGAAGTGTCTGTCGGCAGGACTGGCAGAATTACGCCGACCGCGGTGTTTGAGCCGGTGCGCCTGTGCGGGACGAGCGTTTCCAGGGCAACGCTGCATAACCAGGACTTTATCGACCAGTTGGATGTGGGGATCGGAGATTATGTAAAAGTCTATAAATCAGGAGAGATTATTCCAAAGATCCGGGAAGTCGTAAAGGAACGAAGAGACAGCGGCGTCAGGCGGTTTCAGCTTCCAGACACCTGTCCTGTGTGCGGGACAAAGACGGTCAGGGAAAAAGATACGGCAGATATGAAATGCCCGTCTCCAAGCTGCCCAGCGCAGATTGAGCGCAGGATTATTAACTTTGTCAGCAGGGATGCAATGGATATCAAAGGGTTTGGGACAGTCTATATCGAAGAGCTGGTAAGGCGCGGCTTTATTCAGAATATTGCGGATATTTTTGTATTAAACGAGCACCGTGAGGAGCTGATTGAGCAGGGCATTATTGGAAAAGAAAAAAATACAGACAAGCTGCTCGATGCCATCGAAGGAGCAAAACAGCGGGACGCATACCAGCTTTTGACCGGATTTGGGATTCCAAACGTTGGAAAAGCCGCGGCAAAAGCAGTGATGAAACAGTTTGGCACGATTCCAAAAGTAGCTGCGGCAGAGCCGGAACAGCTTGTGGAAGTGCCGGATATCGGAGAAGTCAGCGCGGGATGCATTCGAGGTTTTTTTGCGGATGCGGACAATCAAAAGATGTTGCAGCGGCTGATTGACGCGGGCGTAAATATGGAGCGTATCGTACAGGACGGCGAAAGCGAGCGTTTTGCGGGAATGACGTTTGTGATTACAGGGACACTGCCTGGAATGGACAGAAAGCAGGCAGCAGAGCTGGTGGAAAAAAACGGAGGAAAAGTATCTGGCTCGGTTTCAAAAAAGACAACGTATCTGCTGGCAGGAGACAACGCAGGAAGCAAGCTTGCAAAGGCGGATACTCTGGGTGTGCCGGTTATCAGCGAAGAAGCATTTTTGAAAATGCTCAAAGAGTAGATCACAAGACGGCTGCTACCGTATGGATTTTTGCTGGTTCCAGAAGGTACTGCGTTTGGTATACTGTGCATTCAGCCAGTCTGTGATTTGCACAAGGCTTTCTTCTGCAAAGGGAAACGTCCTGGACTGTTTCAAATCGTCTTTGGTTTTTGCAAAACAAAACGGGCCAGGGAAGATCCATACGCGAAACAGGTCTGTTTCGTTTTCCTGTACCTTTTCAATATAAAAACGCATTCCTTCCATGCTGCCGGTATAAGGCGATTTTTTATAAAAGGAAAGATGGAACAAGTCGGAGCTTTTAAGCATCATCATACCTCGCTGTGTTGGCTGAATTTGCGGAGCAGTCCGCGGATTGTTTCAATTATAGTGTATTTGTACGGATTATGCAAGCATCTTTGACAGTTGGGCTTGTGATTTTTCCGCAATTCTGATAAAATAAGTAACATCGAACGAAGTAAACGAATATAACAAACCATCTGATTGTATGAGGAGGAATTTACATGTCAGAAGATCGAAAGGTATACAGCATCAAGGAAGACAATCTTGGCGAAGTCAATATCGCGGATGAAGTCGTTACGATTATTGCGGGGCTTGCCGCGACAGAAGTCGAAGGCGTCAGTTCTATGGCGGGCAATATTACAAACGAGCTGGTCAGCAAGCTGGGCAGAAAAAATCTTGCAAAAGGCGTGAAGGTGGATGTGGTTGACAACTGCGTCACGGTAGACATTGCGCTGAATATTGCATATGGATATGCAATTCCAAAGATCTCGGCGAAGGTGCAGGAGAAAGTAAAGACAGCGATCGAGACAATGACCGGGCTGGAAGTAAATGCCGTAAATGTACGGATCGCCAGTGTGGATATGGCAGGCAGCAAATAAGAAGCAGCGCCGGCTGTTTTTGGAGTGTCGCATAGGCACTCCTTTTTATCATATTTATGGCACCTGCGCGCTGTATCGGCGTTCCGTACACGGGATGACCGGGCGCCGGCGGAAAGGGACTTATGAACAGGAGAGAAATCAGAGAACAGATTTTTAAAATGTTGTTTCAGACAGAGTTTTATGAAAAAGAAGAAATAGAAGAACAAATACACATCTTCATGGAGGAGCTTTCGGAAAAAAACGAAGGGAAACGTGCCTATATTGAAAAAAAGGTACACGAGATCTATGCGCGCCAGGATGAGATCGACGCAGTAATTAACGAAAAGGCGACCGGATGGACGACGAGCCGCATGGCAAAGGTAGACTTGGCGCTGATACGCCTTGCCGTGTACGAAATCAAATACGAAGCGGACATTCCGACCGGCGTGGCGATCAATGAAGCGGTAGAGTTAGCGAAAGTCTACAGCAGCGACGGTGCGCCTGCATTTGTAAATGGAGTATTGGCAAAACTGGTATGAAAAAAAATGTATACAGCGTAGGGCAGGTAAATACGTATATTAAAAATATGTTTGCGCAGGATTTTCTGCTTTGTCGGATCTGCGTCAAAGGCGAAGTGTCCAACTGCAAATACCATAACTCAGGGCATATTTATTTTTCCTTAAAGGACGAAAGCGGCACGATTGCGGCAGTGATGTTTGCGGGAAGCAGAAAAAAAGGGCTTGCGTTTCGGATGCAGGATGGAGACCATGTCGTTGTGGACGGCTCTGTGGAAGTCTATGAACGGGACGGGCGTTACCAGCTCTATGCCAGAGAGATTACGCTGGACGGCGCGGGTGCTTTGTTTCTGCGGTTTGAAGCGCTGAAAAAAGAACTTGCGGAAATGGGGATGTTTGCGCCGGAGTATAAGCGCCAGATCCCAAAGTATATTAGGCGTCTTGGCATCGTTACGGCGCCAACCGGGGCAGCCGTACAGGATATCCGCAATATCAGCCACAGGCGCAACCCGTATGTGCAGCTTGTGTTATATCCAGCGCAGGTACAGGGAGACGGCGCGGTGGAAAGCATAGTAAACGGCATTCATGCGTTAGAGCAGCTTGGCGTGGATACGATTATTGTAGGGCGCGGCGGAGGTTCGATCGAAGACCTCTGGGCGTTTAATGAAGAAGCGGTTGCACGCGCGATTTTTGAATGCCGTGTCCCGGTAATTTCGGCGGTAGGCCATGAGACGGATACGACAATCGCCGATTATGTGGCAGACCTGCGTGCGCCGACGCCTTCTGCCGCCGCGGAGCTTGCGGTCTATGATTTTGCCCAGTACTGTGAGCTGGTGCGCATGATGCGCGTGACACTGCATGTGCGGATGCGTGAGCAGATCCGCCAAAGCATGCAGCGCACAGAGCAGCTTGCGGTCCGGCTTGGCTATTTAAACCCGCAGGCAGTGCTGAACAGCAAAAAACAGTATACGGCAGACCTGGAAGAAAAGCTGGCACAGCGGATGGCGCTTCTTGTGCAAAACAGCCGCCACAGGATCCAGCTTCTGGCAGGGCACCTAGAAGCTGGTTCTCCGGTAAAAAAGCTAAGCCAGGGATTTTCTTTTGTCACAGATGAAAGCGGAACGCCTGTTACAAGCGTTTCAAAGGTGCAGGAAGATGCCCTGATTCATGTACGCACATTAGACGGCAGGATCTTGGCAAGAATTGTCCGTACAGAGCAATATTTGATTGGTGAAGCAGCAAAATAACGGAGGAAACAGCGATGGAACAAGACGATATGCAGCAAAACGATTTAAAGCTGGAAGAGGTGCTGATCCAGGTAGAGCAGTGCATCGGGCAGCTTGAAAACCCGCAGGTTCCGCTTGAGGAGGCGTTTCGCTATTACGAAGAAGGGATCAAAAAACTCAGGCTGTGCAATGAAAAGATCGACCAGATCGAGAAAAAAATGCTGGTGATCGGCAGCCAGGGAGAACTCGAAGAGTTTTAAAAAAAGAAAAACAAGGATAAAAATATGGATGCTTTGGAATTTAAAAAAGAGATAGAAGACCGGACAGCCGCACTCGAACAGGTGATTAGCAAGTATCTCCCAAAAGAAGAAGGGCGCCAGCAGATCATAATGGAAGCGATGAACTACAGCCTGCTTTCCGGCGGGAAGCGCTTAAGGCCGATGCTGATGCTTGAGGCATACCGGATGTTTGGCGGGCAGGAGGCGGTGATTGAGCCATTTTTGGCGGCGATCGAGATGATCCATACGTATTCGCTGATTCACGACGACCTGCCGGCGATGGACGACGATGCGTACCGGCGCGGCAGAAAAACGACGCACGTTGTTTATGGGGAAGCAATGGGCATCCTTGCCGGAGACGCATTGCTCAATTTTGCGTTTGAGACGGCTGCAAAGGCATTTGATCTGGGAAGCAAGCCGCGCCAGACTGCAAGGGCAATGCAGATTTTGGCAGGAAAAGCAGGAATTTACGGAATGCTCGGCGGCCAGGTAGTGGACGTGCAAAATGAAGGGGACAAGCATCTGGACGGGCATACGCTTTCGTTTATCTACCGCTTAAAGACAGGGGCTTTGATCGAGTCTGCAATGACAATCGGCGCTGTTTTGGCAGGGGCGGATGAAAATGAGGTGGCGGTTTTAGAGCAGGCGGCAGGAAAGGTCGGCGTTGCGTTCCAGATCCAGGATGATATATTGGATGTTACAAGCACGCTGGAAGAACTGGGAAAACCGGTTGGTTCCGATGAAAAAAATCAGAAATGTACGTATGTCACAATGTATGGCATGGAAGCGGCGAAAGAGCAGGTAGAAAAGCTGACGCAGGAAGCGGCGGCATGTATGGAATCGCTGCCTGTCCATAATGAATTTTTGGACAGCTTGTTTTTGTATCTGACAAGACGGCGCAGCTAATGGAGACAGCCGCTTCAGTTAGGAAGAAAATATGATACTTGATAAAATCAATCAGACGAATGATATAAAAAAGCTGGACAAAGAAGAGATCCAAATGCTTTCCGGGGAGATCCGGCAGTTTTTGATCGAGAGCCTGTCTAAGACCGGAGGGCATCTGGCGTCCAACCTGGGCGTAGTGGAGCTTACAATGGCGCTGCACCTGACGTTTGACCTGCCTTTGGACAAGGTCATCTGGGACGTCGGGCACCAGTCCTATACGCATAAGATCCTGACTGGGCGTAAGGATGGATTTGGCACGCTGCGCCAGTTCGGCGGCATGAGCGGGTTTCCAAAGACGGCGGAAAGCGACTGCGACTGCTTTAATACCGGCCACAGCTCCACGTCGGTTTCGGCAGGGCTTGGCATCGCCGCAGCAAGGGATCTAAAGGGCGAGGACTATCGCGTAATTTCCGTAATCGGGGACGGGGCGCTGACTGGCGGCATGGCGTTTGAAGCGTTAAACAACGCGTCCAAGCTGGAAACCAATTTTATAATTGTATTAAACGATAACGATATGTCGATCTCTCCGAATGTCGGCGGGCTGTCGCAGTACCTTGGCGGCATTCGCACAGCACACGCGTACCAGGATTTAAAAAACGGCGTTATGGAATCGCTGTATAAAATCCCGGTGTATGGAGAACGCATTGTGCAGAGAATCCGCAGGACAAAAAGCGGCATTAAGCAGCTTCTGCTTCCGGGTATGCTGTTTGAAGATATGGGGATCTTGTACCTTGGGCCGGTGGACGGGCACGATATCGAAAAAATGACAGCGATGTTTCAAAAGGCTTCGCGTGTCAGCGGGCCGGTGCTTGTGCATGTGCTGACCGAAAAAGGCAGAGGCTACGAGCCTGCGGTGCGCCATCCGGCGCGTTTCCACGGGACGGAACCGTTTGACATCGCAACAGGGCTTGCAAAGCAGAAGAAGAAAAAAGCAGCCTACACCGATATTTTTTCGACCGTAATGCGCAAGCTTGGCGACCGTGACGAAAAAGTGGTGGCGATAACGGCGGCGATGGAGACAGGGACTGGCTTAAAGCGTTTTCACAATATGTTTCCCAAACGGTTTTTCGATGTCGGCATTGCAGAGGGACATGCGGTCACGTTTGCGGCAGGGCTTGCGGCAGGTGGGCAAAAGCCTGTATTTGCCGTGTATTCTTCTTTTTTGCAGCGTGCTTATGACCAGATCCTGCACGATGTCTGCTTGCAGAACCTGCCGGTTGTCTTTGCCATTGACCGTGCCGGGATTGTAGGCAGCGACGGCGAGACGCACCAGGGGCTGTTTGACATTTCGTATTTGATGACGATACCGAATATTACGCTGCTGGCGCCGAAAAACAAATGGGAATTTTCGGATATGATCAAGTTTGCCATCGACTGCGGGCGTCCCGCGGCAATCCGCTATCCGCGCGGAGAAGCGTTTGACGGGCTGATGCAGTACCGTGCGCCGGTCGAGTACGCAAAGAGCGAGACGCTGTATGAAGCAGGCAGTGTCGTGCTGCTTGCGTATGGCAGTATGGTAAAGACGGCGCTGGACGTACGGGAACGCCTAAAACAGGCAGGCGTTGACTGCGCGCTGGTCAACATGCGCTTTGCAAAACCGCTGGATACGCAGATGCTTGACCATGTGTCTAAGTCTTACCGCCTTGCGGTAACAATGGAAGAAAACGTAAAAACAGGCGGTATGGGCGAGGCAGTGGCGGCATATTTGCGCACGGCAGGCGCTAAGGTGGGGCTTTTGCATATCGCGGTCGAAGATACGTTTCTTCCGCATGGAAATGTGGAGGTGCTAAGGCGCCAGGCGGGGCTGGATGCAGAAAGCATTGTACAAAAAATAAACGGATGGCTGCAAAATCAGCAAATGCAGCCGGAAGCAGGTGGATCATAAATGGTGGGGACATGAAGGAAAGATTGGATATGCTGCTTGTAAAGCGTGCGCTGGCGCCTTCCAGGGAAAAAGCAAAGGCAATGATTATGGAAGGCAGCGTCTACGTCAACGGGCAGAAGGAGGAAAAAGCCGGCTCCATGTTTGCGGAGCAGGCGCAGATTGAAGTACGCGGAAAGACGCTTAAGTATGTCAGCCGCGGCGG
This sequence comes from Eubacteriaceae bacterium, assembly GCA_910574915.1. Classification (GTDB taxonomy): domain Bacteria; phylum Bacillota; class Clostridia; order Lachnospirales; family Lachnospiraceae; genus Eubacterium_J. Next base: position 11,445 of record CAJTCR010000045.1, read on the forward strand.
GTTAAAGCTGGAAAAGGCGATGGAGCGGTTCGGGATTTCGCTGGAAGAAAAAGTATGTATGGATATCGGTGCATCGACCGGTGGGTTTACAGACTGTATGCTGCAAAACGGGGCAAAAAAGGTCTATGCGGTAGATGTCGGATATGGGCAGTTTGCGTGGAAGCTGCGCCAGGATGCGCGTGTCGTCTGCATGGAAAAGACAAATATCCGCTATGTAACGCCTGAGGATATTGCGGACGTGCTGGATTTTGCATCGGTCGACGTATCGTTTATTTCGCTGACAAAAGTGCTTGGCGTGGCAAATAAGCTGCTGGCGCAAAACGGGGAGATGGTCTGTTTGATTAAGCCGCAGTTTGAAGCCGGGCGGGAAAAGGTCGGCAAAAAAGGCGTTGTCCGCGACAAGGACGTACACCTAGAGGTGATCGAAAAGGTGGCTGCATTTGCCAGGGAGACGGGCTTTTTGCTCCTTAATCTGGATTATTCGCCGATCAAAGGGCCGGAAGGAAATATTGAATATTTAATGCATCTGCAAAAGGGGGCAGGCTTGGCGCACGAGAGAGAACAGGAGGAGGCGGCAGACAGCAGGGCGGTAGTAGAAGCTGCACATGCTGCATTGGATAAATGAAAAAATTTGTTTTGATCGTCAACGCGTTTAAGGACAAAAACCTGGCGCAGACGCACAGCCTGAGCAGCTATATACGGACAATGGGCGGAAGCTGCCGCTACCTTGTCAGTGTGGACGAGCAGGAAAACATTTGCAGGGTGCGCGCCGAGGATATCCCGGACGATACCGAATGCATCCTTGTGCTTGGCGGCGACGGTACGCTGATCCGTGCGGCAAGGGATACGGTAAAATGCGGCGTGCCGTTAATCGGCGTCAATATGGGTACGCTCGGCTATTTATGCGAGCTTGAGACAGAGAGTGTATATGAAGGGCTGGAGCTTTTGCTGCATGATGCGTATGTCCTAGAGGAGCGTATGATGATCTGTGGCTTTAAAGATCGAGCGTGCATCTCCCGCGCCCTAAACGATATCGTGATCCACAGAAGCGGCGCCCTGTCGTTAGTCAGCCTGACGGTCTATGTCAACGGGCAGTATCTGCACACGTTTCGGGGCGACGGTATGATTATTGCGACGCCTACCGGATCGACCGGATACAATATGTCCGCCGGAGGGCCGATTGTAGACCCCAAGGCACAGCTTCTGCTGCTGACGCCGATTAATTCTCATACGCTGTCACAAAAGAGCATCGTTATTGACGCGCACGATGAGATCGTTGTGGAATTAGACGGCAGGCATACAAAGCACGACGAGGCAGTGGAGGTAAGCTTTGACGGCGACCGCGGCTGCCGGCTGGCTGTAGGAGAATGCATTCGTATACAAAAGGCGCAGGAATGTGCAAAAATAGTAAAGTGCAGCAGAATCAGTTTTTTGGAAATATTGCGCAAAAAGATGCAGTCCATGCACTGATGGCTTTGGCTGCGTTCTTTTTAGAGGTATTAGAAATATGAAAGCTTCAAGACATGCAAAAATACTGGAAATTATCAGTAAATATGAGGTAGAGACACAAGAGGAGCTGGCGGCAAGGCTGGTGCAGGAGGGCTGCCCGGTCACACAGGCAACCGTATCAAGGGATATCAGAGAGCTGAAGCTGACAAAGGTGGCGCTAAGCAGCGGCAGGCAAAAATACGCCGTGTTAAAGGAGCCGCACCGGGAGATGTCAAAATACATTCGGGTATTTAAAGACGGCTTCCGCTCAATGGATATGGCGCAAAATATCCTTGTGATCAAGACCGTATCCGGCATGGCAATGGCGGTCGCAGCGGCGCTGGATGCGATGGAATGCCATGAAATCGTAGGCAGTATCGCCGGAGACGACACGATTATGTGCGCAGTCCGTACCGTTGAAGAAACCGCTGTACTTATGAAGCGCCTGGGAAAGATGGTGGACGGCAGGTAGATGCCCAGCGTAAGCGTACGCGGAAATAAAATAGGAGGAAGTGACGCATGTTACATAATCTTCATGTGAAAAATCTTGCTTTAATAGAAGAAGCAGAAGTTGATTTTTCCGGCGGGCTCAATATCCTGTCCGGGGAAACAGGCGCCGGAAAGTCAATTATTATCGGTTCGATCGGAGTGGCGATCGGGGAAAAGGTATCTAAGGACATGATTCGAAAGGACGCGGATTACGCGCTTGTGGAGCTTGTATTTTCCGTAGGTGCCAAGGTCAGAAAAAAGCTGGAAGCAATGGATATTTTAATGGAAGACGACCAGGTTATTTTGACAAGAAGGATCTCTGGCGGGCGTTCGGTTGCAAAGATCAATTCAGAAAGCGTATCCGCGGCAAAGCTCAAGCAGGCAGCCTCACTGTTAATCGATATCCACGGGCAGCATGAGCACCAGTCTTTGTTAGATGAAAAAAACCATCTGCAAATTTTGGATGCTTACGCAAAAAAAGAGTTAAGGCACTTAAAAGAACAGCTATCCGTGGCATACCAGGATTATACCAGCATCCGCCAGGAGTGCAGAAACGCGGCGCTGGATACGGAACAGCGGGCAAGGGAGCTGTCTTTTTTGCAGTATGAAGCAGACGAAATCGCGGACGCCGCGTTAACGCTTGGTGAGGACGAAGAGCTGGAAACGCAGTACCGGCGTTTTGCAAACGGAAAGCAGATTATGGGCAGCATCGGCAAAGTCTATGAGCTTGCCTCGGAAAACGGCGCCGCAGGCATGACCGGGCACGCAGTGCTGGAAATTGCAAAAATCAGCGCATACGATGAAAAAGTTGCCCAGCTTGAAGGGCAGTTAATGGAAATTGACAACCTGCTGAATGATTTTAACCGTGAGCTGGCAGGCTATATGGACGACACAGACTTTGACGAAGCGCGTTTTTATGAGATCGAAAAGCGCCTGGATCTGATTAACGGGCTGAAAGCAAAGTACGGCAGTTCCATTGCAAAGATTTTATCCGAATATGAAAAAAAGCTGGAAAGAATTGAAAAACTCAGCGACTACGACGCGTATCTGGCTGGATTGCAGCAGCGGCTTGCCCAAAAAGAAGCCGATTTAAAGGTGCTTTGCCAAAAGGTGTCTGACATCCGCAAAAAAGAAGCGTCGAAGCTGACAAAAAAAATCAAGGCGGCATTGATTGATTTGAATTTTCTGGACGTCCAGTTTGCACTGAACCTGACGCAGAAAAAAGAATATTCCCAGTCCGGCTATGATGACGCGGAATTTTTAATTTCCACAAATCCGGGCGAGCCGCTAAAATCCCTGACCAAAGTGGCATCCGGCGGAGAATTGTCCAGAATTATGCTGGCAATCAAAGCAGTGCTTGCCGACTGCGATGAAATCGGGACGCTTATTTTTGATGAAATTGATACCGGAATCAGCGGGCGCACCGCACAAAAGGTTTCCGAGAAGATGAATGTCATATCCAAAGAACACCAGATTTTATGCATTACCCATCTGCCGCAGATCGCAGCGATGGCGGACTCCCATTTTTTAATTGAAAAACAGGCAAAAAACAATCAGACACAGACAAAAATCCGAAAGCTGAATGAACCAGAAAGCATCACAGAGCTTGGGCGGATGTTAGGCGGTGTCAAAATCACAGACACCGTTTTAAAAAGTGCAAAAGAAATGAAGGATCTGGCAGTCGCCACAAAAAATTCCCAGAGTGAAAAAAAAGGATCAAGACATACTAAGGTGGAGTGAGATTTTGAAATAAAACGCGTGGTTTCGGGAACAATTCTATAGTAGCAAAGAAAAGGAAACCAGCGTTTTATTAGAAATCCGCCAAAGCGGTAGATCACCGTTTCTAAATACGCAGGAAAAGGGATGTCTTACATGTTGCAAAGATTATGGATTCAGTTTCAAAGAAAAAGAAAAGCCGCAGGATATACAGGGATTTTGATCGGCATAATATTTGCCTATACGCTTCTTTTGCGTTCCCTGCCCGATAAAATGTATGTGGAACAGGGAGGCGAGCCGGACTGTACGTTTGACGTACCCGTCACAGGGACGGTTGTAAAAAGTACGGAAGTATTTGCCGGCATGTCCACATCGCAAAAAAGCGCCATCCACCTAACGCCAGGCACCCAGGCAGAAAACGGCACCCAGGCAGGCTCCTACCAGGTACTCTGCAAACTGTTCGGCAAGATACCATTAAAACGTATTCCCGTGCAGGAGGTCAGCAAAAAAGAACTGCTGCCGGCAGGCACCAATATTGGAATTTACGTAAAAAATAAAAAGATCATGATTATCGGCACCGGAGAGGTCACTGACGAATCCGGCGCCAGAAGCGAACCGGCAAAAAACGTCGTCCAAAGCGGAGACTACATTCTTGCCGTAAACGGAGAGCCCGTACAGTCCAAAACACAGCTTGTAGAGAAAATCTCTTTTTGCGAGGGCAAAAAGATCCGCTTAAAGCTGCTGCGCGGCAAAAAAGAAGAAATCGAGGTATCGATTCAGCCGGTGCGTTCCCAGGCGGGCATCTACCAGGCAGGCATCTGGGTGCGAGATGACATCGCAGGCGTCGGTACGCTGACCTATGTCACCGACACAAAGCAGTACGGCGCCCTTGGACACGGAGTCACCGACGCCGACGTCGGCAGCCTGATCGATATCGAAAAAGGCTCCATCTATGAGACGACCATTTTGGAAATCCGCAAGGGCAAAAGAGGACAGCCCGGCGAAATGTCCGGCATGATCAATTACGACGACAATTACAAGCTTGGCACCGTCGAAGAGAACACGAACGTCGGCATCTACGGCACCTTGTCAAAAATGCCCGACGAGTTAAAAAGCGCGTCCGCGCTTCCAGTCACATACAAAGAAGGCATCAAAAGAGGAAAAGCACAGATCATAAGCTCTGTAGAAGGAACACGCGAAGCATACGACATCGAGATCGAACAGACCGATTACCACAGCGAAGGAAACAACAAAGGTATCCAGTTTCAGGTCACAGACAAACGTCTGCTGGAAGATACCGGAGGGATTATTCAGGGAATGTCAGGATCGCCGATCACCCAGAACGGGCATGTGATCGGGGCGGTGACGCATGTGTTTATCTCGGATTCCAAGATGGGGTATGGGATATTTATTGAAAACATGCTGGAGCATTGATGGAGCTAATTATAGATGTAGAAAAGCGTTTCTGTCCAGAATGGACGGAAACGCTTTTGTAATAATCTCTAATTTAAAATACAGGCGATAGTAAATCCGATTTTACAGCAGTATGGTGTGAGCCGCGCTTATCTTTTAGGCTCATATGCCCGTGGCGAGGCAACCGGGCAGAGTGATATTGACTTGAGGATTGATAGCGGAAACTCAAAAGCATGTTTGGTCTGGGGGCTTTATATGATGAACTGACAAATTTCAAATTGGAACATTGACAGGACATCTGACGGAAGATTTTCGGAAAGATGTAGAGGCAGTGGAGAGACTGATAAAGGTGCAGCCTGCATAAGCAGGATTCCACATTTATGTCATGATTTCCGATTACCCAGAACGGGTATGTGATCGGAGCGGTGACTATGCTAATCATACCAAAAAATGTGCAGTTTATTCCAGGTTCCTTCTAATTATATTCCATCTGATGCTATAATATCAGAATTAGGAATAGAGCTTGGTATCTATTCCAAGCGTAAAGGAGGGCACATATGAAACAGGGGAGTTTAAGCCGTGTATGGATGAGGTGCACCGGCAAGGGCAGGGAGCAGTTGGTTAAGAAAGTTCTGGCTGTTTCTCTGTCTGCTGCAATGATGGTTTCTTTTCTTCCTGCAAACAGGGTGAACGCTGCATCTGCGACAAAGCAGTATGTAAATATGCGCACCACGTTTAAGACATTGCAGGTCGGACAGAAAAACCGCATGACACTGAAAAACAATACGGTAGGATGGAAGATTCAAAAGATATCCACGAATGACGAAAGTATCGCGTCTGTATCCGGCAGGACACAGAACAGCTTTCAGATTCAGGCAGTTGCGGTTGGAAGGACGACGGTAAAGGCGGTATTAAAAACAACATCCAGAAAAAACATACATCCAAAACCGTGCGGTGCAGAGTGAATGTGATTGCTAAACCAGAAGAGGAAACACAGACGCAGCCAGAGACAACGGTTACGCAAGCAGAGGTCTCCACACAGGAACAGTTAAACGAAGCGCTTTCAAACAGCAGCCTGAAAGAGATTACAATCGCGACGCAAAACGCTGAAAAGTTTGTAATTGCGGCAAATACGTATGAAAACGTCAGTCTGGTTGTAGATGCTCCTGCATCAGATTTTGAAAACAGCGGTATATTTAAGTCGATTGAAATCCGTGCGGTGAAGCCGGATACGTGGATCGAAAAGGCAGTCGGAAATGTGATGCGCATTACGGCAAAAGCAGCCCGTATCGTCATAGATCCGAGTGCGCAGGTCAAAGAGATTACGCTCCCACAGGCAGATGCGGACGTAAAGCTGGAGGTCAACGGAAAAGCAGAAAAGATCAGTCTCGAAGCAAAAATGAAACTGTCTGTGTCCGGCAAGCCTCAGGCAGATCTGACCGTAACGGTAGATCAAAAAGCGGCAGATGCGCAGATTGTATCAGAAACGAAGCTGGAGGTATCGCTTCATGCAGCAGCGCTGCTGACGTTTGAAAAAGGCGCAGAAGGCAGTATCGTAAATCTGGCGGTAAGCGGCATCAAAGCAGCGGTCAGCAATCTGACATCAAAACTTATCTCCATAAAACGGCCAAACGGAACGTCGTCCAATGTACAGGCAGGACAGAAGGATACACAGATATCTTCGGAACAGACACAAAATACCGGCACAGGTTCGTGGTCTGGCACAGGTTCTGGTTCCGGTTCTAGTTCTGGCTCCGGCACAGGTTCTGGTTCCGGCACGGGTTCTGGTTCTGATACGGAGAAACCTTCCAGCGGAATTTTGGCGCCTACAGCAGAAGAAGTGCTCAAAGGCTTTGAAGCAAAAGCTACCATCGCCGTTAGCGGCACAACGATCGAAGATGCAAAAGCATACTGGAAAACGTATCTGCATCTGACAGAAAAAAATACAGAAACAAAGGAAGGTCAGTCGGATTTAACATTGCAGTATTATAGAATGGCAACCGATGAATGGAGCAGCGACACGATTGGTTTTAGTGATGTTTCGCCTGTTTCATCGGCTGACCAAAAACCCATAGCATCCAAACTGACAGATAGTTCACAGGAATCGATTACTATGCGTTTCCGCTATATCGATCAAGAGGGAAATGCAGGCGAGGAGGTTGCTCTAAAGATCTTTACCTGGGAAGCACAGATCGCCCGCCAATATATAGAATATTATCTGGATCACCGGGCTGCGGACGAAAAGGGAAATCTGTTCTGTGTCCAGATGAGTATTCTGGCAAAGACAGTAGAGGATCAAAATATCAGGATGAGTTATGATGAAGAGTATCTGTCTGGCTTGGAAGAACTGAAAGAACTGCCGCAATGGACAGGTGCTGGTCCGGTCGTTCCGTATATAGAGGGTGAGGAAATGCTAGAAAAGCTCGACCTGAACAATGCAAAAATGTCCTTTGTCATCAGTGGTTCGAGTGTTGAGAGTGTTACGGGTGCTATGGAAGATGCAAATGCATCTTTGACCTGCCATGTTGAAATACCAGTGAATGTGGAAATTCCTGAGACGATTCCGGGTGGAAAATTATTGTGGTTTTACAAAAAAATGCCTTGGAAAGATATCGCAACTAACGAAAATAAGGTGATCTTTACAGTTCAATACGATAGTCTGTCAACGATACTGAACGAAAATTACCAGCACGAAGAAAAAGTGAAGTTCTGTTATGAAAGTGCAGGCGGAAGCCATGTAAATGATCTGGAACTTTCTGATAACATATTAGATAATTCGGAGATTGTAATTGAGCCGTATAGTAAGGCAGTCTTACAAAAATGTCTGGACGAACTGAAAGGTGCTTCGAATACGAAAGAACCCGTACTTCGGCAGTATGAGATTCAGGGGCTGGACGCAGTCAAACCAGACGATACTTATAACAATCCACGGGTACAGCCCAAAACAGTTGATGCATACAGCAGCATTACGGGAACCGATCTAACAGAGATGCCAAAGGACTGGCAGCTTTAAAACCCATAGTCTGTACGGTCTGCATATATAATAAGAGATTTAGCATGAATTTCTGCTAAATCTCTTATTTTGGCTTATCGGAGTCTCCGGGATGTTTCCTGTAACGGCGGACGCGTACCACGACAAAAGAAAACAAAAAAAGTCGGGACATTTCCTAAAAGATAGTGTATACTGAAACCACAGCGGGAGGTAGAGGAATTATGGAATGGGCAAAAGCAGTTCGTGAGGCAGTCAGGTATATGGAAGACCATATGACAGAAGATATTACAATGAATGAAGTAGCGCGCCATGTCAATATTTCGCCTTTTTATTTTAATAAAGGCTTTAGTATTTTGTGCGGCTATTCCATAACCGAATATATAAGAAACCGAAGAATGGCGCTTGCAGGAAATGAACTGGTCACAAGCGACATTACGGTTATGGAACTTGCAATAAAGTACGGATATGATTCTTCCGACAGCTTTTCCAAAGCTTTTGCCCGTTTTCATGGATATACGCCTCTGACAATGCGCAGGAATCATGCGATGTTAAAATCTTTCGCACCTCTAAAACTCACAATTTCACTGAAAGGCGGTTATATTATGGATTATAGGATTGTTAAAAAAGAAGCATTTATTGTCCTTGGGGCTTCCAAGGAGTTTACTTACGAAAATGCAAAACAGCAGATCCCGTTGTTTTGGCAGGAGCATTATGCCGCGGGAAAAGGAGAATATGTCTGCGGGATGTTCGGCATCAACATTGACCCTCAGATGGGCGATGAAAAATTTGAATACCTGATTGCGGATGTATATAACCCATCCGTAGATATTCCAGAAGGTTTGACAGTAAAAACAATTCCCGCGTTTACATGGGCAGTGTTTCCATGCAGGGGCGCGCTTCCGAACGCATTGCAGGATGTGCATACAAAGATATTTTCTGAATGGCTTCCAGCCATGCAGGAGTATGAATTTGCAGCAGGATATTGTGTGGAAATGTATGACATGGTAGACAAGTATCCGAAGGGAACGCAGGATGAAAATTATTATACGGAGATCTGGATTCCTGTGAAAAAGAAATAAGTATAGATAGTGGCAGCCTGCATTTTACTGAAAAGACATCTTCCAGGAATGATGATCGGAAGACAAATACATTTGTATCCTCCTTTAAAATAGATTGCGGTTACCGATCTTGTGTTTTATAATAACATTAGAGCGTGTTTGAAAAATTCAATCATTTAGATTCTACGATTCGATAAAACTGATGATTAAAGGAGGAGTACAAATGAACACAAGGAGTTTTGTAACATTTAAAACCATACTTGAAACAGGAAGTTTTCAAAAAGCGGCGAATAAGCTAAACTATACGCAGTCTACGATTACGTTTCAGATCAAGCAGCTTGAAGATGAACTTGCATTGAAGCTGTTTGAGAAAATAGGCAGAAAAATGGTACTTACGCAGGCGGGCAGAGATATTCTTCCTTATGTGGATACGATTTTACAGGGTGTAGAACAAATCGAAAATTATGGCAAAAGCCTGTCTGAAATCACTGGTTCGCTGAAAATAGCGATTCCAGATTCTATTTTAATCTATCAGATGCAGCCGTTTATTCAGGCATTTTTGCATGAAGCTCCAGGTGTGCAGCTTATCATCCATTCCCTGCAATCCGGGGAAGTCAATCAGTCTGTTTTGAACGGAACCGACGACATCGGTGTGAATTGTGAGAAATTCAGCTATCCCGAAAGCATTGTCCATAAAAAACTAGGTACATACAACGCACTTCTTATTGCGGCGCCATATACAAAAAGCAGCCTGCTTGATTTTATAACTCCCAATCAACGCAAGCCGTTTAGCTTAATCTGTAATGAGCCGGACGGATATTACCAGTTGGACATGGATCAATATCTGGCGAAAAAGGATATTATTGTCTATCCTTATATGAAAGTGCAGAGTATTGAGGCAGTAAAACAATGTGTGATGAACCATTTAGGGATGGCAGTCGTTCCCGCTTATTCGGTTGTGAATGAATTGAAAAACGGTTCTTTGATTCAGGCGAAAACGGAGCTTGATGAAAAAATATATCATTCTGTTTATCTCTATCACAAAAATAAATGGATCAGCCCGCAGATGGAACTGGCATTTGAGCTGTTAAAAAAATATATGGGGACAGACATTGAGTAAAAGTAGATAAGGAGTGTTTTGACTTTGTAAAAATTGCTTTCTTGAACATAAAGAGAGCCGACAAACTGTGATTTCTCAAAAGTCTGTCGGCTCTGCGTCTTTTATGCGTTTGGTTCTTCACTTTATTTGAATTTTTCTCGATAACGGTTATATACAATTCTTTTACGTCAATCAAATTTTCCTGTTTACATTTTTTTCCTGCTCATTTTCTATTTTCTTCTGTTAAGGCATTTTCAACAGCCTTCTTTATGACGATGCTTGAATTTGTTGCTCCCGATATTGCGTCAACATCTATTTTCTGTTCTTCAATGATTCTGTCAACAACAACTTCTGCGCGGCTTCCACGTCCGTTTTTATGCTCCAGAATATCAATGTTTGTAATTACTCCGTTTTGAACCGTTACTTCTATTTTGGCATAAACAAAATCCACGTCATATTTTCCGACATAAACTCCATCGGGAACATTGGAAATATCTAAATTGCTAAACGTTGTTTCTTTTACTGACCTTTTATAATCTGCCACGCTTTTCAGATAAAACGCCGTAAAAATCAAAACAATAAGGAAGAGAAAAATTGCTGTAAAGGACAGGATTCTGTATCGGGATAATTTCATTTCAGACACCTCTCAATTTTTTTCATTGTTCGCTTAGGCAGTTCTTTCTTATTCTTTGCATTTGCACATACCACTTTTCCCACCGACTTCATGCCTGCGGTCTTGAAAAATTCGTCCATACTGCGGATTGCTCCTCTGCTTTGTCCGAATATCCACGAAAAAGGCGCGGGAGTATTGCAGGAAGTCAAAATCATATATTGTTTCCCCCGTAAACGTGGTTTTGGAAATGTGTTTGTTTCTTCCATAGCCGTTCCCAGCAATCGGTCAAATAAGTTTTTGACAGACGCCGGAACATTTGCCCAATAGACAGGGGCGGCAAGGATAACAATCTGATTCTTATGTAATAGTGGGGCGATTTCCTGTATATCATCTTTCTGAATACAAATATGTGTATCCATGCAAGCCCGGCAACCGGTGCAGAAAGAAAGTTTCTTTTCATACAGAGTGATTTTTGTTACAGCATAACCCGCCTGTTCAGCTTTATGAACTGCGAAATTCAGCATGGCTGCTGTCGTCCCATTTGTATGAGGACTGCCTAAAATGGCAAGCGCATTTTTTTTGCTCATAAACCTTTCTCCTTAATCGCAATCGAATGATAAACAAGGGAAAAACCATATTCCAAAAATTTTATTTTAGATAATCCCATTGACTTTTTAATATATTCTTCTTTATTTGCGGCAAGCTGAATGATTCCTGAAAGCATACCCCAAAAATTAAATATAGCAGGCATAATGTCCAAATCATTTCGTAAATCCCCCTTTTCCATGCCAGATAACAAAAAGTTTTTTATCTTTTCATTTATTTCTTCCCCAATTTGATAAATTTCCCTTTCTTCCGGCAAATACTCTTTGCCCTCAAAATCAATGTTGATTTTATCCAATACCATTTTGAAATAAAAAGGAAATTCCTCTTGATACTGTACCAGTCCGCGGCAGATAAAGTCATATCTTGCTTTTGTGGTTTCATGCTGTATCAGAGCAGAAGATATATAGTCATAAAGTTTTTTCATACTGTTCAATACCAAAATGCCGACTATCTCCTCTTTATTTTCAAAATATACATATAATGTTGCCTTGCTGTATCCGGCGGCTTTCGCTATATCGTCCATAGAAGTCGCGGCAATTCCCCTTTCCATAAATAAAGTAGATGCCGCAGACACTATGTTTTCCCGGTGTACACTTCTAGGCTCTTTCTTTCTTCGTCCCATGTGTTCCTCCTTGCAATAATTAAACTTACAGTTTAATTATATAGAAAGTATTTCTTCTTGTCAATGAGGTTTAGAGATAAATGTATTATGGAAACTTGTAACTCCCTATCTGTATCGGAAATTTTATCATTTTGTTTGGCATTTCTTAAACTTCCCCGTATTAAGGAACAAGGAAATCTTTTTGAAGAATTTTTCTCAAAACTCCGTCAAAATCGCCCTGTGCGGTGTAGTAGGTAGTGAGAGGGTTTTTAAGAGGGTTTGGGATTCTTCCCGGTGGGTTGCTCCATAAGGAATTGATCTACCGAGATATTGTAACGCAGCATAAGCTCAATTTGCGCCCTTTACGCGCTGCTTTGATTGCTTCCCCAAAAGCCTTAAAGTCATATCGTGGTACTGGTCTTTTTGCCATATTCATTCACCCTATTATATTTGTCAATAGTTTTTTGAAAAAAACGAAAAAAAGAAAAGAAATGAATGAACCTCCACCAGAAAGTGGAGGTGAAGAAAAAATCGAGTGCTTTGGAAACCCTGTGTTTTTATGGGCTGCGACTTTCCGAGAGTACTCTGAAAGAAAAAGAGGTGGCAACCGGTGTTGTGTGAAAACATTCGGCTGCTGCCAAACCAAGTTTATAAGATGCTTTCGGCTGGACAATGAAAAGTTGTCTGGCTTTTTTTGCTGAATGTTTGGAATAAGATAACAAATTGTAAAGAATTGTTATGTGAAATAAATGCTAATAGTAAATATTGCAATCATATAAATAGCTTATAAGTATTCTATATGTTTTTACTATTTTTTGCAACTCTTATTATAAATTTTAGTGAAAGTATCTAAAATATAGCTTCTATTAGCATGTATCCTTGTTAATTGATACAAAAAATTAGAGCAGGTAAGCAGGAGATGAAAGAAAGAGATTTCTTTTTCTATGATAATGCTTTCATCATACTTGAAAAATGCTTAAACCGTTGATTTCATAGGGTTTTGCTATACAAACTACAAAAACAAAGCATAACAATTCTTTACAAAATGTTATGCTTTGTTTTTGTAGTTGTTCTGGTATTAGAGAAAGGGACGATGGTAATAGGATGCAAAAATTGGATTACGCTAAGATGGGGATGAGAATCCGGCAGTTTCGAAAAGCAAAAGGCTGGTCGCAGGAAGTACTGGCAAGAAAATGTGAGATCAGTATGAATTTTATGGGAAACATTGAGCGTGGAACACGCAAAATGAGTATGGATACGTTTGCAAGCTTATGCAGGGAATTGGGAGCAGATGCAGATACGCTGCTCTGGGGAAGGGTGAAGCCTTCGGAAACGGCAATACAAAGTATGTGGGGGAAACAGGAAAAGATCGGCGGGGATAGTTATTCTATGTATGTCCAGATTATGAAGTCCGTAGCGGATATTATGGGGAACGTATGAAGGTTACGCAGCTATTCAAAATATACTGGCCAGATAACGGCGGTGGAATTGCGAAAGTAATGGAAAACATTGCAGAATGCCTCACAGACTGTACAAATGAGATCATTGTATGCCAGGATTCCAGATATAAAAAAGGAACAAATGATAACTATAAAGGAGTTGCAGTACGGCGGTGCAGACAGATTGCAGATGTGCTTTCGACACCTTTTTCCCTGCAATTTTTAGTTGATGTAAAGAAACGGACGAAGGATTCTGACATTGTTATTTATCACTTTCCATATCCTATGGCGGACTTGGCGGTTTTGTTTGGGATGTATTCTGGAAAGCTTGTTGTGTGGTGGCATTGTGATTTTGAGAAGTATAAAAAATGGATACCTGTTTATGATCCTCTCGTGAAACATACATTGAAAAAAGCAGACCGTATTTTGGTGTCTTCCAAAAGAAATATAAAAAATTCGAAAGTGCTTTTGCCGTATCGAAAAAAATGCAGCGTGATTCCATTCTGTGTCAGCAAGGAATATTTGGATAGGGGAATGGCACATGTATCTGATGCACATGTAAAAAAAGGGCAGGTTAGTATATTGTTTATAGGAAGGCTCGTTTGGTATAAGGGCTGTGATGTGCTGCTGAGAGCGTTTGCAATGATGAAACAAAAAAATTGCAGGCTGGTTTTGGTTGGCGGCGGGCCTTTAGAGGAGAAATTAAAAGCATTGGCTGCCTCGCTAAACTTAGAAAATGTAGAATTTACAGGAATGGTGTCCGAAGAAGAAAAAATACGACGGATAGAAGCATGTGACTTTTTAGTGCTGCCGTCGGTTTCTAAAGCGGAAGCATTTGCGGTTGTACAGATCGAGGCGATGGCTTTTGGAAAGCCAGTGATCAATACAGCGCTGCCTAGTGGTGTGCCTTGTGTCAGTGTTGACAAAGTTACGGGAACAACGGTAATGCCGGGGAATATCAGAGAGCTTGCCAAAGCGATGGAAGAGCTTGTGGAAGATGAAAAATTGCGCAGAAAATATGGAGCAAACGCGGTAAAGAAAGTGCATAAGGAATATACACGAAAAGTGATGGAGATACGGCTTAGGGAGGTGTTTCTAAAGCTGCTGGAAGAATAGAGGATTTGAAAGATGAAGATTGCATTTGACGCCCAGCTTTTTTTGAAAGGAGATAAAACAGGAATTGCTTGGAATGCCCACTATTTGATTTTGGAACTGGCAAAAGACGCATCCAATGAATGTGTGCTTCAATGCTTTGCATTTCGCTGCACAAAAGAACAGTTGCAGGTGTTTCGCGTATACCAGGATATGGGATGCCGCATCGAGTGCTGTCACTGGTTCAAATATGCACTGTATAAATTGCTGTGGGTAATTTTTCCGGTGCCGCATTCTTTCTTTTTTCACACAAAAGCAGACATTACACAATTTTTTAACTTTGCTGTGCCGCCAGGTGTAAAAGGAAAAAGGATCGCGATGATACATGATATGGCATATAAATCATATCCGCATACAGTAAATAAAAAAACACGCGTATGGCTGGAGCTGTGTATGAAGAAATCTTGTAGACATGCAGACCACATCGTGACAGTTTCTGATTTTAGCAAAAGAGAAATTATCCGCTATTTGCACGTTTCACAGGAAAAAATCACAGTTGTGCCAAATGCTGTGGATCATACAGTTTACCATGCGAATTATACAGAAAATCAGATACAAAAAGTATTGGACAAGTATCAGGTCGAGAGTGAATATTTTCTTTACCTGGGAACAATAGAGCCGCGTAAAAATTTGGAACGATTGCTGGGAGCTTATGAAAAGCTGTATCAAACAAAGAAGAAAGCAAAGCATATCCCGCAGATGGTTCTGGCTGGAAAAAAAGGATGGCTGTATGAAGGGATTTATGAAAAAGCCCGCCGGCTGAATATGGGAAATAAGATATTGTTTCTTGGATATGTAGCACCGCAGGACAGCCCGTTATTAATGTGCGGAGCAAAGGCATTTGTATTTCCGTCCCTGTATGAAGGGTTTGGAATGCCGCCGTTGGAAGCGATGGCGTGTGGGACACCAGTAATTACTTCAAATACCACAGCATTGCCAGAAGTAGCGGGAGGTGCGGGAATCCTTGTAAATCCAGAAAGTGAGGAAGAAATAAGCAGGGCAATGCAGGTATTGTTAGAGGATGGCGCATATAGGAAAAAATTAAGTGTGCTCGGATTAGAACGAGCAGCAGAATATACCTGGCAAAAATCAGCAAGCTTGCTGCTGAACATTTACCAGGAATTGTGTCATGGATTGGAATAAGGAAATTATGATAGAAAGAATAAGAGAGATTTACGCTTATCGCGCGATGATAGCCTCGTTAGTAAAACGGGATTTAAAGGGAAGGTACAAAGGCTCCGCATTGGGATTTTTGTGGACGTTTTTAAACCCTTTGCTACAGCTTGCTGTGTATACAATGGTATTTTCCGTGATTATGCGGTCTGGAATAAAAGATTACTATTTGTTTTTATTTGTAGCATTGATCCCGTGGATTTTTTTTAGTACGTCACTTACCGGGGGAGCCAGTTGCATTATGATGCAGCAGGATATGGTAAAAAAGATTTACTTTCCGCGTGAGGTATTGCCAGTCGCATATGTTACAAGCCAGTTTGTCAATATGCTGTTTAGTTTTCTTGCTGTCTTTCTCGTACTGCTTTTGGCGCAGTATACATTCTATCCGGCTGCTTTGCTTTGCCTGCCGGTAATTATGTTTGTAGAGTATATATTGGCACTTGGTTTTACAATGATTATGAGTGCATTGACCGTGTATATACGGGATTTGGAATATATACTGAGTATTCTGGCAATGGCATGGCAGTTTTTAACACCGGTGATGTATTCGATGGAACAGGTTCCCGGGGAAGTTCGATGGATATTTTCTATGAATCCGATGACCTATGTGATCACTGCCTATCGGGATATTTTATATTATGGAAAGATGCCTGAGATGGATACGTTACTGTCGGCGGTGATTCTAGGAGTAACGATGCTGGCAACCGGATGGGCGGTTTTTTACCGTCTGCAAAAACATTTTGTAGAGGAATTATAATGAAACCAGACAATGCGATTGAAGTAAAAGATGTGACAAAGAAATTCAGGATCTATTTTGATAAAGGGCATACTTTAAAGGAAAAAACATTATTTCGCAAAAGAAGGACATTTGAAGAACGAAGCGTATTAAAGGGCATTAGCTTTGAAGTCAAAAAGGGAGAAGCTGTCGGGCTGATTGGACATAATGGGTGTGGAAAAAGCACGACATTAAAACTGCTGACGAAAATTATGTATCCAGACAGTGGCTCGATAGAGATGTGTGGCCGTGTTTCGAGTTTATTGGAGCTTGGAGCAGGATTCCATCCTGATATGAGCGGCAGGGAAAATATATATATCAATGCATCCATCTTTGGCCTGGCGAAAAAAGAGATTGACGAGCGTTTAGAGGATGTGATTGCTTTTTCAGAATTAGAGGAATCGATTGATCATCCGGTAAGGACGTATTCTTCCGGGATGTATATGCGTCTGGCATTTTCAGTAGCTATCAATGTCGACGCAGATATTCTGCTGATTGATGAAATCCTTGCAGTTGGAGATGCCGGTTTTCAGAAAAAGTGCTTTCGCCGGTTAAAGGAGATTAAAGAAATTGGTACGACGATTGTGATTGTATCACATTCTATGGAGCAGATCGAAAAAAACTGTGACCGATCAATCTGGATACATGAGGGAAAGATCCAGGCAGAAGGAAATCCTCAAGAAATCTCCGTACAATATATGGATTATATGGAGGAGCACAGGCGGGCGGTTGCAGAAAGGGAAGAAAAAAGAAAAATCAATAGAAGGTAAAACAAAATGAAGAAGGTGTTGATTTTAAACCCGTATCTTTCTACGCTTGGCGGGGGAGAAAAGCATATGGGATATTTTTGCAGAAGCCTGGAGCATTATTATCATGGCAGAGTCTGTATCGATATACTGGTGTTTAATACGTATGGCGTGGATGTATATGCAAAGGATTATGTCACGGTTGAAGATCTAAACAGGCAGTTTGGGCTTAAGCTACAGAGGACCAAAATTAAGAAAATAGATCTGGGATTTTCCAAAAACCGTCTGGAGTGGATGCAAAATAAAAAAGATGTCGAAAAGATATCCAAGAGGTATGACCTTTTTGTCAATTTTATGTTTTTAAGCAGGCATATCGGACGTGCAAAGGTGAATATTTACGAGTGTTTTTTTCCGCCAAAAAGATTTGCGCAGGAATGGAAAGGTCTAAAAAAACTGTTAGGGATTTATTACGATTTTGCATTTTACCATAGCTATCGCAGGTTTATCAGCAATTCGATGTATACGAACCACTGGCTGGCACAATATTGGAAGGCTGGCAGAAAGAACACGGTTATTTGCCCGCCGGTTTTTTTGGAACATGAAATACAGGGGCGCTATCAGGAAGCAGAAAAAAAGAATGTCATTATCAGCGTGGGCAGGTTTTTTGTAGGAACGCACAGTAAAAAACAGCTTTCTATGGTTCAATTTTTTGCTCGTCATGCGGAAAAATTTTTGGATTATGAATACCATCTTGTAGGAGCTGTTTCGGAAAAACAAGAAGATGTAGCTTATTTAAAGCAGGTAAAAGAAGCGGCGGCTTTATCAAAACATATTTATATACATGAAAATTGCAGCTACAAGGAATTGTTGTCACTTTATAGAGCAGCAAAAATATTTTGGCATTCTACCGGATATGGAGAAGATGAGGATTTAGAGCCTGAAAAAATGGAGCATTTTGGAATTACTACCGTAGAAGCGATGAGCTTTGGTGCAGTTCCGGTAGTGATCAATAAAGGCGGGCAGAAGGAAACTGTAGAAGAAGGTGTGCATGGATACCGCTGGGATACAGAAGAAGAGTGTGTAGAAAAGACATGCCAGTTGATCAAAAATAATGCGCTAAGAACTGCTATGGCGAATAAATGTGTGAAAGCTGCAAAAAAATATTCGATTGAAGTATTTCATAAGTTGAATCAAGAGGTGTTTTATGAGCTCAAAATATAATGTGTCAGTGATAATTATTAACTATAATGGAAAACGCTTTATCGATCAGTTATTTCGCTCTTTTATGAAAATGAGAACGGACGGCATTACCTATGAAATTATCGTAGTCAATAATGGAAATGAAGATCATTCCATCGAATATTTAAAAGAACACTATGGAGGAATGAAACAGTTAAAGATTGTAGAAACTGGAGAAAATAAAGGATATGCGGGAGGAAATAATGCGGGAGCTGACCAGGCAGAGGGAGAATACCTTATTTTTTTAAATAATGATACGGCTGTAGATGAAAATTGGTTAGTAAGCCTTTATCGTTCTATGAAGGAAATGCCTGCGTGCGGCATTTTGAACTCAAAGCTTTTATTTTTTTACGATTATGTAACCGTCCGCTTTGAAACTACCAATAAGGTTGTGTTATCATCAAAAATCAGAATTAACCAGGTGGAATATCAGATCGATGCAAAATTCTGTAAAAATTTAGTATATGAATCAGACAAGCTTTCCTGCTTTTTTGATTCTGAAATCGCTGTACCATTACGAAACGGCGTTGTTAGCAGCCAGATTGAATTTTTTTGTATGGAAGACCAGGGGAAGCAGAGTTCTCTTGTATGCTGCAATCGAAGAGCAAAGCTTAAAAACCATGCGTGGTCATCCATTTCGCTAATATGTAAAGATCTGGCATTAAATAAATACAGCCTGATTCAAAACGCGGGATCAGATATTAACGAATATTATAACGGTTATGATATTGGAATGGGGGAGCGTGATGCAAAAAAATATCAGCAGAAATATGAAATTACGTGCAGTTGCGGCGCATCCATGATGATCTCCAAAGAAGATTTTATAAAGTGCGGAAGATTTGATGAGAAATTTTTTATGTATTATGAAGATGTAGACTTGTCTTTTCGGGTCAGGAAGATGGGAAAGAAAATTATGTTTTGCCCGGAATCTGTGGTCAGGCATATACATACAGGCAGCAGTGTGGAGTGGTCGCCCTTTTTTTGCTATCAGGTAAGCAGAAATAAACTTTTGTTTTTGCTCAAACATATGTCCTGGACAAAGTTTATTTACTGGTTTTTGCGTCAGTCAGCAGCTTCGATCCGACACAGGAATAAGTACCAGCTAATGGGGTGTATGGATGCTGTACAGGTTGGACTGTTGGGAAAGGACATAAAATTTTATGATAAGCAAAAGAAATAGCATGGTCGTTTATGCAGTGGACAGATCGTTGCTTTTGTCTGCAAGCATCCTCAGATTTGTTTGTTTATTTTTCCTGTCCTTGATCATTATAAGCCCAATGACAGGAACGTTTTTTACATTTATTCAATTCCACTGGGGGAAGGCTGCATTTTTCGGAAATGTTTTACTGGCAGGCGTTATGTCTGTGTATTTAGGCAGAACGAACATTTTGCTGGTGGAAAACAAAGCTGAGAGTATCGTTTTGATCTTGCTGACCGCAGGAAGTGTGTATTTATACATGCAATATTCGCCGTCATTGTATCTTGCACAGGATCCTTCGATCTATTTGTTAAAAGCGTTTAATCTGGTAAATTACGGATATTGCTATAAACCAATGCATATTTACAGCGGTTTTATTGCAGAAAATATAATAGAACCGATGGCAGAATATACAAATGGAATCTATTATGAGATGCCTAATGTATATGCGGATTTTTTTCCGGGAAGCAGTTTTTTTTATTCTCTTTTTGGCATGGTTTCCAAAAATATGATCTTTTATGCACAGACTGCCATGATGACAGTGAATGCGTGGCTGCTGTATTTTGCAATTAAAAAAACGGCGGGGATTAGGCATATTGCGGCAGGAAATTATACACTGATGTTTCTTGCAGCTCCGGTTATTGTATGGTTTGGGAGAGGCAGCTTTACGGAACCGGCAGCTCTTGTATACCTGCTTTTGATTATTAACACTTTAAATCTGGATCGGCAGTACCCGTTTTTTTTATCCATTTGTTTTTTGTCCTCCTATTCATCCAGAATTGACTATTTGCTGCTTATGCTTTTGGGAGTCTTTCTTATATCGTACATAAATGATAAAGCAGGGTTTATCTACACAGTTGCTGTAATCTGTGAGATTTTGCTGTACAAATCTACGTATGTGTACTATTACGGTCGGATAACGACAGTTGATATGCCTTTGCTTCAATATGATATTGTATTGGTTCTAATTGCTTTTGCTGCAAGTACGATTTTACTGAAGTGGAAAAAGGAACTTTTATACTCGCTTTTTTATTCGAAGGCGGTCAAATACTTCGTAGCTGCAGCCGGAATCCTATGCTTTTGCCTTATATTTTATAACAATGCAGTATCGGCAGAAGAGTATCGTTTGGAGCTTATACATGGAAAGATGTTAAGAACCTACCAGGAGGAAATTTTAGATTTGCTGTTCTTAGTGTTTCCAAGTATCGTTTTAAGCCTCGGATTAGTTGGAATGTACAAGCTTATTGATAAAGAAAAGATACACTTTACGACAAGCGTATTTATTGTCGGAGCTGGCATTGTTTATTTGTATCTGCTGTTTGGCAGTTCCAACTCTCCGCAGTTATATTGGATGCTTCGGCGCTACTATAACAATATCCTTCCGATTTGTGTACTTGCTTTTTGTTGTTTGTTTCGCAGCCTGAAAAAAGAACCGTATTACCTGTTAGCGGCGGTGTGCATGGCGCTGTCTCTCAATATGTATTTAGACAGCGGGCAGATTGTGGATTTTAAAGGGTTGGATCAATCAACTGCAAAGCTGGAGCAGGAGATCAAGGCACAAGGATATCATACCGTTTATTTTCTGCAACGAGACATGCGGGCGATTTCGCCGTTATTTACATACAGTGATTTGGAATTTGTGCCAGTTCATCCGCAGGAGCTTATTTATTTTAAACAAGAGAAAGATCAGTTTGATTTTACAAATGCTCTTTTTCTAGTATCAGATCTTTTTGTAAATAAGACGATAGAAGATCATTTCTGGCAGATGGAGCTGTCTTATTTAAAGCTTGGAGAAACTTATGGTGAAATACCAAAAGAAGTATATGAGAAATCGGTATCTTTGCTTGGATGCAGCATGAACAAATTATTAAGCAGCAAAGGAAAACCAATCTATCCGCTGCTTGTTGAAAAAGCAAAAGGAATCGACGGTGACTGGACATTGGCAGAAGCGGAAATCAGCTTTAGCCAAATGGATGTAAGCAGTGATTCCGAATTGGTATTTGAGCTATATGAATATGATCACAAATATATCGATCAAAAAGATATCGATGGATTACAGCTACAGGTGATCGTTAACGGTAAGTATCTGTTGGAAATGACCAGTTATAAGGATTATAAATTCAAATTTTCTCTAAATAATGTCAAGAGGGCAGGAGAAGAGATGAATCATATAAAAATAACCTGTAATACATTTTGCCCGGCTGATGTAGGGAAGAATGATGCAAGAAATTTAGGAATTGCTGTAAAAGAAATTTATGTACAGTAATTGGCGGTATAAATAAATGGAAGGAGAAGAAAGCATGGGAACCAGTCAGGATTTAGAAAGAATGGTCGTGATTATTCCTTCTTTGAATCCGTGTGGAATGTTGTTGGATATTATCAAAGACTTAAAACAGGAGCAGTTTGTGCATATTATTTTGGTTGACGATGGAAGCACAAAAGAAAGTAAAGAATATTCAAGTAAATGGAGATTTAAAGGTAATTTCTATATAAAAGATATTTTTAAAAGTATGATTGAACGCAGCCTGAACGGTGATAGCTCTGTCCGTGAGATCTATGTGCTGATCAATGAAGAAAAGACAGAAGATCTTGAAAATCTGGATCGATATCAGGCGTTTCTTAAGGAAAATAAGGAAATATACAGAATGGGCCATTGCGCGGTGAGGAAACTTGTATTCTATGAAATGGATTTTGAAAGGATGATGTATGATGAATTTATTAATAAATCTGAATATATAGAAAAAGATGTTCCGTCATATGGAACAGTGGCACTTGTAAAAGAGTTGCAGAAAAATATAAAGTACCGTTATAAGCTGTCTGATAAAAAAGAGGTATTCTCTATATTAGTTACGGGAAGGTCTATTCATGAGTCATATTTTACTTTGCGATTATATAATGGCACTTCGCTTGTATTTGAAAAAGATTTAAGCGGATTTGAAAAAGATTTCCTGATTGATTTAAAAAATCCTGTAAGCTGTGATGCATGTGAGATTGAGACGGTAGGAAAGAACTTTTCAGATTCTATTATAATAAAAAGTGTTGATATAGGTACAAAAAATGATACATAATGAAATGGAGAGATAAACGATGAAGCTGATCATCCAGATCCCATGCTTGAATGAAGCAGAAACTTTAGAAACGGCATTAAACGACCTACCAAGGCAGATCCAGGGAATCGATACAATCGAATATCTGATTATCAACGATGGAAGCCAGGATGATACGGTAAAAGTCGCAAAAGACTGGGGCGTGCATTATGTTGTGAACTTTACCAGGAATAAAGGGCTGGCAAAGGGATTCCTGGCCGGCATTGACGCGTGCTTAAAAAACGGGGCGGACATTATTGTCAATACGGATGCGGACAACCAGTATTGCGGCGCGGATATTGAAAAGCTGGTGCGCCCAATTTTAAACGGGGCATCAGACATTGTAATCGGCGAACGGCCGATTGACCAGACGGAGCATTTTTCGCCGCTGAAAAAGAAATTGCAGCATTTTGGGAGCTGGGTAGTAAGGGTCGCTTCCAATACGGACATCCCGGATGCGCCGAGCGGGTTTCGTGCCTACAGCAGGGAAGCGGCGATGCGGCTGAATGTGACCAATGAATATACCTACACGCTGGAGACGATCGTACAGGCGGGAAGGGAGCGGATCGCGATGGACTCGGTGCCCATCCAGACGAACGCACAGCTTCGCCCGTCCAGGCTGTTTGGCAGCATGTTCGGGTATGTGAAAAAGTCGATGCTGACGATTATCCGTGCGTTTATGATGTACAAGCCGCTGCAGTTTTTTACGATCTTAGGCTCCGTCCCGTTTTTCGCAGGCGTGGGTGTGGGCATACGGTTTCTTGTGTATATGTGCCTGGGGCAGGCTGGTGGGCATGTACAGTCGCTCGTTTTGGCAAGCACGCTGCTTATCATGGGGTTTATGATTTATGTCATTGGGTTGCAGGCAGACCTGATCGCGGCGAACCGCAAGATTTTGGAGGATGTACAATACCAGGTGCGCAGGCTTGCCTATGGCGGCAAGCCTGTCGGCGCATCTTTTAGAAACGACGGTTATGAAAGGGATGGTTTGGATGAGAAAACGGGAACAGCAGCCGGAAGGGAATTATTATGACAAATACCACACAAAAAACCGGATTGAAAAATGGCTGGTGCGCCATTTTTTCCGCAGGTGTGGGCAAGTGCTGGGACAGATTCAAATCGAAAACGGCACGATTTTGGAGGCGGGCTGCGGGGAAGGGTATTTTACAAAGTTTTTATACGAGAAATATAAAGGGCACGCAAAATTAGAAGCGTTTGATATCAGCCGTGCCTGTGTGGAACAGGCAAAGGCGGCGTGCCCGGGGGTTTGCTTCCGTGTCGGGAGCATTTATGAAATACCAAAAGGGCACAAATATGGCCTGGTTGTAGCGAGCGAGGTGCTGGAGCATATGGAAGACCCAGCGCGTGTGCTCGGCCAGCTTTTGGGCGTTTGCGGCAGGTACCTTTTGGTGACA
>CAJTCR010000045.1:35786-36819 GCA_910574915.1 Eubacteriaceae bacterium
ATGAGCCGCTTTGGAGGATTTTAAACATGGCGAGGGGAAAATACTGGCGCAGGCTTGGCAACACGCCAGGGCATGTGCAGCATTGGAATAAAAGGACGCTGCGAAAACTCATTTTAGAAAAGGGGGGGGGTAAAACAGAGGTTGTTAAAGCTGCATCGGCTTGTCCCTGGTTAATCCTGCTTGTTCGGGTTCGTCAATAAACAGATAAAAACAGGGAAAGGACAAGCAGAGCACAAATGAATTTTATTACGATGGAACAGTTAAATCGCTGTATTTACCAAAATATAAAGAAGATACCAAAAGACATCGACTTGATTGTAGGCATTCCAAGAAGTGGGTCTTTGGTCGCCAACCTGCTGGCATTGTACTTAAACCTTCCATATACGGCAATCGACAGCTATGTGGAAAAAGGCACGCTGCGCACTGGGAATACAAGGAAATGCGAGGGATGGGTCCAGCGTGTGGAACAGGCTGAAAAGGTACTTGTAGTGGACGACAGCATCAGCAGCGGGAGGGCAGTAAAGGAAGCAAAGCGGCTGGTCAGAAAGAGCGGCATGCCGGCGGAGCATTTGTACCTTGCAGTCTACGCGCTGGAAAACAATATCCATATGGTAGATATTTATTTTGAAATCTGCCATATGCCGCGGGTTTTTGAGTGGAACTATATGCATTCATGGGTACTACAGTATTGCTGTGTGGATATTGACGGGGTATTATGCGAAGACCCGTCGTTCTTTGAAAATGACGACGGAAAACGTTACCGGAAGTTTTTGCTGCATGCACAGCCAAAGCTGGTTCCGACAAAAAAGATTGGCTATATTGTAACCGCGCGCCTGGAAAACGTGCTCATTACGCCGCAGGGAGTAGGGAAGCATTTAAAAATACTGGCAAACGACTGGCGGTTTACAAGCAAGCGGGTTGTAAAAAAGCTGCTGAAAAAAATATAGGAAGCAGGTGGTTTAAATGAAGTTTACAGTCATGCCGAGATATCAAATGCGAAAACATGCGCTGCTTAAGCTGCTGAAAAGCGGGC
>CAJTCR010000045.1:36972-45277 GCA_910574915.1 Eubacteriaceae bacterium
TGAGCTGGTGCGTAAATTTGCAAAAGCCGGGATGCGGGTGGAAAAGATTTATACGTATGACTTTCCCGCCTGCTTTCTGTTAGATTTTCTGCGGGATGCAAGCGGAAAAAGAAAACTGCGCAAACAGCGGCTAAGCAGGGAGGATTTTACGAAAAAAAGCGGCGTGGAGCGGGAGTCTCATCCGCTTTGGCTGGCGCTGTCGCACCGAACCAGAATAATGCAGGATTGGAAAACACAATGAAACAAGAAAAAATAAAATGGACCGGAAATCTTTTGACAATAGCTGCGCTATGGTTTTTAACCGATTTTTTCAGAAAGCTGGAGATCGATTGGCAAGCGTTGCTAAGCATCAAAATTCTGTCAGGCATTTTTGTCGGAGGAGCGGTTTCTTTTTGTTCTGTGCTGCTGTCTGCATGGGCATGGAAAAATACAGTCGCGTTTTTTTCTGAAAAAAAGATACCGTTTCCAGAAGCTGCAAAGGTATATATGCAGGCAAACCTTGGAAAATATCTGCCAGGGAATATTGCACATTTTGTAGAACGCAGCATGTTTGCAGCGAAGGCAGGAATGGGACATGCACAGACGGTTATGGGTACGTTTTTGGAGATCGCCGGGCTGTTTGCAGCGGCAGCCGTGGCTGGAATGGCATTGTCTTTTCAGGATGTATGCCTGCTTGTGCGGGCATTTTTTTCTGTAAAATATGCGGCTGGGATGGCAGTGCTGTTTATAACGGGAAGCCTTGTTTTATGGCTGCTGTACCAAAAGCTTGCCTGGGTGCGCATCTTTTTCCATAAGATGAAGCAGGCGTTGTTTTGGAAGGCGTTTTGCCTGAACCTGCTGTTTTATTTGTGGGCGCTGCTGCTTCTGGCAGGCTTGATGTGCCTGTTTGTATGGATGCTAAACGATACTGCGCCGGCTGCCTGGCAGGTGCGCAAGATAATGAATGTCTATATACTGTCCTGGGCGGCAGGATTTGTAATACCAGGAGCACCAGGCGGAATCGGCGTACGGGAGGTTGTTATTACGTACCTAACGAGAAATGACCCTATACAGGAAGCGGTTCTGCTTGCGATGGTCGTGCATCGGATCAGCACAGTCCTTGGAGATCTCTTTGGCTATTTATGGGCAAAATGCGGATTGCTTTTGTAGGGGATGTGTAGTATACTGAATGAAAGAAAGCGTATGAAAACGATGCTGTGGCAAATAAAAAGAAAAATTAAAAATCTTTAGAACCGAGAAAGCGATAAAGAATACCTATGCGAAAACTACCAGACATCCATAAATTAAAAGAATCCGAATACACATATGGCCAGAAATTCAAACAGTTGTTTCAAAATAAAAAATTTCTTGCACCGATTTTCAAGAATGTAGTGGCAGAATATAAAGACCTGCCTTTGGAAGAGATTGAGAACCTGATCCTGTCTGTAATTCGAAAAGCATTCAAAAGGAGGCGGATGAGATTATGACAGTTGTTAGTATGTTTGAGGCGCGGGCTGAAAAACGTGGAGAGGAACGCGGTGAAAAGCGTGGAGAAAAAAGGGAGAAGACCGTTTGAAAAAATTGTTCCGGTATTTAAAACAGGCAGGGCGCGAGGAAGAAATTGATCAGATTATTATATTTGACAATACGCAGTTGTTAGAAAAGCTGTATGAGGAATATCACTTGTAAAAAGAATAGATGCAACAAAAATGGGCTGTGGTTTTATACCATAGCTTTTCTTTTTCGCTTGATTTTATCATTGACGAGGGGGATGGAAAATCACAAGGTTTTGCGGATTATAGCTGGAAATTTTGCGGATTTGTGGTATGATTATGGAAGGCGTTTTGGCGGGGGCTTTGAAAGCATTTTTCAAACACGCTCTAGTACAGCATAAAATAAGTTTTGATGAAATAAATGCAGAGCCCGTTATATATCATTGGAAGTATAAAATGGATGAGTTTTCTCAGAATGATATTACCGGGCTGATGATATATCCTGTGCTGAACTTTCTTCACTGTCCTCGTAGACACTATCGGTTATCACCCCTCCTGCTTTTAGATACTTATTTATCAGCCAGAGCAGATTTGTGTCCTTGATGTATAGTCCCAGGAATCTCGGGTCATATATAGCTTCCAAGATTTTCTTCACTGCAAGCTGCATGATCTTGTCCTTATAAGAATCAATTCCTAACGGTCTCATTTTGTACCTGTTTTAATTGCCCTTTGCTGGGCGCAAAACTGGAATGTATCAAGCCAAAAATTTTTTGCCTGATTTTTTGTACAATAGAGCACCAACAAAAATTATGATCGCTAATACAACAATGTTATATTGTATTGGTGCGAAATAACAGATATTAAAAGTTGCGTGCATAATGGCAATAAGCAATATATTTCTGCATTGATAATAGGTTATTCCCAAAACAACGGAAACAAGTAATGTCCATATACAAAGACAAACAATTTGTTCCATGCCCAATGAATTTCTGATTATCCACATTGGTATATGCCACACTGCCCAAACGGCACCAACAAAAAGAACACTTTTGATTTTATTAAAAGGAAGTCGTTCTAGCAGAAATCCCCTCCATGCTATTTCTTCAACTAACGCTGTTATTAGCAGGTATATACAGCTTGTTAATAGTGATATTACTGTAAAATATATATTTTTAAATACGTCAGTTTTCACTATGAACGAATAGCAAAAAGAAACAAATATACCTGCAACCATACATATAACCTCTATTAAAATAGATTTAATTGTTATTTTCCCTGAAAACATTCGCGTAAAGTATACTTTGATGTTCTGCTCGCAAATCAGCAGAAAAATAGTAGCTATAGCGGGAATACACACATATAAGTATTTTAAGTACAATAATCTATTGGAAATGATAATTCCGTTCTGTTCTAGCAATGTAGGTACATAGCATATAAACGATACAACATATACGACAGAAACCCATAACGTGAGTTTCAACTGCCGGACAGCTAAAAACAGCCAGGAGGCTTTCTGGCAGATGCCCCGGAATTTCCCGCCAGAAACCACAGTCAGCACAAACAGTACAAGAACCACAATGCCCACAGACAGCGATGTTTCTAAAAGCTCCGTCAAAACCATATCAATTTCCCCTGCCTTCCTCCAGTTTCTCAAGGTATTCCCGAAGCCCCCTGATGTCATCTGCGGAAATACTGTTGCCATCATACAGCCCTGAGACCAGCTTCTGTATAGAATTATCATACAGCTTTTCAAGAAAGCTCCGGCTTTGTGCCAGTTTATACTCAGCTTCCCCAACCAGCGCCGAATAATAATTCGTTCGTGTTGTCCTGTCACAATACACAAACCCTTTTTTTGCCAGCCTCGCGAGTGCGGTCATAATGCTTGACAGCCTCCAGTCCTTAATGCCTGCCAGCCCTTCCAGGATCTGATTGGAGGTGAGCGGGCCGTTATGGCTCCAGAGCACTTTCATTATTTCCAGTTCAGCATCGCCTAGTTTTTTCATACTACAGCATCTCCTTTTCTATTTGTTCTTCACTTATCTATCATTATACAGTGTGATAATCTACTTGTCAATCAATCCAGCCTTCCATTTAAAGCCGGTTACTTGCCTATGCCTGCTATGTTCCAATTTTCAGAATCATAAAAATTAGGGCATTGACATCTTTATTATCATATTGTATAATAATATGCATAGAAATAATCATTAGGAGAAACTATCATGACCAAAATAAGGACTGCCTTATTTTGTATCGTTTAGAGTTGTTGGTCAAACAGAACAATCCAAACTGGAAACCGGGGGGACGCCTTTGACACGAGCATTTTAGACCAGCTCGATGGGGGACGCTCGGCGGAGTGGATTTCAGGGCATAAAATTTGGAAATGGAGGATTTGGTATGTCAGTAAATATGGAAGGAAATGTGGGACAGATCAGTGCGGCAAGCGGCTGGTATCAGAATGACAGGGCGGTTAGCGCACAGGAAAAGGAAAAAGATGCACCGCAGCCGAAGGCGGACAATGCGGTGAAGGTTTCCATTTCGCAGGAGGGCATTGAGAGCTATCGGAAACAGACCCGTGAAAAAGGGACATCGGGCAGAGTTATTGCAAAAGGGAACAAGGCGAGCGTTATAAGGCAGGCAAAACAGGCGGCAAGCGCACTGACTACAAACGCCTATGGCGGTGAACTTGCCGGAGAATTGGAAAAGCTGAAAGGGCAGAGGACAGGCAGCGCATACGGCATTGCAGACCAGATGGAGGATTCCGTCAGGGCATATGGCAACCTTTATGATGAAATCGTGCGGGGCTACCAGAACGGCACTAGGGAGCGTTATGTGAAGGATGAAAATTCAGAGACGGGTTTCCGCAAAATGACAATGGAAGAAGAATTAAGTGGGCTTGACCGGGCATTCCAGAAGATGGCGGACAGAGCGGATGCCAAGGAAATGATTGGGGGGCGAGTTTCAAAGGCTCAGAACTCAAGGAGGGAAGGGGCTTTTTTCGAATGGCTCTAAAAAGCCGCAGGGGACGGACGGGGATGCCCCGAAGACAGCCGGTCAGAAAATGAAAAGGCTGGCACAGGAATGGAAAGATGCTTACAAGGCTTCCGGTTCTAAGGAAAGCAGCATGGAGAAAGTGTTATCCATGCTGAATAATATGTTTGGCATTCGTAAAGAGGCATAATTGGATAAACTGGTAAAATTTTTACACCCCTATTTTGCAGAGGCGCATAAGGCTTTGCCTCTGCGGTCTGCCCAGAGGTGAGGGAAAGTGTATTTATAAGGCAATGAACCGATCGGATTTATTGAAAGGGAGCGGGTGTGGTTCTCAACGACAGAGGGGCTGCAATAAAAAATAATGAAGGATTAAACGAAATGGGTATTAACGGAATAGGAACAGCGGGATATCCGCTGACAGGATACACGGCAAGGAAGATGGAAAGAAGTGCGGAACCTGGAACGGTGGGATTCATGGAAACGGTGGAAGATTTTGACATCCTTGGAAACACAGTGGAATCTGTAATTCAGGCAACGAAAAAGGCGCTGTACGGTTTGGAGCATCCCGTAGTATATACACCCAGGAGCATAGAGGTTCAGCAGGCGAGCATCAAAGAAGGGGAATTTTACAGAGCGTTTTTGGAAAAGCTGGAACAGCTATAGGTGCTTTCGCCAATAAGGCACAGAGCAGATGTTTTTGGCAGATTGTGAACGGGGGAAATAAAGGCAAAAGGGATTATGAGGTGGACTCATGGGAATTTCAATATCGGGAATGGTAAATTCTTCTAATACGAAACAAAGTATGCTGCTGAGCGGCAGAGGGCCTGACTGGTCTATCATTCCAAGTTCCGGGAAAAGCAGTAAATCAAAGGCTGAGTTTACTAACGAGATTAAGGAGCTGGCACGGAAGGCTGCGAATACTACAAGCAAGGCAGAATTGGAATATATCCATAGGCGGAGGACGCAACTATGTGCAGAGTATATGTCTGATGTGTCGCCCGACAGGAAGGCGCTGTACCGGCAGGCTGAAAATGCGCTGAAGGGGCAGGGCGGGAATCCGAAATGCCACGGGAGCGGGGAGCTGACGCTGCTTGACTTTCTGGAGGCGGCAGATGGGAGGACGGATAGTCTTGCCAAAAAGAAGTTTGCTCTGGCAGGGGGCGGAATGCTTACCTGTCCGATTCTGACAAGCGGGGGACATGGCGCGGACATTTACTGCCAGGGCACAAAGGTGCTGACGTATCTCGGTTCGGGATACGGGTGGGCTTACGAGAGGACTCCGGCTGAACGGAAAAAGGAAAGGGAATTTTACGGAATCTACTTTAATGAGTACCGCTCTTTAAAGAATGGCCAAGGGGCAGAGCTGGAGGAACTGCCGGATTATCTGGAAGAGAAGCCGTCTTTTGACAGAAAAGCATAAATAGGGGTATCCGGCGGATCGGGGAATAAATAAAATAGCTTTTGGAAGAGGTATCATCTGAAAAAGAACACTATTTTATGGATGGCGGCTTCGGCGGTAGTTATGCTGGCGTTTCCGTGGCTTGCGGTTACTTTCGTAAAAGGCGATGCAGGAATGACGGTATGTTTTCTTCTGTTTTTTGCAGTCAATCCATCATATTCCGTGCTAATCTGACAAAGCAGGGCAGGCATCTTCGGCGTTCTGGCAGATTGGGGAACCTTATAACAAGAATGTGAGGGGTGTAAGATGTTTGATTTTATCATTGAGATGATTGCAGATATTGCAGAAATCTTTGTCGATTTGTGGGTAAACAAAGTGATAAAGCGAAAGAAAAATTGATTCTGAACATGTAAGTCAGTAGGTGGTATAAGATGGAAAATAAAATGGAGCGAATCAATGCATTACTGGAGAAGCCGTGCTTTATTATGGATTATCTTCCAGAGCAGGTAAAAGCAGACAATGGTGGGCAGTTTTATGATGTGGAGGATTATCTGCTGAACAGCGATAAACATACAGGGCTGAAAGACAGGTTTGTTGCCATTATTTTGAAACTGATGTGCTATTACCATGTATCTATTCTGTGGAATGAATGGATTGACCTGCCTTCACCGAAAATGATAGAAGAAGCAGTCTGTGAAATTATGGGGAACCGTTTGGGTACGTTGAATGTCTTGTTTGTGGAGGAAAATGCGTTGCTGGTTTTTGATTGGGACTGCTTAAATCTGTCAGTGTATAACCCATCAGAAAAAGCGCAGTCCATTATGGAGAAAATAGCGCTTTCAGAAGGTTTGTTCTGGAGGAAGGCAGAGGTATGATATGGGAAAGTATAGTTCCTGACTTCCTTTGGCCAGACAGTAAACCCAGACAGAGAATAGGGCCAACAACTCATTGGCAGATAAGAAGTTTGCCAGATGGACTCCATAAAAGCCGGTGGATTCCATGCCGACTACGACGTATTTGAACTAATGGTTTGCCTTGAGGACATCACAGAAACGGTAAAGTTTTACATCGGGCAGATACAGAACAGGACAGACTGCCGGAGGCAGCTTACGGAGGAACTGTTCCGGTACTCGGTGATTGTGTCCTCATGGCAGGGCGTCTGTGAAGAAACCGTACTGAACCGGATACTGGAGGAGAGCCTGCTCGCCTGTTATGGGGAGTTTACACAGAAAGGGATAGAACCGGTGATTGATGCTGAATGACCTGCGGACAGGATGGGCGCAGCCGGACAGATGGACAGGCGTCTGCGAAGGGGCATTCCACCATCTATTACGGGGCGACAAAAGAGGAGTGCCACGCAGAGATGTGGAGTGCAGGCTACCAGAACGGAAGCGGGAAAAGCCTGTTTGACGGCAGGGCAAAAGACAGTTTTTGGGAGCGCAGGACAGAGCGGAAAAAACGGACGGAGGCTAGATAACACCAGCAGAAACAGGGTATCAATGGCCGGTGCAGAAAAAGTTTTAAAATAAATATAAAAATAACGGTATAGTCTACCAATTAGGTTGTTTTCGTTGTATAATAAGTCTGACGTACAAGGCCACTCTCTTTCGTATAGTTTTGTGTGCAAACTTATTATACATGAGAAAGCGCCTTGTGCGTTATTTTTTTCAAAAAGTTGTAAAGTGGTGTAACAGCAATAGATTACTGGAATAAAAAAGTCATTGCGCTTGATAATGCAAAAAAGCGGGCGGCAGAAACCGGGTGCGGCGGGTTGTGCCGAGGGATTTGTAAAATGTTGTAGAATTAAGAAGAAAAATATGATATGATTTAAGGGCTGTCGAACCTCCAGCAGAAAGGAGGTGAAGACCTATGGCAGAAATATTTATCATGCTAATTATTTCCGTTGCGGCAAATGTGATGAGTCATTTTATTTGCAAATGGCTGGACGGAAAGGAAAGGCAGCAGCAGCCTGAACAGAACAGCTCACTGTAATGAGCGAGAAAACCCCGGAGTGCCAGCTCCGGGGTTTTCGTTTTGCCTATGGCATACTTATCATGCTTTTAGTTATTATAGCTAGTTCTTCATAGACTTTCGTCTGAATGCATTATAGCATATGCGGTTTGAGATTGCAATATTTGGAATAAATTACCTTGCATTTCCCGCAATTTCCCGTTTTGGCAGTTTATTTTGTAAGCGATGAATAACCTACCGTTCCACATATGTTCCGTTTAGGTGTAAAATAGTCTATATTGGCAATTGAGGTTTGTTTTCAGGTGTTATCGTTTCAACATCGATCAGTCCTGTGCAGCGTTCTTTGATAAAATCACTCCACGGAAGAAGTGTTTTAACTGCATCAGGATCCTCTTTATGCTCAGGCATGTACAGCAGCAGGACATAAAGGTATTGGAATACATTCAGCTTATTCGCTTTTGCGGTCTCTATT
>CAJTCR010000046.1 GCA_910574915.1 Eubacteriaceae bacterium
GAGGATCTTCTTGCTGCCCCAAAGGAAACGGTGGTGGAAACAATCCGCTCCACAGCACGTTTTGGGGAAAAGTATGCCCTGGCCAGGTATGATGCCCTGCGGACTGCAGCGGAAGATGCCGCCATCTTTGGACGGGCCCTGAAAAGCAATTCCGTCCGCATCCGGCTCTACATAGACTCTTACCGGGAGTACCAGAAACGCCTTGACACAATCATGGAAGCAATAAGCAGTCCGGGAAGTTCAACGGGGACAAGGTACATATGTCAAAAAGGGGTTCCAGCCTCGCCAGGCGCATCCTGCATATGGTGGCGCTCAATAACCTTAAGGTGGACAAGGGCAGCGGGATGCCTGTAAATCCGGTCATCCACAGCTATTATGCCGACAAATGCAAAGCCAAGAAGAAAAACGTGGCTGTCGGGGCTATGATGCACAAGATATGCAACATCATCTTTGCTATGCTCCGGGACAATAAGCCGTTTGAGGCCATCACTCCTCAGGAACACTGTAAACGGTATCTGGCAGCGCATCCTGACAAGGTACAGAGCGCAGCTTAACAAATTTTTATGAGTCTTGAAAATTTCCATAGGGGTGGGCTTATTAAAGTTACCCTTTTTTACATCAACCGCTTGAAAAAAACTTTTTAATCATTTTTCATTTTACCTATTGACATTTCTTAGCTGGACTTAAATTTGTTGTGATTGGTTGGATAGGGACAAAAAAAGCCCGCCGGTTGAAAAGTCAATCGGCGGGTGCATCAGACGCGGGCGGCGCTTCGAGTTCACAGCTTTCAAAAACGTCGTCCGGTCGGACGGTCAATCTCCGGCTCAGATATTTTGCAATATCAAAAGCGTTCTTCTTGCTGGAATCCAGCAGGTATTTATATTGCGGATGTTTGGTAATGTCAAATTTGTCGCTGAAAAACGGCCTTACGCCCTGCACCTGCAAGATGCACTTGCCGCCGTCCATCACCGCCAATTCATCGGTTGACATCAGTTCTTTACCACATTGTCAAGTGAAGAATTCATTTTTTGCCTTTTCATACATGGAATTTTGTAGGCAAGACCTATATAATGCCAGAAAAACTTATTAGAATTGAATAACCAGGAATATTTACGAGAGTTGCAAGATAAAACTAAAACGCAAAAAATGATAATGTTTATCTTGACAGTTTCGATATACAACCGTATAATATGTTATACAAACGTATAAAGGAGGCGTCTATATATGGGAAATACGCTAAAAAAATTAGGGGAGGCGGAACTGGAAATCATGCAGGTGATTTGGAACAGCGGAAACCCTGTAACTTCAAATTATATTTTAAAAGAATTACAGGAGCGGAGGAACTGGCAGCTTTCCACGTTAATGACATCATTAGCAAGGCTGGCAGATAAAGGATTTATCAGTTGTGACCGTTCAACAGGAAGAAATCTGTATACTTCGATTATTTCAGAAAATGAATACAAGGCTGGAGCGAGTAAACATTTTCTAGAAAAGCTGTATAATAATTCGATACAGAATATGATAACTGCATTATATAGTAATAAAGAAATCAAAAGCTCTGATATTCAAGAACTTAGGGAGTTTTTGGATAAATTGGAGGATGAGTGATGAGAAATATATTTTTATCCATTTTGGGAATTTCAGTATCTATTGGATTGATTGTAATTGGATTGATTTTTCTGACACCATTTTTAAACAAAAGGTATGCCGCAAAATGGAAATACCTGATTTGGATTTTTCTTGCGTTACGGCTGCTTATTCCTTTTAGCGGAGCGAATGGGCAGGAGGTTATGGATAGGATGTCACTACTAAAAGTTGGAACGAATTCTGAATCGGAAGAAAATGACGCAAACAATCCAATTGACACAGCAATGCCGTATCGAGGAATTGTTGTTGAGATACCGGCGCAGATGACTACACCAATCAAAGCCTCGTCTGAAAATAGCACAGCAGATATAACCATGCTTGATATAATGACTCTTGTCTGGATAATTGGCAGCCTGATTTTTATATTTGTACATCTTATCAGTTATTCCCATTATAAACGGCAGGTGCTAAAAAATGGGAAAATGATAAAAGAAACACGTATTTTAAGCCAGATATTTCGGCTCAAATGTGAATTACATATCAACCGTACAGTATGCGTGATGGAATATGATGAAGCTGAAAGCCCTATGATAATAGGCTTTATAAAACCTGTTTTAGTTTTACCAAAAGAACAGTATAATTCAGAGGATTTGTTTTTTATTTTAAAACATGAGTTGGTTCAT
This sequence comes from Eubacteriaceae bacterium, assembly GCA_910574915.1. Taxonomy (GTDB): domain Bacteria; phylum Bacillota; class Clostridia; order Lachnospirales; family Lachnospiraceae; genus Eubacterium_J. The sequence continues at coordinate 2,271 of CAJTCR010000046.1, forward strand.
TTTAAACGGGGCGATGTATATCTTAAACTGCTTTTTGTAACAGCAAATGCTGTTCACTGGTTCAATCCAATAATCTGGATTATGCAGAAGGAAGCTGTTATTGATATGGAACTGTCCTGTGATGAAAGAGTTACACAAGGCACAAGTTTTGAATTGCGGAAAGCATATACAGAAACATTGTTATCCATGCTTCATAAGCAATGTGTCAGGAAAACTGTTTTATCAACGCAATTTTATGGAGGAAAAAAGATTATGAAAAAACGTTTTAAAAATATATTGATAAGAAATAGAAAGAAAAATGGAATATCTATATTGATATGTGCGGTTGTTCTATCAATCACTTTGGGAATGCTGGTAGGCTGTTCTGTTACAAAAGAGAATACGGAAAAAGAAAATATCGAAAATGAGGACACAGCAAATGAAGATATGGGAAATGTGTCCGAACCGTCCGGGCTGGAAGCTGCTCAAACTGCTCCGACACCTGTTGACAATTCCTCTACTGAAAATAATGCATTGGAAAATACAATTACACTTACCTTTTCGAAAGAAGGGGAGCAGGAACAAAAACAGGCTACACTTGCGATTGGTAATGGCTATTCTTTCTATCTGCCTGATGATGAGAAGTGGTATCTATCTGCTCCTGACCTATGGAAAACAGATATTAATGAGCAGGTTGCGCTTTGGATAACGCATTATGAAAACGAATCAGAAGATTCTGTAAATCAAAAACTTGAAGGCGATGGCTATACAAAGGATGATTCCTATAAGTGGTGGAAACAGGAAGGTGATTTATTATATCATGCCGAACAGAAAGTGTTTGAAAATAACATATGGGTAATATTCTATTCTTATCCCGTAGATTTCCAAGAGGGATGGGGGAGAGAATTTCCTGTGATTGTGAATACATTTGCGTTATCAGATGGAGCAGAAAATGGAGAGATGAATAATGCCGTAGGAACAGGCGAATATCTAGGAGTTGAAGATTGTCAGAAAATCAGAACTGTTTTAGAGGCGTTTGCGGAATCATATTTTAATGAAGATGTTGGTGCTATTCAGAAGTTTCTGGCAAGTACATATGAAGGGGAGGTTGATATATATGAAGGTACAGGAATGATAAGCGATTTAACGGTGAAGGGATTATCAGGTACTGATGAAAAAAAGATTGAAAATGGAAAATGTAATGCTTCCATAGAATTCAGGGACAGTAACTATGAAGATATGTTTCTGTACCTAACATTTATACTTGTCAAGGAGCAAGGTGAATGGAAAATACAGTTTTATGGTATGGAAGGATAAACAAATTTATAATGGCCCTGCTTGATTAAAGGTTCTTCCTTAAAGTATTGTATCATGTAACGCTTTATATAAACCAAATTGTATTGCTGAAAGAAAAGCCGGTTCATCTGCAAGGAGTGGATACCAAATGTTGAGAAAGAACCTGATTAAATAAACAGCCCTTTTCTTTTTAGAGAAGGGCTGCTGCCATTATTCTGTTACCGCCGGTATCTCCCCGACAAAGTTATAAATGATTTTGACTTCCTGAAATTTCTCCCCGCCAATCTTTTTCACCTCCCCCACCAGAATCCGGCTGATAAGGCGGTTTAAGATACCCTCGTCCAGTTCCTGTATCGTGGCATACTGCCGGATTTCCCAGATAAAGGTACGGACATCACTTGTAAGCGATGAATAACCTGCCGTCCCACAAGAACAGGATTTTGCCCTATAATGATAGCAACTTGGAGCGAATATCTACATCAGTTCTTGATCAAGCAGTCCGGCAGCCATCTGTCTGGCATCCGCTGCTGCTATCAGCTCCAAAATAACTATCAGGAGATGATGCTATGTCAAAGAAAATACGCAGTGACCAGGAATGGCTGGAGCTAATCCAGGAGTGCCGCGCCAGCGGCCTGTCTGTCAAAAACTGGTGGATTTAAGAAAAAAGTCCTGTGGCATACCAGGATCACAGACAGCTGCTTCTGGGCAGAAACACGAAGTGGTTCCTCTGGAAATGGCTGCTGATCCGGTGCTTTATCCACAGGATCCCGCCGGTGGTGCAATGCAGGTCCCGTCTGCCCGTGTTGTTGTCACAGTCAGGATATCCGGATACCGTGTTGAAATCTTAGAAGGCGCTTCAGAAGACATCATTCGCAATACGCTTCTGGCGCTGGGATCTCTGTGTTAGGCGCATTGTCCGGTGATACAAAAGTTTATATCGTCACCGGGCGCACGGATATGCGGCGCAGCTTCGACGGCCTTATGGCCCTTATCCGCGACACTTACCAGATGGATCCTTATGCAGATGCACTGTACCTGTTCTGCGGCAGAAAAAGAAATACGCTCAAGGCTCTGTACTTTGACCAGACGGGATTTGTGCTCTGCACGAAACGGCTGGATAATGGAAAGTTCCAGTGGCCGCGCGATGCGAAAGAAGTCAGGCTGCTCACCCGCCAGCAGCTGCGCTGGCTTCTGGAAGGACTCTCCATCTGCCAGCCGAATGCAGTGCAGCCTTCCGGCAGGAAAGATTTCTGACCTTTTGTGCATTATGATGAAATTTAAAAATTTATTTTCCGGCGGCTGGCGCCGTTTTTGAAAGTTATCCACGCTGCCGGATTTTTTCGGGCGGGCTGTCCGCATATGCCGCTGCCCTGCCCTCGGAATACTGTGGACAAACTGCCTTAAAAACAGCATTTAGAAGTTTTTTTCACCATTTTCCAATCCGTCAAACTGCTTATAATGCAGTTATGGACGGTTTGATTTCACCCCCGCATTTCTTTATAATTTATAACACCACTTTACAACTTTTTGAAAAATAAAATAACGCACAAGACACTTTCTCATGTATAATAAGTTTGCACATCAAACTATACGAAAGAGAGTGATCTTGTACGTCAGACTTATTATACAACGAAAATAATCTAATTGGTAGACTGTACCGTTATTTTTATATTTATTTTAAAACTTTTTCCGCACCCACTATTGAAACCCTGTTTCTGCTGGTATTATCTATACTTGCTATGGAGTCAGCGGTCTCCATCCGTTCATTGTACAGACATTTTTTGGCGGGGATTACGAAAAAATCCCTGAATGCATTTTATTACGCATGTTCTTATGCAAAGGCAGATTATTCCAGATTCATGAATACCACTGCGGACATGGCTCTGAATCTCATACCGGAAAAACTACAGTCACAGCCTGTGTTTCTGTGCATTGATGACACAATGGTTTCGAAATTTGGCAAAAAATTCGAGGATGTTTCAAAGCTTTTTGACCATGCAGCGCATCATGGTTCAAACTATCTGAACGGACACTGCTTCGTAAGTGTAATGGCCTGTGTCCCGGTATGGAACAAAGGCAGGATCCACTATCTTTCCGTTCCGCTTGGATACCGGATGTGGCAGAAAAAAGAATCCAAACTGGAACTGGCTGCATCCATGATACGGCATGTAATGCCTGTATTCCATGAAAAGAAAAATGTCATCATCCTCTGCGACAGCTGGTATGTAAAGAAAAACCTTGTTTCCATCATAGACGAATACGAAAACCTTGACATGATAGGAAATGCCCGGTCTGATTCTGTCATTTATGACCTGCCGCCGCAGCGCACCGGAAAAAGAGGGAGGCCTGCGCTGCATGGGAAAAAACTTTCCATTCAGGACGATTTTACGCTGTCTGATGAAAAAATCGGTGATTATTACATGGCCGTGCGCCGTGTCCTTACTAACGTTTTTGGAAAAAGGACAGTCCTGGCATATGTCACATCCGCTGATAAAGCAGAGGGCGGCAGGCGTTTGTTTTTCAGCACAGTTTTTCCGGAACAGCTGCAGATATTCTGCGCATGGCAGGAGAAATCCCCGCTAAACCAGACCGGGAGCAGCCGGATGCAGTTTATTCCCCTGATGCTGTATGCATTTCGATGGCCGATAGAAGTTAGTTACTACGAACAGAAAACTTTCTGGCCACTGTGCAGTTATATGGTCCGCAGCCGCAGAGGTATAGAAATGCTGGTCAATCTGATCAACATTACATATTGCGCAATGAAGCTTCTGCCATATCAGGACGAAGCATTTTCAAAATACCAGACGGAAAGTGTGCAGGAATTCAGATTTGCCCTCAGCGGACAAATTCGCCAGCAGGTATTTTATGCCATTTTCGTGAAAAATATCGAAAACAGCATAAAATCCAAAACAATAATGAATGCCTTAAAACAGTTAATTCGGCAGCAAGGGTATCATCTATAAAAGTTGTAAAGTCGTGTTCACTTAAAATTCCTCCGTTAAATTTAGAATCGTGTTTCTTCACATGTAAAGCGGTTTTGAAATTTATTAAACTTTAATTCATCAAAAATAGTGATAAGCCATTGGGTCATGCGCTTATTTGTCTCAAAAAGTTCCGTATATTTGTCCTGCTCTGAAAACCACGCTGTACTAACTAGCTGATCTGCCATGACTACATAAGGAAGTGCAGCACATTCCTCATTGGTAAGTTTTACTACACTGTCATAGCCCCAAAGAATATTTCGGTAAATTTCCAGCCACTTTGATAACTTAGCTTGATCTTTTTCATCAAAGCTCTCACTCAAAATTGCCATAGCTGCATAGCAGGGATCATAAATACGCAGGTTTTTCTCCGACAGTTCAAAGTCAATAAAGCCCCATTCGTCCTGCGACGCGATAATGTTTGAGGGATTCGGATCACGATGGATGATTTGTTTGGGCAGTTTGTCATACAGTTTTCCAAATTCATTCAAATAACCTCGGCAAAATGACTCCGAAAGTGACAAAATATCTTTTGATTTCGGCAGTGCCCAATTCTTTACGGATTCATACAGATTTATGTCATTCACCGATGTTTCAGCTTGACAAAGAATGAGATGCAGTTGCCCAATGATTTCACCAACAAATCTTGCTTTTGCGACATAATCTCCTTCATAAAAATCAAGGGCAATCATTTGTGTGCCGGAGATTCGTCGAGTTACATAGAAAAACAGTTCGCCGTCCTGTACGCATGCCCGCCCATCTGTTGTTTCGATCGGGGAAGATATACACACACCAGCGCCTTTTATTGCATTACAAAGTGCGATTGCGCTTTTGACTTCATCATAATTTTTAGAGAACTTCAGGATAAAATTTTTGCCGACATAAAAGGCTCTGTTATTTTTTTCTCCATTGCTCTCGTCGTAGACGTCAGAGATTGATTCATTTTCTAATTTCCAGTGCTTCAGAACATCCAAAGCTTTCTTATGAGATACCATGTAGTCCTCCTTATACAAGTTCGGTTTGTAAGGGCGTTTAGCCCGCCCTTTTTTTATATAGGTGGAGGGAGTGCAATCGAATTCGCGCCGAAAAGCTTTGTAGAATCCAGCATAGGTATCAAAACCATATTCCGTTATCACATCAATTCTTTTGCAGCCGCAACGAATTTCATAAATCGCATGAATAAGCCTGCGCCGAAGAATATATTGCATCACCGATATTCCAACGGCTGATTGGAACAGCCTGTAATAATGGAACAGCGAATAACCTGCCTGCTCGCAAAGCTCCGTGGCAGTGATAGGAGTCTTCAAATTATCCTCAATATAATCAAGGCTTTCCTGTATGCTTTTTCGGTAATCTATTAATTTCACCCCCCTTTTTATTGTTTTGTAGCTACGTATATAGAATAACACATAAATCGAGAAATACCTTTCCTGTTTTGCTGAATTTTAAATCTTTGTTTCGACTTCTGCGCCATTTCATATGGTGAGTATCAGTCTGCCATTGATATACACAGTCATACAACAAGCGGTAAAACATTATGTTTTGTTCGATTCCGATATTTCAAATAAATTATCAATCAAAGGGCAACATCCTAAAGTGCTGCTGCCCCTTTGAATTATAAAACTAGTACAGCGTTGCAGAAATAACAGTGAATACAGTGCACGTTATTTTTGTCAGCACAAGGCGGAGGAAGGAGGCGATGCCGGGTGCATCGTGGACTGACGGCAACGCGGTGATGACGGAAATAGCGGGTGCTGTATTCACTGTTATTTCTGCAATGCTGTACTAGGGTATTGTACCTCAAGTATTGTTCATTATCATAATTCCAGAGAGTCCTCCGCATCTATCCACATCTGCATATTACCCTCAAGGTAAAGACGAGCGTATTCAAGCGGCTCATCAATAGCAAGGGCATTTAAGGCACATTCCGCGCAGGGAGTAGTCTGCAACCCTTTCTCTGCTTCCCAACAGCCAATCCTAAGATGATACCCGGCAGAAGTTGCTATGTCTTTGCTGTTGTGGTTTATGTTGTATTCTGCATATATAATATTCATTGTCGCTGCCCTTTCCCTAAAATATTGTGAAAGCATTTCAATCAATTCTTCATGTCTTGTCTATATTGTGTTATAATTTGTTACCGGTTTTTCTTTCCCTTATTTTTGCCCTTATGAGGGTTCGTAACACGAGGGAAAAGGATATAACATAAGGGAAAGCCTAAGGGCAAACTCACTTGCTATAAATTTAGCATTTTCAAGGGTTTGCGGACTTTTTGAAGATAAGATATAACAGTTAATAAATGGTATAAAATATGTCTTATCAGAATTCCAATTTGGCATTCTCCCCTTTGTCACGAAAAAAGGAAATGAATATCAAGGAGTTATAGCCAAATGGAAAAAGCATAGCATTAAAAATAAAAAAATAATATAAACCACCACCAATTCCTAATATCTTTTTTCTGTTATGATATAATTTTCTTGTTGACTTGAAGTGCACTTTATAGTTTATGATTAAGAAGAAAGGCGGATTAATATGTATTCAGCGAAGGAAACAGCCCAAATGACAGGATTATCAACAGCAACTTTGAGATATTACGAAAAGGAAAAATTACTGCCCCAAATAGCTAGAAACAGCCAAAAACACAGGCAATATACAGACGAGGACATTGAATGGATTAAAATGATACAGTGTATGCGTATGGCAAATATACCCATTCATTCCATTAAAGAATATGTTTCACTGTTATTACTGGGCGGCGAAACCCTTGAACAGCGTCTTGCTATGGTACAAAATCACATGGAGGATATTAAAAAGCAAATGACTAATTTACAGAATGCATTTGAATTGACACAAAAAAAGTGGTCATTCTATAAAAAACTTTTAAAGGATTCTTCCTTTAAAAATATGTCCTATAGCGAAGAATGGAAGTTATTTAATCATGGAGAAAATTAAAGAGAAAAAATAGGAGGAGACGGAAAATGCCTTATATCACAGTAGAAAGCGGTGTTTTGTCCGATACGCAAAAGAAGAAACTGATTAAACGATTAACAGAAATATCATCTGAAATTATGAAAATACCACAAGAATTTTTTGTAACAACCATAAAGGAAGTGCCTGACAAAAACTTTGGCATTGGCGGAAAAACCATTGACAAGGTAAAGGCAGAGTATATGCAGACACATAATAAGCAATTATAGGATAATTTAAAACACAGGCAGGGAAAAGGAATGGAAAATGTTTTAATTACAGGGACAACAAGCGGGATTGGAAAAGCGTTTGCCGAAAAATTTGCATGCATGGGAAATAATATCATACTTGTGTCACGAGATAGACAAAAACTGGAACAACAGCAATTATATTTACAAAATCAGTATCATGTAACTGTAAATTTTATTGCATATGACTTGTCAAAAGAAGATGCCATAGAATTGATTATGGAGCAAATATACAACTGGAATATACCTATTGATTTCCTTATCAATAATGCGGGCTTCAATGAGTGTGGCTTATTTACCAAAACAGATATTAGCAAGGAAATAAAAATGATTGACTTGCACATACGTTTTGTTACGCAATTTACAAAACGTATTTTGACAATTATGGAAAAGAATAATTACGGGCACATATTGAATATCGGTTCAACAGGTTCTTTCATTCCCTCTCCATCTGACGCAGTTTATTCCGCCACAAAAGCATATATTATGTCTTTTTCAAATGCCCTTTACGGAGAATATAGACATACAGGAATAAAAATCACTTTGCTTTGTCCCGGAGCAACGGAAACCGAATTCGCACGAAAAGCCAATATAGAACAAACCTTACTTTTTAAAGTTGCCGTTATGAAACCCGAACAAGTTGTTAAAATAGCTTATCCTAAAATAGTAAGAGGAAAACGCTTAATCATTCCGGGACTGTATAACAAATTTCTCATTTTCTGCTCAAAGATAATGCCTCTTAACATTACAAACAAGCTGACAATGATTATGATGAACAATTACTGAGAAGAAGGTGATGACATATTGGAAAAATTTTAGTGCTGTCACTTAATGAATAAAAAGAAACAGTAACCGACAAAATTATAGGGCAATCGCTGACTATATACAGATTGAACCTATGCAAATTGCTCCTGTTTCCATTCTGTCATTTCCGGGCGCAGTTCGTAAGTATTTATGATCTGCCGTGCAGCCTTGCCGGTATCTGTCGTCATAAATACGAAATATTTATCTGTCTTTTTATCATGTACAGCGCAGGCATTGATCGGGACATCCTTTTGCGGCTCGTCACTTTCCCATAACGGGCCCAGGCCTGTTACCAACTGGGTTTCCTGGCCTTTTCTTTTGCGGTTGGGATGTTTGTGCCATTTTCCGTGACAGGAACCCCCTGTCATTGATCAGTATGTCATTTTCATGGAAGCAGGAGGTATTTTTCAGCATCTCCCTGCATTGTTCCAGGTCATGGGTCTTAAGTGTGCCAAATACGACAGCAAGGCACAGAAGGATAGCAAAAGGGATATGGCTGTTGTCCCTGCGCTTATCCGACAAAGTCTGTGCGAGAAGGCCTGTAAGGCCATGTTTCTTCCAAGAAACTTGATGTGGTCTCTGTATAAACCATTAATGTTATCTTCAGAATAGAAACCTCTGCCCATAACAAACTTGGTTTTGCCAAACCCAAGGATGCCCAGGTCTTCCAGTAAATGTTTTACCGTTTTTGAATCTGGTATATTTCCCGCAAGCTTACGGTAATAAAATGGTAAGCCAGATCCTTCGCCAAACACCAGCAGGAGGTTCAACTGCGGAAGTTGGTCATCTTCCTTGTTTTTACCATACTGGACCTGGGCAAGCGTTTCAGAGTAACTGGAAATGCTGGTACTGTCATAAGCCCAGTATTCATCCTCAACACGGCGTCTGCCCTGAAGCCGGAAGAACTTATTTGCCTGATTATCTGTTATGGAAGCAAATAATTCACTGCTTCTGGGCGAAGTTATACATTCACCATAAGGATGCTTATGGGTCAGATGCCATTTTTCAAAACAGTACAAAGGATTATTGTCCTCAAGTATCAGATAAAAGGCCACAGATAAAAGCTGTTTGTATGTTTCGGGAAAACACTGTCTGAGACCTGCGCGAGTCCAAGCTCATTAGCAAACTCATTCAGAAGATATGTTGCTCCATAATACAGGTGTCTGGTTTCAACAAAAGGCTTTGGCCCTGTTTTTGCAGGCTTTCCACTTGTTGATTTAGACCCTTTTTTCGCTCTGCCTCTTGTTGGGACAATGTCACCAGTCTCAGGGCCAACCTTTCCCACACATACGCGTTTTGAGCGGGACTGTTGCTTTTCCTTGTCCCAAGAATAAGTTGTGTCATAAGCATATGTAATGCCTGTGCGTTTATCAGTTTGAGTAACTATCGGCATACAAGCACCTCGTCATGTTTATACCTCCATCATAAAACATGACGATGGATTAATCCAGTACAAAATGGTGATTTTGTCAATAAAATCCAGGGGGTTCGGCTAAGCGTAGCGAAAATTCATCGTCACGTTTTCGAGAATCCGGGATAGATAGCACCCGTTGTCAATCCAACAAGCAGGGCAATTTCCTTTGTGGAATAGCCCTGCATTTTCAACAGGATGATTTGCAGGGTACGCCTGTCCACCGTAAGCAATGCCCGATACAGAGTTTCGTCCTCAATCTCGTTCAGTAAATCAGCGACAGTCTTTAGCTCGGTATTCTGTTCCCTGTCTGCCATCCCCTAAAGGTATTCTCCAAAGTTGCTTGTCCAATGATAAAACCGTCTGTTAGAATTGAAGTCTGCCCTGTCGTCTATGCGGATTTGTTCGATGATGGTTTCATCGACTCCGTGTTCTCTCAATATTTTTTCCTCGGCTTCTTTCCAGATAAGCCATTTCCTGTTCTCCCGTCCGTTGTTGTATGCCATTCTTTTTTCCTCCAATCTGAAATTTTTAAAAATGTTAAAATCCAGATTGGAAATGCGGCGAACGGCAGCCAACAGCGGAAACAGCCCTGCGGCATAATCTGATAAAAAACGACAAAAGAAAACCGCAAAGGCACGTGTCCTCTACGGTTATAAGTAATCTCAATTCTGTTAAGTGGAGATTCTACTTCTGGTTTCATGGTGAGAAGTAGCGTTGCATGGGCAGGGATTTTTTTAACTGGCTTCCTACCATTCTCCGATATGCTATGTATAAACCAACTCTGTGTTGCATGAGCAGATAAATAACTGCCCGAAAAAAGAACATAAAAAATCCCTCCAAACTCTAAAACAGGTCTGGAGAGTGTCTGTTAAGTTTTTTTGGCATAGCAAAATCGCCCGCCACACGCCATTTTTTTTATTTGGTGGGCGGTTGCTTTAAAACCTTATAAAATGAAAGAGAACCGACAGACTATGATATTAACTCACATGTTTATCGGCTCTGCATCTATGTGTCTGGCTCTTTAATAACTGCTATTTCAAATTTCTTGCTTTTCAAAATTGCTCATTTACCTTTTGGCATATTACTTCATTTCTTGACTTATAATTTTATAAAAGTTCACTATCTAAAGCTCGTAAATTTATGACAGAGACTATTTCCTGTTGTATTCTTTCAACTTCATCAATTCTAACTCTGCCAATACGGTTTCTTTCCATTTTATAATCTACATCTGGAAATAATTTTTCTAGCAAATTATTTATTTCTGGAGATGTCCCCATTGAAGCTATCACAAGTGATGTCATATCATATTGTTCCAGTATATCTCTTAATTCGTTTTCTGGAACTTTTGATAATTGTTCAAAATCAGTTATTTTTTTAGTCGGTATATTCGTCTCTAAAATATCATTTATTGTAATTCCGTAAAGCTTAGATATTTTTAACAGAACCTCTAAATCTGGAATAGCTGCTCCCGTTTCCCATTTTGAAACAGCTTGTCTGGATATATCCAACCTTTTTGCTAATTCGTCTTGTGTGAAGTTATGTTTTTTTCGCAGTAATTGCAAATATTTTGAAATGATGTTTGTATTCATAAAAATTCCCTCCTTTTTTCTATTATAAAATGACCTTATAGAAAAATAAAGAGCTTGAAAAGTGCCAAAAAGCAATTAGCGGTTGCTGTCATTTACCTTATTTCGATGGATGTCTTATCTGTATTCGATGTATCGCAGACTTTTTAGTATTGTAAGATAAAGCAGTAAAATGAAAAATCTTGATTGTCTGCGTAAGCAAAAACAGAGCCAACAAACTGTGATTTTATTTCACAAATTCATTGGCTCTGCGTCTTTGCGTCTGGCTCTCTGATAACAGACATATTCATTTGTCGGACATTTATAAGAGTTTCCTGTTTGCATTTTGGGCAAAATAAAGGGAATTTCTCAAGTACCGTATCTTCACGCAATTTCAATCTCGTCTTGTTTCCGCATACAGGACACAATAGCCACTTTTCCTGCTTCATGCTGACACCTCCTGCTGTTCCCTTTCCATGTTCTTAAAAAAGCTCATTGCAGATAATCCTACAATGCAAACTATGATGCCAGTCGGGATTAAGACAAAATATACGGCACTATAAAATCTGTCAAACAAAAAACCGTACACAATTTGTCCTATGGGCTGAACACACAAAGTAACCGTTGATGTATAAGCCATCACTTTTCCTATTAAATGATTTGGCGTCCTCTGCTGTATGAGGGAAACAGCAAAAATAGAAAATATACTGATAACAGCCTGCATACCGCAAAATGATACAACCGTAACGCTATACTTTATAATGGCATTCACTGGCAAAAGGAAAACAATGCCGGCAGGGATAATGAAAATACCAAGAGTTGCAAGCAGGACAGATAATTTATGTATTTTCAATTTCTCTGTCAAAACTCCTGCGGCAATGCTCCCCAAGATTGTAGCGACTGCCAGCGCACTTTCCGCAGCCCCATAATACTTCGCATTAAATCCGAGGACAGTCCGCACAAGAAATGGAAGTCCGACTATGGTAATGCCCATTACAAAAAACCTTGAGAATGCCGTTAAGAGCAGCATTTTTGATATGCTGGTCTGTTTTTTTGAAATATACTGTATACTTGATAAAAAATCCTGCTTAACAATCTGAAGCACACCGCCTTGATTTTGAATACGCTGATAGCTCAATTTTATAAAACATTCAAACAGAGCAGTAATAACAAAACAGACAACGCTCGCATACATTACGGGTTTTAGCCCAAGCATGGCATACAATACGCCGCCCAACATAGGGGCAATCAGATAGGATAAGGATGCCACTTGATTTACAACGGCATTTCCTTTCATAATATTGTCGCCTTGTAACATAGTGGGAATACATGCTTGAACAGTAGGCGTTTCAAACGCGCCCAAAACAGAAAGTATAATAAGCAACGTACTAATTACGGCAATGGCATGGCTTTCCGACAGGAATAGTGTCGCACATAAAACTGATACGCCAGTTAATACGTCTAACGCCACCATAACATTCCGTCTGTCTGCCCTGTCTGCCAAGATTCCGCCAAGCGGTGACAAAAGAATAGTCGGGATTGTAGCAGCAGACAATATCCCTGCAAATATAGCTGCCGAACCAGTTGCTTCCAGTACATACATGGACAGTGCCAGTTTCAATATAAAATCTCCAAACAATGAGGTTAGCTGCCCTAAAATAAGGAGCGTGAAATTTTTTGTAAATAATTTTTCTGTCATGGCTGATTCCCTCCTTTTTCCTTGATTTTGCCTGCATTCTCTGGCATAGAGGTATGCCCGCAGGGTGTTTCTATAATATCAGTGATAAATTTTTCTGTAAAGGCTGTCGTATCATCATCATAAAGCGGCAGTCCCATATAGGCTAACACTTCTTTCACAAAATGATATTTATGATACAGTTCTTCCTCTGTTGCAGGGAATACCGAGGGCATGAGCCAGAAGTTGATAAGCGGCAAAAGCTCGGAAAGCTCCTTTATGTATTCCGTCTTGATAGAACCGTCCTTTTTTCCCTCCTCCAGCAATTCCAACCACAAGGGGGTCAATACACGCCTGTTTTCTCCAACCGCCGCCGCTAAAATGTGCGGGTCTTTCAAAATCGGGACTGCCTGCATATTTATCTGGTTTCGTTCAGCGTCCGACTGATTCAGCGTAAGCAATAACCTGATTTTTTGCAGACCGTTCAAGTCATCTCTCTCTTTTATTGCTTCAAATGGGTTGTCTTCGAAAAACATTTGATTTCCTAATGCGTACATTACTTCCTCTTTGCTTTGAAAGCAACGGTAAAACATTCCTTTTGCCCCGCCCACCATATCCATAATATCGGAAATGGAAGTTTCCTCATATCCTTTAGAAATAAATAAGTTTTGGGCAGCATTTAGGATTTCTTTTCTCCATTCCTCTGGTGTCTTTTTTACAGGTCTAGCCAAATATTATTGCACCTCCCATTGTATTTTGTTATTGACTTTAAGTCAATAACTATTTTAGCACCATTCTTAAATTTTTGCAATAGCCATAATTTGTCATAACGCAGAAATCACTTATTTGCAAAATACACAAAATTCTTGACATTTAAAAAGCGACAGAGATTTCTCCCTGTCGCTTTTGTCCACTTATGCAAAAATGATTTCCTTGTTTACAATCTCCCTTGCACAAGCTCTTATGTTGCCTAACTTTTCTACCCATTCTAAGGCATTTTCAGCCTTTAGTTGTTCCGTTATGCCTTGTGTCTGTTTCATGTCCTCAATAAGCCTTTCAAAGCGTTCCTGCGCCTGTCTGTCAATGCTGATAAGATAAGCACTCAGCTTGCCGCTTGTAAGAAGATTGGTGTATGTAACTTTGCAATATTGCTTCAGATAGTCCAGATGCCGCTGTCCCCATGTGCCTATCGGCTGTTCTTCTTCGGTGGGCAATCGTAAATCTGGAATAAAATATCCATTTTCTTCGTGATATGTACCGCCTAATTGTTCAAATAATGATTTTTCCATTTTCTATTTCCTCCAGATAAGATATTCACTCCACATATTTGTGTCTACTGTCTTAAACACAATTTTTGAGTTTTGTCCTTATCTGGTTTCATACTTGATTCAGATAGGTATACTCGTTGTCGCCCTTGCGAATTTGTTTTATCAGATTTACAAGGGAAAAAAGAAATAGCCGCCACTACTGCAATAGCGACGGCTTGCCTATACAACGCAAATTGTAGAGGTAAGTAAAAACACGGTTGGGGTAGAGCCGCTTCTATGGCTTTCCCTTTTCTGCGTCTAATATAGCACATCCGCAATCAGTTTTCAAGCGCCTTTTTTATCTGGCACATACTGAAAATATCCCCTATATCGCAATGGAACAGTTCACATATTTTACAGACAGCTTCAACAGAGAAAGGTTAGCTCACGTGCAACTGTGCTTTTAATGCGTCCTGCAAAACTTGTGAGAAGTTGATACCTTTTTCCAAAGCGGCGTTATTAAGCCATGCCGGAATCGTGAGGGTTTTCTTTACAGATTTTTCAAAATGCTCTTTTGCATATAAAGCTACATCTACAGTAACCAAATTAACAAAACATTCTCCTACAGGTTCATCTGGGTCAAGTTCTTTTGCATAGGCTACAGGGTCAATAGAATTGATGTTTGATTAAATTTTCGGTTTTTTTGGCAAGTCCTTATTGTGGAATGGTGTCGTGACTTTGCCCGATTTGGTGGGATGCGTATAATGCCGATGTGAACCTACCTGGTTTTTATAAATCCATCCATCTGCAAGTATTAGCTTTTCCATCTCCCTTGGTTTCATTGGCATTTTGTTTTCCTCCTTGCATTATTATAACAACATATAACACGTGCTTTATTAATACGTATTATAAAAATATGTGTAAAAAATAAAAACAAGGTGTTAAAACCCTGTTTTTATGCTGTCAATCCATGTAATTGGGTGGATTATATAATAGTTCCGTCTGGAAATTCAAATCCTCCCGCAATCCCTGTTATGCCAATAGATTCATCATTTGCGATGATTGTGCCTGCACAATTAGTTCCATGGGCATCCTCCGTGCTGCTGCGGGAATTATAAAGCACGTTTGTATCTTTATAGAAATTCCATCCATCGGTATCGTCAATATATCCGTTTCCATCATTGTCAATCCCATCTCCCTGTATTTCCCCCGAATTTTTCCATAGTCCGCCCGAAAGCGCCAGCTTTCTTGATGTATTCATTACCCTTATGTGTATGCAGTTGCAAATCCGGTATGAAAAATTGACGGATCAGGAGCGCAAGATTTTATAAACATCATGAAGAAATCCCCTGCATATAAAGATTCACCATTGAGCAAGATGAAACGGAGATAAGGAAATGCCGTTGCTTGGGGGTTTGCCAATGCAACGGCATTAAGGATTTACTTATATATTTTTGGGATTGGTAAACAGCTTAGCAGCTTTCGATTTTACAATTCCTCAAACTGTAATTCTGATAATGCCTATTTTAAGTTATGGCTGTTTGACAATTTTAAACCGATAATCAGATTCGGCTTACTTTATTCACACGTATCCAAATCCACTAAAAAAGCCTCTGTGGTATGAACCAGCATTTTAGCCACTTCAACCGCCTGTTCTTTGGTTTCTGCCTTAATTCCATTTATTCCCATGGAACGGGCAAGCGTAACAAAATCAATTACGGGCTCCAGCGAGAAGCAGTCCGGCTGTTGATGTGGTAAAATGCCATGTTCCTTCCGATAAACTTCCAAATTATTGTCAAGCAGGCTGTATCTTCCATTATTGCAGATAACAACCTTAACCGTAATATGATATCTGCTGGCAGTATGAAGCGCCTGAATGGTATACATACTTCCTCCATCCCCGGTAAAAACAATTACCTGCCTGTTTGGATTCGCAAGCAGGATTCCCATTCCTCCGGGAATGCCAACTCCTAAAGAACCACCTCTTGTCTGAAAAATGTCCCTTCCAGCGTACGGGATAGAAACGACGATACATACCCTGATGCGGTCAGTGACTCATCAAAAATTATCGTATTTTCATCCAGCAAACTGCTTAACTCTCTCATAAATACAGCCACTGTTGCATTGCTTTGTCTAAGCAGATTTTCTTTTGATGATATTTCTTTTTTATTGTTTTTCCGACAAGGAATACTTGCTTTTTCCAGTAAACTATTTATTTTTTCTAATGTCAGTCTGGGATCAGCGCAAATCCCCAGTGTAACCGGATGGTTTTTGGCAATCTCATAGGAATCCAAATCTATATGGAATATACTTGCGTCCGTGCGAAACGGCATCTCCAGGCAAGGAAATACTTGCGGAAAAGTATAAGTACCTACTATCAACACCACATCTTCGTCCTGTACTGCCATTTTACTGTTCTCACCAAACATATGTCCAAGGTCGCCCTGATAATACGTTGAAGACTGACTGATATTAATACAGGAAGTATTCACTCCATAGACCGGTGAGCCAGTCAGTTCTGCACAGCGTTCCAGCGCTTTTGTCGCCCCTGATACGCTAACGCCATCCCCTGCCAGAATAATCGGATGCACAGCCTGCACAAGGGCTTGTACAACAGCTATTATCGTTTCATCCTCTGGTGCGCACCGATAATTAATTCGGTACGCTATCCTTACTTCCTCTGGATTTTCCATATCCAGAATATCAAGTGGAAGGCTCAAAAATACCGGTCCCATAGGCGGCGTCACCGCCATTTTAAAGGCTCTTCTCCACTGGCGGAGAAGGGATGCCGGATGTACCACTCTTGCTGCATACTTGGTAACCGGTTTTGCAATCTCTACCAGATCACATGCCATTTGCGCATCCATAGCATCATATTGTATTCCTGCCTCTCCTGCGATCACAATAAGTGGTGTATGCCCCCGGTAAGCCTGATACAACATCCCGATGCCATTTCCCAAACCAACCCCACTATGCAGATGAATAACTGCGGGAAGCCCCGTTGCCCTGGCATAGCCATCTGCCATGGCAACGGCAACAGATTCCTGCAGACAGGTAATATAATGAAGTTGGGGATACTGATACAATTCATCTAAAATTCCCTGTTCTACTGTTCCGGGATTCCCAAAAATATAAGTAATCCCGTCTGCCATCATCTGTCGTAATAATTTCATTTTTCCGCTTTCCATCTTATATCCCCTAATGAAGTCCATTAAAAGTTACTCTGTAAATGTGATTGCCATCAGGCATAAATGACGGATGCATCTCCCTGCAATAATTTACAACATTTCCAAAGAACATATATGGTGAAAAACTGCGATGGGATGGTTTTTCCCACTCCGGCAGAGCATAATACAAATCAAATTCTGTATCTTTCATGCGACTGGCTGTCATATATCCGAAAAGTGCATGTTCAAAACTATGCAAAGAAGTTTTCCAATTATGTGCCTTTGGATACTGAATCACTGGTTTGTCAGTTCTACCATCCAACATGTGCCAGA
This sequence comes from Eubacteriaceae bacterium, assembly GCA_910574915.1. GTDB lineage: Bacteria > Bacillota > Clostridia > Lachnospirales > Lachnospiraceae > Eubacterium_J. Next base: position 19,944 of record CAJTCR010000046.1, read on the forward strand.
TTTCCCCGTTTTCTTTATCTACCATTTTATCAAACCAATAGCGATGCGTATTAATAAACTTCCCCGGGGCAAGCCCTCAAATGCCATTTGGCATTTGCCTCCTGCTTTGCAGGAGCGGGGTATTCGCCCCAACCTCACTTCGTTCGGTATAAGTTTGTACGCCCCAAGGGGCGGGGAATGTACCCTAATATGATTCAAATATTTGTAATAGTATGGATCATGAATGGAAAGAATCTCACACGCCTGATCCAGTTCTGCCAGAATCCACCACTCCTTATCAATATCCAGATTTCCATTCTTATCAAACCACCTTGCCCATGAACCTGCTTCTTCAATATAAGCAGAATGAATGATATTATCAATTTTAGGACGTGCAAAATCAATGTAAAACGGATCTCCGAGTAGCTCTCCGACTTTCAGTATCACCCAGAATGTTTTTACCGAGTGACCAAAATCTGTATGATCGGAACCCAATTCCATAGATGTCGATGTGTTTTCCACACCCCAGAAAAACTTATAGTGTTCACTGTAGAACTGTGTGATCAGGATATCCACGATCTTCTTCATATCCTTTTTCCAAATGCTCTGATACGGCTCAGGCAGACATGGCGTAAGCATCAGCATATAAGCATACAGTTTCAAGCTGTGCCACTATTTGTACATCCTGATCCTTTGTATGTCTTGGATACCATGTCAGATAACCTTTCCCATCATCCATATAAACTTTAAATATGTAATCCTTTAACTGTATAATTTTATGCAGAATCGTATTATCATGTGTCAAAAAATAATACATGCCAAGTCCGGTAAGACCATATGCAAGATCCTGACTAGTTCTTAGTTTATAATCAGCGTCCCATTTGCCGGATTCAGTTTCCTGTGTAACATGCATACCATAGTTACCGTCCATAGCCTCCGCAAGTGCAAGCGCTCCTTTCCGGCAGACTTCCAGATAGTGTGGATTTCCAGTCATATGAAAGGCAATTCCAAATGCATAAGTTAAACGGGAATGCGCACGGACAAAATTGTATTCCGGCTGCACCAATCCTACTGTAATAGGATCTTTCAGCGCCTGCTTAAATTCCTCTGGCCACTGTTCCTGATCTTTAGGCAAATCATTACCTGTATTGGTACGATATGTATGAAAAAGTCCTCCATGAAGAGCGACAGCTTCCGGCTTATCCCAGAACTTTATCAAATCCTTCACCACATGTTCTTTCCATACACGAGGCTCCACTGCTTCTTCAATTAATTTATTTATATCAAGTTCTTTCTCGTTTGCTGTATTCTGCCCTATCGGCTGCGATGGCAGATTACTGTATTCCATCTCTGTTGTCATCCTTATCCTCCTGTTATGTTCATTTGTTGTTTAATTTTCAATAATTACACATTATAAAATGGGTGTATTTGACAGCTTGTAATAAGTTGCCAGCAGTGTTTCTGTGTAAAGCTCTAAATCTGCCGCTGAACGTGCTGTTACCAAATCACAGTCTACTACAACATACATCGGATCGGGAACATAAATTCCACCTGCATTCAGGACATCCGCCAAAGCCACTGTATGGCAAATCACTTTCCTGCCTTTTAATAGCTCCGGCGCAGGTGTCAATATCCACAATGCATGGCACAATGCACCTTTCACAATCTGCGGATTCATCATGGCGCCAGCCATAAACCGTACTGCTGCTGGAGAACGTACCAGACTAGTACAGCATTGCAGAAATAACAGTGAATACAGCACCCGCTATTTCCGTCATCACCGCGTTGTCGTCAGTCAACGATGCACCACAGCTCTTTCAAGCTTAGCGGATGATCCAAGATGTCAGACTCTTCCAGCTCCTTTACCTTTCCGGCCATTTCCTCTGATACTACGGGTTTCCCAAGCGGCGGGTCCACATAGGACGCATCCATACTCGGCGGCAATGCATGCGGACGCTTTCCGGTAGGTGTCAAATAGTCCAGAATATAGCCTGCTTTCTCCAGAGTCTCCTTGGGGGCCAATCAATTCCTCTCCCTAATAACCATACTCTGACAATACAATTAATACCCTTTGCATAAATCACGCTCCTTTCTCCTGAAAATGGGTAAAAAAAGGCGCCCACCTATAAAAGTGAAACGCCCACGGCAACCAGCGGCCAGGCAATGCACCGAAGCGCTGGCGCTATTAAATTTTGTTGTTAATGAAACAGCCTCCTTTTTTCGATATTTTTCTCGTCAGGTTTCAACTTGGAAAAGGAATTGAATAAATGACGGCAAACGCTCAATGGCATTCCCATGCCTCCCTGCTCATCAGCATGGGCGAAAACCCCTTGTTGATCAAAGAGCGTCTGGTGCATGAAAAAAATACAGACAATCCTTGGAACCTATGGTCATCTGTATCCCAACACCAATCTTGAAGTTGTCAACAAGCTGACCGGGGTGCTTCAGTATACGCCTGCCACCCAGAGCGTTACAGACTATACCAGCAACCAGCACACCGCAGCTTACCACAAGGAAGTGAAATAAAAAATGCAATCGTAATGCAATAAAAAGAGAAAAAAAGCCGCAAAGCCTTGATTTTACTGGCTCTGCGGCTCACCTCCGACTATTCGAACGCGGCGTGTTCCTTGTTGTTCTTAACTGTATTTGTTTAAGTTTTGTGCAAATTCACGCCCTTTTTACTTCAATTACATCATTTATTCTAACTTACTGATTTTCTGTCTAAAGGAACAGTTTTTAATAGAATTTAGCGCAAGAAAAAACAGCGGGAAAGTCACCAACAAAGGTGTTCATTTCCGCTGTTTTTATGCCTATGCACCTATATTCAAAGGTTCGGATACCAGCGCAGTAGATCGCCGCGCCCTTCGGCCTCGATCCGCTCCACCGCATACCGGAGCCACTCCTCCGGCGTGGGTATCTTCCCCGCGCGGGGTATCCTTTCCCATTGCGCCCGCTTCTCCGGGTCAGGATCATTCATCCCGGCCTCAATGCGGGCCAAAATAATCGCCCGCATTTCCTCCACCGTGATATTCCTTTCACGGGCCAGCCTTTCAAATACAGTTTCTTCTTCCATAGCAGCCTCCCGATTTTTTATGAATAGTATACCCGCCTGTCTACCACGCTATAACAGAACAACTCCCTTTTGGGCAATAGTCTATCTACCGATTATGACTATTATAGCACCCTTTTGGGAATTAGAATAGATACAGATAGGCAGGTGATGGCATGGATGCGCAGAAACGCATAAAACAGCTCATGGAGGAACGGGGCTGGACGGATTACCGCTTGGCGAAGGAATCCGGCCTTTCCCATTCCACCGTTACAAATATGTTCAACAGAAATAATGCGCCGACGCTGCCGACCTTAGAGGCAGTATGCAGGGCGTTTGGTATAACTTTATCGCAATTCTTCTCCGAAGGAAACGGCCCTGCGGAATTTACCGAGGAACAGCGCACCCTGTTTTCAAAATGGAGTACCTTAAACGATGAGCAGAAAAAAGCCCTGCTCGCCCTTATCAATACCATGTAAACGACGAAAAGCCCGCAGGCTCCGGAATAGAACCTGCGGGCCGTTTTTATGCCGCTTCCCATGCTTCTTTTTTAATCGTTACCTGTGTCCCATCACGGAAAGTAAAGGCCATCCGCTTATCCTCAAATACTGTTACCATATCTACTGTGGAATACCAAAGCTCCTCGTCAAATACTGTTACCAGATCGGCATACTGGCCCATGCGCTCCATGAACATCCGGATTTTGACCTTCTTGGCATTACGCTCCAAGCAGATGTCCTCAATTTCCGCCAGCCTGTTCCGGGCCTTTTCGAAGCGGGCGCAGTAGCCTTCATATTTGCGCTGGTATTCTTCCTGATCCTGCGCCTTATGCGCATTTTCAGAAATGGCCTTTTTTATCAGCTCTGTTACCACGTCGGCCTCGTTCTGCAATTCCCCACGTTCTGCGTCAAGGTCGGAGGTATCGGTAAGGGCCTCGATTACCTCGTTATATGCCGCCATTATTTCTGCCCGGTCATGCAGGATGGCATTGAAGGCGGAAAGGAAAGCCGCTTTGATCTCCGCTTCTGTTAAATGGGGCGTATGGCAATGTCCGCCCTTATATTTGTTGTTGCATTGCCAGATCAGGCGGCGGTACTCGGTGTTGGAATCCCATATTTTACTGCCATACTGGCCGCCACATTCCCCGCAGAAAATTTTCCCACTGAAAGGATGGGCGCTGCTCGTCCAGTGGCCGTCGGTCTTGCGCTGTTTCCATTCGTACTGCACAAGGTCAAATACTTCCGGCGGAATGATGGCCGGATGGCTGTTCTCTACATAATATTGCGGCACCTCGCCCTCATTTACCTTTACCTTTTTACTGAGAAAATCCACCGTGAATTTTTTCTGCAGGCGAGCGTCGCCCTTGTATTTCTCATTCGTGAGAATACTTTCCACGGTTTTACTCCGCCAGATAGTTTTCCCTCCCGGTGTAGGGATACCCTCGCCGGTCAGATAGGCAGCGATTGCAGAGGGAGCTTTCCCATAAAGGAACAGCCGGAAAATAAGCTGCACAATCTGCGCTTCCTTTTCAATGATCTCCGGCAGGCCGTTGTCGCCCCGTTTATATCCGAGGAACCGGCCATAGGGCAGGCTTACTTTCCCGTCGGCAAAGCGCTTGCGCTGGCCCCATGTCACATTCTCGGAAATGGAGCGGCTTTCTTCCTGGGCCAGCGAGGACATGATGGTAATAAGCAGTTCGCCCTTGCCGTCAAGGGTATGGATATTTTCTTTTTCAAAAAATACCTCAATCCCTTTTTCTTTGAGCTTCCGTACTGTGGTCAAGGTATCCACCGTATTGCGGGCAAACCGGCTGATCGACTTGGTAATGATAAGGTCAATTTTCCCGGCCAGCGCGTCGGCCACCATGCGGTTAAAACCTTCGCGCTTTTTGGTATTCGTTGCGGAAATGCCCTCGTCGGTATAGACCGCCACAAATTCCCATTCTTCCTTTGACTGGATATAGCGGGTATAATAGTCCACCTGCGCCTCATAGCTGGTAAGCTGTTCTTCATTGTTGGTGGATACACGGGCATAGGCCGCCACCCGCAGGCGCTTGATAGCCTCCCCGCTTAATACGTTGATGGGGAGCTGGTCTTTCTTGGCCGGGATTACCGTCACCCTCGGCGCTTTTACTGCTGGCATGATACAAGCCCTCTTTCCTTCTTTTTCATGCGGCGGGGAATATCCTCCCAGTCCCTGCTGATCTGGTGGCCGTCCCGGAATATATAAATAAGGGAGCCATCCATCTGCACACGGATTTCCTGCATTTTCTTTTCAAAAGCGGCAGGGTCAAATTCCGGCAGGCCCATGACCTCGGCTGCCACCTGTTCCATGACCGCCTCCGTGTAATGCTTCGCCGGGCAGAGAGCCTTGCCTTTTTGGTGCGTTGTCCGGCATATCCAGATTACATTTTCCCGCGCCATTCCGGGGCAGATAATTTTCCGTGTAAAGCTCTTACCGCAATTCTCGCAGAATACCTTCCCGGAAAAGGGGAATACCTTTCTTTCATAGGAACCGGAGCGGGGCTTGTAAATTGCTTTCCGCCGGGCGCGTTCCTCAATCACACGCCGTTGAGTTTCCCGGTCAAGGATTGGCTCATGGCTTTCCTCTACAAAGTATTGAGGCTTTTCTCCCTGATTGATTTTCTCTTTCTTTGTGAGCGGGTCTACCCGGAAGCTCTTTTGCAGGAGCAGGTCGCCCACCGTTTTTTCATTACATAGCAGCCCTATAATAGAGTTCCCGGAAAGGATGCCGCCATGCCTCCCACGGACACCGGCTTTTGCGAAAGCATCTTCCAGCTTATAGCGCCCATAACCGGCCAGATACAGGTCGGCGGCCAGCCGTAAAACCTCCGCTTCCTCCGGCACGATTTCCAGCCTGCCGTCCACCAGCCGATAACCGTACATAGTGGCGCTCCACGGGATTCCCTGCTCAAAGTTCGCCTTGATCCGCCATTTCTGGTTTTCGGAAACCGAGCGGGCTTCCTCCTCCGCATAGGCCGCCAGAAGGGTAAGCAGAAATTCCCCGTCCTCGCCTAATGTGTGGATATTCTGTTCTTCAAAATATACGTCCACACCGGCCAGCCGAAGCTCCCGGATCGTTTTCAGCGTGGTTACGGTATTTCTGGCAAAGCGGGAAACGGATTTCGTGATAACCATATCAATCTCCCCGGCATGGCAGGCTTTTAAGAGCTTTTGAAATTCCGCCCGGTTTTCCTTCGTACCGGTCAGGGCCTCGTCAGCATAGACACCAACGTACTGCCAACCGGGCGTTTTCTGTATCAATGAATTGTAATAGCTGATCTGCGCCGACAGCGAGTGCAGCGGGCCTTCCCTGCCGCTGGATACGCGGGCATAGGCCGCCACGCGCTTTTCTTTCGGGGCCTGCTGCAATGTGGCAGGCGCTACTATTTTAATAATGCGTTGCATATTACGCCCTCCTTTCAGGACACTGATGTTATAGGAAGCCACCCGAAAAAGAAAGCCTTTTCAGAATAAAAACCCACCTAAAACCGGGTTAAACTTTTCTTTTAACCGGGCCTCAATGCGCAGGAAATCTTCTTCGTTTATCACGTTCTGTCGGAGCATGGAGCGGGCCACTGCAAGGGCCGCCTGATACTTTTTCTCCCGCTCAAACTGTTCCTTCGTCATGGCAGCCCCCTTTCTGGAAACGCGCTTTGATATAGCAGGCATGAGAACAATACTTCCGTTTCCGGTTCCCATAGCTTAAAAACTCCTTCCCACATTCCGCGCAGGTCAAAGGATAAAATGCTTTTCTATCTATCAGCTCCGGGTGGGCCTTCCACCATGCGCGGCGGCAGCTTTCGGAGCAGAATTTTCTCTCTTTCCGTTTTGGGGCTTTTGCCAAAGGCTGCCCGCAATGGCGGCAGACCTGCGGCGGCTCCTTGCTGGCAACGCCGGTTAGATCATTGCGCCTGCAGAAGCTCTTGACCGTATTTTCAGAAATGCCAAGGCGGGCCGCTATGGCGCGATAGCCAAGCCCCTCGCCGCGCAGATAACGGATATTTTCTTTTTGTGCGTCTGTCATGTTCCGCCTCCTTACAAAAATAAGGCGGCCCCGCAGAGCCGCCCAACCGCTTAGTTCGGGATTTTCAAGACCTGCCCGGCATGGATCACGTCCGAGGTCAGGCCGTTTAATTTCTTGATTTCAGGATACCGGGAGCCATTCCCCAGCTTCGCCGCCGCAATGGCCCACAAGCTGTCGCCTTTTTTCACCGTATAAGTGGCATAAGCAGCCTTGCCGGTATAGACTGCCTTGCCGCCCTCGTCAAAGACCGAGTATCCGGCATTTTCGTCGGCGCACCGCTTGGCGTTATCCAGTACCTTAAACGCGCCTTTCTGCGAAGCCTTGTCGGCCCAGCTCTTGCGTACCCGGTACAAAATACCGGAAGTAGAGCCGCCGCCATTGCCGCCGGAGGTGCCGGAGATCCTTTCCTTTACCGCCGCCCGGAAGGTGTCCATGTTCTTCCCATGCTTCGGGAACCAGTGCATGACATCCCCGTGATTGGAGGCAATGCCCTGCGCATGGCCCTCGCTGTGGCAGATGATATTTTTCTCGGTCAGGCCGTATTCCTTGCACAGGTAGGCGCAAAGCTCCACCGCCTCGTTGTAGACCTTGCCGAAATAGGAAGCGTCCGCCAGATTGTCCTCGCATATCTCAAAAGAGATATGGGTATCATTGCCGCTCCCTTTAGGGCCGGAGCCGCAATGCCAGCCCCGGTAGTTCCACGGGAGCGTCTGGTAGGTTGCAACCGTACCGTCGGCCAGCTTCCCGATAAAGGCGTGGACGCAGACCTGCCGCCCGCCGGGCTTCTCCTGATTCCAGTGGTTGTTGTACTGATTTTTCCCCAAAAGGCCGTCATCCGGGCCGACATAGCGTTTCAGATTGGGATTGTTGGCCCCGGTGGAATGTACCATGATCCCTTTTGGGGCAATCGTGCGGCCTGCCTTGTAGCAGGCGTTTTCCGTCAGTATCCGTTTGTGCAGATTCATAGAAAAACCTCCTTCGGTTTCTGCCTTAAAAGCGACGACGCTGCCGGTGCCGTATCCATGCACCACAGCAGCGCCGTCATAATAAAAGGCCAGTATTTCATTGTAGGGAACGCCGTTTCCTGCCGCCCACATACAGCCCACCTGCGACATTCCCACGCCGTGGCTCGCTTTCTTGGGATTTTCCGCGCGGGCGGCCATATCCCACGGGTCGTCCTTATGCACATAGTAGGGATAGTCCCGGCTCCAAACCTCGCCGCTCCGCCTGCAAGTGCCGCCGTTGGAGGCGGAATAAAAGCAGTCCACCAGAGCGCCGCCATAGACAAGCACCTGCCCGGCGGTTTCCTTAACAGCCCGGCGGCTTTGCGGGCAGGTATCCATAAGGGAAGCCCGGAAAGCCTGAAAGCGGGTCGTATCATCCATGACGGTTCCCGCCTCTGCCCGCTTTACGGCAAAGGTGCGGGCGGCCACAGCCTGCGCTTTAAGGGCCTCCATGTGGGAGCCTTCGCCAATCTCGGCGGGAACCACGCCGCAGAGATATTCCTCCAAATCGAAGGAAACCGGCCCCGCGCCGAAGCGGGCCACATTCTCGGCGCGGGTCATGGTTACGCTGATCTTCATTCGCCGTCCCCCTTACCGCTCTTGTCGCTGTTCCGGTCATGGAGCTGCGCCAGCACGTCTTTTAACTTCTGCGGGATCGGCAGGCCGATCCGGGCGGAATTTTCCAGAAGGCTCACGCCCTCGTTGGAAATGTAAAAGAAGATCACCGCCGTGCGCAGCGCGTCCCCGGAGCCGATAATCTGTGCGTCGATCACATGGCCGATCCCCACCATAACGAAGATCAACACCTTGCGGAAAATCCCCTTGAATCCCACCTCGCTGGATAAGCTCTTATCCACAATGGCGCACATTACGCCGGTCAGGTAGTCGATCACCACAAAGGCGATCAGGGCATAGAAAAAGCCGTCCAGCTCCCCGAAGAACCAGCCCAGCCCTCCTCCAATGGCGGCCATAACCACCTGCATCCAGTTCCATACATTCTTCATGTTTCAAATCCTCCTTCATATTTTGATATTGAAAAAGGACGCATAAAGCGTCCTCATTTCCGGGTATTAAGTTACCTGCTTCGGCAGTGCCTCCCACAGCCGCATATCTTCCTGCCCCAAAGACCAGATGGCAATCCCCCGCAGCTTCCACCGGTAGGCCGCCTCGTTGGCCCAATAGACCAGCGAATCCACGTCCTGATAATACAAGATAGAAAAGCCGTCCGCGTCCCCAAGGAACAGCCGGGAAATCCAGACATTTATGTCCCTCGGAACGATCCGCGCCGTATAGTCCTGCCCGCAGGATAAGGCGAGCAGGTGGGAATGGAAAAAATCATAGTCAAGGGAAATCTCCTCGTTTCTGGTGGCGGTTTCCTCTATATCGGAGTTTACCGAAAACACCTGAAATTCTTTGTCCCACGTCACGCCGGAGCGGGCAATGCGCCCGAAGCTGGTGCGCCGCCCGTCCGGGTATGCCACGTCAAAACATTCATACGGCTCATAGGCCCAAGCGTCCCCGGCCCGCAGAAGGTCGCAGACAATAGCCCCATCCGCCTGTATGCCCGCATAGCCGGAGGCAGCGCTCACCGTGGCCGAAAACCGCAGCGTATAGCTGGAACCGGAATATACCCGGACGCGGTTCCCGCGCTTTCGCATTTCCACCGTATAAAGCGTCGGAGCGCTGTGGATGGCGCTGGCCGGGGTTTTGGAAAAGCTGGCCGGGTAGCTCCCCAGCAGGGAGGAGCCTTGATACAGCTCCACCCGCTGGGTATCATAGTTTAAGCAGCAGAAGATATTCCCGATAAAAACACCGGCCCGCCCGCCGCCGCTTGGCGCAAAGCCCAGCCGCGCCCGGATATGCAGGTCGGAAAAGCCCTCATACTTCCACGCAAGCCGCCCGGAGCCTTCCAGCAGGGAATAGGGGCGGCTGTCAAAATAATTCTCCCGCCAGACCTCCCATTTCCCGGAGAGCGTCGTCCAGTAGCTGTCCGGCAGGGGCGTTTCATCCCGGAAGTCCTCATACCAGACAAGGGCGGAATCGGGCTTTCGCCGGAGCATCTCACAAGTCAGCTTAAAGCCCTTGTCCGGCGTGGCCTCTTTCCCGTCCACATCCAAGAATTGCCGGGGCGAAAGGGCAAAGGAAGCCTCCCCGGCGCTGGCGGATTCGGAAAAGTCGCTGCATACCCGGAAGCCGTAAAACTGCACGCCGGGAACGCCGCCGCTGATCGTCAGGGTATGCGCCCCCGCCGCAAGGCTCATGCCCTCAGCAAAAGAAAGCCAGCAGGTGCGCCGCCAGTAGGGCCACCATAACCGGCTCTCCGAGAAAGGCTTTGCCTGCCCGTCCACCGTCACCCGCAGGGCGTTCTTATCCCAAAAGGGGAAACACAGCCGCACCGCCAGATCATACGCCCCGCTTTGCGCAATGGTAAAACGGTAGGTGGCGGAGCTTCCTTCCCCCAGCACCGTCATAGAATCGGAAACCGACACAATGCCGGAATGTCTGTCCGGCGTGCCGCCGCCCCGGTCAAGGTACACGGTGCCAAAGGCAGCCTTCTGCTCCTTGCCGTAAGCGGTCAGATAATGCCTGCGGTTATAGGTTCCAGAAAGCAGCGGATACTCAAAACCTGCCGCGTCCCGGCCCTCCATGTAATCATAGACCTGCGGGAGCGCCCACGGCACCTTGTCGTAATCGTCCCAATAGGCCACAATGGGGATAAAGGGCTGGGGCGGCTTGTCGTCGGTAAAATTATAGCCGCCGGTCATCCACAGCTTGGCGGCATAGTAGGTGTTGGAAGTTCCCCGGTAGGTTTTGCCGAGGTTCTCCGGCGTGTCGTATATCTGCCAGTTCCAGCCATAGCCCGGCAGGCCCATGAACAGCTTCTCCGGGTTCATGGCCCGAACCGCATAATCATAAATGCCTTCCAGCCAGCTCCGGGGCGATACCGGGCCGGGAGCGCTTCCGGCCCACGCCATCCCGTAAGACATAATGGAAGCCGTGTCGCAGTAAGCGTCGAGGTCGGCATAGACGCACCAGTTCTCACCGCCCACGGAGCCTTGCACGCCGGTCATGCCCGGCAGGCAGATATTGACGCGCTTGGCCGGGTTGTAGGCTTTGACGGTCTGGTAAATATCCCGGAACAGGGCGTTTGCCGCCGCCCGGTTCTCATACCCGCCGCCGCGCTCCAAATCAATGTCGATCCCGGCGCACCACGGGTATTTTTCCATGATACGGACAATCTCGGATAAAAAAGTATCCTTCGCCCCGCCGGTATTATTGCGCAGGGCTGTAAAAATACTGGCCGTCCCGTGGTTCATAATGGTAAGGAGCCAGCGGATATGAGGCCAGCGGTTAATATAAGTCATCATGGAGGAAATACTGGTGCCGGTTTCGGAAATCGTGCCGGAAGCGCTCACCTCAAAGGTGAAAATCCCCACCGTATCCAGCCGGTCGCCATAATCCCGCAGCGCCTGATACATCCGTGAATTTCCCATAAAGCTCCAAACCATGCACCGCTTGCCTTTCAGATAATCTCGCATAGATACTTCCTCCTTAAAAATGGCAACAAAAAAGCGCCTGTTTCCAGACGCTTCTTAAATGATAGACACTTATATAAAACTCACTTAAAATGTGCGCATATCTAATAATCTATCTGCTGAATCACACAAATTATCATAGTGTAACAACTTAATATCTTCTTTCTTTAATTTATCCCTTTGAAGTCGATATGTCTTTTCATCAAAATCACTTCTAAGCCCTGCAACAACTACATAGTGCATCCTTGTGGTATCATACTTCAAAAATTCTTCCGGTAATTCTCCTTTTCCCTTTATCCCCTCAAAATATTTCCCTAAACTCTGGAAATTTGCATCAAGCCAAGTCTGCCAATCAGATATTTGATTTATACCTTTTCGGAAAACCTCACCTAAATTTCCATCTTTCAAAGTTATTCTTCCATTTGACTTTTCAAATTCGATAAATACAAACTCATACCCGCCTGAACCTTTTCCAATTAACAAATAATCCGCCCGATACTTTCCATCAAAAGAAAACTCTGGAAATAAATATGCCTCATGATGCCCAAAATTAAATCTACCACACTCAAAAATAGAACCTATAATATGATAAGCTGGTGTTTTATTGATAAATCTCAAAACATCTAATTCAAGAGCATTTTCGCTATGCACTATTGCTTTGAATTTGTCATTAAGCACTTGTAAATCCCCCTGTTTCTTCATATCACATAAATTTATATGATTATTGGGAAACAAACTCAAATAATGCTTTACAGCGGTTGGATATGAATCATACATATTGATTCTCCCAATAGGCTGCCCTTCTGTTTCAAGTTTAAGGATAGCTTGATATTTTTCCAACTCGCTTGAAGTAATACTGCGATAATCCCTACTATATAAATTCATTTCAAGCTCTACCACCATTCCTATAATTTATAGCTCCATGCCTGCTCATTGACATTGAAATTATACCTTAAAACAACGCCCTTTTCAATGTGTTCACAAAATATCGCCTCCTTCCTGCATTTCCTGAAACCGGAACAAAAGCCTTGCCGACTTTTTATCTTCCAGCCTGACCGGATGTTTGCTGTCCCCGGCGGCGCTGTACTGGAAAAATCCATGCTTACAGGCAGGCTGCCCGTTCCTCAGACATTCCCGCGAGGAAGCTAAAAGGGCCACTTCGTCCCCGGCGGCGAGCGCCATAGGGAACGCCGCCTTATGCGCCCCGGCTCCGAGGCCCACGGATACGCTGCCAGCCGCCATATCCTGCACCGGGTACAGATAGCAGTCCAGCCCCGCCGTATCAGAGCCGAGGTTAAACAGCACCACCATTTCCGCCGAGCGCACCACGCCGTTATAGAACCGGGGCGGGACAATGTTTCCTGCCTCCCGGTATTTTTGCAGCAGGGTTTCCGTATGGATCACATAGCCCGTCAGCCGGTCGCCCTCCTGCACCATAAGATCGGTGAAATAGATCGTGCCGGTACAGTCGGAAACTAGCGGCTTCACGGTAACGCTCACCACGCGCTGATCCTGCTTTGTCAGAATGGTTTCCGAAAACCTTGTGAATTTTGCCGCCATGCCCGCCTCCTTACCCGTCCTGCGTCCACTGTATCTCGCTCACATGGCCCACCCAGCCGGTGGCAATGGAGCCGCCCTGCAGGAGCATATCCGTGAAATACACCTGCCCGGTACAGTCGGTGACGCAGAGCCGGACGGTAATGGAGCGCAGGCGCTCATAGCCCTTCGGGGACACGTCGGCGGCCACCTGTGTGAAAAATGCCATAGAAAGCCTCCTGTCTTAAAAGAGGTCGATAAACCGCGTTTCCGTGGAGCCGTCCTCATATTCAAAAGTAACCTCGATCCCCACCTGCCCGGCGGGGCCTTTCTTCAAATCCTCGGAGGCGATCTGCGCCGAGAAGGTATAGCTGCGGCGGCTGGCCGGGTAGACGGTCTGCGCGAGGCTCTTTGTCATGCCAAGCACGCCCGCCGCCTTAAAGCAGGCCGTACCGGAAACGCCGTTTTCTGCGTCCACCTCAAAGCCGGAATTGAGCCAGTAGTTCATGCCGCTGTCCGCGCGGGAATTGCGCAGGTGGTTGAAGGGTACAAGGTCTTTCACCTCCTGCCGGTCGATCACGTCGGTAGAGGCCAGCACGTCGGCGGCTTTATCCCATTGCGCGGAGGAATCACCCAGCTCCCGCAGGGTCGTGGATAATTCCAGCACCGTTTTCCACGGCTCCTGCAGGTTGTACTGGCGGCGCACCACGCGGGTTTTCACGGATAAATGCAGGTCTTTGTCATCCACCGTCACAATGTCGCCCAAATCCCACGCCTCATGCTCATAGCCGGTCAGGGCCGACAAGTCCATAGCCGACAGCACATAGGAAATCCGGGGCTTTGCGTACTGCGCCAGCCGCATCTGTGTAAATTCCAGCATCTGATAGGGGTTCGTGAAATTCGAGCAGTCCAGCGTGGAAATGCGCACCTCGTTTGTATAGGTAAAATCCTCCACATACTCCCGGTTGTTGTTGATGGAGGCAAAGGTCATGCCGTCCTTGCCGTAGGCATAGAGCCGGGTCACGAGGCTCCTCGTATCCACTACCCGCTGGATGGATTTCAGGTTCTTTTTATAGGCGAACAGCGCCCCGGTATCCCTGCCGCCAAAGGTCAGCAGGCGGACGAGGCGGTTCGGGCAGTCAAAGATCAGGTCGCCGCCGTGGATATTCTGCGTGGCCCGGAGGATGGAGAGGGCGTTTTTCTCCATACACTGCCATGTGCGCTTTGTAGTGACGTTCACCGTCCCCACCGCCCAGCCGGTATGTTCCAGCGCGTGGCGCATAGGGGCCTCGGCGGTGTCCGCATTGAAGTCCACGGTTCCCTTTTCCTCCGAAAAGGAAAGGTCATAAAAGGCCGCCTCCGCATACGCCTGCGTCACAATGCGCCCGTCGCTGTCTTTGGTATCCGTCAGGGTTCGGATTCGGTAAATGTCGTTTACGATCTGCACCTGCTTCTCATTATCCAGCATGGCCCGCTTGGGGTCATGGAAGGGCAGGGAAAATTCCAGCGTATCCGAGCCGTTGACCTCGCTCGTCACCACAATGTCAAAGGCATTTTCCAAGACCGCTTCCCACGCGCCGCCCTGATCCAGCACCACAGGCCGGGCAAAGCCCAACTTTTCATAAGGGGCCTTCGGTATATCATGGAGCTGTATTTCCAGCACCTTCGGGCTGCGGGCCGTATCCTCTGTGGCAAGCGTCACCCGGAACCGGATATACTGCCGGTTCGGGGATTGCAGCTCACCGTTCACGCCCACCGTCTGCCACGCCGACCATTCTTCCAGATCGTCCGAGGTGGCCGTTTCGATTTCCGCAATGGAAGTCACGCCCGCCGTATATTCGCTGGTGACGGATATCCGGCCTGTGCCGGAAAGGGCGCAGGGCGCGGCCTTCGTGACAAGCTGGCCGGTGGCCGGATACGCCCCGTCTGTATTCTGCCGCAGGGTAACGCTGCCCGGCTCCATAAGCGCGTCCACCGGGCCGCCCATATCGCCGCCGTTGGCGGGAAGGGAGGCTTTGAAATATTCTGCCAGCTCCTGCGCGGTAAAGGAAGAATCCGTATCCAGAAACCAGTCGTCGAAGCCGCCCGCGTAATAATACTGCTCCGCCTGCATCCCCATCACCAGATCGGCCACGCAGGAGCGGTTTAATTCCCCCGTCCATGAAAGGGCGGCAGAAGTCCATACCGTTCCGCTTCCCCGGTCGCCGACCACATAAAAGGCCCGCTTATTGTCCGGCTCGATCACCGCCGCGATAAAATACCAGCCGTTGTTCACAAAGGAGAAAGGCGGCGTGACCGATTCATCCAGTATCAAAGAGCCGGAGGCATTATAGAGCATGAGCCTCGGCTTCCCCCGGATCAGAGAAAGGTAAAAAATGGGCTGGCCCGGCCCCTGCCTTGTATTAAAAATCGGGCAGTAGGTATTCCCCACCGAGTAGGTGGTGGGGTTCATCCAGCCGCCCACAATGAGCCGCGCTCCCAGCCGGGCAAAAATGGAGCCGTCATTGACCGCCCGCAAACAGGTTTTCTCACTGGCAGGGTTGGAGATATTCATGCGGAAATACCGGCCCTTCTGGCCCTGCCGCATACTGGCCGTGGTGCCGCTCCAATGCACCACCGTAAAATCCCGGCCATTGCCGGAGGAATCGGCCAGCCGGTCATTGTTATCCGGGGCGGCCTCATTGAACCGCCAGAGGCCGGAAGCCGCATATTCCGCCGGAAATTCCCCGGTAAAATCCTCCTACGCCGTCAGTATTGTTTTCACCGCCATAGCCTCACCTCCATCTGCTCTTGGCCTGTATGCGAAGCTCGGAAAATACCGCACTCCCTGCCGTCCCAATCTCCACCACGTTCAGGCCCCGCCGCAGGACGGGAAAATTCAGCTCCTGCAGGCAGGGCAGGCCGTTCCTTAACGTATTCCCGGCGCTGTCCGTCACTTTCGCCGTTACCAGCCCCGTGTCGATCACCAGCACTTCCCCGGCGGAAAGCGGGCCGACAATGCGGAGCTCCTCGCCGTTTGTCTTTATGGAAATGTAGCCGGAGGAAACCGCCCCCCTGCAGGACATACACCGGCTCCGAGTCCGTATTCCCCACCTGCCGCATGACCTCCTGCGTCCCGGCCCCGGTCAGCACAAAGGCTTCATCATCCAGCGCATACCCGTAAGGGTCGGGGCATAAAAAGCGCAGGGAAAAGGAGCCAGCCGCCCGCAGGAGCCGTTCGCAGTCCACCGCATCCGACAGCCGCGCCTGAAAATACCGGTCGGGAACGTCGTCCAAGATAAGCTGTTTCAGTCCCTGCGTGGGGTCGAGCCACGCGGATACCCGGTCTAAGACGGATACCAGCGCGGCGAAGGTTTTCTGCGGGAAAACATTGCAGCTTATGTCAATGTAGCGCTCCCCGCTGTCGGCCCCGAAATCGGCAAGGCCCGGCTTGCCGGGGACGGTTTCCGTATTGCTCCGCACCGGGGGCGAAGCCTGCCAGCCCGTCAGGCGGGCCTTGACCTTCATGGATTGCGAGGATACCCCGCCATATTGAAAGCCCATAAAAAAGCCCTCCTTCGTCGTCACAAACTACATATCGCTCACTTCCGCACAAGTGCGAAAGCTCACTCATTCCGTTGTTCCTCCTCTCCCCACAAAGCCTTCCGGCTTTGCGGGGTTCCCCTAAGCAGTGATAATGCGGCCCTGTGCGCGGGAGCCGGTCTGCATGAGGTTATAAAGCTCCTGCGAAATTTTCCGTATATCCTCCTCGCTGCGCACGATCATCTGCTGTACCATGACGAGCGGGCCGCCGCCCGCCATGAAACCGGCCCCGCCGGATACGCCGCCGGACACGTTGGCGTTTGCATTGACCGAAAAATCCGTCGGGATCGAGGTCTGCATATCCTCGGCAAGCTGGTTCATCACGCCGTCAATGTCAGCGCTCATTTTCTCGGCGGCAGAAACCGCGTCCTTCCCGTTGGTGTCAATGGAACCGGCAAGGCCCTTCACCATCATTTCACCGATCCACGCCATTTCCGTGGACGGGGAATGGATACCGAAGAAGTCGCAGATACCGTCCCAGATTGACGAAATCCAGCCGGACACCTTATCCCAAATCCAGCCTGCAAGGCTCTGGATGCCAGACCACAGGCCCTGCACAATGTTTTTGCCAATCTGTACGATAGACACCGCCGCTTGGCCGATCCCTTTCAGGATAGCCGAAACGATCTGCGGCAGGGAGGCCACCAACTGCGGGATGGCCCGCACCAGCCCCACGGCCAACTGCACCACCAGCTTAATCCCCATCTCCACGATTTTCGGGAGGTTGTTTGTGATAAAGCTGATAATGGACGTGATAATCTGCGGCAATGCCGCAACGAGCCGGGGCAGCGCGTTCAGAAGGCCCTGCGCCAAGCCCTCGATAATAGAGAAGGCCGCCGCTAAAATCTGATCCATGTTGTCGAGCAGCGTAGAGCAGATTAAAATAATGGCCTCCACGATAGACGGAACCAGCTCCGGCAGCGCCTCGCCAAGCCCCGCCGCCAGCGTGACAATCACCTGAATGGCGGCCTCGGCGATCTGCGGCAGGTTGTCTAAAATCCCCTGCGCCAGCGTAAGCACCAACTGCAACGCGCCCTCGGAAAGCTGGGGCAGGGCTGAAACCAGCGCATTAAGGAGCGTTAAGACAATATTCGTCGCCGATTCGATCAGCACGGGCAGATTGTCTAAAATGGCCCCGCCGATACTCGTCACGATATTCAGGCCCAATTCCAGAAACATGGGCATCTTCTCTAAGATCACGTTGGAAACGCCCTCTATGGCGTTTCCGATAGCCACGCCGATCTGCTCAAAATCCCCGTTGGCTGCGTTGATCTCATTGCTGAGTGTGGAAAAAACGTCGGTGATCCCCGCCGACATTTCACTCGCCAGCGGAAGGAAAACGCCCTGAATGGAGCGCTTTGTCCCCTCTATGGCGGAATCGAGGTCATTGTATTTAATCTGGTTGATCTGCGAGAGCGCGTCGTAGGTCTTGCCCGCGCCGTCCTCCATGCTGGCAAGCACCGGGAGGACATTGCTCTGTAAATCCTCAAACTGCGTGCCGAACAGGTTGACCGCCGCCGTATTCTTGGCAATGGGATCATCCATGCTGTCAAGCGCATTGACGACCTCGAAAAATGCCTCCCTTGCCGAATCCCCGCCAGCGGCAAACCGGGCCGCCATAGCGTCCGCGTCCATGCCGAGGGCCTGAAAGGCTTCGGTGGTGGTATTGCTTCCGTCGATCACCCGCAGGTTAAATTCCTTTACCGCGTCGCCCACCTTATCAATCGAAAAAACACCGGCTTCGGAACCGCTGATCAGCCCGCTTACAAATTCGTCTGCGGAGAGGCCGAGGGCAGCGTACTGTGCCGAGTATTCGTTGAGGGTATCCAAAAGGTCGCCGTTCTGGTCTGCGCCGTTCTGTGCGCCCACGGCGATAATGTTATAGGCTTCCTCTGCGGAAAGGCCGAAATTTTTCATTAAGGCGTTGGCCGTCCGGGCGGATTCCTGCAGGTCATAGCCGAAGGTGTCCCGCAGGGCGAATCCGGATTCCGTGGCCTTCTGTAATTCCTCGTCCATGAGGCCGGTGGTTTTCTGCACCGCAGAAATGCCCTCCACCACATCCTCCAAGCTGTCGCCGAAATTGTTTGTGTATACCCGGCGGGCCGTTTCGCCAAGCGCCTCCAATTCCGCGCCGGTGGCCCCGGTGGAGGCGGAAATCTGGTTGACCGCCTGATTGTATTCGTCGCCCAGCTTCACAAGCCCCACGCCTGCGGATACGGCGGCGGCACCGATAGCCACAACGGCGGCGGCCACCACCGCGCCAATCGTCTTTGCAATGCCGCCCAGCTTTTCAAACCGGTTCCCGGCATCCTCCGCCTTGTCGGCGCTTTCTTCCAGCGAATCGCCGAAATCGTCAGCTTGGCCGCCCGCCTCGTCCAGATGATCCCCGGCTTCCTCCAATGCCCGGTTGTTCTCGTCCAGCTCCTTTTCCATATCGTTTAAGGCCGCTCTGGCGTTGTTGAGCTGAATCTGCCATTGCTGCGTGCGCCGGTCATTTTCCCCGAAGGAAGCGGTGGCGTTTTGTAGGGCCTGCTCTAAGGTGCCGATTTTCTGTTTCTGCGTATCAATCTCTTTATTCAGGACACGGTTGCGGGCCGTGATCGCCTCCACCGATTTATCCTGCTTATCAAACTGCGAGGCCACAAGGTTCATCTCCGAGCCAAGCACCTTAAAACTCTGGTTGATCTCCGCAAGGGCCTTCTTAAATTCCTTCTCGCCCTCCACGCCGATCCGCAGGCCAAAATTGTCCGCCATGATTCCGCCACCTCCTTCCCGGAAAAATTAAAACTTATCTTCAAATCCCGTAAGGGATAATGTCGTCAATGAACAGCTCCCGCTTCGGCTTGGCGAGGCCGGTAAACTGCTTGTGGCACTCCCACAAATCCAGCAGATACCCGAAAGGCATGAGCCACGCCTCCTCCTCGGAACGCCGAAGCGGCACCGTTGCATAATAAATCAGCCGGGTAAACAGTTCTTCGTCGCTTACCCGACCGGCACGTTTTTTGGGTCTGCCTCGCTCTCTATGTGGCGCTTGGTTCCCCGGAACATGGCCTCCATGATCGCGTCCTTGTATGCCGCCAGCTCCAACGGGGAAGTGAGAAGCTCCACCTCCTCCGCCGTGAGCAGGGGCCTCGGCTCCTCCTTATGGCGCAGGTTGTATATCAAAAGGCTCTGGTTCGCCATCAGGACGATCAGCCAGATAATCTCATCCAGCGCCATCTCGAAATTTTCCGATTTCATCAGCTTCGTGCCGAGGTTTTCCAGACCGCCATAGCGGCCCGCGATCTCCTTTGTGGCCCTTGTGGTTAAAATAAGCTGGTACTCCTCGCCGCCAATCGTGATTGTTGCGGCCCTGTCCTGATCCACCATCATGCCGCGCCTCCTTCCGTTTCATAGACCGGCTCGTATACTTCCTGATACCAGCCGGAAATGGTGCTGGCCTGCACGCCGCTGTCGTCCTCGTTGACCTCCGCCTTCCACGGATGCTCGTTCTTCCCGTCCACCTTATTGCGGCGCAGGATCGTCCCCTCAATGGTGGGCGTGGAGAAGGTGATGGAATCCCCCTTCGTCTGCAGGTTCGTGCCGGGAACCGCAAATTTTACCCGGTACAGCCAGAAATAACGGTAAGTGCCGTTTGCCTTGCGGGCGCGGAAGCCCACGGCCACCGGTGCGCCATCGTTCTCGCTGGCGGAAATGAGGACGCCGTTTTTATCCGCCTTCGCCCCGGTCAGTGCCTCGGCGGAGGACACGCCTATATCGTCCACGCCCAGCGACAGGGTTCCGCTCTTAAATTCCTTTACGATCTCCGCCGCGCCGTCGTCGGCATACAGCGTGGCCTCGTTTAATTCAATCGAAAGCTCGGCGGTCATTGCCTTCGCCAGCATGACCGGGGTTCCGTAGGTTTCGTCGCCATTCTCGCCCTCGGTGATCGGGGCATAAAACAGCTTGTCAAGTCCAATCGTCGCCATGATCTAAACCTCCATTTCATAATGTTTTGCCACGTCTATGGCATAGTGGTGATAGCCGGTGTCGTCCTCATGGCCGATATACCGGCGGTCTGTAATGGTAAAGTCCGCCGCCAAAAGGGCGCGGACGATCCGGTTTTTCTGTCTGGTATAGCTGCCCTTTTTGAAGAAGGAAAGCCGGGCCTCCTGCACCTCATACTGCGGCAGGTCGTCAGCATGGAAGCCGAAGCTGTCCGAAAGGGGCGTGACGACCAGATATTCCTCCGGCGGCGTATCCTGAAACACGCCGGTTTCTATGGGGATACCCAAAGGGCCGAGCGTACCGTTCAAATCTTCCAGCAGGCTCACAGCTTTTCCACCTCCCTCTCAAAAGCGGCCTTCATGGCCTCGATACACGGGGCGCGGGCCGCCGATCTTGCCGGTTTCAGAAAAGGCTTGGCAGGCTGCCCGCTTTTCCCGTATTCGAGGACGTTGGCAATCATGGCATTGCTGCGACCGTCCGGGCGCGGCTCCGAAAAGCCCACCTTCACGTTGTAATTGCCGTCCCGGTCAATCTTGGCCGGGGATACGCCGAGGGCGGAAAGCAGTTCGCCGGTGGAGCGGGATTCCTCCTTTGTATCCCGGCCAATCACCGCGCCCAAATTCGCCCTAACTTTCTGCTCCACGACCTCGCCGCCCGCTTCCAGCACCTTCGGGATGATCTCGTCGGTCTTATCCCCCAGCCGGGAGAGCCGCAGAAGAAAATCCTCCGGCATTTTTACCTGCACCTTAGCCACGTCGTCACACACTCCTTATCCTTCGCTTCCGCATAAATGCGAAAGCTCACTCAATCCGTTGCTCCTCCTTTCCCCACAAAGCCTTCCGGCTTTGCGGGAGCCCCGGAGCCCACCACCTTTTTCGCTAAAATCTCCACATACATCCCGCGCCCCTTCACATCCTCCACGCTGGTAATGTCATACCGGCAGCCCTCACAGCGCAAGAACAGCTTTGTCGTCACCTGCAGGCCGGGGATGATACGGAACCGGAACAGGTCGGTGGCCTCCGAAAAGGCCGCCCGGTTGGCCCAGCGTTCGCTTCCATGCCGGGCCTCATGGTAGGCCCAAACCTCCGCCACCACCGTATCCTGCGGGGAGCTAAATCCCTCGTTGTCCTTCACGTTCTCGGTAAGGATTAGCTGGATGGGCGTGCGCATTTTTCCAAAGCTCATATCGTCGTCACAAACTCCTTTTCCCTCGCTTCCGCATAAATGCGAAAGCTCGCTCAATCCGTTGTTCCTCCTCTCCCCACAAAGCCTTCCGGCTTTGTGGGGTTCCCCTTATACCTTCCAATCCCGGTCAAGGCGCAAAAGAAGGTTGACCGTATTCCATACCTGCTGCCCGGCCTGAATGTTATCCGCAAAAAAGCCGCCGGTGCTGCCGTCCCGGCTTTCGTAAAAATGGGACGACAGCATGATAACGGCCTGCTCGGTGGTGGGCGGCATGGGATTGTCGGTATAGTAGCCCGTGGGGATATGCTGGTAACTCTCCGCATAGGAAAGGGCCGCCGTGATATAGCCACGAAGCAGCCCGTCGTCCTCGTTATGGGAAAGGATCAGATTGTCCTTTACCTTCTGCAGTAATTCCTCCATGCCGCCACCTCTCGTCGTCACAAACTCCATATCGCTTACTTCCGCACAAGTGCGAAAGCTCACTCATTCCGTTGCTCCTCCTCTCCCCACAAAGCCCTTAACTTGACCCACAAGTTTATGTGGATATCCTATTGTTTCTATGCTATACTAAAGAAAAAGAGGTGATCCATATGACGGTAGAATATACGAATTGGGAAACGGAATTTGTAGATGCAAAATTTGTTGATCAGCGTTTGAAATCACGTTTTTTTAAGATTATGGATGCA
>CAJTCR010000047.1 GCA_910574915.1 Eubacteriaceae bacterium
AAATAATGTTGTCTTATAACTTCTGATGGAGGGGGATTCCTCCTTCCGTTATATCTATATAGATTTATTAGATTGGACTTTGTAACTATTAACCAGTAGTCATTCTTGACTACATCATTATTATACTAGGAGTGGAAGCTATGAGCAAGGGAATGGAAGAACTGATAGATATGGAAAAAAGAGAGATTGCGTTAAAGATGCTGGAGGATGGAAAGCTGCTGAAAGAAGATGTGGCAAGATATTTTGGTTTTACAATGGAACAGGTGGAGGAACTGGCAGAGTCACAGGCAGTGCGGGCATGATAAATATGTGGGCGGCAATATTCCAAGCTGGTACAGGAATGAATATTTGCAGACTCGATTTGAAACACGCTGAAATTTATGAAAGAATAGAGAGGAAAGTAGGAAGCCTATTTATTGCCCTGTAAAAAAGAATTCTATCTATATGATTAGAGTGGCAGAATTTGCGGAAAGGAGAAGGAAAATGAGCTGCTATTATAAAGAGACAAATATGCTGTACGGCGGGGACTATAACCCGGAGCAGTGGGGAAGAGAAGTATGGGAGGAGGATATGCGGCTGATGGCGCAGGCGCATATCAATATTGTGACGCTGAATGTGTTTAGCTGGGCGTCTTTGCAGCCGGATGAGGATACGTATGATTTTGCAAGGCTGGATGAGATTATGCAGCTCGTGCGGGCAAACGGGATGAAAGTATGCCTGGCGACTTCTACGGGGGCGCATCCGGCGTGGATGGCAAAGCGGCATCCTGATATCCTTCGGACGGAAAAAAACGGGATGAAGCGTAAGTTTGGCGGACGGCACAACTCCTGCCCAAACAGCCCGACCTATCGCAAGTATGCGGCAAGGCTGGCGGAAAAGCTGGCGGAGCGGTACCAGGACTATGACAATATCGTGGCATGGCATGTGTCAAATGAATATGGAGGGGCGTGCTACTGCGAAAACTGCGAGAAGGCGTTTCGGGTGTGGCTGAAAAAGAAATATGGAACGATCGAAGAGGTAAACAGAAGCTTTGATACTGCTTTTTGGGGACATACGTTTTACGACTGGGATGAAATTGTACTGCCGAACCTGCTGAGCGAGCATTTTATGGATGACGTTACCGAGCGGGAGCGTACGATGTTTCAGGGCATTTCCCTGGATTATATGCGCTTTAATTCAGACAGTATCCTGGACTGCTTCCGGCTGGAATACGATGCAATCAAAAAATTCACGCCGCACCTGCCGGTTACTACCAATCTGATGGTTGCGTATAAAGGGCTGGATTATCAGAAGTGGGCTAGGGCAATGGATTTTGTTTCGTGGGACAACTATCCGGCAGAATCTGACAGCCCGGATCAGATTGCGTTTTATCATGACCTGATGCGCGGGCTGGATGGGCAGAAGCCGTTTGTATTGATGGAGCAGACGCCGAGTGCGACAAACTGGCAGTTGTACGGCAGGCTCAAGCGTCCTGGAGAAATGCGGCTTATGAGTTATCAGGCAGCCGCGCACGGAGCAGATGCAATCCAGTTTTTCCAGATCCGCAGGAGCATCGGGGCGAGTGAGAAGTACCACGGTGCGGTCATTGACCATGTAGGCAGCGCGGATACAAGGGTGTTCAGGGAAGTTACGCAGCTTGGGGAAGAGCTTGAAAATATCGGAGGGCTGTTTTTAGATGGAAAGACGCCGGCAAAGACGGCGATTTTGTTCGACTGGGATAACTGGTGGGCAGTAGAATATTCGTCAGGGCCAAGTGTGCTGCTTCGGTATCTGGATGCGGTGCGTGATTTTTACAGGGCGGCATACGCACTGAACGTTCCGGTGGATATTATCAGTACGGAGCATTCGCTGGAGCCGTACCAGGTAGTAGTTGCGCCGCTTTTATATATGGTAAAGCGCGGCTATGAAAAAAAGCTGAAAGATTATGTCAGGCAGGGCGGCACCTTTGTGGCGTCGTATTTCAGCGGGATTGTAGACGAGCATGATCTGGTGGACTGCGGCGGTTATCCAGGAAGGCTCAGAGAATTGCTCGGCATCTGGGTCGAAGAAAGCGACGCACTGCCGCTTGGAGAGCAGAATGCGATTTCTTACGGCGGTACCCGCTATCCGGCGGATATTTTGTGTGATTTGATGCATCTGGAAGGCGCGCAGGCGCTTGCGAATTACGAAGAGGACTTTTATGCCAAAACGCCTGCGGTTACGGTGAACGAGTACGGATTTGGCAAAGCTTATTATGTCGGGACGCATTCAGATCCGGCGTTTTATGAGGCGTTTATGCACAAGCTGTTTGCACAGGCAGGGATCAAGCCGGTACATCATACGCCGTCTGGCGTAGAAGCGGCTGTACGGGAAAATGCAGGCGGCAGGTACCTGTTTTTATTAAACCATACAGCAGAGAAAAAGACGGTAGTGTTGGAAGAAAATTATAAAGACCTGCTGGATGGGCGGATGTATGCGCAGCAGGAAGAAATTGTACTAAAAGCCAGAGACGTGCGCCTGCTGTGCGCCTGCTGCCGCTGACAGCATGATGTTCAGGTTTGCCGGATAAGCTGCACCATCGCTTGTGCAATGCGGTGTGCGCCTTTGCCGTCAACGGCTGCTTTTGCCTGCGTCCCCATTTGTTTTCGATATTGCAGGTCTTTTTGCAGCATTTTTGCCGATGCCACGATTTGTTGGAGTACGGCACGGCGGTTGTTTCTGGCATCGCCTGCATACAGTACGAGCCCTGCGTCCGCATAAGCGATTGTGCCGTCCAACTGGTTATCGGCAAACGTAAAGCATATGGTCGGCACACCGCAGGCACACAGTTCAGCCAAGGTGCTGCCGCCTGCCGATACTGCCGCGTCACACAGCTTCATCACCCGGTCAATATCCGGGATATCGTGATAAATATGCACCGTCGTATCTTTTGCGGCAATATTGTGCAAAAGCGGGAGATTATGATAAAACTTTCCGGCTACGACATGTTTTTCCACAGATGGAAATACCTGCTGCATTTGTTCCAAAATGCCCGTTAACATTTCATACGGATCTGTCCCGCCGGTGGTGATCATCATTCGCTTAAAATGCTCCCGCACCGGCGGTGCATCCTGGGCAAATGCTTCCCGCAGCGGTGCATAGCGAATGCCAAGCAGAAAGCGCCGGCTGTCTTCTTTTAACATCTGCTCGGCTCCGTATCGATAGTGCACAGTCAGATCCGCCGGGTATTCAAAGTGCCGCAGGTCATCGATATATACGGTTTTGCAGATGCTGTGCAGCTGCTGCATATACGTATAAGTAATATCGTAGGAGTCTACGAGCACGCAGGCGGCGTGCTGCTGTGCAAGGATCCTGGACAGCTCGTCCAATTCCTGCTCCATCTGCGCATAGGTACGTTCCATGCAGATGCAGGAGAAGCCGTTTTGTACAATCAGGTGTTCTGCATAGTGCTCTGCAAGAATAAAGATTACATTGTGCCCGGATTTTTTTAACTGGAATGCGATGGACATGCAGCGCATAATATGTCCCATTGCTATTTTTTCGTTCGCGTCAGCGCGGATTGCGATTGTTCCCAATGTTAGTTGTCTCCTTTTTTATTGTAGATTCACTTTTCAAATCTCTGTTTTATTTTCTGAGGCAAATACTTTATCAATTCTTCTATAAGCTCGTATACCTTTGTACCTGGTGCAATTTCTGTAGGTGTCTTACCCTGCCCATCATTGATTATTCGTTTCGCATACCGTATTGCCAGTCTGGGATCTCCCTTCTCCATCAAAATATCAAAAATATTCTTCATATTTTTCTGATATTTTCCAATCCCAAGTTCCATGAACTTATCATTCAAAAAAGAAATATACTGTGACCTATGGTTATTTGATGTATAATAAGCGAAATGCAAAAGAAACCAGATCTCAATACATTCATTGCTCCAAGCAGCATGATAATGTAATTCGGGATTCTCCTTATTTAACCGTTCCGCGTACAAAACAACACCATTAAAATCATCTGCCGGAAAACTGTCTTTATCATACACACACCATATCTGACCCTTTTGAAGCTTATTCTTTTTCACATACTTCTCAGCCATACCAATTACGCGCATTGTTTCGGCAGCACAAGGTTCGATCTCAATCAATACCATATCCCTATAAATGGGATTGTCTTCAATTAGTCGCTTAAAACCTGCAAAATATTGGGGTTCCGTCTGTTCGCCCTCACAGAAGATATAATAACGATATTTTTTCTTCTCAAGATGTTCCTGGCGGCGTTTCTTCTTCCAAGACTCCATTCCCGCTTTCTTAGGCACTTATATCACTCCAGTCTATGATTTTCTTTAAATAAGGATCTGCGCCATACTTGCCTTCCAAATACTGTTTATCATACTTGGCATCTTTACGAACGGATTCGCCCTTGTCATTTTTAAATTCAACCAGAGAATATAATGCGGAATTTTGTTCCCTTCCCTTTGCCACAAACCAGATCTCATCTCTTCGGAACACTTCATTATTCATGGTAGACAGGTCATGTGAAGTGAAAATCAGTTGCCCGCCCTTCTTGTTGATACTCATATCTGTAAACAGCCTAATTACATAATTCAGTAGCACAGGATGAATTTTTGCATCCAGTTCATCTATTACAAGAGTAGTTCCATAGATCAAGCTTTTTGCAATGAACGGAAGCAAGCCGAACAGTTTTTTCGTTCCGCTGGATTCTTCTGCTAATGTGATTTCTGTACTATATCCGTCTACAGTATGTTTTGTAAAAATCTCAATGCGTTCATGATCCTTTTCTTCGATTCTAAAATCTTCGATATCTAAATCCATCTCTTTAATCATATTTAGCACTAGATGCTTTACATCTTCGGATTTAGCTATTGCTGTTTTCAATTCCTGATAGGGATTTCCGTAATTTAAAAAATCAATGGATTCTTCAAACCAGTCTAATACGTCATTCACAACCTCATTTTTTTTATAAGTGATTCCAAGGTAAGAAATCAATGGTAAGGTCGCTGAAAGATCCTCGCTTATCTTTAATTTTCCAAAAATCCCTTTTAACTCGGTTGATGCGGCATCTCTTCTGAAAAGGGCAGAACGCCTTCCTGTATCCATCTTTATTCGGTCAAGGCTTTCGTATACAATTTCATCACCTTTTACATGAAGAATGTACCGATATTCAGATTTTACCGTTCTAAAAAACAATTCAAATTCTGTAGGTTCATCTTTTGACTTCTCAGAAAACGCAAATGGTTCTACTGGAATTTTACGCGCTTTATAATCGCAATCAAATTTATCACAAGTAGCACAAAGCGGTCTTAGCACTTTGGAATCCAGTGTATGCAATGCTTCTAAAACATTCGACTTTCCTCCTCCATTCGGGCCATAAATAGCAGAAATCGGCAAAAATAATTCCCCATCTATATGTTTAATAACTTTATTATCATGCTCTGAAATTGCGGCTGCCTGCATATCAAATGTTATCTCGTCTCGTATACTTTTATAGTTTTTAACTGTAAACTGGCATAACATATTCGTTACCTCCATTCTTTCTTTTATTATACGCACTTTAGTACATTTTACAAGCTAAATATGAGAAAAATTCTCATATCTTAGGTTTACAAAAACTGAAATCGCTGTAGCCCACATTCATACTGGGGTTACAGCGATTCATTGTTAACGTTTCTTTTGGTATTAGAACTTGTTCACGTCAAGTTCATAAGCATTATATTTATATGCATATCCCATATCCAGAAATACTTTTTGAGAAGCAATATTATCCGGTTTCACCTTTGCGGCAAGCGTCTCAACCGAGGGGAAATCCTTTTTCACCTGTTCCATCAAAAGATGCACCATTTCTTTTCCATATCCCCGGCACCTTTTTTCCGGGCAGATACTGTAGCCGATTACCGCTTTGCTTCCTTCGACGGTTACCCTGATTTGTCCAACCGGTTCTTCTTCGCACATAAAAATATACTGCCTTGCGTCTTCACGTGCCAGGATCTGTGCAAACCACCTGCAATGCTCCTCGTAAGTAATTTCGGCAGGTGAAAATGCGTTTTTTCGGACGGTGCGCTCATTTGCCCATCGAAACAGCAAATCGATGTCCTGGCTGTCTGCGTATCTTAAGTATCCCAATGTGTCCTCCTGTCTTGCCTTACGGTTTTAGATCCTTCCGATCATATCCATCTGCAACGGCGTGCCTCTTTTTATGTCCCGCAAAGCAGTCTGGCCCAATACTTCCTGGAAATATTTTGGCTTTAGTCCGTAGCCGGGACGAATGATTTTAATATTTTCTTCTGTGAGCGTTTCCCCTTTTTTGAGATCCCGTATACAAAAAACAGAGCGCCGGAAGGCGATATTTTCTGCTTCCTGTCTGGTTGTGCCATATTGGATCTTTCCGACGGCTTTTTTTGCCTGGCGGACGTCTTTTACCATCTGGCAAAACTCTGAGGGATTCATAGAAAAAGCAGCGTCTGGATTTTCTATTTCCCGATCCAGGCAAAAATGCTTTTCGATTACAGACGCGCCTAACGCCGCTGCTGCAACCGCGCCGACGGAACCCATTGAATGATCGGATAATCCGACAGGGACGCCAAATACCTGCGACATATTCTGCATTGTTTTTAAATGCATTTCATCGGTAACTGCCGGGTATGCACTGGCACAGCGCAGCAGTACGATCTGGTTGTTTCCGCTGCGGCGGATCGTCTGTACTGCCTCGTCGATTTCCGCTAAATCTGCCATACCGGTGGACAGGATAATCGGTTTTCCTTTTGCGGCGACATAGGAAAGCAATGGCAGGTCAACCAGTTCAAAAGAGGCGATTTTGTAACATTCGATGCCGATGCTTTCTAAAAAATCAACGGCGGTGTTGTCAAACGGTGTTGAAAAAAAATCAATCCCGATGCCGGCAGCTTCTTTTTTTAACGCTTCCTGCCATTCCCAGGGCGTATATGCCTGCTCATACAGATGGTATAGCGTCTCGCCCTTCCAGGCGCCGTGATTGATCTGGAAATATGGATTGTCACAGTCAATCGTCAGCGTATCCGGCGTATACGTCTGTATTTTGACGCAGTCCGCACCGGATTCTTTTGCGGCATGGATAATTTCTTTTGCCCGCGCCAGGCTGCCTGCATGGTTTGCAGACATCTCCGCGATAATGTAGATATCTTTTTCCAGCTTTTTATACAGATCCATAGTATGTTCTCCGATTTTCTTTTTCCAGCAGCAGCTTGTATTTCAGCTCGGCTAACTGCCAGTCTTGTGGCGTGTCAATATCCTGGGCTTCCAGCTCTGGCTGTACCAGGGCAAGCAGATTCCCGGACATGATATTTTTCGTCTGTTTCAGCCGCTCAATGGAAAACGCGTAATATTGGCCGCAGTCGTGATAGAGCTTTTCCAAATCCTGCGACCTGCAATCCCGGTACTGCGCCCATTTCAGACTGGCATAGCCATCAGTTACAGTCATTCCGCGCTGCGGCGGGTAAGAAAATGCCACGACCGGAAGAACTGTGTGGGCAGGATTCTTTTTTAATTCCCGCATAGCGGTTTTTAATTTTGCTCCGGTAACAAAGGGCGCCGTTGGATAGATACAGCACGCGTATGTAAAGGAGGCCTTTCTTTTTTCATACTGATCTATAACTTCCAGCAAAACCTCGCTGGTCGTTGCAAAATCATCCGCAGTCTTGTCACTTCGCAGAAACGGTACGTTTGCGCCGTAGCTGACAGCAGTCTGCGCGATTTCGGCGCTGTCGGTGGATACCATGATTTCGTCAAATACGCCGCTGTCTAACGCTGCCTGAATCGAATAGGCAATCATTGGCTTTCCGCAAAATGCCTTTACATTTTTTCCGGGGATTCTTTTGCTGCCGCCCCTTGCGGGAATAATAGCGATCGATTGTTTCATATGCACCTCGGTTTGGTTTTCGTTTTCTTCTTTCCGATAAAATGAAGCGTCTCACATTCTGATTCCAGCTCCAGAATGGAACGCACAACTGCCGTTTCTTCAAATCGATGGAAAAGCTGCCGCATCTGGTGTTTGTCTGCTACAATGCGTACCTGTAAAGGCAGAGCCGCCGTTCCAGACGCAGGGATTTCCACAAGCCCTTCCGCGTTTGCCGGGGTATGCTGATAGTCTCGGTATAACGGATGGTTCCAGGTGTGCATATTTGCGTAGATCACGGCATGTTCCTTCATACAGTCTTCAAAGTTCAGCAGCAGCGTCTCAAAATCTGCCTGTGAAAAATAGTAAAGGCATTCCGAGGCAATAATAAGGTCAAACGTGCCAAACAGCTCCCTGACAGATAGATGGTCGCCCAAAAGATCACAGGCGCGAAAGCGGCTTTTGTCAAATCCGTGTGTTACGATACAGCAGTCAACGGCGTCTTTTGAAATATCAATGCCATAGACGTCAAATCCCAGTTCCGAAAAAAATGCCGCGTTTGCTCCGTGGCTGCATCCAAAATCCAGCACTTTGACAGGGTGGCTCCGGTTTTCCAAATCCTTTTTTATAAAATGATAGTACAGGCTGACAAGCCCGTCGGTCGGATAGCGGTTGCCAAACGAAGACGTCTGATAGACCTTTGCCCATGCGGCAGCATTTTGTTTTGTTCCATGCTCCATTTTTACGTCCTCCTTTACTGAAAGATCTGCTCGCGTGCAAGCGTAAAATCATACAGATTCCTGCACATATGGTACTTTGCGTCTTGATAGATGATCGGATAGCTGTCGGACAAGCGTACTTTTTTTATCGGAATCCCGTTGATTTGACAGCTTTGTGCAATGCCCCGTGCTTCCAGGATCTGCCCGATCCGGTTAAACTGCTCGGTGCTTCCAAGCTCCAGGTATCTTGCCGGATATTCGTACGTGCGCACAGAAGCGGTACCGTCTTTTGCAACATAAGTGCCCGTAAACTGCTTTAAAAACCGGTACGGGACTTCGGCACAGGTCTCTGCATAGTGTACGAATGTCATGCTGCGTTTGTAATCAGTGCCGAGCATAACCTGGATTACATTCTGCTGGTGCATATAGGCAAACGGGGAATCGCAGCCAAACGAATTGCTGTTTTGCATTGCGCACAGCAGTGCCTGATCCCTGCCCCATACGCAGAAAGAGTGCATCGGATGCGCCGTGCGCTGAAAGTCTGCCCGCTTAAGCGCGGCATTGCCCAAAGCGCCCGTTGTACAAGGCGTGTTTGTGTAATCATAAAAACCTTGATTGCTGAAATCAAAATGAAAGGTAGGGATTAACAGCGTGCCTTCTTTTGTAATCTGTTCCTGAAAGCTGTCAATCAGCGCATCAGCAGAAAAGGCTTCTCCATGCAGCCTGGCTGTCTGGGCAAGTGCCAGCAGGTCGGAGGACAGGTACACGCGGTCTGCACGCTGTAGCCCGATTGCCGCGGCGATGGACTTGTAGGACAAATAGGGTGCCTTCATGGATTCTGTTTTCCTTTCACATAGCGGTAAATCGCCTCTGGTGTATCAAAATGCTCCGGCACCAGCTCCCAGGGCGCGATTTCGATTTTGTACCTGCTTTCCAAAGCAGGCAAAAGCCTGTCGAAAATTAGAAGCGAGTCCATATAGCCGCTTTCAAATAACGGCGTAGCTGCTGTCCAGTTTCCAAGCGGCTGAATTTCATTTAACAAACATAAAATCGTATCTAATTGAACCTGCATGATGTTGTTTCCTCCACATATTGTTCCTGCAATAGCTTACGGTCAATCTTTCCATTGGAATTTAAAGGAAGCGAGCGCAGGCAGATGATTTCATCCGGCAGCATATAAGACGGCAGATAGTTTTGCAGAAACAATAATATTTCTTTTTTTTCGGCGTTTCCCTGATATAGCAGCAAAATATGGTCTTTGTTTGGGTCGTAAAGGCAAACGGCACGCTGAAGCTTTTCAAAAGCGGCAGCGATGCTTTCGATTTCGCCGAGTTCAATACGGTAGCCCATATGCTTGATCTGAAAATCCTTTCGCCCCAGATAAATATATTCTCCCTGCTCGTTTTGCCTTACCAGGTCTCCGGTACGGTACACGATTTCTGGATACAGCGAATGCAGCGGATTTTGCACAAAGGCTTCGCTTGTTTTTTCCGTATTGCTGTAATAGCCCATGCCTACGAAAGAACCTCTGAAATACAGCTCGCCTTGTTCTCCTGCCTTTGCGCGCAGCCCCTCGTGCGTTACAGCGAATGCCTCCATATTTTCACAGGCATAACCAATCGGAATCGGTTCCTCATCCGCAAATTCCCGGTTTAAAATATAGTACAGCCCGATATCCGTAATTTCGGTAGGCCCGAATAAATTGGCATACAAGGCATCGGGCAGGTGCCTGCGCCAGATATTGAGCTGTCTGGTCGGCATGACCTCGCCCGCAAATAAAATCGTATGAAGGTGCGGGAGCTTTACATAGTCTAATGCGTTCCAGTTGGCAACGATCGAGAGCGCGGAAGGTACCCAGTAGATCGTGTTTACCTTTTTTTCGTGCAGCCAGGCAAGCAGCTTAACCGGAAAGGAAAACAGCTTTTTAGGGATGATCTGCAAGGAAGCCCCACAGCATACCGTACAGAAAATATCCAGTACAGACATGCTGAAATAAAACGGCGTCTGGCTGCCAAAGACCGTTGTATGGTCAAAATGAAACGTTCGGCTTGCCCATTGTGCATAAGCAATGACGGAGCGGTGGCTGATTACACTGCCTTTTGGAATGCCGGTAGAGCCGGAGGTATACAGTACATACAGCGGATCAGCGTCGATCATCGTACTGCGGATCGATTGCAGCCGCCTGGAAATCTCGGACGGTTCTGCGTGCGGATACAGCAGATCGTCAATATCCAGTATGGTGTATCCGGCAAATACGCTATCATTGGATACGGACGATCCTTTTTTTATGATTGCGGCGGGCTTTAAGCATTCCAGAATTTTGCGGACACGCTCCGTTGCCATTGCGGTGTCTATACATACATAAAAATTTCCACTTGCGGCAACACCGAAAAAAGCGGTCAGGCACTCCACGCACTTTTCCATAAAGACGACGATCGGGCGCCTGGTTGTCAACACCTGCATGGAGATGCTATAGCCGATGCTTTGCGCCTGCTGTTGCAGATCCGCATAGGAAACGGACGTATGGCAGTCTGAAAATGCAGGCTGCGCCGGATGCTTTGCGGCTGCTTGTTCAATAAATTCCAATACATGATGTACCGGTTGATGCTGTTCGTTCATACTCGTTCTCCTGCATCAGATGCTGTCGTGCAAGGCTCGCCTGTGGCTTTCAGCAGCCCGGCTTGCACCAGTTGTTTTACAACAGGGATCAGCATGTCGGCAGAGCAGCCAATGCGGTCGCTGATCGCAATCAGGTCGTTAGTCCCGTCTGCGTAAGCGATCAATGTGGTCATACCGTATACGGCATCATACTGTCCTTTTCTGCTGACCGCGGGATATAACCCGCGCCTGCCAAGCTGCGGCTCACAAAGCACCTGAACCTGATAGTATTTGTTATATTCCAGCAGTTTGGTTACTTTTGTCATTACTTCAAAACTGCCTTGGAATCCTTCGGGTGAGATAAAATCCATATTGTCTGCCGATGTATGGTACTGCGGATATTCCCCGTATTTGGAACGGCAGAAAGTAACGACAGGCAGGTCAATGCCGGGAGCGTTATACTGCCGCTCGTCGGAGCCTCTTTTTAAAAAAGAATAGCACTGATAGTCCCCACAGTGATCCCGCAGTATGTTTTTCAGCGCGCGGTCAGCCAGCGTATTGCCGTATCTGGATTCTACGATCGAATAATGATAATGGTCTCCCACACACGAGAGGTTAAAGCCTGCGATGACATGCGCCTTTAATGCATCCTTATGCCTGCTCAGATAGCAGATCGAGCCGATCGTTTCTGGTACGAATACAAAACGGTACGTATATCTTCTTGTCTTTTTCTGCAACAGCCATTGCGCCAGATAAACGGCAAGTGCCGGGCCGGAACACTCGTTGTTTGCCATAGAAGGGTGGCAGATATAAGTGGAAAAAAAGATCTCCTCTTTGCATTCGCCCGGTATAACCAGTTCTCCGTAGGTCAGCCTGCCTGGCTTAAGCGTACTTTTGATTACGATATGGTAATTGTCATTTGGCAGGCTGTTTTTTTGACGCTCACTCATGCAAAAGCCAAAGCTTTCCCGGTAATAAGAGGTGACATAAGGAATCACGTCCGGCTGCGAAGGCTCTGTAAAAAGATGCTCCTTTAACTGTTCCAGCGTCATATACTGGTCGACCGGAACCGAGTAGCCCATAATGTGCAGGTTGTTTTCACGAAAGTCAAGGATTCTTTTTCCGGCGCTGTTTTCAATATATCCTTCCGTCAGGTTCCATTCCTTTGGTATTTCCCAGTCAAATACTTTTGTGCCGCTTGGCACTTCTGTGATTTTGATTTCTGGCACCCATTTTTGCAGAATGCGAAGCGTCTTGCGCACGCCGTCTCCGGTAATGCTGCGGCAGATTGGAAATAATTCATCTGCGATCTGATAGATCTGCGTTCCGGCATGTTCCACGTTTTCACCCTCCATTCAGCTTGTTTTTTCCAATAAAAACCACGTTGCGTCATCTCTTGGAAATACCGGATCTCTGTGATAAGAAAATCCATAGTCCATCAGCCTGCAATCTGGATATTTGTCTAAAAATTCTCCGGCAAAATCCCGTTTGAACAGTTTTCCGCCAAAGCCTCGGTAAGGAAGCTCCACAGGCGTTGGATTGTAGTATTCACAGAGGCAGATATATTTTGCGGACGCCTCATACAGCTTTTGATAGACGTGTTGCAGCTCGTTCGGATTTGTATGGATTAAAACGCCGGAGATTAATACGAGATCATACGTGCGGCAAGGTGTATATTCTAAAATAGACGTTTCAAATACTTCGATGCCGTCCCTAAAAAATGGATCGGATTGTAAGGTCTCCGCCGCCTTATGATTAATTTCTATCGCTGCCGGTGTGATCCAGGGCAGCAGCGTTTTTATTGCTTTTAAGTTGATCCCGATATTGGAGCCAAATTCTATTACGCTTTTGATACCTGCGGTCTTTCCTAAGATCTTTGCGTACAGCCCGATGGCGGGTGCAAGAAATTCCTGTGTGCAGGCATTTCTTTCTATGTATTCGTCTCCGAACGTTCCGCTCCAGAAGGTTTCCTGTTCTGTTTGATAGCCCATGTGTTGTCCCTTTCTCTTGTTGTTTTAATGTGCGGCATCCATATCCGAGAGCATCCTGCGAAGCTGTTCGACATCCAGCCACTGTGTATTTGTCCCGGAGCTGTATGCAAAGCCGTCCCGGACTTTTGTTCCGCCAGGCAGAATGCGCTCTTCTTCCCACCAGCTATAATGCGGGTAGATAATATAATGTTTTTCATATTCGTAGGTCATAGCGGAATCTTCCTGTGTGACCATGATCTCATGCAGCTTTTCTCCTTCCCGGATGCCGACTTCTTTTGTACGGCACTGCGGCGCCATCGCCTGTGCAAGGTCAGTAATTCGAAACGACGGGATTTTGGAAATAAACGTTTCGCCTCCTTTTGCCTCATGCAGTGCCTTAATCACTAACTGCACACCTTCATCCAGGCTGATCCAGAACCTTGTCATACGGTAGTCCGTGATTGGAAGCACGGTTTCTCCCTGCGCGAGCATCTTTTGAAAAAATGGAATGACAGAGCCGCGGCTTCCTGCAACATTGCCATACCGCACAATCGAAAACCGCACATTTTTTTCGCCTGCATATGCATTTGCCGCAATAAACAGTTTATCGGATACCAGCTTTGTACCGCCATACAGATTGATCGGATTGACGGCTTTATCCGTGGACAGTGCCACGACCCGTTTGACGCTGCGGTCGAGTGCGGCATCTACCAGATTCATAGCGCCGCTGATATTTGTTTTTACCGCCTCCATCGGATTGTATTCACAGGCGGGCACCTGCTTTAAGGCTGCGGCATGAACGACGTAGTCCACGCCGTCCAAAGCACGGTACAAGCGCTCCCTGTCCCTGACATCGCCGATAAAAAAGCGTAGTTTTTCTTTGTATTGCTTTAATTTGTCTGCCATTTGGAATTGTTTGAATTCATCTCTGGAATAAATAATTATTTTTTTCGGTTCGTAATGGGTCAGTACATAGTTTGTAAATGCGTTTCCAAAAGAGCCTGTACCGCCTGTGATAAGAATTGTTTTTTGATTTAACATAGATTTTTCTGCCTCCTGCATCATTCTGTGACCAGCCCAGCCTTCCCAGCGGACAATTCTGCTTTCCCAACGGTTTGTATCGTAAAGGTTTCCATGATCTGCGCGTATTCTTCGAGCAGCTCCAT
The DNA here is from genome assembly GCA_910574915.1 of Eubacteriaceae bacterium. Taxonomy (GTDB): domain Bacteria; phylum Bacillota; class Clostridia; order Lachnospirales; family Lachnospiraceae; genus Eubacterium_J. The sequence goes on from CAJTCR010000047.1 coordinate 14,311, forward strand.
ATACATTTTCCCCTGCCGTGCCAGCTCGATCCCTCCGTCTTCAATCGTATTTTTTCTTAAATACTGCCCGGAACGGATAATCTGCTCGGCACGTGTCATCGATTCGCTTAACAGTTCAAAGTTGGGATTTTCTTCAATTTTTTTCCGGTTTCGTTTCACCTTCTTCAATATTTTCACATAGGCACGCTTGTCCAGATTTCCTTTTTTGCAAAGCTTGTCCAACTGTGCGTACAGCTTTCTGCCTTCCTGCGCCAGCGTTACGATAGCATGTACCTGGTTTGGCGTATCATGGAAATAAGCAATTATTTTTTCCTGCTCCTGTTCGTTAAACACTGGTTCCAGGCTGTCGATACATGCCTTAATATCCACTTCTTTGTTACATTCCTGGTCAATCACATCCGCAAGCGCCATTAATTTTGTCCCTTCGATTCTGGCGCCGCCTTCTGTGGCATTGATAAACTCTGTATCGTGCCGTTTCTGCCACCACTCGATATATTCCCCAAACCATTTGCGGTATCCGTCCAGATTTTTCAAGGTAGGCACTTCATCCTCATAATTGCCGGGAACTTTAATAAATTTTTCCGTATCTTCCTTGGGCATAACCTCTTGAAAGGTACCGTCCGCGTGTGATTTATTGCCGGTATACGCTAGATCCTGCCCCACAAAAATAATTTTCCGAAATCCAAGATGGCAGGCAAGTGAAAAGGCAAGCGTCGCTACCGATCCTCCGGTTGGAAAGCCTTCGATCGTTTTATCATTCATCTCGAACAGCTTATGGACATATTGGTAGCCTTCGTTATAAAAGAATTTTTTTCCGGTATGGTAATCCATAATGGAGTGTGCGGCCGTTACCTTTGTTAACATCGGCAGATTTTTTGCCTGTTCCGTTTCTATGACTTCCAGCGGTTTAATTCCATCCAGTGTAGCGAACAGATCCGGTTCAATTCCTTCCCGCAGCAGTGGCTTTACGGCTGTATCGACCGCGATAATAAAGGACTTGTTTTTGGCTCTTTTCAGTTGTTTGATGTTTTTGTTTAGCGAAGGGCCTGCGGAAACAACAAACGCGGGTATATCTGATGGAATTAGCCGAAAGAGCTGGAATGCTTTATAACATCCAGGAATATATTTTACATTGTTGTAAAAATTTTCAGCCTGATAGGGGGTGAAAAACATTTTTGTACCGATATGTACGTAATAACTTTCAGCTTTTTTTACCAAAATATCCAGAAAGCTGCTTACTTGTTTTTTGCACAGCTCTATATAGTTTGGAAGTACAAAATATTTCATATACGGGATCTTATCGCCTTGCAGCATTGTGGCGGCTAGTCCTTCCAGCCCCTCCTCATTGATGCCTTCTATAATAAAAACAAAAGTACGGTCTGCAAAGATCTTTTCAAAATCAATGCGTTCCAACTGTTTGTAAAATACAGAAAATATTGGTTCATAAATTAAAATAATGACACTTTGATCTGTGGCATTTACTAATTCTTTCAGGTAATGAATATTTCCCATACCAAGCATAAAGACAGGTGCATTGGGAAAGATCCTGCCCAAAATGGAAATTTGGTTTTTTGGATGTGCTGATGGATCACGCCGTCCTGCAAGATACAGCTTTCTGCCTTTTTTCTCTATGGCTAAGATTTGTTCTCCGGTAAATGCGGTTTCTTCTGTTATGCTCACCGCCTCTTTTTTCTGCAAATCGTCCTTCTTTTCTTCTATGATTTTAAGGATGCCGGGAAAACGTTTTTCCAATAGTTTAAGGTTCCTGTCTTTCGTGTTGTCCGACATATGTGTTCTCCTTTTCCTTAAAATAATCTTCTGAAAGAAACAGCTCCAGATAGCCGGATATTCCCTGCTCCAGAGCATCCATCATAAGCACGTGGTCATAAGCTTTTAGTGCCGTTTCGCAATCCTTTAGGATATCTATTAAATTTTCAATTATTCCTGGTTCCGATAAATCTTGTTTTTCTTTCAGAAACCATAAAACAAATTCCTGCACTTTGGGAATCAGGGTTTTACTGTTTTCCACATAGTTATGATCCCGGTGATAGGTTGCGTGAAATCCAAGGAAATTAATTTCTTCATATAGTATTTGTATTTTTTCTTCCATCCGCGCTCCTTTTGTTTTAGAGAAAAAACCAGCAAAAGCTGGTTTTTTCTCTAAAGGGTATCCTTGTTTACTGGAGTAAGGACAATACGCCCTGCGTTGATTGGTTTGCCTGTGCAAGCATAGACTGTCCTGCCTGTGCAAGTATATTGTTCTTGCTGTAATCAACCATCTGGGATGCCATATCTGTATCGCGGATACGGGATTCTGCTGCCTGTGTATTCTCGGATACATTATCCAGGTTTGCAACCGTATGCTCTAAACGATTCTGTAATGCACCGAGTGCAGAACGCTGTGTAGATACGGAATTGATAGCATTCTGAACGGCTTTTAAGGTAGCATTTGCTGCGTCATAACTAGATACGGTAGGCATATCATAGGTTACGGAATCGCCAAATCCTCCTGCGGTTGTTCCGCTGGTTCTTGCATTTTCCAATAATCCGCTCCATGCACTGTTTGCTGCTTCTTTATATACGGATTCTAATGCACTTGGGCCAGCAGCAATAGCAGATTCTTTTGTAGCGTATCCTGCATCGCCTGAGAGAAGATGGAACTTTCCGTCAGATGTCATTCCAATCATATCGTCTTCAAATGCTTTTTTACCTTCCGCACCGACAGCATCTTTAAACGCACTTAAATTACCAGCAGCACTGTCAGAAGCATCATATTTATATTCTGCGCCCATGTAAGAGATCGTATTGTAAGAGATCGTATCTATTCCTGCAAAGGCTTTAAACTCCTTTAAACCAAGAGATTTTGCATCCATTTTTCCGATGCTGATACTGATGCTCTGGTTTGCGTTTGCGCCGACTTGAAGCTTCTTATCGCTGAAGGAACCGTCTAATAATTCCTGTTTGTTAAACTGTGTTGTTTCAGAAATTCTGTCCAGCTCTGCGGTTAAAGCTTCCAGCTCCTGATTGATCGCATCACGGTCAATGCTCTGGTTTGTATCGTTTGCACCCTGTACAGACAGCTCGTTCATACGCTGTAAAATGGAATGCGCTTCATTTAACGCACCTTCTGCTGTCTGGATCAAAGAGATACCATCCTGTGCATTTGCAGATGCTTTGTTTAAGCCGCGTACCTGGCTTCTCATCTTTTCTGAAATCTTTAAGCCTGCTGCATCATCTCCTGCACGGTTGATCTTGTAACCAGAAGATAATTTCTCAGAAGATTTTGCCTGCTGGCCAGTTGTAACACCCAACTGACGGTTTGCGTTCATTGCTGTAAGATTGTGCTGTACTACCATTGCCATAATATTTTCCTCCTTGTTTTGAAAATGCCGCAATTCCTTTTGCGTGCATGTGTGGTATCTTCTACCTGAAATAACAATCTATAACAATGCCAGATCCCTAGGCTAATCCGGCACTATTACCATACATAACGTCCCTTTGCCTTTCTTGCCTTTTTGCGTTCTTCCGCTAAAATAGCGCGTATTTTTTCCTGCGCTTCTGCGGAAAGCTCCCTGTCCTTATAATGGGTCACTACATTTCCAGGCTCTTCGGCAAGCTTTTGTTTTTCAAATGTGGAACTCCTTGCAATATTCATGCTCCTTGGCGCATCGACCAAGATCCGCAGATTATTGGAGCTTCCTCCAGCGAACACCAGCTTAATTTCATTTCCGATCAGCAGATATTCCCCTGGCTTTACGGTCAGTTTCAACATAATAACCTCCCTGTTTCCCCGTTCATATCCAAATGAACCAGATAGGATGCAACTTTCTCTTCAAACTGTTGCATTCTGTAGGTTTGTGTCTGAAAATGCCGAAAACGCAACGGATTTAAGAGAATGCGGTTGCAAAAAAATTAAAAAAATTTTTGAAATTGGGGGTTAAGTATCGCCCGAAAGTGCCGATATTAATAGTGTCAAAAGAAAAATGCAACATTTTGAAGAAAATGTTGCATTTTTTTGTGAGTGAAAGTTTTGAGTGCTGAAACAGTAAAATGCGTGTGGGATAAGCATATTTTTAGATATCCACGGCAGATTTCAGTAACTTGACACTAAATTACCACAAGGCTTTTAGGAGAATGGAATAATGAATTGTAAGGTGGTGGAAAGGATAAAAAGCCTGGTGCCCATATGGACTGATGCAAGTAAGTATAAAATTAGATACTTGAATTTAAGTTATAGGCATGGTATCCTTTTAGGTATAAAATGAGGATTATCTTTTTTTGAGTTAAATCAAGCAACCAGTTATGGTATTTCAGTATGGAGGGAATAAAAATGTGTAGTATAGCGATAAATATTCCAGATGAAGTTCTTTTCGATACAAAAATGACTATGGAAGAAGCAGGGACTTTTGTCAGACATGCCGCTGCCATTGCCTATTATACGCAGAGTGGTGTATCTATTGGGTATTGTTCGCAAATTGCAGGGATGCCTGAAGAGGATTTTATCAAATTTCTGGGAAAGAATCAGATTTCTATCTTTCACTATGATAATAAAGCAGAATTTTTAAAGGAATTGGAAAATGCGTAAAGTAATTGTGAATTCCACGCCGCTGATCGTTCTGAGCGGAGTTGGGAGGCTTGACTTATTGAAAAAACTATATGGGGAAGTGATCATTCCGAAAGCAGTGTATAGAGAGGTTACAGCCAAAAAGGATTCGGTTTGTATGCAGGTGATTGGGGAAAGTGATTGGATACATATAGAAAAGATCCGAGATCGATCTGAAAAAAAGATGTACAAAGCAAAACTTCATGATGGTGAGGTTGAGGTTATGATACTTGCTCAGGAGAAACAGGCTGATTTAGTTGTGATTGATGACAATGCCGCAAAGAAAACTGCTAAATATCTTGGACTTATGGTGACAGGAACGATAGGGGTGCTCATAAAAGCCAAAAAGCTTGGACATCTGGATGCAGTCCGCCCGGTTTTGGATGAAATCAAAGAGAATGGAGTTTATATTGGTACTGCACTTGAGAAAATGGTTTTAGAACAAGCAGGAGAATAATATTTTAAAATTGTACCATAGTTTGTTTTGCGTATTATATAACACTACAGCGAACAAACCATATCGAGCTATGTTTAGTAGCATTTACGAAAAGCATCCTCTTTCCCGGCGTCCCTTCCTGTAAAAATTTACCAAAACAACTTAAATTAGTTCGCTGTAGTACAGCATTGCAGAAATAACAGTGAATACAACACCCTCCTTTCTTGTTCCTGGAGGGATCTCCCTCCAAAAAACAAGAGGGTAAGCCGCCTATTCAATCGACTTAAGCGCCTCCGCCATATGAATATGCTCCAGCTTGAAATACATCAGCCCGTTCACCAGCATTGCAAATACAAACGTAAGCACCAGGCTCAGCACGTAGCTTTGCGGCGCGATCAGTGTTTGAAACGAAAGCATATCGATCTTTACCTGATCCATTACGAACCAGTGCAGCCATTTTCCAAGCCCCAGTCCGGCAAGTGCGCCCAGCCCGGTCAGCGCCAGGTTCTCGCGGAATACGTAATCCGCGGTTTCCATTGCGTAAAAGCCGAGTACTTTAATGGTTGCGATTTCGCGCAGACGTTCTGTAATATTAATATTTGTCAGGTTGTACAGTACGATAAAGGCAAGGCTGCCGGCACACACAATAATTAGCAGCACGATATAATCCATACTGTCCATCATCGATGCGGTTCGGTCGCGGGTATCCTGTGTGACGGATACGGAAAGCACGTCGTCTCTGTCGGCGATCACAGCCGCGGCTTCGTGAATGTCAGTGCCTTCGAAAACGGTGGCATAGGAGCTTTTGTATGCGGGTGTTTGTCCAAGCTGCTCTTCGTAGGTCTCGCTGCAAATATACGCGTAATGATAGACAAAATTGTTGCACAGTGCGGATACTGTTGCCGATATGCTGTTTCGGTCTGTGTCACGCAGGATGACAGTATCGCCGGTATGGATGCCAAGTGTCTCTGCAACCTTTGCGGTTAAAACAACCTCGCCCTTAGACGGATAAGGGATTTTTTCACCAGCGGGTGTATGCAGGTTGAGAAAACGGCTGGTTTGCTCGATATCTTGCGGGATTTCCAGGTAGACGGATTTTATTTTTCCGCCAAATTCCAGGTCTGCGCTTTCTTCGTAATGGCAGTCCGCCTGTGCGATCATGCCATTGGTTTCCTGTATCAGCTTGTCAAGCTGTGAGTATTGCTGATCTTTGGAAAACGTAATGCCGATATCGTAAAGCTGTACCTGCTCGTACTGCATGTCTGCAACGTTTGTGACCGAATCTTTTACGCCAAATCCGGTCACAAGCAGCGCGGTGCATCCGCTGATTCCCAGGATCATCATAAAAAATCGCTTTTTGTAACGGAAAATATTGCGCACGGATACTTTGTGCAAAAACTTCATCCGGTTCCAGATAAAGCCTATGTGTTCCAGGAAAATCCGTTTTCCGCTTTTTGGGGCTTTTGGGCGGATCAGGCTTGCAGGCACGCTGTACAGCTCATAGCGGCAGGAAGCGTAAGCTGCGCCCATCGAGCATAACAGTGCGGCTAACAGTGAAAAAACAGCTATCCATCCGTCAAAGTAATAAGTGATCTCGCCCATGTTGTACATCATGCTGTAGCCCATCCAGATGACTTTCGGAAACAGCCAGGTACCGATGATGCAGCCTAGTACGGCGCCTGCTGCCGCGGCTGACCCGGCATAAAACAGATATTTCCACATAATGGCGCCGTTGCTGTATCCGAGTGCTTTTAATACGCCGATCTGCGTTCGCTGTTCTTCTACCATGCGGTTCATGGTCGTCATGCAGATCAGTGCCGCTACGAGAAAAAAGAACACCGGAAATACGTTTGCGATGCCTGCTACGATCTTTGAATCGCTTTCATAACAGGCATAGCCGATATTTGTATTTCTTGTCAGCACATAACAATCCGGCTGCTCCAGTTCCAAAAGCTCTGTCTGTGCGTCGTCGATTTCAAGCTGTGCGTCTGCCGTTTCTTTGTCAAAATCTGCTTTTCCCTGTTTTAATTCCGCTCTGGCTTCTGCAAGCTCTGCCTTGCCTTTTTCCAGATCGTCCCTGCCTTTTTTTAATTCTTCCTGTGCATCCGCAAGCTCTGCCTTTGCCTGTTCCAGCTTTTTTCTGCCGTCTGCAAGCTCTGTGCGGCCGCTTTGCAGCTCGGCTTTGCCGCTTGTGAGCTCGGCTTTGCCGGCTTCTAGTTCTCTGCGTGCGTTTGTGGTCTGCGCTTTGCCAGCGGCAAGCTCTTTTTCTGACTCTGCCAGCGTTTTTTCATTGGCGGCGATTTCCTGTTTTGCAGCCTGTAGCTGTGCTTTCCCGGACTGTATTTCTTTTTTGCCGGATTGGAGCTGCTTTTGCCCGTCCTGTACCTGCGCCAGCCCATCCCGTACCTGCGCCAGCCCGCCTTGTACCTGCTTTAAGCCTTTTTGCACCTGCTTTTGCCCGTCCCGCACCTGCGCCAATCCGTCCCGCACCTGCGCCAGCCCGCCTTGCAGCTCTGTCCGCCCGTTTTGTACCTGTGTCAGCCCATCCTGCACCTGCGCCAGCCCTGGCTGAATTTGTGCCAGCGCGTCCTGCACCTGCTTATTGCCGGCAGAAAGCTCTTGTTTAGCGTCCTGGATCTGGCGCAGCCCGGTTTGGATTTCATGAGTCTGCTGTGTATATTGCTGCTGCGTAACCTGCTGCGCGGCATATGCCTGTTCTAATTGTGCTTTCTGGCTGCGTAAGGCGCTCTCCTGGCTGTCCAGCTCTGTCTCTGTAGCTTCAAATGTCTGCTGCTGTTTTTTGAGTTCTGCTTCCTGCTGTTTTAGCTCCGATTCTTTTTGCGTCAGTTCTGTTTCTTTTTGTAGCAGTTCAGCTTCCTGGCTTGCAAGATCTGCTTCTTTTTGTGTCAGTTCAGCTTCCTGGCTTGCCAGTTCCGATTCTTTTTGCAGCAGTTCAGCTTCCTGCTGCGTTAGCTCTGCTTCTTTTTGCGTCAGTTCTGTTTCCTGTTTTTTCAGTTTTGCTTCTTGTCCAGGCAGTGCGGCTTCCTGTTTTAGCAGAGTAGCTTCTTCTTTTTGCAGCATTTTTTTTGTCTTAAGAAGCTCGGACTTTCCGGCGGCGATCTCCTGCTCATACGAGGCGATCTCCTGTTCTGCATCGAAAAGCTTAGCATCTGCGTCCCGGACTTCCTGCTCGGTTTTGCGCAGCGTGCGTTCTCCATCCGCCAGTTCACGTTCGCTGTCGGCAAGCTTTTGTTCGTTTTCTGCGATTTCTCTGGCTCCTTTTTCGGCTTCCCGTTTGCCGTCCCGCAGCTTTTTTTCGCCGTCTATCATTTCCTGTTCGCCGTCTGTGATTTTTTTACGTGCGTCGGCAAGCTCCTGTTTTGCCTTGGCGGTTTCTTTGTCCAATTTTGCCTGCGCGTCGTCAATTTCCGCCTGCGCATCGGCTTTGACAGAGGCAAAACGCTCGAATACAAGCGCTTCGGTGGTCTGTTCCATTTCTTTTTGCAAAGCATCTATGTACGCTTCATATGCGTCTGTATACACGTCAAATTTCTGCTTTGTTTTGACATAAATCTCAGTAAAATAATCGCAGTCAAATGCGTTTGCCGGAACATATAAAAAAGCGGAAATTCTGCCTTCTCCAAGTGAAGTCGTCCCCCGCTCAAGATTGATATAGTATGGAGAGCGCGCGATGCCGACAGCCTTAAAGGCCCGTTCGCCGAACATGTCCAGTGTTTCGGCTGTATTATTGTCTGAAACTGTGATCTGCGCCCCGATCTGCTCGCTTCCATACAGCGCTGAATCCAGCAGGCATTCGTCTGGTTTTTGCGGCATCCTTCCGGCTGTCAGGCTGATCTGGTTAATCTGATCCGGCATCGTATGAAATTTATAGATTTCGTCGCTGTCATCGTCATCAAAGGTACATACCGCATCGATGGAAACGGCGCCCTCCGCATGGGCGGTTTCTTTCATTTCCGCGAGCTTTTTCACATCTGTGGTTTCAAATCCGATGGAAGACAGCAGACGGTAATCATAAAAATTCCGTTCGGCAAGATACTCATTTTCTGTGGCGATCATTGCCGGTGTCGTTGCCTTTAATCCGGTAAACAGCGCCACACCCAGCATTACAATCGCAAGAATCGCAAAATACCGCCCAAGGCTGCCTTTGATTTCCCTGATCGTTGTTTTTCTCATTCCTTTATTCATAGACCGACTCCCTGCTGCTACCATTCAATATCTTCTACCGGCACGACCTGGTCATTCATCTCCATCTTATGCACGGTGCCGTTTTTAACTGTAATAATCCTGTCTGCCATCGCCGTTAACGCCTGGTTATGCGTAATTACGACGACGGTCATCTTGTTTTTCCTGCACGCATCCTGCAACAGCTTCAATACCGCTTTTCCGGTATGATAATCCAGCGCGCCCGTCGGTTCGTCACAGAGCAGCAGCTTTGGATTTTTTGCAAGCGCCCGCGCGATCGCTACGCGCTGCTGTTCTCCGCCGGATAGCTGTGCCGGAAAGTTCAGGGCGCGATCCTTAAGTCCAACCATCTCCAACACGGTCATGGCATCCATAGGGTCTTTGCAGATCTGCGCAGCCAGCTCTACATTTTCCAGGGCAGTCAGGTTCTGCACCAGGTTATAAAACTGAAACACAAAACCGATATCATACCGTCGGTAAGACGTCAGTTTTTTCTTATTATAAGAGGAGATCTCATTCTGGTCCAGCAGCACCTTCCCACAAGACAGACTGTCCATTCCGCCTAAAATATTTAAAATCGTCGTCTTGCCCGCCCCGGATGCACCGACGACAACACAGAATTCTCCTTTTTCAATGGTAAAATTTACATCCTTTAACGCTTCGATAGCAACTTCACCCATGTGATAGGTCTTACTGACATTTATAAATTCTACAAATGCACTCAATTTTTGTTCCTCCATTTGCTGAATATAATCTGAAATATGTTTTATCGGATTGTCTGGATTTATTTTAACACAGTATTTGGAGGAATGAAACTATACAAAATAAAAAGTGCAAAGCCAATTTTTTGACTCTGCACTTTCCAAAGTTTTTCATTAACCAGCAAGCCCCAGTGCGGTTAATGTCTGCTGACCGATTGCTCCGTCTGCGGTCAAGCCATTATCGCGCTGGTATCTTTTTAAAGCCCGTTTTGTTTTTGCGCCCATTACGCCGTCCGCGGTTCCGCAGTTATAGCCGCTGCGGTTTAAGGTTCTTTGGACGCTGCGGATGGTTGACTTGCTTACATAGGCTGCATAAGGGCAGACACCGCCGTCATGCGTATGTGCGGCGTGCCCTCCGCAGTAATAGTAATCATCTGCATAAGGGCAGACGCCGCCGTTATGCGTATGTGCACTGTGCCCTCCGCAGTAATAATAGTTTGTCGACCTGCCGCCGCAGTGCCCGCCGCCGTGATGCCCATGAGCATAAGCGGTTGTGACAGACTGTCCTGCCGCTGTAAACGAAACTGCACCAACAAGGGCTGCTGCCAGTAAGGTACGTTTCAAACGTTTCATAGTCATTCTCCCTTCTTCATTCTTTCCATGTTCCTCATGATGCCGGACTTTTCCGTATATTTAGTATATAGCATATTTTGGAAAAATTCCAGCGGGAATTGTATGTTTGTTCGCTCAATAAAAACACGATTGAAGGAGGGAAATCCTTGCACGGGAATATGTATTTTATAAATATTTATCAATCGCCTTTACCGTCTCCAGCAGTCCCATCATCAAATCCCTTGCCTGTTCAGCTTTATGGCTAGTATCGGTGCCAAGGTCTGCTGCCTGCTGTGTACTTGCGGTCACTTCTTCACTGACGGCGGAGATATGGTGGATGCTGTCTACAATCGCATGGTTGGATTCCAGTATTTCTTCGATTTTTTTATAAATTGCCTGTACATTTGTGTGAAGCCCGTCCATGCGGCTGCCGATTTCGTGAAACTGCGTGCTTGCGTTTGTAATCAGCTCATGTTCAGTACTTGAGGCTGTGATCACCTGGTTCACCGTAGTTTTTGCTATATCCGCGTTGCTTTTTAATTCCTCGACAATCTTTCGAATGCGTTCCGTCAGGCTTCTCGTCTCGTCAGCGAGCGTACGTATTTCTTCGGATACGACAGCAAATCCTTTTCCGGCATCTCCGGCACGCGCGCTTTCGATCGACGCATTCAGTGCCAGCAGGTTCGTCTGGCTGGAAATCGAAAAAATATGTTCGGTGATCTCTTCGACGGTCTCTGCATTGGAAATAAGGCTTGCCACGGCAGAAACGACCTGCTCATTTGTCTCCTTTGTCTGGACAGCCTGTATTTGCAGGTGGTCTACGGTCTGCTTGCCGTCTCTGACTGCTTTTTCAGAGCTTTTTGCCATAGCAAGCATTTCGTCGGACATCTGCTTGGTTGCCTGTATCATATTTTGAATATTTCCAGTCATAACCGTCTGCTGCTCGATACTGTCTGCATTGCTGCTGTTTCCTTCCGCAATGCCGCTCAGCTCAGAGGCGGTGGAATCCACATATTGGCTCAGAGTCTGGATATGCTCTGCCGCGCTGGTACAGTTCTGTTTTACGGAAGCGGCGACCTTTAATACCTCGTCCAAAAGCTCGGTGCTCTTTTCCTTTTCCGCATGGATACTGGCAAGCTTTTTTGCGTTGTTATCATTGGAAATATAGGTTGTCCCGCATAGTACAAGCATATATACAACGATCGAGGCGCCTTGCAGCAAGAGCGAAGTACTGTTTAACGCAACGCCCGAATGCATATGTCCAAGCACTGCCGTGATATAAATAATGTCAATTATATTAATTCCGCCAAAAATGACCGCGATGCCGACAATCAGCCTGAAATTATAATACAAAATAAACAAGACAGTCAGAGGAAACACCATTATAAAAACAAGGTCATTTTGCGCGCCAAAGACCGCCATGCCATAGACGATCATATAGCCGGCTACAGAGACATACGCAAAGGCTGCGCTGTCCTTTTTGCGGAAATAAGTAAGAAAACAAGCTGCCATAGAGACAATAACGAACACATTTACCGCCATCATAAATCCAAAGCCGATATTGCCCTGTTTATAATCTCCGATATAGCCGAAAAATAAAAACAGGTCAATGACGGTAACAATCACAAGGACAAATCGGTTGACTCTGGCATTTGCGCCGGGTTCCTTTTGGGTGTCCTTTTCCATATCGGTTATGCTTCTGTTCCCGGATAAAATCCCGGCAGCCGCTTTTGCGGCTTCGTATTTGTCTTTTTTTAGGTTGTCTTTTTTCAACATTCTCAATCCCCTTACATACTGTAATCGTTTATCCTATTTATTATAGCAGAAAAGCATGGAAAAGAAAATATGTAAGACATGATTTGCGGATTTTAAGGTATAGAAGAGGGGATGGGGGTGGTGGTGCTTTTTCCCGGAAGGGACGCCGGGAAACGCTCCTCTCGTAAGGAATCCATATCAATATCAGAGGAAGAGGAAATACCGCCAAGCATCCCACGCAGGGTATCCACAGCAGATACTTGTGGATTTACTACTTTAGCGACCGTTTTTCCATTACGAGTAATACAGATATCTTCCTTGGCAATTAATTCAAGGTACTTTCCGAAATTAGCTTTAAATTCTGCTGCTGCAACAACCATGACGAAGCCTCCTTTTATTTGGGTTGTTTTTATTATATTCGATTTTTATACAAAATCAATATAATCATACGAAACGAGAGACAATTATATTAAAATCCGTTCGATATGAGAAGAAACTTTTTTGTATATTTGCTCCTTATTTGGTTTTATGCGTGATCGAAACAGTTGCAATTCCTGGATGCTGCAAGTTAGGAGATTGTTTGGAAAAGCGCAGACAGACACATTCTGCCTTGTAATGGGAAAAGAAGGAGATGCTTCATAACTTTTTGCAGAGAATTGTTATGTAAAATATGTTCTATTAGTATATAATATTTTAATAAATAGTGACTATTAGTATTCTATCTGTTTTTCTTATATTTTGCAACTCTAATTAAAAAATATGGCAGTATTGTATAAATTAAAGGTTGTATTTTTGCTTCTATTGTTAATTTGTTATAAAAATTCCACAAAATCCGTAAAGGAAATGAGTAAAGCGTGCATTTTTATTTTTTTGTATGCACCGATTGTTTAAAAAATTGCTGTAATCATTGATTTCTGGTGCTTTAGGCGACATAACTACATATAAAAAGCATAACAATTCTCTGCAAAATGTTATGAATTGTTATCTTGCAAAAAACAAAGATAAAATAAAAAACTGGAATTTCCAGAAGACAGCGTAAGGTACCAGGAGGGGGATAGAATGCAGGAGCTGGATTATGCAAAGGTGGGGGCAAGAATCCGCCAGATTAGGAAGGCAAAGGGCTGGTCGCAGGATGAGCTGGCAAGAAAATGCCGCATCAGTATGAATTTTATGGGAAATATTGAGCGTGGAACAAGAAAAATGAGCCTGGATACCTTTTCCAGCATATGCAGGGAGCTGGAAGCGGATGCAGACGCCCTGCTCTGGGGTATGGTGCGGGTACCGGATGCGATGATCAGGGACTTATGGAANAAGCAGGGAATGCCTCTTTGCAACCTCCATAATGGCATCCATTTCACATCCAACGCCTGCATAGTGCACTGGGATAATTGCCTTTGTCTTTTCCGTCACCGCATCTTCGATCTTATTTTCATCCATATTCATTGTATCCGGGCGGATATCCACGAATTTCACTTTTGCCCCGCGTAAGACAAAGGCATCGGCTGTGGACACAAACGTATACGAAGGCAGGATCACCTCGTCCCCCGGCTGGATGCCTGCAAGGATTGCCGCCATTTCTGTCGCATGGGTACAGGAAGTAGTCAAAAATACATGCCCGCTTGCGCACCACCGTTCCAGCCAGAAACTGCACCGTTTTGTAAACTCGCCGTCTCCGCTTAATTTTTTACTGTTGATTGCTTCTCTTACATAAGCAAATGTATTTTCCATTAATATTGGTTCATTGAAATTTATCATTGCAAATTCCTCTACTCATATTACCTTAATATTATGACCAACCTGCTTTTTTTATAATGTCATAATCAAAAACAAAAACATACATCCCATCAAGAATTAATTCTTCCGTTGGTTCCCCAAATAATGTCGGGATATTGCCACCTATCGTATCTTTTTCTTCTTGTGTCAATAACAAAAAGGTATTCTCATCTTCCACATGGAATACTTCTGAATCAACCAGCCAATAATAAGGTGCTATCCCATTTTCGCCAATATGAATACCACTAATCTGTAACTGCAAGTCTGAATACACTTCATTTGAATAAGCCTTCCAGTAGGAAGCATATCCTTTTCGCAAACCCATGTTCACCAATTTCTGAACAAATTCTTTTTGAGCTTCCATGTCTTTCTGCCACCCTGTACTTTGCCTAAACAATGCAAAGCATTGGACAGAAGATACAACTATAAAACATATTATTATTGCAACCTTTTGCAAATTAACTTTTTTCAGCCAATACTTTGCCACATACTGTGACGTAATGATAATGCTTACAAAAACAGACGTAAGCATATATCTTTCTACTGTTTTGCCACAAAATATCACAATCAAAAACATAAGAAAATTGTGCAACATCCCGAAAATATAAAAGAAAACAACAGTTTCCTTTTCTTCTTTTAATCTTACTAACTGTAGGACTGGTACAATAAATACTATAATTCCACCAAAAATAATTGAAATAAGATTTCCAATTCCTTCTACGGAAAATATTTCAGCTCCACCTACAAATCCGAAATTTTGAAAAATATTAAGAAAAGCAGCAATCATGTTCTCCCAACAATCTTGCAAAGACCTCACAAACTGTAGACTGTTTGCTCCTGTGTCAACCACGAAACACCAGTTACATAGAATTTTATAAAGCCCCAAGCCTATCAATGAAGGCAATAATATTAAAATCGACATAAAAACTGCCCTCTTTATATCATCTTTACAATCCTCTATCCTTTCTGCATGTTGATTACGAACGTATAATAAAATCATGCAAGCCCCCCACAAGGGTATTGTATTTTCTGCAATGTACCTTACACTCCCCATACATAATAATATGATTAATATAGTAAGGTAAAAGATCGATCTCTTCTGCCGTTTCCCATAAAAAATCATTGAAACCATAGAACTGGTTAACACAATCCAAAGAATCTGTCCTATATAGGCAGCCTGATATAACACTACATCCAAAGTACCTCTCAAATAAAGTAATAATAAAGGTATATTTAAAAGCCACGATTGATTATTAAATATTTTTCGACTATGATAATACATTACCGTTAAAACAGTTATCGTGAGCAACACAGAACCAAGCATTCTTGCTAAACTCTGATTTTGCAGCAAAACAGAAAAAGGCAGCACAAATAAATTTAGACCGAGCACCCAGATTTCACCATTTGCATAACACCACGTGCGCGGGAAAATACTTCTGCTCCTGACCTGGCATTGTGCCAAAATCGTAGCTGTTGCCGTATCTGAGTGAATATTTGCCTGCCCATACGTAAGAATGGAATAGAATGCAACTGATACCACCAACAGGCAAAACATAAATAGTATTCTTTCTATATTCAGTATTTCTCTATAAAGCAGCGGCAAAATTAATGTAGCTACTATAATGGAAATAATGGCATACAATAGAAGGTATTCATAAACTGTCCACAAATTTTTCAAGGAAAAATAAAAAACTATTCCGATAACATTGACTACGATCACCGCAAAAATACAGCGAGTGCTTTTTTCTCTCTTACTTATATTTATGTTATAAATAACTCCTTCTTCCAATAGCAAAGGAATAATGAATAACAGCATCACTATTAATACACTTCTCATCTTATCTTCTTAAGCCTTTCTTAACTACATCCCTTACTCCCTATCACGCTTCGCCAGTATTCCATCATATCCCCAATCGTCTGCTCCAACTGAATCTGTGCTTTCCACCCAACGTCACGCCACACCTTACGCACATCTGCTTCCATAACCGGCACATCAACGGGACGCAGCTTCTCTTCATCCACTTCCACCTGAATCTCCACAGCAGACTGTTTCAAAACAAGCTTTAAGACATCACCAATGCTCACAGCATGTCCGCTTCCTACATTATACGTTTCTCCTGCCTGTCCCTTTTCGGCTAACAGTACATAGGCATGTACCACATCTCTGACGTCCGTAAAATCCCGTTTTGCCTCCAGGTTGCCTACCCGTATCACAGCCTCCTGCATTCCTGATTCGATCAATGCTGCCTGCCGGCAAAAATCCGCTGCGACAAATACCGGACTCTGGTCTGGCCCGATATGGTTAAACGCCCGCACCATCACAAGATTCATTCCATATGCCTGCGCATAAATCCGCCCAATCATATTCTGGCAAGCTTTTGTAGCGGCATAAATATTTCCCGGTCTTAACGGACTTGTCTCACAAACTGGTGTTTCAGATGGAATAACCTGCCCATACTCCTCTCCAGAACCTATCAGCAGGATACGCGCCTTTTTCTTCATGCTGCGCAGCCCGTCCAGCACATTCACGCTGCCTTTGACATTCACATCAACCGTCTGCTGCGGATTTTTCCATGACATAGACACAGAGCTTTGTGCTGCAAGATGAAATACCAGATCTGGAGATATCTTTTCCAATAGTTCTGTCACTGTGGCCTTGTCCAAAATATCCAGATCATAAACCGCTGCTCCTTCAACTCTGGCTTCCTCCATTGGCATCTTCGTTATAATTACTTCATGTTTTAGTTCCAGTAAATGCCTCACCAGATATTTCCCGACAAAACCTGCTCCTCCAATAACTAGCGACCGCATGACAATGCCTCCATCTGAATCTGCCTTTTTACAAGCTCCATATCACTCTTTACCATACGTTCCACAAGCTGCTGAAACGTAATTTTTCGTTTCCACCCAAGTTCTTTTTCTGCCCTTGCCGGATTTCCCCATAGCAGTTCCACCTCGGCTGGACGGAAAAACTCGGGATTTACTTTTACAACTGTTCTTCCGCTTTCACAATCCTTTCCGACTTCTTGGATGCCTTCTCCTTCCCAGATAATTGAAATGCCCGCATATCGAAATGCCGCTTCCGTAAAGTCCCGCACAGTCCTGGTCTCATTTGTCGCAATTACATAATCCTCCGGCTTTTCATTCTGTAAAAGCAGCCACATTGCATAAACATAGTCCTGCGCATGGCCCCAGTCGCGTTTCGCATCCAGATTCCCAAGTTCCAGACATTCTTGTACACCCTGTCTAATACGCGCGGCTGCATACGTAATCTTGCGGGTTACAAACTCCTTTCCCCTGCGCTCACTTTCATGATTAAACAAAATACCGCTACAAGCAAACATGCCAAAGCTCTCTCGGTAATTTTTTGTAATCCAGTAGCCATAAAGTTTCGCCACGCCATATGGACTCCGCGGATAAAAAGGCGTCCTCTCTGTCTGCGGCATCTCCTGCACCTTTCCAAACATCTCAGATGTAGCTGCCTGGTAAAATCGTGCCTCCGGCTTTACCATGCGTATGGCATCCAGCATGTTTGTGACCCCAATCGCATCAATCTGCGCCGTTGCAACAGGCTGTTCCCAACTCGTTCCGACAAATGACTGAGCAGCAAGATTGTATACCTCATCCGGCTGTGCAATTTTCATGGCATTTACAAGCGATGTCAGATCCGTCATATCTGCATAGATAAAATGAATTTTTTCCTTAATATGCACAGCATTCCCATAGTCGGCAACGCTTTTTCGGCGCATAATACCATATACCTTATATCCTTTTTCCAACAGCAATTCCGCCAGGTAGGAACCATCCTGTCCGGTGATGCCGGTGATCAGTGCCTGTTTCATTTTGTAACCCTCCTATTACTCAGCAAATCCAAATATTGCATATCAGCCAGTCTCTCACTCCTTTGCATAAGCCAGCGTCACTGCCAATCGTTCTATTTCCTCATCCGTATACTGACTAGCATACGTTTGTGCAAATAATCTCAGCTTCTTTTCATTCAGCCCGTTTTTCTCTGTTTTTTCTTTAATCGCCTGTATATACTGCTTCCCAACTTTTTTCAGATCCAAATACTCCCGTGCATATTTTTTTGCCTCGAACTCGATTTTTTCCCGGACAGAATCATCCATAGCAAGCTTCATCGCCTGATAAATGGCTTCTGTCTCTTCCTCTTTGTCCATTTTTTCTGCGTTTGGAATCATCAGGCATGCTTTTTCCGGCACTTCACCAAAACTGCCAATCCGGTTTACAATTACACACTTTCCCTTTGCAAGTTCGCGCATAAAGCTTCCACTGGATTCTCCATGATACGGATAGCGCAGGTTCACGCAGACATCCGCCTGGTCAAGATGCTCTAAAAAACGCTCTAGCGGCACATATCCTGTCACACAGACCTGTTCTTTTACATCTTCCTCACGCAATGTTTCCTCAAACGTATCCCGAAGCTCTTTTGCCATCTTTCCAACAAACTGAAATTTCAGATTTCTGTCCGGCTGCTCTCTGCAAATACGTCCAAATGCATGTAATGCTGGAATAATCCTCTTAGACTCATGAATATGGCCAAATGCAGCAAACACAAACTGATCCGTTTTTTGGTTTCTATCCTCTTGCTGCTTTTGTTCCGTCAATGCATTCTGTTTCTGTTCAATAACTGCATAATGCGGTATCACGCATACATTTCTCTCAATATTTTTTAACAGCAGCTTCTTCTTCGCATACAGGCTGTGTACAATGATCTTTTCTGCATAATTCGTAACAAAACCATTGATTTCAAATTTTTCCGTATACGATGTATTTAAGTGCTGCATGTAGCTTTGGACGGCCGCCTTGCTGTAGTCCTCCCGCAGATACTGCATAAATGTTTTTGGCTGATTTAACTCATACAAATACATCGCTTCCAGTACATTTTTTAAGTTGTAATCATGAAGCACCACAATCCCTGGATATTTTTTGATATACGGAAACATATAGGCATGGTAAAGGGAATTTCCTACCTGATACACAATTCTGTCATACGCATATCTTTTTTCATCAAACAGCTTAGCCGGATAAACATGGATGCGTTTGCTTTCCTTAAAATCTGCCTTGTATCTGTCAATATAAACATCGATCTCAAATTCAGCTTCCAGTTGCAAAAGAATATCCGCACTGTAATCTGCTATTCCAGACTGTATCGGAGGCAGCGGTGTAAACATGGCGATCTTTTTTACCTCTGGCTGCTTTGTGGGCTGAGCGCCGGCTGGTTTCATAGTATGGATTACGGACAGCGCTGTACGTGTAACTGACTCCCAGCAAAGCTTATCCAGCTTTTTTGCTGCATTTTTGCGTAGCTGCTCCAAATCTGCTTTTGTCAGGGCAAAATTGATACCGTTTGTAATAGATTGCGTATCTTCCGCGTTTACAAGCACTGCCGCGCCTTTTCCAATCTCACCCAGGCTGGAATTATTCGAAGTCAGCACCGGCAGCCCACACATCCATGCCTCTAAGACCGGCAGTCCAAACCCTTCATATAATGATGGAAATACAAGTAAGGAAGCCTTGTTGTACAGCCGAACCAGATCCTGCGTGGATACAAAATTGGTCAGTATGACGCGCCCCTTTAGTTTATAATCCTGAATGATCTGGCTGTATCGTTTTACCGATGCAGGAGAAAGCTTGCATACAATGACCAACTGATATATTTCCAACAGTTCTCTGCGTATTTTGGAATAGGCATGAATCAGCCCAGCAATGTTTTTTCGTTCATCGTCGCCGCCTGTGCAAATCATATACCTGCCTTGGATATGAAATCTAGAAAACAGCTCCTGTGCCTCCTGTTCTGTTATGGAAATCCGCCGGAAAATATTAGAATCTGCTGCCCCATAAATCACATGGATGTGGTTCTCTGGAAAATCTAAATAAGCAATCATATCATCCTTCACACTTTGTGAAATAACAAGATATTCGTCCACCCAGCGCAGCATCTGCACACATCTCATATAACGGGCATATATTGTCTTATCTGACAAATATTTCTTTTTCCATACATAAGGTATAATGTCATATACTGTGGCAACGGTTCTGACCCCTTCAAACCATTCTTTTTGGTATGGTGTTATATTCAGGTCAAAGGGTGATGTAATATAAAATACATCGATTTTATTTTCCCTGATAAATCTTTTGACAATATCACCGTAAATTTCCTTGTATTCTTTATTTGAGACCAGCTCTTGATTTTTACCCGCATAAAAGCAGATATCCTCGATATTTCCTTTCGTAACGGCATCCTTCATGGAAAATGGTTCAAATAAGTTAAAAAAATAATAGTTGTTCTGCTGATCCAGCTCTATCATAGTCTGAAACTGGCTGTAGGCATAATTACCTATGCCGCGGTTTTTACTCATTGGCCCTAAAATTGCCGCTGCGTCAAATGCAATGTTCATGTCCTCCCCCTTATCGATCTGTATACTTCCAGACAGATGCATCCACAAAAATAGAATTAATCCCGGTAAACGCATATTCGATATAATTATTTTTCTTCATATAGTCTAAGATCCGCTGATTCCTGCTCCCTGCATGAATCATCATGCTGTATTCAATCATTTCCACAATCACGACCTTCGGGCGTATCTTTTTAAAATCAATTTCCTGTAAAATATCAAACTCCATGCCTTCGATATCGATATTTAAAAATGTAGGCGCCTCGCTAAAGTACTGTTCCAGCAATTCGTGTATCGTGACCGTATCCACCTGAACCTCTTTTTCGATCCTGATCTCAGGATTCTCAGCAATCATTTTTTCAGCCGCAGCTTTATCCGGGGTGGACAATCCGTCACCGCTTAAAATATAAAAGGTTACCGGGCATCCTGAATGAAGTGCAAGGCATTTTGGAACGATCTGGTCTTCGCTCCGGTTTAGTTTTAGTTCTGGTATCAATACCGGATTCGCCTCAACCAAAACTCCCCGCACGCCTTTTTCATACAATGCATACGTATTGCTCAGCTCCTTTGCATGGTTTGCACCCAAATCCAGATAAGTCGCATTTTTAAGCTCGATCCCAATATGAGGCAGAATATAAAAAAGTATGGCATCTTCACCCGACTGTGCATAAGACCTGATGATTTTGGAATTTGCATTGGAAAGCTGTCCGCATATCCCTGTATTTTCTATAATTTCCATACTTTCCGCATACTGCCCCAGCTTTTCATAAACCGCGGCAAGCTCCTTTTGGGTTTCCTGGCTGTTTTTTTGCAATTCCTCCCTAACCTGCTTTCCTTCAACAGCAAACTCGTCTCGCATCTGTCTGCGTATTGCCTGAAATTGCTTTCGTTCCTGACTGATTTGTGACTGCATCTGCTCCCTGATATCCTGCTCTTGCTCTTGCAGCCTTTCCAGGCTGGCAATTTTACTGCCCAGGCTCATTCCCATTTCCAATAATTTTTCCACACACTGCGTAGCAGCGGTGTTGTATACCGTCTGCTGGTCGCATATCGGCTGCACGTAAAAAAAGCTCAGCCTTCTGACCACCTTTTTCTTCAACCAGTTCAATTTCCCCCGGATACCTGCTTCCATGCCGATATATCTCTCAGATGTATTCACTTCGTTATTTTTTAAAGCAAGCAGGTTTCCACGAATGCTGGAAATACAGGATTCCATATCATTGCTGTATGTTTCAGACAATTTTGTGTGATGCTTTTTCTGCATCCTGGCATATTTTTTGAGCTTTTTTGCAATCACTTCTTTTTCTACTGACATAATATAAGATCTCCCCTGTTATCTTTTGCTGTTCATAAACGAAAGGTATGCATCCACCGCTTCCGTGGACGCTCCATAATAGGCTATTTTCCCCTGATTAATCCAGACTGCTTTCCCGCAAAATTTTTCAATGGTAGAAGTGTTATGTGTGACCAGCACAACCGTTGTCCCATTTGCCTGGATCTCACGCAGCCTGTCAAAACATTTTTCCTGAAAATTCGCATCGCCTACTGCAAGTATTTCATCGATCAGCAAAATATCCGCATCCACATGAATCGCAACAGAAAAAGCAAGACGCATATACATCCCGGAAGAATACGTCCGCACCGGCTGGTCAAGATACTCCCGCAGTTCTGAAAACGCGGTAATATCCTCCATACGGGCATCAATTTCCTTTTTTGTCAACCCAAAGATCGAAGCATTGATATAAATATTTTCCCGTCCGCTCAGATCAGGATGAAACCCTGCCCCAAGTTCGATCAGGCTGGACACACGCCCGTTCATCTCAATGGTTCCGCTGTCTGGATACATAATCCTAGTCAGCAGTTTTAGCGTTGTACTCTTACCACATCCGTTATGCCCAATCAGCCCAAGCGCTTCTCCCTTTTTCACCTCAAAACTGATTCCATCCAGCACCACACGCTCTTCATATGCCCTTCGCCTGCGAAATAGCGTCTTTTCTTTCAGTGTATGTCCCTTATCCAGATAAACCCTAAATTTTTTTGTCACATTTTTTACTTCAATCGCATTTTCTGGTTTCATTTATAACTCCTCAGCAAAACGTCTCTGCAAGCGCTGGAATACATACCATCCAGCAAACAGCATTCCTGTCCCGGTCAGTGCAGCAGACAGCAGTGTTTCCAGCCTTGGCATCTTTCCATAATATAAAATATCCCTGTACGCCGTGATCACATGTGTCATCGGATTGACCTGGAAAACCCAGCGGATTTCCTCTGGCACCTGCTCCAGCGAATACATTACCGGCGTCAAAAATTGCCATGCCATCGTTAGTATTCCAAGGATATATTCAAGATCTCGGATATATACAGTTACAGCGCTCATAATCATCGTAAATCCAATCGCGAGTACATACTCCACTGCCATAATAATCGGAAGGCATAAAACTGCCCCTGGCAGCAGTGAATAACCCGCAGCTAAAAGCACTGCAAAAATTACAAGAAAACTCAGGAGCATATTTACAAACTGGCTGGTTACATACGAAACAGGCAGCACCTCCCTTGGAAAATAAATCTTTTTCACCAAATCCTGCTGAGCCAGTATACAACCAGCCCCGCCCGCCAGAGACGTACTGAAAAAGATCCACGGTATCAGTGCTACAAACAAAAACAAATAGTAATCCTCAATGCCAGCACGCATAATCATCGAAAATACCATTGTATACACGGCAAGCTGTAAGAGCGGATTTAAAAATGTCCACAAAAAACCAAGCGCCGAACCCTTATACCTGCCTTTTAAATCCCTCTTTACCAGCGAAGCAATCATTTCACGGTAAGCATATAGTTCTTTTATTCTTTCGAGCATAATCTCCTGTTCCCCTAACTTTGCTGCCTAATGGTTCTCCTTATAAATCTCCCTGATTCTTTTTTGAATCAGTTTTGCCGTGCGTTCCCGGTTAAACACCTTTTTTGCCTGTTTCCTGGCATTTTGGGATATCCGGTTATAAAACTCCGTGTCTTCATACAGCCTTTTCATATACGCTGCTGCCTGATTTATATTCGGCTGTGCCCAACAGCTTCCCCTGCGGAACGGCCCCAGATCTTTTTTTATCGGAACCAGCTTATAATCCAGCAAACACGCACTTTTTTTATCCATGAACTCTGTATTTGCCGACCAGTTTGTCGCAATGCATGGCGTTCCGTTGCACATTGCTTCTGCCATTACAAGCCCAAAGCCTTCCGCCCGGTGCATCGATACATAGACATCCACAACAGCCGTCAGGCTGTTGACCTCAATTTTAGACAGCACCCTCGTCATAAAATACACATTTTTACAGCCATCCAGATACCGTCTGATAAAATTTATTTCCTTCTTGTTTTCACCATTCAGCTTTATTACTAGCCCAGCATTGTGCGGATTTTCTGCAAACGCTTTTTTAAATGCCTTAAGCACACCGATTGGATTTTTTCGTTCCATAATGCTGTTGCTGTCATACATCATCAAAAACAGAAACTGATCTTTTGGTATCTTGAAATAAGCACGGTCATAACCTGCATTGATAGGTGCTTCCACATAATATGGGATCGTAACTACTGGTTTGTCTGTGCATTTGCGGATTGCGCTGCTGACAAACTCAGAAGGCGTCCATACCTCATGCAGCAGGTCAATGCAGCCTGTCCATTCTTTTGGAAACTCCTCCAGTTCCCACAGCCAGAATGCGATCTGATACCGATAGTCCCAGACTTGTTTCCCCAGCCGGAAATAAGCGAGTGTAAATTCATTTGCATTAATATGAAAAAGGTTAATATTATACTTTGGTTCGTGTAGCAGCAGCCCATCACAGCTATGATCCTCCATATGCTCTTTATCCGAAGTATAATATTGACAAACACCAAAGGCAGTTCCGCTGTCTTGCAGCTCACCCGCCACGAGGCGGCAGCTTTGTCCAAGCCCGAAATCACCCCGGATATTCCCAATCAGGTTAACGCCATCCACATAATATGTTCTGTCAAACGGCTTGATATTTTCCTTTTTCAGCCTGCCTGTGCACCATGCCAGATAACGCCTTTTCATAGACTGCAATAAGGAAACCGGCACAATTTTAACTAAAAATGGCTTGAGCCTGTTTGCGATGTCGATGATCATTTTTAAAATACTCATCCGCTTTGTCCCTCTAATTTTTCACATTCAGATCCGCTGTGCGCTGTGCCAGTCCGATAGAGCTCCATCAGCTTTTTTGCCGATTTCTCCCACGTATATGCTTTTGCCCTCTGCCAGCCTCGTTCGCCTAACCTTATCCTGTACTGCGGCTGCTCCAGCATCTCTTTCATGGCTGCACAAATATCCTTCACACTTTTTGGATTTACCAGCCTCGCCGCATTTCCAACCACTTCCGGCAGGGAACTTGAATTGGAAACGATTACCGGAGTTTTACACGCCATCGCCTCCAGCGGCGGCATACCAAATCCTTCATACAAAGACGGAAATACAAAGGCAAGCGCCCCGCACATCAGCACAGGACTGTCTGCGGGAGCTACATATCCGGTAAATAAAATCTTGTTCCCTCGTTTCATGCTGCGTGCCCTTTTATAAATTCCCTGGTACATC
Organism: Eubacteriaceae bacterium; assembly: GCA_910574915.1. GTDB lineage: Bacteria > Bacillota > Clostridia > Lachnospirales > Lachnospiraceae > Eubacterium_J. Next base: position 39,410 of record CAJTCR010000047.1, read on the forward strand.
CAGCCATTCCCGCCCGCAAGTACCAACTGCGGCACATGCTCTCTTTCCTCGCTTAGTTTTTCATATGCCATAAGCAGCCGTTCCAGATTTTTTCTTGGCTCGATCGTTCCCAAATACAAAAAATATTCTTTTTCCACCCCATACCGGTTCCTTACTTCTTGTATCTGCTTTTTTGAATAGTCATGCCGATAGACGCTATGGTCAACGGCATTAGGCACAACTGTGATTTTTTCCGGCGGTACATGCAGATATTTTACAATCTCTTTTTTGCTGAATTCGGAAACCGTTACAATCTGATCCGTATGCCTGCAAGATCTTTTCATATAAAGCTCCAGCCATATGCGCGTTTTCCAGCGCACGGTGGCAGGACAGGATTTATACGCCATATCGTGTATCATTGCAATTCGCCGCCCCTTTACACCAGGCGGAACGGTAAAATTAAAAAATTGGGTAACATCCGCTTTTGTATGAAAAAATATTTGGTACGGTATTGGCACAACCAGCCACAGAAGCTTGTACAATGCATGGAAAAACCATCCGCAGCACTCAGCCTTACATCCCATCCGCCGGTATTCTTCCAGCCTGTTTCGCTGTGCTGCATTCATCGGGCATGTAAAGCACTGTATCACACATTCATTTTCAGAATACTTTAAAAGCTCCAAAATCAAATGATGTGCATTCCATGCAGTACCTGTTTTATTTCCAACTAAAAGAAGCTGTCCGCCAAATGCAATCTTCATCCTGTTTCGACTCCATCTAATCACTTACCAAAATCATCTTTTGAAAAATCTGACGATATCTTTTCACCATCATCTCTTTTGTATATTCCTTCTGTACAACTCGAAGTGCATTCGCCCCATACTCCCGGCGCAGCTTTGCATTTCCCGCCAGTTTTTCCATTGCCTGTGCAAGTTCTCTGACGCTTCCCGGCTTTACAGTTACTCCGGTCACTCCATCCACACTGACATGCGGCACGCCGCTCTTTAACGCCGTATTGATCACAGGCTTGCCAAACGCCATCGCTTCTAGCTGTACAACTGCAAATGCCTCCGCTTCTGATACAGAGGGAAGCACCAGGAAATCGCACTGCTCGATCCAGTGCATTTTTTCTTTCTCAGATACCCTCCCGGCAAACACGATATTTTTAAGCTTTAACGATACCGCCAGATGTTTTAACTCCTGTTCCAATGGCCCGCTGCCAACCAGCACGAGCTTGCAGCCTGCGCGCCTTATCCCGGCAAATGCTTTCAGCAGGATATCGCACCCTTTATACCATACAAGCCTTCCAATAAATAAAATCGTAATCTGATTTCTTCCCATGCTATCCGCCTGCCCTGGCTGCTTCTGCATATAAAATTTTTCTGCATGTACCTGTCCCCTTTTCAAATACGTATCGCTGATACAGAACGGAACCACTCTGCACTTCTTATAATACTTACGCAAAATATCGGTGTTTTCCAGATTTCCCCTGGATGATACAAAAATCACATCTGCCTTTTTCAATGTATTTCTGACAAGCGGCCGATAAAGAAACGCAAGCTTTTTATATTTCTCAAAACCACAGTGCCACCATACAGCCAGCCTGCCGGAATACATGCCAAGCAAAACCGCAATATCTACCATTGGATATGGAAAATGATAGACGACAAGATCTGAATTCCTTGTCCGTTTTTTTACATCCTGCAAAAATTGTAAAGAAACCGGCGTTGATACTGCTTCAAAAAGCTGCCTGCACCTGCGTACCGCAATGCCGTGATAACAGTCGTCGGCACACTTTTTCTCTCTGGAATCCTGGCACACAATGATCTCTTGTTCCCAGTCCCTGAACCCGTCGGCAATGCTTTCCATAACACTCGCAATGCCACCGCCGTTATCTGGCCAGTAGACCTTAAAGACCTGCGTCATTTTCATGATCCGTCGTTTCCTTTCATAATGTCCGCTACAGATTTCATGATCTGCATATACATGGAATAGCTGTCACTTTCCTTTTTTTCAGGCTGCTTCCATAAGTCCCTGATCATCGCATCCGGTACCCGCACCATACCCCAGAGCAGGGCGTCTGCATCCGCTTCCAGCTCCCTGCATATGCTGGAAAAGGTATCCAGGCTCATTTTTCTTGTTCCACGCTCAATATTTCCCATAAAATTCATACTGATGCGGCATTTTCTTGCCAGCTCATCCTGCGACCAGCCCTTTGCCTTCCTAATCTGGCGGATTCTTGCCCCCACCTTTGCATAATCCAGCTCCTGCATTCTATCCCCCTCCTGGTACCTTACGCTGTCTTCTGGAAATTCCAGTTTTTTATTTTATCTTTGTTTTTTGCAAGATAACAATTCATAACATTTTGCAGAGAATTGTTATGTAAAATATGTTCTATTAGTATATAATATTTTAATAAATAGTGACTATTAGTATTCTATCTGTTTTTCTTATATTTTGCAACTCTAATTAAAAAATATGGCAGTATTGTATAAATTAAAGGTTGTATTTTTGCTTCTATTGTTAATTTGTTATAAAAATTCCACAAAATCCGTAAAGGAAATGAGTAAAGCGTGCATTTTTATTTTTTTGTATGCACCGATTGTTTAAAAAATTGCTGTAATCATTGATTTCTGGTGCTTTAGGCGACATAACTACATATAAAAAGCATAACAATTCTCTGCAAAATGTTATGAATTGTTATCTTGCAAAAAACAAAGATAAAATAAAAAACTGGAATTTCCAGAAGACAGCGTAAGGTACCAGGAGGGGGATAGAATGCAGGAGCTGGATTATGCAAAGGTGGGGGCAAGAATCCGCCAGATTAGGAAGGCAAAGGGCTGGTCGCAGGATGAGCTGGCAAGAAAATGCCGCATCAGTATGAATTTTATGGGAAATATTGAGCGTGGAACAAGAAAAATGAGCCTGGATACCTTTTCCAGCATATGCAGGGAGCTGGAAGCGGATGCAGACGCCCTGCTCTGGGGTATGGTGCGGGTACCGGATGCGATGAT
>CAJTCR010000048.1 GCA_910574915.1 Eubacteriaceae bacterium
CTATGCAGCCTCCTGGGCGTATGCGGTATTAGCAGCCGTTTCCGGCTGTTATCCCCCGGTATGGGGCAGGTTGCCCACGCGTTACTCACCCGTCCGCCACTCAGACAGTTACCGTTCCTCCCCGAAGGGAATCCCTGTAACCGCTTCGTTCGACTTGCATGTGTTAAGCACGCCGCCAGCGTTCATCCTGAGCCAGGATCATCGTCGCCTTGGTGGGCCGTTACCCCGCCAACGAGCTAATCAGACGCGGGCCCATCCCATACCACCGGAGTTTTCCCCAAGAAGCTATGCAGCCTCCTGGGCGTATGCGGTATTAGCAGCCGTTTCCGGCTGTTATCCCCCGGTATGGGGCAGGTTGCCCACGCGTTACTCACCCGTCCGCCACTCAGACAGCTACTGTTCCTCCCCGAAGGGAATCCCTGCAGCCGCTTCGTTCGACTTGCATGTGTTAAGCACGCCGCCAGCGTTCATCCTGAGCCAGGATCAAACTCTCATGTTAAAATGTTTGCCCGGTCAAAAATCAAGCTTGGCTAATTTAACCAATTCTTCACTGTTTTTAAAGAAGTTTTTACTCAAATTCTTTTCTGAATCTTTCAAGGTTATTTCACTGTTCAGTTATCAATGTTCAAAATATTGTATTGCTTGTCTGTAGTGCTTGCTGAAAGCTTTGTTATTATAGCAGTTCTTTTTTTGTTTGTCAACAACTTTTTTACTTTTTTCAAAGTTTTTTATTTCAAAACTTTTACTTTATCTTGTAATCTCATTTGCCGACTCGAACTTTTGTATCTTACCATTCTTTGCAATTTTTGTCAACTACTTTTTTTACTTTTTTATTTTTCAAAGTTTGTTGTGCTGACTTTTTGCAACTGCTATAGACTAGCATGTTTTGCATTCTTTGTCAAGAGCTTTTTTTGTTTTTTTCTAACTCTTTTCTAAGCTGCTTTCCAAATCTGCCTGCCACCCTTGCGGCGAATGTTATATTAGCATAGATATCTTTACGTGTCAACCATATTTTTACTTTTTTTTAAATTTTTTAATTTTCTTTCTTTTTCCGGCGAAGCTCTGCGAAAAATTCACGCAGCATCGCGGCACATTCTTCTTCTAAGATTCCACATTCCAATTCAACCTGATGATTAAATTTAGGCACCTGCAATAGATTCAGTACAGAACCTGCGCAGCCTGCTTTTGGATTCATCGCACCGATTACAACTTTTTTCATTCTTGACTGGACGATTGCGCCGGCACACATCTGGCACGGCTCCAAGGTAACATACATTGTACACTCCTCCAACCGCCAGTCTCCTGTTTTTTTGCTTGCTTTGCGGATCGCTGTCAGTTCTGCATGTGCCAGTGTATTTTTATCGATGTTTCTTCTATTGTATCCACGCGCTATAATTTTATCCTCTTTTACAATCACACACCCTATTGGAACCTCATCGATTAAATAAGCTTTCTGTGCCTCTTTTAAAGCTGCTTTCATAAACTTTTCCTGTAATGAGATTTTTCCCCGCATCGTTATGCACTCCTGTCTGTTTCATTTTCCAACTTGATTATTTTTTTTATTATACTATACTAAAACTTGATTTCGCAATGATGCATTGACAGAAACATATTACTGATGAGGAGAAAACACCTTATGAAATTCTCATATGAAACGAATCGGTTACTTCTTAAGATTCTGGACGGTTCCAATGCAAATGATGTTTTGCGATTTTATTTGACAAACCGGGAACCGTTCGAACAGTGCGAAGCATTACGCCCTGAAAACTTCTATACAGAAGATTATCAGCGCCGTGTTTTGAACCACGAATTTAACATGTGCATTAAAAAAGCAGGCATTCGCTTTTGGATCTACAAAAAAACAGACCCTTTACACGTTATTGGTACAGTCTGTTTTCGTAATATTATGCGTCATGTCTATCAAAGCTGCGAAATCGGCTACAAGCTGGATGAGCTGTCCTGGCATCAGGGCTATGCTTCTGAGGCAGTGGAAAAATGCATTGATATCGCCTTTTATGAACTGAATCTGCATCGGATCTGTGCGCATATTATGCCTGGCAATCTGGCTTCCATCCGGCTTGCGGAACGTATCGGGTTTGAACGTGAGGGTGTTGCCCGCAAAAGCGCTATGGTACGCGGTGTCTGGGAAGACCACGTTGTTTACAGTATTCTGCACCCATAACTGGGTGCAATTTTACAATGGCAAATTGCACCCAAAAAATATGCTCATGTTCAAACAGCCTCCAACGTACGGTACCAATATCCTGGCTGTTCTCCCTGCTCATTTTTTTGCTTTTGCGGAAGAAAATCCGGGAATCCAAATATGGACGCCATCACATGCTCTTGATTTTGATAGATCCCCGGCACGCCAATAAACCAGTGCTGCCCAATCCTTCCAAACACAAGATAGCGGTAATTAAAAAATCCATGCAGTAAAAAACTGTTATTAATCATACTCCAATATTTTTCTGGTAAAAGGCGTACATCTTTGATCTCAATTCGAACACAAAGCACCTGATATTCGTCCTTAAACTGATTCATCACCGGATATGTACGAAGCATATACCGCCAATTCTGACTCCATGCATCCTGCACCTGCGGCTTTATTTCCGCAGTCCGAACATCCGAAATCCGTTCTGGATCCGTCTCATATACATTTTTTTCGCCTGTATCCTGCGCTATCTGCCCCGGCACTTGGCTATCCTGTCTGTTCTGCCTTATCGCTTCTTCCTCTTGCATTTCCATTGTATCCTGGAGCAGCATTTTTTCTCTTTGTAAATCCTGCGTATTCTGAAATACCATTGCTTCGTTTGGCTGATTCTGCCTGGTCTTGGATGTTGTTTTTTTGTTCGGCAGATCTTTGGCATCCTGGGAATTTGCTTTACTGCTTTCCGTATCTGTGCTGCCTGGAAGCGGTGTTGGGTCGTTTTGTAAATTTGGGCTGCCTTGGGACATCGTTTGGTCGTTTGGATGGTTCTGGCTGATCTGGGACATCGCTGCTTCATCTGGATGGTTCGGCCTGACCTGGGACATCGTTTGGTCATTCGGCATATTCGATCTGATCTGGGACATCGTTTGGTCATTGCGCATATTCGGTCTGCCCTGAGGCATGGTTGGCTCGTTGCGTATACCTGATCTGTCTTGAGGTATGGTTGGCTCATTGCGCATACTTGGTCTGTCTTGAGGTATGGCTGATTCATTGTGCATACTTGATCTGTCTCGAGGTATGGTTGATTCATTGTACACACTTGGTCTGTGTCGAGGTATGGTTTGTTCATTTGCCAGATTTGATCTGCCTGGGTGCATGGTTTCTTCATTTGGCTGATTCGCTCTCCCCAGATGCATAGTTTGTTCGTTTGGCTGATTTGGTCTCCCCGAATGCATGGTTTGTTCGTTTGGCTGATTTGATTTCTCCGGGTGCACAGTTTGTTCGTTTGGCTGATTTGGTCTCCCTGGAAGCATGGTTTTTCCATTTTGCTGGTTTTGTCTGCCGCCTGGGAACAGCATTTTCTCGTTTGGCTGGTTCGGTCTGCCGCCTGGGAGCATTGTCCTTTTGTTGTACATATTTCGTCTGACCTGGGACATCGCTGGTTGGTTTTGCCAGTTCGATCCGCCATACAGCATCGTTTGTTCATTTGGATGGTTTTGTCTGCCTTGCGGCATCGTTTTTCCATTCTGCAAATTTTGTCTGCTTTGGAGTGTTGCTGGTTCATTTGGATGGTTTGGTCTGCCTGGAGACATTGACTTTGCGTTGTGCATATTCTGTCTGCCCGGAAACATCCTGTCTTCCTTTGAAAGATCCTGCCTGTCTTGTGACATCGCTTGTTTAGCCTGTTTCTCAGATGTATCTTGCGAAATTGTGTTTTCTTTTTGCAGATTTTGCGCGTCCTGTGAAATTGTGTTTTCTATTGGTATATTCTGTGTTTTCTTCACGGACATGGCTTCTCTTTCTCCAGATTGCGTATTTTTTACAGATGCTGTTTTTTCCTGTGTTTCCTCTTTGTTTTCTGGTGGTTTTACTTCTCCCAAATCCTCAAAACGGGCTGTGTTTACGGGCTGCTCATCCCATTGGCTTAAAAAAGCCGGCTGTCCGTCGATGAAAACTAGGATTCCGTTCATCTGCATAATGTTCCACGGTGTCTGTCCAATATTTTCTTCTGCCTGTTCATATCTAAATTCTGCCTGGTTATTTCGGAAAGTCAAAGTTCCGATAGAAATTCCCTGTATATTTTCTCCCTTTCTGATAAATAAATAAACCGTACCTGTTTTACCGGCATATCCGTTTTCTTTTAAATGGATATCCACTCGATTGCGCCCTGTGCGAAGCTCCATCCGGGCAAAACCGGCGTTATGTATTTTCTGGTTGTTATAAATGGAATATAGATAACTAACAAAACGTTTCATACACCTGGTTGCACTCCAAGCCTGTCATTTTATTAAAATATATGCAGCAATCCATTTCTCATGCTATCATTTTTGCAGTATTTGGAATGGATGATTTTCCCATATGTTTTTTTGCAGTATTTATTGACATTTTTCTAATTCCCTATATAATATTAGTAATCATTACTATATTTGAAAGGACAAAAAAATGAAGTACAGCAAACAGCGAGAAAGTATATTGAAATATCTACGCTCAACAAAATGTCATCCTACTGCTGAAACGGTGTACCAAAATATTCTGTCTGAAAACCCGAACATCAGTCTTGGTACGGTCTACCGCAACCTGACATTATTGACAGAGCTTGGTGAAATTTCCAAAATCACCGACTTTGAAGGCCCTGACCGCTTTGACGGAAACAATGCCCCGCACTACCATTTCGTATGCAGAGAATGCGGTGCAGTACTTGATTTAGAGATGGATTCGCTCTCACATATCAATCTGCTTGCCGCACATAATTTTAATGGAACGATTGAAGGTCATACCGCACATTTTTACGGAAAGTGCCCTCACTGCGCATCTCATAATTTGGAATCATAAAAACAGGAATTATTTCTATTTTTATATTGACACTCTTCAAAATATATGTTATAAAGTTATCAACAGATATGCGGCTGCACAAAACAATTTTTCAGCCGCGATATTGAACAATATTATTCAAAAAGAAAAGGAGAATAAAAAATGGCTAAATTTGTATGTCAGGTATGTGGTTATGTTCATGAAGGAGATTCTGCACCAGCTCAGTGCCCACAGTGTAAAGCACCTGCTGAGAAGTTTACAAAACAGGAAGGAGAAACAACCTGGGCTGCTGAACACGTTGTAGGTGTTGCAAAGGGCGTTTCTGAAGACATCTTAAACGACTTAAGAGCAAATTTCAACGGCGAATGTACAGAAGTAGGCATGTATCTGGCTATGGCAAGGGTTGCTCACAGAGAAGGTTATCCTGAAATCGGCTTATACTGGGAAAAAGCTGCTTTCGAAGAAGCTGAACATGCTGCTAAGTTTGCTGAATTACTTGGCGAAGTTGTTACAGACAGCACAAAGAAGAATCTTGAGATGCGTGTAGAAGCTGAAAACGGCGCTACGGCTGGTAAGTTTGACCTTGCAAAACGTGCAAAAGCTGCGAACTTGGATGCAATTCATGATACTGTTCATGAAATGGCTCGTGACGAGGCTAGACATGGAAAGGCATTTGCAGGTCTGTTAAAGAGATATTTTGGCTAGAATTTATAAGGCTTTTTAATTGGAAAGAGGATGGACAGGCAGTGTCTGTCCTCTTTTTTAGTGGAAGCAAAGTGTACTTTCTACAATGTTTCTTTTCCTAATATAGTGTCCTTTCTGCAAAGCGTACTTTTTCTTTATTCAACCTCCGAAAATCTGTACGTCTGGATTTGTAGAAGTGCTTGCCTCATAAGAATCAAGTCCGCTCGGCCATTTTCTCTATTTACTGTTTGGGTTCTACATAAATGCTGGATTGCTTTGCCAATATCTGATATACTGGATAAAAAGAGGACATAACCCATTGCATATGTATAGCAGGTATCAGACAGGAAGCCAGCAGGCATTTTATGTGCAGATGCCAGAAATTTTAGGTGCCAGCTGTATATTTTATATTTCAGGGAGGGGCGCACCATGAATCTTGTGTATATATGTAATCAGATGGTAAGAATGCTGCATTGCTATATTTGCTGTATTCATGCAGATGGAAAAATTGGAACATCTTTTGGTGACAAAGCAGATACCATGAATCCGGTGATAAGGGATGCAGGTTTTAGAAAGCAGATTTTTGACAGGGAAATCAAGGACTACCCGGTTTTATTTTGTGAACATACATTGATTTACTATGCAGTTTTTTCGGATGGAGCAGATAAAATTGTGGCAGGTCCTGTAAGTATTGAAAAGCCAAGCCGGGAACTGAATAACTACGTGGTACAAAAGCATGGTATCAGTCAAAAGGCGGGGTTTCAGCTAGCATATTGTGAGATGAAGGTTTTTGGTTCAGCCGTTTTAATGTTTCATCATTTTTTAACGGGTGAAGAAATGTCTCTGGACGATTTATGGCGCAAAAATGAATTAAAGGAAGACGATGTCAAAAATGCCATGAAGAGCATTTCAACTGTTATTTTCGAGCGTCAGGAGTGGGGGATACCGCATAATCCATATGACCAGGAAATCAGGGAGCTGGACAGTATTAGAAACGGCGATCTTGAGAAACTCTCGAAGAGCCTGAAAGAAACGTACAGAGGAGAGGTCGGTCAGCTTTCCAAAAATCAGATACGCCAGGCAAAAAATATTGCAGTTTGTGTAATTACGCTGGCATCACGGGCGGCCATAGAAGGAGGGATGCTTCCTGAGGAGGCATTTTCCATGGTAGACGGGTATATTCTGCAGATAGAAGAAATGGACAGCCCGGTAAAGATTGACGCAATGATGCGGCAGGCGGAATTTGATTATGCGGCAAAGGTTGCAAAGCTTCAAAAAAACAGGCAGAAAAATGAACTGATTGAGCGTGCTAAGAATTATATTTTCCAGAATCTGCATGATGAGATTGTGATTGGCAGCATTGCCGGTCAGATTGGAGTGAATGCCAGTTATTTGTCAAATTTGTTTCATAAGACGGAAGGGGTTACGATTCAGCAGTATATACGCCATGAAAAAATACGCCTCGCAGAAAATATGCTCCGCTATTCAGAATATGATGTAAAAGAAATCGCAAATTATCTGTCTTTTTGTTCACAAAGCTATTTTGGACAGGCATTCAGGGAGCAGACCGGAATGAGTCCTTTAAAATACAGAAAAAAATATGGGACATTTCAAATAGAAAACAACAAAAATAAATGACAATATACAAAAATGAATGATATATATTTTGGAACATCTTTGGTAATTTTATTATCATAAATAAGAAAGCAGGAGGATGAAAAGATGTTCCAAAAATTTACAAATGAAAATGCGTCTCCAAAAGTGACATTTGGAGAACGCGTAGCTTATGGATTTGGAGATTTTTCCAGTAACATTTTGTACTCTGCCATGGGCGTTTATCTGATGCTCTATTACACTGATGTAGTAGGAGTCAATGCGATAGCGGTCGGATTGATTATGACGGCTTCTAAGGTGTTTGACGGTGTCAGCGACCTTATTATGGGGGTCATTATTGACCGGACCAAATCACGGTACGGAAAAGCCAGGGTCTGGATTTTAAGGCTTGTAATTCCGTATGCAATCGGTAATATACTGCTGTTTGCGGTGCCGGTCGGATGGGGTGTGACGGCAAAGCTGGTTTACATATTTTTCAGCTATAACCTTGCATTTACAGTATTGTTTACAGCAATTAACCTGCCATATGCAACATTGACGGCTTTGATGACACAAGATCAGTATGAACGGTCTGTACTTGCCATTTTTCGTATGGTTCTGGCTACTTCTGGTACTTTATTTATTAAGACATGTACCATGCCGGTTGTCCGGTTCTTTGGCGGAGAGGCAAATCCAAGGGCATGGACGCTTACATTTGTTGTATTCGGAGCCCTTGAAATTATAACTTTTATGATTACATTTCTATTTACAAGAGAACGTGTGCAGGCAACGGAAACGAAAAAGGATTCTGTACCCGTTTCTCAGGGATTCAAAGCGCTGCTGAAAAATAAATACTGGTTTATTGCTACCATCAACCTTATTTTAATATTCGTTGTGCAGGGTGTGAGCAATTCTGCGGAAGCTTATTATACAAAGCAGGTGCTTGGCAACAGTGACCTGGTTGGAACATTCGGCGTGGCATTTCAGTTAACCCAGATTATATGTATGGTTACATTTATTGCACCGCTTGTTAAGAAATTTGGAAAACGCAATGTTCTGCTTGCAGGGGCCGTCGTTATGACGATCGGCTATGCGATTATGGGCATTGGAGCAAAATCCATGCAGCTTCTGATTGCAGGCTGTGTACTTCGAGGGATTGGAAATGCGGGCGTATCAGCATGTCAGTTTGCTATGGTAACAGATACGATTGAATATGGTGAGTGGAAAACCGGCATCCGCACGGAAGGGCTGGTGAATAGTGCGGCAAGCTTCGGACAGAAAATAGGCAATGGACTCAGTGTGCTGATTCTAAGCATTATACTTAACATTGGAGGGTATGTTGGCACCGCGGCAACACAGACTGCCGGCGCAATTATGTCCATTAAGGCAGCTTATATATACGTGCCGATTCTGTTGACTGCGGTGCAGTTTGTAATTCTCTTGTTTTATAAGCTGGATAAGGAATATCCTGCAATTTTGGCTGATTTACAGAAACGTCGCATTAGAGAAATGGTATAGTTTTATATAGAAAGCGGGAGGATTCTATTTATGGAGAAAAATAGGAAACAATTACTTTTTGGCGCGGCATATTATGATGAATATATGCCATACGAACGTCTGGACAAAGACGTTGAAATGATGAAAAAGGCAGGTATTAATACCGTTCGGATTGCGGAATCTACATGGAGTACCTGCGAGCCGCAGGAAGGCGTGTTTGATTTCTCACATGTAGAACGCGTGATGAACGCGATGGAACAGGTCGGAATTCATGTGATTATTGGCACGCCTACCTATGCAGTTCCGACGTGGATGGTGAAGTCGCATCCAGATATATTAGCGGAAACAGTGAAGGGAAGGGGGATTTACGGCCCGCGCCAGATTATGGATATTACGCATCCGGTTTACCGGTTTTATGCGGAGAGGGTGATTCGCAGGCTGATGGAATGCACGGCGCACAGAACATGCGTGATTGGATTTCAACTGGACAATGAGACAAAGCATTACGGCACGGCGGGTAGAAATGTACAGGAGCAGTTTGTAAAATATCTGCGGCGGAAGTTTCATGACGACCTGGATACGATGAACCGGGAATTTGGACTGGATTACTGGAGCAATCGCGTGAACGCATGGGAGGATTTCCCAGATGTAAGGGGCACAATCAATGGCAGCCTGGGCGCGGAATTTGAAAAATTTCAAAGGGGTCTGGTAACTGAATTTTTAAGCTGGCAGGCAGGCATTGTAAACGAATACCGCAGGGAAGGCCAGTTCATTACCCATAACTTTGACTATGAGTGGCGCGGGCATTCTTTTGGGGTACAGCCGGATGTAAACCATTTTCATGCATCCAGATGCCTTACGCTTACAGGTGCGGATATTTATCATCCGAGCCAGGATGAACTGACCGGAACAGAGATCGCCTTTGGCGGTGATATGGCAAGGTCGCTGAAGAATGACAACTATCTGATACTGGAAACGGAAGCGCAGGGGTTCCCGGGATGGACGCCTTATAAAGGCCAGCTTCGCCTGCAGGCATACAGCCATATCGCTTCCGGGGCAAACGGCGTGATGTACTGGCACTGGCATTCTATCCATAATTCATTTGAAACGTACTGGAAAGGGATACTCAGCCATGATTTTCAGGAAAATGACACTTATCGGGAAGCATGTGTCATCGGGAGGGAATTTTCAGAGATTGGCAGCCATCTGGTGAACCTGAAAAAGAAAAATGATGTGGCGGTTCTGGTCAGCAATGAAGCGCTGACGGCATTAAAATGGTTTGGCATTGAGGCAACAGCGGCAGGAAATTCCGGAATCGGCTATAATGATGTTGTCCGCTGGATATATGATGTGCTGTATGAAAGAAATATGGAGTGTGACTTTATCTGGCCAGAGTCTGAAAATCTAAATGAATATAAGGTAATTATTGTGCCGGCCCTGTATGCGGCGCATGAGAAGCTGCTGCAAAAACTGGTCCGGTATGTAGAGGGTGGCGGATATCTGGCAGCAACGTTTAAAACCGCTTTTGCAAATGAAAATGTAAAAGTCAGCCATGAAGTACAGCCGCATATTCTGCATAAGTGTTTTGGCGTGGAATACCAGCAGTTTGCATTTCCAAAGCATACCGGCCTGACTGGTAAGATCATCGGAGACGCAGAAGAAGCAGAAGCGGATGTTTTTATGGAGCTTTTGATACCGAACGGAGCAGAAGTACTAGCATCTTACGACCACTATAATTGGAACAAATATGCCGCAGTAACGGAAAACAGCTATGGAAACGGAAAAGCTTTTTATCTGGGATGCATGACCGATAAAAAAATATTGTGGTGCATTCTGGAATATATACTGCGGGCCGCTGCGGTGCAGATACCGGATGAAAACTTTCCTGTGATTGTAAGACAGGGGAAGAATGATTTCGGAAAGACCGTAAGATTCTATTTTAATTATTCGGCGGAAGGCAGGAATGTTACATACAGATTTTCAGATAGTACAGAGCTTTTGTCGGGGGCAGAGATAAAAAGCCAGGAGGAGTTTGGAATTCCGGCGTGGGGTGTTAAAATTATAGAAGAAACATAATATAATTGGGACGGACACCCCGCAGTTTTGCTCTTAACTTGTATACGGGCTGGACGGCTCAGATTATTCGGCACGAGATTGGCCATTGCAATGGAAAGGTGCTTAGAGACGATACAATGATGTAGGAGAAAAAAATAGACAAAAGAAAAGCATCACAAAAGCTTCAGCTTTTGCGGATGCTTTTCTTTTGCAAAAATTCATAATGCAGGTGACAATTCATTTAAAAAAACCCGATTTTTTCAAAAAATTATCGTTTTTTATGCTCAAACAAGTATAATTGTGATATACTTCCTTTAGATATACAGATCTAAGTAAGCACAGCGTATCAAGTCGTCAGCAATGCAGGAGGAAAAAATGGCAATCGATAGGGTAAAGGAATATTTCAGGCAGTATGGGATAGAAGAAAAGATACAAGAGTTTGATGTGTCCAGCGCTACGGTAGAGCTTGCGGCTGCTGCGCTGCATTGTGAGCCGCGCAGAATTGCAAAGACACTTTCGTTTCTGGTGGACGGCAAAGCAGTGCTGATTGTGGCAGCCGGAGACGCGAAAATTGATAACCGGGGCTATAAGGCGCAGTTTGGGACAAAAGCAAAGATGCTGTCGCCTGGGGAAGCAGAATCGCTTGTAGGCCATGCAGTCGGCGGTGTCTGTCCGTTTGCGTTAAATGAAGGCGTAAAAGTGTACCTGGATGTATCGCTAAAGCGGTTTTCTACAGTATTTCCGGCGTGCGGCAGCTCAAACAGTGCCATAGAGCTGACGATTCCTGAGCTGGAGCGGTACTCTGGTTATGAAGCATGGATTGATGTCTGCAAAGGATATACAGAGCATAACGAAACAGGGGAGGGAGACGTATGATAAAAAAGAACAGTAACTTGATTTTGTGGCTGATTGCTGCGGCAGTAATCATGCTTCTGCTGCCTTGGACAGCGGTCACTTTTGTAAGAAGCGACGCGGGCATGGCAGTCTGTTTTCTTTTGTTTTATGCTGTAAATCCGGTTTATATGGTTTTTGCCGGTATTTATGCAGGGAAAAACGTCAAGAAGCTTTGGAGCCTGCCTGTCGTTGCAGCAAGTTTGTTTTTGCTTGGAACAGGAGCATTTTTTTCAATAGGTGAACCGGCATTTGTGATGTATGCAGGCGTTTACCTTGTTTTGGGTATAAGTGCCATGCTTCTGTCCATGTTTGTTCGCTGGAAAGGCAGTGCCCGTCTGTAAAGACAGCAAAAGAAAGGTTGTGGAGGAAGAGTTTGTGCTTTGGAAAAAAATATGGAGCATGTGAGCGGCATCAGGAGCGGGACGGGGAATATGTAAAAAAGCGGAGAGCTGCATTTGCCTTATGGAATCTGAAAAGAATCAGGATTACGTATATTGTAATCAAAATCGTGGTGTTCGTGTGGGCATGTATTTGGAGTGTTACAGTGATTCTGTGTTTTTTTTCAAGAGGGTTCAAGCTGCTGGCGCCGTTTGTCCTGGTTCCGGCGATAGGATGCTGGGTGCTGTTAGCGCATCTGACCAATTCTGTGACAGACATTAACCAGGAGATGCAGCAAATCAAAGAGACAATGGATGAGTGAACATGAGCCATATGCGGCATCATGTGAAGACAGAGTAAAAATTTAGACGAAAAAATCAGAGGAAAAATGAAAGGACATGCATTTTGAAACGAAAATACTATTTAGTTGATACCGAAAATGTAGGTGATAAATGGTTCGGATTGTTGGACAAGATTCGAAAAAAAGACCGGATTGTCACCTTCTATACCGAGCATCATTCCAAGCGCCTGCGTGAATTTCTGCTCAGGCAGGTAAATAATTCCCAGATTATCTGGATGGAATGTGCGGTTGGAAATAATGCACTGGATTACCAGTTGATGGGAGTGCTGGGATATTTAATTGTAAAGCACCCGAAAGCCTCCTACTGCATCTATTCCAATGACAAAGGATACGCCAAAGCCGCAGAGTTTTGGGAAAGCAGGGGAATCCATGTCAGTCTGAAAGGTTCTGACCAGAAGAAAAAAGTAAAAAAAGCAGAAAAAAAGAAGACAAAAAAGAAAGGCAAACCGTCAAAAGCCAATGAAAGCAGCAGCCTGGTCAGACAGGCAGTGAATAATGGAAATATCAGCCCTGGCAGGCAGTCGTTGAACAATGGGAAAAATAGTCCTGGCGGACAGTTGTTGAACAATAGAAAAAATGATCTTGGCGGACAGTTGTTGAACAATGGAAAAAATAGTCTTGGCGGACAGTTAGAAAATAATGGAAACACCAGCCCAGACAGCCAAACTGTAACAAATGGGAGCGGCAGCCCAGACACTCAAACCGTAATGACTGGAAACAACAGCAAGGATAGCCAAACAGTTGTCAATGGATTTATCAGCCCAGACAGCTTGCTGGGCAATATGCAAGTGGAGCCGGACACCATTCACTATATAACAGCGATTGCAAAATCTGTTCCGATCTCTAATTTAAACGGCTGGTATTGTGCCCTTACGAATGTGCTTGGACAGACGTTAGGCAGAAAACAGTATGAAAAGTTCAAAGAAGATATGCAAATGCGCGAGCAGCTCTCGCAGTATTGTACCGGAGACCGTTACAGCCGCGGCGTCAGCCTGACAACATTAGTATTGCAGGTAAACAGCCTGGACACCGCACTGGGAGAAAGCGCGTATAAGATTGTGCAGTCCTATGGTGACAGAGATCTGACGAAGATCAAGATAGCGCTGGATAAGATGATCGGGCAGTCACCGCAGAGTAAAAACCAATATTATAACGCACTGCGTCCAATGATTTCACTGATTCACAGCTTGTAATAAGAAATCGGGGGATAGGTATATGAATGAGCAGTTGATACAGGGCATTCGGATTGATTGGAAGAAAATAGACAGATACAGCTATCTTAGGCAGATCAGCGCGATAAAAAACGTGCGCAGCATTACGTTTTCGCATCCGGTCACATTTTTTGTAGGGGAAAACGGCAGCGGAAAATCTACCATGCTGGAAGCGATTGCAGTTGCGGCAGGCTTTAATCCAGAAGGCGGGACGAAAAACTACAGCTTTTCGACTTATGATTCTCACTCCGAGCTGTGTGGTGCGGTCAAAATTATCCGCGGAATCCGGCGGGAAGGATGGGGATACTTTCTGCGTGCCGAGAGTTTTTATAATGTAGCGACACAGGAGGAAGAATATGCAAGGGATGCGTTGGTGCCGTCCGAAGAATTGCATAAGAAATCACATGGAGAAAGCTTTCTGGCGATTGCGCAAAAGCATTTTCGCAAAAACGGGCTGTATATCCTCGACGAGCCGGAAGCGGCATTGTCTGTACAGAGACAGCTTACGCTGCTGATGGAGATTGACAGGTGCGTAAAAGAAGAGTCGCAGTTTTTAATCGCCACACATTCACCGATTTTATTAGGCATTCCCGGTGCGCAGATTCTTACATTTGACGATGGACGCATTCATCCATGCTCCTATGAAGATACCGACAGTTATCAGGTGACAGAGATATTTATCAATCACAGGGAACAGTTGCTGAACCGTCTGCTGGAAAGCTGACGGTTTCACATTGACATACTTTTGTGATTGTGAGAAAATGTACAGGAAAAGTGAAAGCTGAAAGGGGAGGAAAAGTCGGAAAACTATGAAAAAATGGATAACAAAATCTGAAAAAGCAGTTTTTATTACGATATTTTTTACCGCGTTGTCTTTGTCACTGCAAAGCAGCAGCACATCCGTTTTGGCGAAAGAAACAGAAAGCGGAAAGCATAGTGCTGTTTCGGATTTTTGGCAGCGGTCCGCAGACGAAGCAGATACCACTGAGCAACTGCCAACAGGCGCAGGCGATGCAGCACCAAACGCCCCAGGTACGGATGGTCAGGCACCTGACACGCCAGTCTCAAATGATGCATATGCCAACGATCAAACCCCAGGCGCCGCAGAGGATCCGGCACCCGACGCCCCAGGTACAGATAGTCAGGCACCAGGGGACACAGACAACCCAGCACCAGCCATCCCAGGCGATGCAAACGCAGGCAATCCAGATCCAGGCGATGCAAACGCAGGCAATCCAGATCCAGGTGGTGCAGACGTAGACGCAGACAATCCAGATGCAGGCGATATAAACGTAGGCAATCCAGATTCAGACAATACAAACACAGACAATCCAAATCCAGATAATCAGAACGAGGATCATGCACAGCCTGAACAAGCCCCGCAGATAAAAGCATCATTAAAAGATAAAAAGAATACAAAAGCCGCGACAATCCAGTGGAACAGCGTAAAGGGCGCCGCAGTATATAAGGTGCAGCGCAGCCAGGAAAAAGACGGCAAATTTAAAAATATCGCGCAGGTGGATGCTGCGGATTCCGGCAAGGCAGCGGAAAAGTATAAGGATACAGATGTAAAAAGGGGAAATCGATATTTTTACCGGATTGCGGTCAAGATGGAAAGCGGCACGACCTGTTATAGCAATGTCGCAGCGTTTACCTGCCCTTATACAAAGGTATCTGGTGTGCGGCTTGCCAGGGATTCGGCATCGTCGGTAAAAGTATCCTGGAATCCGGGCAAGAACCAGCAGCCCAAATATTATAAAGTGTACTATACAGACAATGCGGCGGGAGATTATAAGCTGGCGGGGACGACCAGGGATACATTGTACCGTGTGAGCGGCTTGCAGGTCAATCGCGACTATTATTTTAAAGTAAAAGCGTGCGCGGCAAAAAAAGCATCGGGCATGGACGGTGCGTTGTCAGATGCAGTGAAGATACGAACCGCGCCATATAACCGGACAACGATTTTTGCAGGAGATTCTATTACCGTAGGCTTGCGGACATACAATATTTTAAGCGGAATGTCGATTCAAGGCAATAAAGGGATCGTAGCCGAAGTTGGGCTGAATACGACGACGTTTCGTACAAGACGGGTATTTGAAGGAAAAACAGGCGTGGAAGCGATTATTGCGGCAAAGCCTTACCGGGTATATTTGATGCTTGGTGATAATGAGATCCATTACCGCAGCAAGGAAGATACGGTTGCAGGATACAGGGAGATCTTAAAGCGGATACAGGCAGGAACGCCGGATACAGATATTGTGGTGCTGGCTGCGACACCAGTTACAAGTGCGAAAGTAGCGTCACAAAAAGGGTTTGCGCAGATCCCGGCTTATAACGAAAGCCTTAAGGCGCTGGCAAAAAGCATGGGCGTGCGGTATTTTGACTGCACAGATTTTCTGAAAGATTCCAGCGGCTGGCTGAAAACGTCCTATGCGGCAGGAGACGGCATACACTGGAAAGTAGAGGCTTACCGCGAATATGCAAGGCGGCTGGAAGCTTACGACCGATCGCTTGAGCAAGCGTAGAAAAACAAAAGGAGAGTTGATATGAAAAAGTTATATAAAAAGGAATGCAATCAAAAAAGCATGTGGAAAAGGATTTCCGTTTTTTTACTGGCAGCAGTGCTGGTATTTGGCGCGATGCTGCAATTTCCGGTGACAGCAGAGGCGGCAAGCTGTAAATCACTTGGCAAGGCGGCGCTGGAAGCAACCGGCGGCAGCAGCCAGTTAAAGTATCAGACAACAAAAGCAGATGAATTTGGCGGATTTTCGATATCCGAAGCGGAAAAAGTAGCTTCTATCATTTATTTGTGTGATGATAAGGAAGTATACAGCCTGTGTGTGGCAAAGGCATCCAGTACAGCCAATGCAGACACACTGTTAAAAAGCCTGAAAGCATACAAAAAACATAACAGCGGCAGCGATTACCTCAGCGATTATTCTTCCACGGAACAAAAAGTATTTAAAAATGCGCTTTGCGGCAAAAAAGGAAAATATGTATGGTATATCGCAATGTCTTCGAACAAGGCTGTAAATAAAAAAGGGCAGACAGCGTTAAAGAAGCAGCTATAAAACAGCGAAATTTTAATTAAGAGGACAAACATGGTTTTCAGCAGTTTATTATTTCTGTTCCGCTTTCTTCCCCTGACACTGCTTGCGTATTACAGCGTGCCGGGGAAGCTTCGGAATCTGGTTTTATTTATCGCAAGCCTGATCTTTTATGCATGGGGCGAGCCGGTATACATCGTACTGATCCTTTTTTCCACACTGGTGGATTATACAACGGGGCGGCTGGCTGGTTTTTTTCAGGAACAGGGACAAAGGAAGCGGGCACGCCTTGCCGTATTTGTATCAGCAGTTACAAATCTGGCGCTGCTCGCTTTTTTTAAGTACGCGGATTTTTTTCTGCAAACAGTCCAGTCCGTATTTGGGGCAGAGATGCCGGTTTTCAATCTGGCGCTGCCGATAGGGATTTCTTTTTATACATTTCAGACGATGTCATATACGATCGATGTTTACCGGGGAGACGCAAAGGTGCAGAAAAACCTGATTGCGTTCGGCGCTTATGTATCGCTGTTTCCACAGTTGATCGCAGGGCCGATCGTGCGGTACAAGTCGGTTGCCAGCCAGCTTGACAGCCGAAAGGAAAACGTCAGCCAGTTTTATCATGGCGTGATCCGCTTTATGGCTGGGATGGGCAAAAAAGTGCTGATTGCAAACCAGATCGGCGCTGTCTGGAATGAGATTGCAATGATCGGTACGGATAATCTTGCATCCGCTACGGCATGGATGGGCATTGTGGCTTTTACGCTGCAAATTTATTTTGACTTTTCAGGATATTCCGATATGGCGATCGGGCTTGGCGCCATGTTTGGCTTTTCCTTTCCAGAAAATTTCAATTATCCATATGAAGCAAAGACGATTACGGAGTTTTGGCGCCGCTGGCATATTTCGCTTGGCGAGTGGTTTCGGGAGTATGTATATATCCCTCTGGGTGGAAATCAAAAAGGGATGCTGCGCCAGATGTGCAATATTGCGGTTGTATGGTTCCTTACCGGATTGTGGCACGGGGCGTACTGGAATTTTGTGCTTTGGGGAATCTATTATGGGATACTGCTCGTACTGGAAAAATTTTTTCTGCTGCGGATCTTACATAAAATTCCGGCATGGTGCGGGCGCATTTATACGATTTTGTGCACATTTTTCGGTATGAGCCTGTTCGCATATCAGGATATGGCGGACGGGGCAGGTTATATGCGAGCGTTGTTTTTAAACGGAGGAGCAGGCTGGATGGATCAGCAGACGGCATTTCTTGCCACTTCTAATGCAGGCTTGTTTCTGATCGCCGCTGTCGGCGCGACGTCTTTTGCAAAACGTTTGGTGCTGCACAGCCTGTCGGAACGAGCGAGAGACCTTGCGGGGATCTTTTTTACCGTGGGCGTTTTTGCCGCTTGTCTTGCTATGCTTGTAAATTCTACTTATAATCCGTTTTTATATTTTAGGTTTTAAAAAGCAGGTGTTTGTCTTATGAGAAGTATTAAAATAACTGGAATCGCAGTATTTTGCCTGATGCTCTTAGTGTGCGCAGCGCTTTCTTTTTGTCTGCCGCAAAAATCCTATTCCGATATCGAAAACCGTTCGCTGGAGACAAAGCCGGAATGGAACGCTGCCGATCTGCTGAGCGGGGAATACCAGGAACATTATGAGACGTATCTCAATGACCAGATGTTTCTGCGCGACCGATGGGTCGGGCTTGCTGCGGCGATCGAGCGTACGGCGGGCAAAAAGGAAGTCAACGGCGTCTATATCGGCAAGGACGGCTACCTGCTGGAAAAATACAGTGCGTCGGATTTTGACAACGCACAGATCAAAGAAAATATCCGCATTTTGTCGTCTTTTTTAAACGATGCCGTAAAACAGTATGGCGCCCGGCATGTCTCCTGCCTGCTTGTGCCGGATAAGTCAGACGCGATGCCGGACAAGCTTCCAAAATACGCGAAAACAGGGATCGAAAAAGTAAAGTCCGCGGCCGCTCAGCTTGCACAGAGCCTGCACAAGCCCGGGATCCTGCTTGATACAAGAACGCAGCTTCTAAGCCACCAGGACGAATATATTTATTACCGCAGCGATCATCACTGGACGACGCTTGGCGCCTATTACGCGTACGCCGCATGGGCGGCGCAGACAAAGCGGAAAGCGCCAAAGCTTGCCGATTATGAACGAACGGTGCTGTTTGACGACTTTTATGGAACGACTTACAATAAAGTACACAGCAAAGTACCGGCAGACAGCGTAGAGCTGTTTTATCATCCAAATCAGGACGGGGTAAAAGTTGACATCAATCACGGGGATGCCGTATCGGATTCCTTTTATTTTAAAAAGGCGGCAGTCGAAGGATTTAACCGTTATAACGTCTTTTTGTCCAAAAATACAGCCAGCATTGAGATAACGACGAAAGCAAAGACAGGGAGGAGCCTGCTGCTCGTAAAGGATTCCTATGCGAACTGCTTCGTGCCGTTTCTTGCCGGGGATTATGAAAAAATATGGATGGTTGATTGCAGATACAGCAAACAAAACGTCCGTGACCTTCTAGCGGAACAAACAGAAATCACGGACGTTATGGTCATGTACCAGGCGAATAAATTTATGCAGGATACCGATCTGAAAGCATTGGATGGAGAAGCAAAGCAGATGGAAACCTTTGATGCCGACAGCTTTTTTAATGAATAGCATGGATCTGCGAAAGGAAGCTGCAAACAGCCCCTGCGAATAAAAGCATGACTGCCGGCACAATATATTTTCTCGGATGATGCCACAGGTCGCTTTCAATCTTCCAGCCCCTGACCGGGCAAAAGCGTTCCAAGAGGACGGAGCAGAGCGCGCTTAGCAGGGCGAAACCTACCGCGGCGGCAGCCAGCGGCATACGAACGCCGCCAAACTGGATTTGCAGGCTGCAAAGGAAAATCATATCTGCAATAAGGCTGCTAAAAAAAAGAAAGCAGCCGTAAGGGGCAAAAAATAATTTATTCTGGTTTGGCAGAAAACGCACCGCTTGTTCCAGGGCAGGATCGCAGGATAATAAAATACAGACAGGCGTGTTCAGGGAAAGGACGGCAAACCCGGCGAAAACAGCAAACAGAGTCTGCGTCTGTCTGAAAAACAGCGGCAGTACGCATGCAATACACCACATCATAAGCGTATTTGCCAGATAGTTTTTATGCGTTTTTAGATACCGGAAAAAGTAAAACAGCATTGTAAAATGTCTGTGCGGTTTTTGCAGTTTCTTCTGGCTGCTTTTTTGCTGATAAAAACAATAGTCGTCCGCTTTTAGCAGCAGGAAAACAGCAAAGGCGCTGTCTGCTGCAACCATCGGCAAAAACCACGGCAGATCTGCGAAAAAGAAAACGGCGGAAAACAGGACAGCCATCCAGACGCATACCGCGTGCCAGATATTTCTCCAGGCAAATACAGCAGCAGTGACAGCGACCGCATGGAAGGCACAGACAATGCTTCCCAGGACTTCTGCGATCTTCCAGTCCGATACTGCCAGCAAGACGGCAAGAACCGCTGCTGTTTTTGTCAGAAAAGTATAGATGCCAAGCGCGGCAGTATAGGATACAAGGAATGGCTTTTTCTCAAAAGGAAGCATCCACATATTTTGGATCGCGGCAGCATTTTCCTGCGAAGAAAGTGCCTGCCACATCACGGCGGCAGTAGACGTCGTTACGATCAGATATAAAATAAACGGTGCGACCGTTATATGAAAATCCGCCAGATCCAAACCCAAATACACAATCAGATAAAGGAATGGTGCTCTTGCCAGGCGTTCATATTTTGCACCAAACAATTTTTTGAAAAAAGCTTTAAACATCATGTTCATAGTGCAGCGCCTCCCTGATTTTTGCGGCGTGAATCTGCCCGCCTTCGAATGTCTGGCGGATCTGTCCGTTTTCCAGGACAAATACGCGGTCAGACGTAAGCGTGATGCTTTCCAGAATATGCGAAGAAAAAAGCACAGTACCATATTGCTTATATCCGGCAATCTGCTGATACAAATATTCTGTACTTTCAAAATCCAGCCCGTTTACTGGCTCATCCAAAAGAAGCAGCTCCGGTTTCAGTGCAAATGCAGTAATTAAATAAGCTTTTTTGCGGTTGCCCGTTGACAGGTCTTTGAACAGGACATCGGCAAACGGTTCAAAGTGAAACCCTTGTATCAGTTCGGATACATCCGCTGCTTTTTTGTGATAGGCAGAAAATACGTAGGACAAATATTCTCTGAACGTAAAATACTGAAACGAAGCATCTTCTGCAAATACCGTATAGCGGCACAGCTTAAAGTCTTTCTGCCGCGGTTTTGCAGGATGTCCGTGAAAGCGGATGCCGGCAGCGCGGTAAGCAGGATGCAGCCCTGACAACACGTTTAAAAACGTTGTTTTGCCGGCTCCATTCAGCCCGATCAGCCCCGTCACTTCATGTTCGGCAAGTGTGATCGAAAAGTCAGATAATACCATTTTTTCGCGGTTGTACCATGCATTTAAGCGATCGATGTGAAGAAGCGTCGTTCCCATATTACCTGCCTCCTTTTTCGTCCTGTTCTTTTTTCCAGGCAGCATAAGCAGAATAGAGGAATACGCAGCCTAAAACCACATATAGTCCAGCCAAATCATATTTTCCTGAAAAACCGCTGATTACAGCCGCTGTCACCCAAATCAAACCACCAATAATACGAATCCATACATGACGCATAGTTATGACCTCCTTGCAATGTTCTTTGTTTGTTGTAGCTTAATCATAACTGAAAAAAGGAGGCTGTGCGAAAATGTCCGCGAACAGCAGGTTTTTGACCACAAAAAGAAAACTCACGGTACAGCGACGCCTTGAAACGATAACGTAGCGACTGCCTGGAACGTACCGGAGGAATACGATGTCTGTATCATGCCGTCATATTTTTCCGCGGCAGTCTGCGCACTTTTGAGTCCCCAGCCGTGCAGCCCGTTTGGCTCTTTTGAGGTTTTGAGCGCTCCGTCTTGTACAGCGGGCGCAGCCGCATAGCTGTTTTCGACTTTTATCACTAACATTTGATGGATGCGGCGTATGGTCAGACGGACAAAACGCTGCTTAGGGACCGGCACCTGTTTTGCCGCTTCCAAGGCGTTGTCCAGTAAATTTCCGAGGACAGCACACAAGTCTGCGCTTTGCAGGTTCGTATGGCGGGGAAATTCGACCTGCACCTGATACGCGATGCCGCATTGTCTGGCTGCTGCTGATTTGCTGTTAATCAGATAGTCTACGGTTTCTTCGCCTGTCCATATCGTATCCGTCATTTCCTGAACAGGCGCCTGCAATTCGTCCAGATACTGTACAGCTTCGTTTGCTTTCCCATGTGACAATAACTGCCGCAGCACGCCGATATGGTTGTGAAAATCGTGAAACAGTTTTGCATTTACGGCATAAGCGCGGTTTAAAGCCATATAGTCATGTTCCAGCAGCTTTGCCTGGTCAGACTTTAGCTTTGCCAGTTCTTTCTCCGCTTCGTATTGCCGGTTGATATGAAACACGAGAATGGACATCATCAAAACAACCGACAGAAGCGTCCACATATCCAGCGTATCGTCCGCAATGCGCAGCGCTGTCTGCTCAGATAACGTGATTACTGCAAGAAATCCAGCCAGTACAATCACAGACGCAAACCGAAACGCCTGTGATTTTGGAAACTGAACCGCATCCCGCCAAAGATATCCTGCGAGCGCCGCCAGCAGCAAATGCAGCAGCCATACTGCGATTTGTCCGTTCACCGTCTCAGGGCGCAGAAACGCAGCGCAATGAAAGAGCACGCCCAGCCATGCGGCAATTAAAAACTGCCAGAACGAAACGGCAATCTGATAAAATATACTAAGAAACAGGCTCATTCTAAGATCCGCCTTTAAAAACCGTACGGCACATGCAACAATCAAAAGCGTTTCCAGCAAAATACCAGAATAGCCCGGCAGCTCTGCTGCCAAAATAAGCAGCACACATCCAGCGCTTCCTGCGCCGCCAGCAAGCAGGCTTTTCCATCCCGGTTTTTGACAGCCCAGCAGGCATGAAATCAAAAACAGGCACGCAGCGCTTCGCACAATACCTGCGCCGGCACTTGAAAAGAACAGCAGCCAGCCCGTCATATGTGTGCTCCCCAATATCGGTTAATCTGTGCTTTTACTTCCTGCAAATGGCCGCGACTGACAGGAAGCGACTCTCCGTTTTTCAAAATAGCGGCACCATCCTTAATCTGCATAATATGTATCATATTTACAATACATCCTCGGTCAATATAAATAAATTCTTCCGCATCCAATTCCTCAAACACCTGCTGCAAGCTTTTGCGCACTTTGGACACCCCGCCAGCAGCAGAAATCGCTGCATTTTTGCCGTCCCGTTCAATATGATAGATATCCTGATAGGGAATCTTCTCCAACCGGCTGTTCGTCTGAATCGTATACGCCTTTCCCTCTTCTAGCTGCGCCAGCTTTGCCGCATCATGGATCGCAGCAGGCAGCCGCCTGTCAATATCATTTTTCGGCACATACCGGAACACAGAAAGCTCAAACGCATCAATCGCATACTCAATATGAGAAGTAATAAAAATAATCCTTACATTCGGCAGATACGGCTTTATTTTAGCCGCAATCTCCATACCCGTACTCCCAGGCATCTCAATATCCAGCAAAATAAGGTCAAAGAAAAAACGATCTTCTGTAATATCATAAAGCAGGTTGCTGCTTGCCGTATACACCACAATCTTTCCTAGACTGCCAGATTCTTTCAGACAGGCTTCTGCAATCGCTTTATGCGCCGCAGCCGCGCTGTCGTCATCATCACAAATTGCTATATGCAACATATAAATTCACCTCGCTTATACTGAAAGCCAATTTCTGAAACTGAATCTAAATAAGAATTTAATTCTTCATTCATTAAATCTACCAAAATCATGATATCAATATCCAAATCTTCCGTATATTCGCCCCTGGCGTAAGACCCATAAAAAATACGCTTTTCAGATGAGAACCAAACATATTTTGTATTTCTGCAAGGTATTGGACTAATAGTGAATACATTGTTTCTGACATAGACTTCTTCCTTTCATTGCTGACAGGGTATATATTTTTATCTTTATCCCATTTTATATAAATTTCAGTGTAAACATCCACATTCATACATCTGCCATAAAAATATAATAGGTGCAATTATTATACACCCTTTTATATTCTGATTCAAATGATAAAACCGTCCCCGAGTACAATTTTTGCTTCCAGCTCGTCCTGCTTCAAAAGCTCGTTTCTGAAATCCTGCAAGGTAGGCACTTCACCCTAATAGTCGTTCTGCTGACAGGTGCGTGCGGTATACGGAAGCGGTACAACGGTCAATAATGGATTTCTGCTTTGCTCCCAAGTTTGTGCCGCCAATAAGCTGCTCGCACAGCGACATAATAAACTCAGATTTCAGGATAACCAGGTTTGCGCCGTCTGCGTATTCCTTTGTCATATCCATAGCGTTAATATGGTTTGCGGAAGTGGCGAAAATGTGTATGACCTCGCTACCCATTGCCTTTACAAGCTGAGATGGAAATATCATCCTACCGCCACCGCACAGGCACAGGCAGAAAGAATGAACTGTCTGAGAGACAGTCCGCAAAACATCGCTTCCGTGTAATTTCTGATTTCACGGTTAATCTTTACTTCCATTAAATGCGCCTTTCTTTTAGTAGAAAAAATCGCCACCCTTTCAGATGACGATTCGTTTCTTTTAAGTAGTATTTAGTGGTCGCCCGGCTCTCCGAACAGGATTTGCATAAAGTTCCTCCGTCCGTATAGCACACGGACAATATATGCTGTCTGATTTTCGATTCGATAAAACGCTGTATAATTCTCTTTGTGATCTTAGCAACCGTACCTACTGCCGCCTGCTCATTGCAAAGTTCCTCTGTGATATATGCTTTTGTCTGCTGTAAGTCTTTGATTGCTTCCGGTGAAAATTTTATCTCAGCCATTGGCAATACCTAACATTTTCTCAACATCGGCAATGTCTATCCAGCCTTCTTCCTTTGCGGACTGTTCTCCTTTGGAAAGCTCGCCCATCAGCTTAATCACAGCCTTTGTTTTTTCGTATTCCTCCATATCGACAATGGCGTATCTGCCCCTGCCGTTTTTTGTCAGGAATACAGGCTCTCCAACCACAACGTCCCGCAGCACCTCTGTATAGTTTCTTAAATCAAAGCCCCATCATCTCACGGATACTCCTGTCGCTCATTTTTATGCTGCCGACAAGCACAGCCATTAAATTAATCCAGATGGGATAGGCGGCGAACGACAGCTAACAGCGGAAACAGCCCTGTTTCAACTGCGTTATATTGCTTTAATTTCCTTTAAAGGGAATTCTAACTCACGGAATAATAAAATACTTTGCAACCGGCTAAGTGCTGTATCGTCATACATTCGATAGCCCGCTTTGGTTAATCTCGTCGGTTTCAAAATCCCAATTTTATCATAATAATGAAGTGTGCGGGCGGTGATACCAGTCAATTTAGCTACTTCATGGACGGAGATGTTTTTTTAGTCATTCCAAAAATCCTCCGCAGCGTCTAAAATTTCTTTTGCGGGTAAGAGTGTCGCTTCAATTATACTTTTTCCAGTTTTTTTCAAAAAATGCTTCACTAAATAATAGCCGCAGGCATATCCAGCACAATAAGGCAGCCCAACAGGAGGATAGTTTTGTAAAGCCGCCATTTCATCGCCATATAAATAAGCATTGAGATTTTCAAGCCCCTGTACATCCAGTCCGTCATAAATAATTGGTTTGATATATTCATTTAGCATTTTCATATCTGTTTTTTTACCCACGGGCCTGCCTTATCTTCTCCATACAAATAGGTGGCAAAGTTTTCTGCAAGCCCCTCACTGACCATCATTTCTCCGAGCGTAATATCATTTTTCCATTTAATAAACTGGAAACGCACATTATGATTCGTTTCATGTGCAAGCGCAACTGGAAGATGCTCTATTGTATAATCGTTAGGGATTAGCCAAGCCATAATATATCCTGGGATGCCCCCGTCCCCGCAATAACCCTCATTCATTATGGTATAAGGGCTTTCAGCATTAGCCAACAGAATGGTAAACAAATACTCTTGAACAGGCAGTTCAACTCCTGCTTTAGAAAAACAGTTCAACGACCTTTGAATTGACTGTTTACAATCAATCCAAAGACTATCCGAAGATATACGTGCAATATTATCCCGTTGAGTTTCATCCACTTTTGTTGGCACAATATGACCAAGCATGGCACTTGCCATTATCACGTCATATCCATTTGGTGTAGTTGCTTTCAGCGGTATACTGTAGCAAGCCAATTTTTTTTCAAAAGGCATCATCATCTCATAACGATAAATATCGTCTTTCTTATCAAACGGAGCTTTCATGATTTTGGCGTAAATACCATCTGAACGAATTACATTTACATTCATATTATATCATCCTTCCTGCCTAATTTTTTTATAATTATAAACTATTACGTTGCGTTAAAGTCAAGTGTATTTCCGAAAAAAGCGACTTTCATATTTTTATTTCCTAAATACAGATATTAAATCTCTTGTTTTAAGCGGTTTCACATTGTTAAAGCAGAATTCCCCGAAAAGAACAGCGACAGAGCCTTTACACTCTGCCGCTTTGTCTGCCTATGCGAAAATGTTTTCTTTCTCCCAAATCTCCCTAGCACACGCCCTTATGTTACCTGCCGTCCTGTCCATTCTAAGGCGTTTTCTTCCTTTAGATGTTCTATTGCCTTGTGCCTGTTTCATGTCCCCTGTGAGCCTTTCAAAACGTTCCTGCGCCTGCCTGTCGATGTCGGCAAGATAGGCGTTGAGCCTGCCGCTTGTGCGGAGATTGGTGTATGTAACCTCGCGGTACTGCTTCAGATAGTCCAGATGCCGCTCGTATTTGCCGCCTAGTTCCTCAAAAATCGTCTTTGCCATTGCTTACTATACCGAATACATGCAAGTAAAATTTCCTTATTGTTCCACATGACTTTTCGAGAAGCGGGGTGAATTGTCAACGCTCCCACTTCTATAATGGGATTTGTACGCCCATAAAATCTACGAATAACAGCCTGCACTCGTGCCCGCAGCTCCAGCAACTGAAATGGCTTTGTCAAATAATCATCTGCACCTAAATCCAATCCTAATGCCCGCTCTTCTATTTCATCTCGTGCAGTTATTATAATAACCGGGGTTTCTATATGTTCTGACCATAGAAATTTCAGTATGTATGTTCGTGATTTCTATGTATCAGCCGCCCTCAACGCGGTCAGCGGCATATTCCTCCGCACTATTCTCTTGAGCGTGAGTAGAGTGTTCTGCTTTTTCCTTTGTCTGAACATACGCCTGTTTCATACGCTGTCCGGCAATGGCGGCTTTGTCAAGCGTTCGGATTGTGCCTTTTATGGAATCCTTCGTCTTTATATCAGCCAAAATCTCATCTCCGTTTCCTTGCTTTTCCGCTGCCGATTAGTCAAAAGTAAGAAACAAACGGCTTATAGTGAAGATACGAAGTTTACGCATCAATTTATGTTTGTGATAATTTCACTTCCCGCATCTGTTTGTGCAGAAAAAGTGCTGGAATTTTACCGTTTATGATGGCAGGTAGAACTTGTGTTCAAAAGATATAAATCCTTACTTGGATTGGGAAATATTCCTGCCAAAACAAAAGAATCCAGTGAAGTGTGGTTAAATGGAAAAATGTTTTTGGCAATTTAATAGAAAAATATCTTGGAGATATTGATTTTTCCCCCTCTTGGAACATCCAAACAGAGACGGAGTATATGGAGAGAAACGAGACAGAGGAGGTACATACAATGGAGAAAACAATCTTTGAAAAAATCGGTGGCGAATTTGAACGGCAGGGAGATTACCTTATCCCCTGCCTTGCCTTACCGCCCGAAAAAGAACAGCCGATTGGCTTATTCGGTCGGCAGCATCTGGACTACCTAAAGCAGCACCGTAAAGTTACATACACCAATCTTCTTACAAGCGGCAAACTCAACGCCTATCTTGCCGACATTGGCAGGCAGGCACAGGAACGCTTCTATCGGCTCATAGAGGGCATGAAACAGGCGCAGGGCATAACGGAACGCCTAAAGGAAGAAAACACCTTAGAATGGACAGGAAAAATGAATAATGTAAGAGCGTGTGCGAGGGAGATAGTGAACGAGGAAATCATATACGCATAGGCAATATGGCGGCAGAGGGTAAAATCTCTGTCGTTTTTCTTTTCGGGAAGTTATTGAAACGAATTTTTTATTCAGATACACTATATGCAAGTTTACAAAAGATAGCAGAAAAAGAGAGGAAATAGAAAGCAGATTAAGATATTCTTGTTTGCAAGGAGGTAAGAAGATGGAATGGTTGAAAAAACTTGGAGCAGCCATTGATTATATAGAAGCTAATCTGGACAAGGAAATATCATATGACGAAGCCGCCCGCATTGCGTGTTGTTCTCCCTATTATTTTCAGCGTATTTTTTCTTATGTTTCGGGCGTGTCATTGGCAGAATACATACGCCGCCGAAAAATGACACAGGCAGCGTTTGAATTGCAGCGGACAGACGAGAAAGTAATAGATATTGCTTTGAAGTATGGCTATTCCTCTCCGACTTCTTTTCATCGGGCTTTTCAGAATGTTCATGGAATTACGCCAACAGCTTGCTCGAAATTTTTCAAAAATGATACAAATCAAAAGCTCCGTAAAATACCCGGCGATTTCCTCTATTGACATTTTTCCAGTCTTTAACATATTTTCTACTGCATCCCTTACTGCCTCACGTCTTTCACTGGCAGCATAATTACGCCTAATCCTCTCTTCATCAAACAAAGTCATCATAATAGACACAACCTCCTTTTCCCTGCTCTCCAGAAATTCGCGGAGCAGATTCCTGTCTTTGCAGATGCGGATGGTTTCCATGACAGCCTCCCGGCTTCTCCCATACCGTTTTACCTGTTCGTTATATACCTTTGTAAAAACAACATACTGGCTGATAATGTTGTTCTTTTTCTACAATCCCTTTATTTACAGGCTTTCAGGCATATTCACAAAAATTTTTACGACACTTTTACGACACCACTTTGAATTTTCAATTTCCTGCGACAATACATTATGCCATTCTGTACATCTGCTCAAATTGCTGCATTTCCTTCTCTTTCTCATCCTCTGTCACATGAACATATAAATCCATCGTCATAGAAATGTTAGCGTGTCCAAGAATCTTTTGCAGCGTTTTAGGCTTCATGCCTGATTCAATGCATCTTGTAGCAAAAGTATGTCTTAGTGTGTGCATGGATATTCTTTCAATGCCAGCTTTATCACATATCTTTTCTAAATACCTGCCATAGTTTGAATTAGGCAGCAGCTTACCACTACGGTTTAAAAATACATGGTCTGCAAATTCAAACTGTATAACCCTGTTTTTCTTTACTGCCTGTTGCCCTTTAATGTCCATAAGCAAATCATAAGCTGTCTTAGTCATTGGAATATCCCTCTGCCCGGAACTGGTCTTTAGTTCACCTGTAATGAATCTATTGTTATTAGAATCATTTGTTACATTGCGTCTGATATGTATGATACGGTTCTCAAAATCTATGTCATTCCACTTTAACCCCCGCAATTCACTTGACCTAACGCCAGTCTGCAATATAAACAGGAAGTGATTAAAATTTATACTTTCTTTTGCAGCAGTTAGAAATCTTTCCTGCTCATCAAGTGTCAAAACTTTTGTATTTTTCTCTGGTTTCTTCGGACATTTCACAGACTTTGTTACTGGATTCATAGCAATCAAGCCATTTTCGGCTGCATCAGAGAACATTGCAGACAGCGTAGCTTTTGTACGTGCCATACTTGAACCGACATATCCATTATTATCCATGACATTCAATACATTTTGGCAATGCATAGGCTTTACGTCACTAACAAGCATATTCCCTATGATTTCTTTGATATTCTTGTTATATCGGTCTTTATAGCTGCTAAGCGTCAAGAGCATCGCTTATTCTGTTTTCTACGTTTTCTTCAATAGCTTCATCTGATAATTTTAAAAGCGTTCCATTTTTGCAATCCTGAATGAGCGCAACCCCGAAATTACGTATTTCTTTTGTGAATGCCTTCTCGTATTCATGAAAGTATGATGAAGCTTTCTCTGTTAATGCGCTAATGGCATAATCTGTGATTGCGTCAAGGCTTGATATATTTTTTAAGCTGTTCTTAATTTCGTGTCGTTGATAATATTGCCCTTGTTGGTTCTGATAGTCTTGTTGATAATCCATATGTTACCGCAACATACGAACACCAAAAAAAGCTCTTGCAATCAAATCTAAGATATGCTATAGTATAAACATAAGGAAAAAGCAACCGCCCACAAGGGGTTGACCGATTAATAACGATTAGCAATGCCACCCTATTACCGACCAAAGTACAAGGGTGGCTTTTGCTATGTATGATTACTTACAAAACGTAAACACGAATGTAAGCAATGCTAAAATGAATAACCCAAAGGTCATTAAATCTTTAAAATCAAAACCATTTGGACTTCTCATAGCATCACCCCCATTCTCTTTAGAATGAGGTCAACACACCCTGTAACACGATTGCTCTTTTGAAATTATAGCACATCTTTTGACGCTCAACAACAATATTTTTTATTTCATGCAAAAAGGTTCGTTTTTGACACACTAAGTATGAACGAATATTATTTGTTTGTACTGCTGACTGAATAGCAAATGTCATTATTACATTCTATAGCAGTTCACAGACAGCAGCACAAAAGGCAGTATCATTAATAAAGAGAATAGGAGGGGCGTATTACATAATTTATTTGATTTCACTTTTCGGATTGCCTTATGTGGGGTGCATCTGTTCCTCAATGGATTTTTGAAATCTCCCGAAAAGTTGATTGCCGAAAAGTATAATCAGATTGTTATTTAACTGAAAACCGCCCTGTTTGACATAAAGCGCATAAAGAAAAACATCTTAACATAATATAGGTAAAATGCTTTTGTTCAAACAAACACTATTTCATTCCTAATTGTTTTAAATCATTCCCTTTCTATATCTGCCCGAATCAGAGCCTTTATATATCCTGCTTTATTTGGCATTGAATTAAGATATTCCAACAAATCCGCTTCTGTATTATGCATAAAGCGAATAGCAATAGATGTTTTCTTTTCCTTTGCATATTTTTCTCTTGCTCTTTTATTGCATTCTAACTGATTCTTTTCTTTTAATGACTTTGCTATTTATCATCACACGTTCATTTCAAATGTATTATTGCTAATCGCCATATACTTCTTTATATGGCTTTATATCTGATTCCCCTGTTCCATCACAGAACACACACGTTTTCTCCTCATAATATCCTGTTCCATCACATACTTTACACTTTTCATTTTTGTTTCCTGCACATGACCATAGCAGCCAGAAACACGCAATAACAATCAGCCATAAAACAAGAATCTCTTTCCACTTTACATCAGCATCGCTTTTATCTCTATTGTTTGGCTTCACTCATGCACCCCCTCATACAAGATTATTATGTATATAACTGCAACATTTCTTCATTATACTCAAAATATTAAGTATAGTCAATAGTTTAAGTATGATAATCTTATGTTGGGTGAACAAATATGATTTCATACAAACCATTTTATGAAACACTTTTAAAGAAAAACATCACAGAATACCATCTAATTTTTAAAGAAGGCATTTCAGCTAACACTTTATACAGAATGAAAAAAGGTGAATCAATCACGACAAAAACTTTAGATACCCTCTGCTTTATCCTTGATTGTGAAGTATCAGACATTCTATATCATGACAAAAGCCAGTAAAAAGCTGTGACAACTCGGACGTGCAAATTTTGACGCTCCTTACAAGTATAAATAATATATACAAGTATTAAATACTGACACCTGCGGTGGTCAGATATGACTAATTGTCACATCTAAAATTAAAAACGAATAAAGACGTCAAAGATATTGACATCCGAAAATATCTGTCTGGCACAAGGTTTTATATTATGAGATTCTCTTCGCAATATAATTTGTGTTTATTCCCCATATGTGGGGAGTTGCAAATTTGCAACACCTAGATTAGCTACCATATCCTTTTAAAGACGCTAATAACGACTTTAGGACTGCTGCACCCATCACACAATATTTATCTATATCCCATTCCTTAGCTTAAATCGCATCAGAACGCCCAAATTTGCATTTTACACCGTTTACCCTATAATTTATGCCTGTGTACTAAAATGGATTCTAGTGGCATATACGCGCTTAAAATTCATATTTTATTATGCGCTCTGTTCTGTATTTGCTCTTATTTGATATTTTATCATCACGAATTATTATATTGTCTAAAAAAGTGAACCTAATAGTTTTCTCTTCTCAATCTATACTTAAAGTAATCTCAATACAGATTGAATGTCAGAGGGAATACAAGGGCATTTTGACCTTGAGTGAATAAATCTATGCATTAGATTATTTAAGATATGATTATTGGATGATATGGATTGATAGGAGTATAGAATATATGCTTGCTCTTGAAACGAATAAAAAAGAAAATCAGAAGTTATCTTCTAAAAAAATAGTATCAGGCTCTTTAATTTGTTTACGACATTTTTACGACACTTTGCCATCAAACTATATCAAAATATGAGACAGTTTAAAAATATACATCTGCTGAAAACCTTGTGTTTATGCGTATTTGAGGCAGTTTGAGGAAATATGAAAAACTGCTGCCACATACTGGCTGATGATGTCATTTCCTTTGCCGTCATAGATTACTTTTACCTTTACTTCAATGGAACATTCTTTTCCCTTGAAAAATTATTTGGAAAATGAAATTTACCATGTACCCTGTCTAATTTCCACCCCCTCCGTGTCCAGTTTTAGTATACCACTTCAAAATACAAGCAGATTTGAAAACTTTTTAATTTTTTTTGTAAATGAACTGAAATATCGAATGAAAAAGACATTTAGATATGCTAGAATATAAAGAACAAACGAAAGTTGAGGGGGAGGCTATAAGGACATGACATTTGAAGAGGAATTGAAGGAATATCATACAACTGCCCTTAGTGCTGCGGTCATTCGTGATCATCAAATTATAGACATAATTATATCGTGAAACAATGTGACATGCCACACAAGGTTTCAAGCTGCTTCTATCAGTAAGATGGTCTTTACCCTATCGGTACCGCAGTTGGCTGCGGGAAATAAAATATCCCTAAATGATGGTATAAGCAAGTACCTTGATGATATACACTTACAGGATTCTAACGGATTGTCAGCAAAGGCAACTGTACGGCAAATTTTATCCCACACAGCAGGATTCGGGATTCATGGCTTTGACGAGTATGGACATAGCCCTTTGCTGATTTTATGGAGAAAACTGTTCTGCTCCCACTTGATATGACAGACAGAACATATAGACAGGATGTAACAGAGAATATTACCGAGGGTTATTCTGCGGATTTTGATTCCGATTTAAACGGATCTAATCTTATGCCGGAGCATGCCGCCGGTTTATGGACAACTACCGCAGACCTTGCCAAATTTGGTGTTCATCTTCAAAATATTTTGCGGGGAAAATCAGATTTAATCCCTCCGGCATTTGTGAAAGAGATGATACAACCACAGCACGATGATGTTTTGGACATGGAAAATACAACCTGCAAAACAGGATTGGGCTGCTATTTAAAAGTAATTCATGGTGAAGCATATTTAGGTCATTCCGGTGGAAATTACGCATTTGAATCCCGAATCAATTTTTCTGTTCAAAGTGAAAATGGTTACTGTGTACTGATAAATACCGACAACATTGACCCTTTGATTGGAAAGATTCAGGACTATTTTTTTAGACCTGCTTGAAAGTTAACTTCCCATTTATCGGAGAACCGAGCAGCGAGAAAAAAACCGGTATTTACTGAATCAATAATAATAAGGAGAGAAACTTATGACGAATTGTGAAATAATAGAAATTGCAATGAGGCAGTCCGCAGAGGATATAGGATGCCGCGAGGAGGATTTTAAGGCAAATAAAAATGTTATTTCCCCCTTAAAATTGGGAAAGAACGCCCGCAAATATCTGAAAGAGCCGATTACCTGCAATTTCGTTTCCTATGGAAATAATATCGTGACAGCTTCAATAAATGAGACCTTAGATGTGGTGTCCGAGTATGTTAAGAAATTTGAATTTTATCACTGTTTTGAAACACCGAATATGCATTGGCTGAACGAACGCCTAATCGAGAAAAGTCATAAAATATGTTTTATGGCTGAATACTATCTGCCAGACATAAACAGGATGTCCGTTCTTTCTTGTGCTTATAAAACACACATATTGAAGCAGGAGGATTTTAGGGAATTGTATCTGCCAGAATGGAGCAATGCGCTATGCAAAGACCGCAAACATCTGGACATTCTTGGAGTCGGCGCATACGATGGAAATACACTGATTGGACTAGCCGCTTGTTCCGCGGACTGCAGAGATATGTGGCAGATTGGTGTGGATGTGCTTCCAAAATACAGACGTCAAGGAATTGCCTCTGCACTGACAAGCGCACTCGCAAAAGAAATACTAAACAGGCATAAAGTGCCATTTTATTGTACAGCTTGGTCTAATATCAGGTCGGTCAGAAACGCTATTAAAAGCGGCTTTGTTCCTGCCTGGGTAGAAATGACCGCAAAACCTGTAACTGTTGTGGATGGAATGAATCTGTAAATTCTCATTTATTGGGGGCACAGATAAAGAGAAATCGGGATTTAAAAGGCTAAAACACAATGAGCAAATATAACACTTTATGGGAATATGTACAGAATAATGGAAGTCATTCTTTTAAATTGACTTTTGAAGAAATACAGAACATTTCTGGAATACCGATAGACCACTCTTTTCTAAAATACAAAAAGGAGCTTACAAAATATGGCTATCAGGTTGGAAAAATATCTATGAAAAACCAAACGGTTATCTTTAATAAGATTGGTTGATAAATCGGAGTTGACGGAGCTCTTTAGAGCGAGGGATGTTTTTTTCTGAAGGGCAAGAATATGTGGAAGAAAACTATAATGATTGGAGTAAATTATACACCACTTTACAACTTTTTGAAAAAAATAACGCACAAGGCGCTTTCTCATGTATAATAAGTTTGCACACAAAACTATACGAAAGAGAGTGGCCTTGTACGTCAGACTTATTATACAACGAAAACAACCTAATTGGTAGACTTTACCGTTATTTTTATATTTATTTTAAAACTTTTTCTGCACCGGCCATTGATACCCTGTTTCTGCTGGTGTTATCTATCCTTGCTATGGAGTCGGCAGCTTCTATCCGGTCACTTTATAGGCATTTTTTACCGGGGATTACAAAAAATCCCTGAATGCATTTTATTACGCATGTTCCTATGCAAAGGCGGATTATTCCATATTTATGATTACCACTGCGGACATGGCTCTGAATCTCATACCGGAAAAACTACAATCACAGCCCGTGTTTCTGTGCATTGATGACACAATGGTTTCGAAATTTGGAAAAAAATTCGAGGATATTTCAAAGCTTTTTGACCATGCCGCGCATCATGACTCAATCTATCTGAACGGACACTGCTTTGTATGCGTAATGCTTTGCGTGCCAGTATGGAATAAAGGCAGAATCCACTATCTTTCTGTTCCGCTCGGATACCATATGTGGCAGAAAAAGGAATCCAAGCTGGAACTGGCTGCATCTATGATCCGCCAGGTGATGCCAGAATTCAGAAATAAGAAAAATGTTATCATCCTTTGTGACGGCTGGTATGTAAAAAAGAACCTTGTTTCCATTGTGGACGAATATGAGAACCTTGACCTTATAGGAAATGCAAGGTCTGGTTCCGTCATTTATGGCCTGCCGCCGCAGCGGACGGAAAAAAGGGGCCGGCCCGCATCGCATGGGAAAAGGCTTTCTGTCCAGGATGATTTTACGCTGTCTGATGAAAAAATCGGGGACTATGATATGGCAGTACGCCATGTCCTTACAAATATTTTTGGCAAAAGGCAAGTCCTTGCATATGTAACTTCCACGAAAAGGGTTCCGGCAGTAGGCGCCTGTTTTTCAGCAAAAAAATTTGACAAAAAAATACAGACCTGGTGCGGCCTGTAGAGATTTTTTACAATTTAACTGTCAAATGCCCGTATATTTGCTATATCCTGCCTTAACTGTCCATATATAATTTTTCTTCTAAATTTTGGCGCAAAAACCAGATTAAACGCATGAATGAAAAAGCCATGCATATTTTGAGTTTTTTTGTTATATTTTGCCAATAAGTGATAGGAGTACTTTCTTTTTGAACTAATATATAATACACTGTTTCCAAACAGCATTTTGCGTATGTGGGGGACAGTATGGCAAAAAAAGATACCAAACTTGAAAACTTATCAAAAACAGTTCATATGCTCATAGAGGAGATCCGCCTTGCGGAAACCGAAGGGCTGGACCGCATTTTCATGGATGTTTATTCACAGCAGGCCGATATGATGACGGACAGCAGACAGCAGGGCAAAGTGAGGCATGCCTTCAGGGACATTCTGGGCATAGTATTCTTTGGTGTGCTTGCCGGAAATGATGAATGGGAGGATATCTATGATTTTGCAATGGATGAAAGAGAAACTTTAAGAAACTATCTGGACTTAAAGAACGCAATCCCATCCCATGACACGATGCAGAGGGCCTTTGCCATCATCTGGCCAGATGAACTGCAGGGAATTCTCAAAGAGATCCTGGTTCAGATGATAGAAATGGCCGGGCAGCACCTTGACCAGTATCTGTATCAAAATGAAGAACTGGACTGTTATGTACGCGGCGTCATTGCGGCAGACGGAAAGGAAACCCGGCATACCGCGAAGAAACACGCAAAAGTTCCAGAAGGTTTGTGTAACCTGAACGAATTTAATGTAATGTCCACAGAATGTGGCGTCTGCCTGTCATGCACGAGAATTAACGAGAAAACGAATAAGATTCCCGAAATGCAGGCAGTTATGAAAGGACTTGACTGCCGCAAGTGCATCGTTACTGCGGACGCCATGAATGCCCAGAAAGAAACCGCACGGGTTATTGTACAGGAAGCACACGGAGATTACTGCCTTGCTCTCAAAGGGAACCAGAAACAGGCTTATGAAGAAATTCGGAATTATTTTGCCTGTAAGGATCTGCTGGAAAACATACGTCAGAAATCAGGACAATACCAAAGCGAGACAGAGGAATCCACCTATGCCATAACCATAAGGGAGTATTTCATCACAGATGACATTCAGTGGATTGAATACCGCGGCAGATGGGAAAAACTCCAGTCCATCGGGTATGAGAGAAAGACCATAACCATGAAGGAAACAGAAGAGTCCCATATAGAAGAACGGTATTACCTGTGCAGCATCAAACCAATAGCAGAGTTATTTGCGATAGCAGTCCGGAGGCACTGGAACATAGAAAACAACCTGCACT
This sequence comes from Eubacteriaceae bacterium, assembly GCA_910574915.1. Lineage (GTDB taxonomy): Bacteria > Bacillota > Clostridia > Lachnospirales > Lachnospiraceae > Eubacterium_J. Next base: position 37,190 of record CAJTCR010000048.1, read on the forward strand.
GGACACTCGATGTTGTATTCAGGGAAGACAGTCTGGGTTCCAAAGAAAAGAAAGCAGTCCATAACCTGGGGCTGATCAGACGGTTCGTCATGTTTATTATAAAATTGATGAAAACGTATTATGGACGAAGCATGAGAAGAGTCCAGAAAACGATAGGGAGAAAACCCGAAACAGAACTTCCGCTTATTCTTGCTGTCCTGAGAGTATTATATACCAATGATTTATTAGATTCCATTGACGAACTCACCAAATAATTGGATGGCAATTAGAGAGTATCCGTTCATGCGTTTATTCTGCCTGGGGAGATACTTAGACATGTCGTAATTGACATTTACATGCAGCATCCCCACGACGCTTAGCACCAGAATGATCAGATACAAAATCATAACATATTTTCTTTTGTCAACGATAAAGTCCGCTATTTTTTTCATCTGAAATTCTCTCCTTTCCACATGATATTCATTTGTTTTTTTTTAAACATCTGTTGATTTTTATGACATTGTATATTATAATACCCACAAATAGAAAATCAATCATCAAAATGCAGTACATATGACTGTTTCTAAACATTTCATATGAAAACTGTATAGAAAAAGAAGATTTTATGAAAAATTCACATTTGGACAGGCGGACAAAATACAGCCTGCAGGCAATCCGGACAGCGCTTTTTGATTTATTGGAATCTAAAGAACTGAAACACATTACAGTAACCGATGTTTGTATGCTAGCGGATGTAAACAGGGGGACATTTTACAAATATTACGAGGACGTACAGGACTTATTCGCTAAAATAGAACTATCCGTCGCAGAAGAAACCTGCGAAACCATACGCAAAAACTGTCTGGAAAACTTTTCCGTACAGAAACTGCTCTCCAACATTCTAGCCATTATTATAGAAAATAAAGATTTTACACGTATGCTGACCAAAAATCCAACGGAAACACGGTTTTTACGTGAAATCATCTCGTCTTTCCGCCCGCAGCTGATTGAAACCATGCCTTCAAACATACCGGAACTTACGACTGAAATATGTGATATGTATTTTGATTTTATTCTGGGCGGGACTGTAAACCTCCTGCTCCAATGGATAAAAAAGGATATGGCGCTTCCCGCCTCACAGATGGAAACCCTTTCTATCCAGTTTATTCATTCTGTGTTAGGCACAAAAATTTACCCTTTATCTAATGAAAACTAATACTTTTACAAGGAGGATATAAAACCATGTTTCAATTTTTTATTTGTTTTATTGCTGGTATAGGAGCCGGGCTTGGAACCGGCTTTGCAGGCATGAGCGCAGCCGCTGTCATCAGCCCGATGCTGATCACTTTTTTGGGACTGCCTGCATATGAAGCTGTAGGCATTGCATTGGCAAGTGATGTCTTGGCAAGCGCCGTCAGTGCATACACCTATGGGAAGAATAAAAACCTTGACATCAGAAATGGAATTGTTATGATGGCTGCCGTTTTAATATTTACATTAGTTGGGAGCTTCGCCGCAAGCCTGGTTCCCAATACTACAATGGGTAGTTTTTCTGTGTTTATGACATTACTGCTCGGAATCAAGTTTATCATAAGGCCTGTTATGACAACAAAAGAATCTATGAAGGCCGTTGACAGCCGGAAACGTATTGTCCAGTCAGTCCTAAGCGGCGCCATCGTTGGGTTTATCTGCGGATTTATCGGCGCAGGCGGCGGAATGATGATGCTCCTGCTTTTAACCAGTGTATTAGGCTACGAATTAAAGACAGCCGTTGGAACAAGTGTATTTATTATGGCTTTCACGGCCTTCACAGGCGCTGCCAGCCATTTTGCCATTGGCGGGATGCCGGATATGAGATGTCTGTTTTTTTGTGTCGCATCCACCCTGCTATGGGCCAGGATTGCCGCAAAATTTGCAAACAAAGCAAGCGCCGCAGCTTTAAACCGTGCAACTGGCATCGTGCTTGCCATCCTTGGACTATCTATCCTTACAGTAAATTACATAAAATAGAGCATATTTAAAGGCAGACACATATGAAATGAGCCATGCCGTCTTAACAGTCATACCCGCATAGATAGGAGGATTCCATGATAAATATATTTTTTGGTATTATCTGGATCTTGGTTTTAATACTCTTTCCTTTTCTATATATCAAAATGGGTTCTGATGATATGCACAGCATAATCACTCTCTATATCATCCTGACACTATATTTTATTATTTTGCTGCATACAAAGAAAAGGAAATGAAAATAGAGAATATATATGAAAAGTAAAATACGAAAATTCTATCAGGCTGTCATTGCAGATCTGACAGAACATAAAAATACATTTTTCGTTTGTTTGGGACTGCGCTTACTTGTTCTTGGGATCTTAATTCTCCAAATATTCCACCAGAATTATGAAAATGCATTCTTATGTATTTTAACTCTTATCTTAATGATAATACCAAGTGTAATTCAAGCGACTTTAAAAGTGGAATTTCCGTCTCCACTGGAAATCATTGTCCTCATTTTTATTTTTTCGGCCAAAATATTAGGTGAAATCCGTTCTTTTTATATGCGTTTCCCATATTGGGATACAGTTTTGCACACACTAAATGGATTTTTATGTGCAGTAATAGGATTTATATCCGTAAACAACTGGAAAATCTCATAGGGCAGGATTTCCCCGCATATCAGGATGGAGCCTGTATCTGCATAATAAACCTGTCCTTCGTACGTCGGCGTACCAAGGGACACAAGCTGCTTCAAAGCATTCATCCGTATCGGTTCTATCTGGGTTCCCTGCCCCACACGCCATCTTGTCTGTGAGGCAAGCTCCCGGTAAATCCGTTCAGCTTCTTCATCCTCCTGGATATTATCGTCATAGTCATACCTGTAATTTTCTACCTGTACCTGGCCGTATGCAATCAGGCTTGCAAAAAGCGCAAGGGAATTCTTTTCCTATCTCTCTCCCCATTTTATGCCCCACTTCTGCTATCAGAAATATTTACCGGCATATCTTGTAGCTTATCCGGTATTTCAACCTGGTTTGCATCTGCCGCTTTCCCCATTTTTTCTTTCTTCAACTGCTCTGTCCGCCCTAAATCCACATAGTGTGTCGCATATGCTTTTTCAATCTCCGGATTTCCGCTTTTGCTGAACCGCAGGGGGATTACCGGCTCATGGCCATGCCTTTTCTTCACGCCCCACCGCTTATAATAGCAGAAAGATGGTTTCAAACTCGATTTCTTTGCATAGGAGCGAATCTGTTTCATAATAAAGGAGAGCTTCTTTAAATTACACGTACACACCGCTTCCAGATACCGTACTTTCCCGAATCTCCAGTCCTCATACTTCTGCTTAGGCAGGGCACCTATATCAACCAGCACATCCGCAGGAGCAGCATATCCCCTTTGCTGGCACTGCTGATAGACAGCAGAATGTACTTTTCCTATCAGTTCTGATTCTTTCACTTTGCCCTCCATATGAATAACCCCGGCTATATCCATTTGCAGCCGGGGATTCCAATTTTTTTCTTGTGTGTTTGCTTACTTTCAAATTATTATACCGTTTGAAGCAGTCCTTTTTCAATTTCCTGAATGTCCTCCACAGACAACTCCGTAAAACAGCCTGCAATTTCTTCTGCCGACAATTTCCCCAACCTTAACATCCGTTCTGCGGCTTTCCGTGCAGTCTCTTTTGAAGCGGCTTTCTTTTCGCTTGCTATATGGGTACGCATGATCTTCTCTTCATCAAACAAAGCCATCATAATAGATATCACCTCCTAGTATAATAATGATATAGCCACAAGAGCTATAAAGTTAATAAGTTACAAAGTCATATCTGATGAATAGCTGAAGGAGGGTTCCCCTTCCATCAGAGGTTATTGATAAAAATTTTTACCATGTCTGAGGTTTCCTTAATGCACCAGACAANATATAGAGGTATAATCACTGAGGCAGGATCATTGACGACGCCTCCTTGGGAACCGGCCTTCCGGCTGGTGAAACCTCCAATTAAGTCTGTCAGTCCATTCGGTGGTCATTTATGTTTTGGCTGGTTGGGAAGCCCCAGGCTATACCTGTATAAGCCGCTAGGTTGTGTATCCGCCTTCTGGAAATGGATACCTGCCAGAAAGGATAAAACCATGCAATACCAAAAAGTACTTAAGATGCTGGAAAGCATCCCCTATCTCTCAGTCGGGCTTGATGTCGGGGCAGACTTCACATGGATGTCCATCATGCTCCCAAACGGCACCCTTGCCGGGAAACCTTTTAAGATCGTTCATTCCGATCCCCAGTCCCGGGAACTTGCCGTCGCAAAAATAAAGGAAGCACAAGAGGCGTATTCTCTTAAAAGCCGCTGCTTCCTTGAGTCCACCGGGATCTACCACATCCCACTCCTGTGCTTCCTTCGCGATAAGGGTTTTGACTGCTCGGTCATTAATCCTATCATTACACGACTTTACAAGTTTTTGGCAAATAAAATAACGCACAGGGCACTTTCTAATGTATAATAAGTTTGCACACTAAAAAATACGAAAGAGAGTGACCTTGTACGTTAGACTTATTATACAACAAAAACAATTTAATTGGTAGACTGTATCACTATTTTTATATTTATTTTAAAACCTGTCCATGCCTACGATTGAAACCCTGTTCCTGCTGGTATTATCCATACTGGCTATGGAGTCAGCAGATTCTATCCGTTCTTTATACAGGCATTTTTTAGCAGGGATTACGGAGAAATCCCTCAATGCATTCTACTATGCATGTTCCTATGCAAAAGCTGATTATTCCAAATTTATGAATACCACTGCTGGCATAGCGCTGAAACTTATACCGGAAAAACTCCGGCTGCAGCCTGTTTTTCTTTGCATTGATGATACGATGGTCTCTAAATTCGGCAAAAAATTTGAGGATGTCTCAAAACTCTTTG
>CAJTCR010000049.1 GCA_910574915.1 Eubacteriaceae bacterium
TGCAGCCTCCTGGGCGTATGCGGTATTAGCAGCCGTTTCCGGCTGTTATCCCCCGGTATGGGGCAGGTTGCCCACGCGTTACTCACCCGTCCGCCACTCAGACAATTACCGTTCCTCCCCGAAGGGAATCCCTGTAACCGCTTCGTTCGACTTGCATGTGTTAAGCACGCCGCCAGCGTTCATCCTGAGCCAGGATCAAACTCTCATGTTAAAATGTTTGCCCGGTCAAAAATCAAGCTTGGCTAATTTAACCGATTCTTCACTGTTTTTAAAGAAGTTTTTACTCAAATTCTTTTCTGAATCTTTCAAGGTTATTTCACTGTTCAGTTATCAATGTTCAAAATATTGTATTGCTTGTCTGTAGTGCTTGCTGAAAGCTTTGTTATTATAGCAGTTCTTTTTTTGTTTGTCAACAACTTTTTTTATTTTTTTCAAAGTTTTTTATTTCAAAACTTTTACTTCCTTTTGTAATCTCATTTGCTGACTCGAACTTTTATATCTTACCATTCTTTGCAATTTTTGTCAACTACTTTTTTTACTTTTTTATTTTTCAAAGTTTGTTGTGCTGACTTTTTGCAACTGCTACATATTATCACTTTTGCTGTTTTTTGTCAACAGCTTTTTTTATTTTTTGCATTTTCTTTTTGCCGCTGTTATTGTATCCAGTACGCAAAATTCTTATGCATCTGTCTGCACAAACTTTTTCTGTTTTGCAGATGGGCTTAAGTGGACTCGAACCACCGACCTCACGCTTATCAGGCGTGCGCTCTAACCGGCTGAGCTATAAGCCCCTGTAGCTTTGCGCCCCTCAACCGCGACGCAAGAGATATAATACATTCTTTTTTTCCATTTGTCAACAACTTTTTGCAAATTTTTTCAAAATTTTTTTCTAACTTTTTATCGATTGTTTAAATCGTTTTTATCCTCTATTCGGTTATATTAAGTGTAAGACGTCTGCACCATACAGAAACGGGCATCTGCCCAGAAAGGAGAACCTGTTTTGGAAGACCGTGAGCTTGTCCTTCGCATTCAGCACGGACAAAAAGAATACTTAAATGAGATTGCCGAAAAATATTATGATGATATTTATTATTTTTGCTGTTACCAGACTGGAAGCCGGGATGACGCATACGATCTGGCACAGGAGACGTTTCTGCGCTTTATCCGCTATGTGGAAAATTATAAATACAAAAATCTAAAAGGCTATCTTTTGACCATCGCGATGAACTTGTGCAGAAATTATAGCCGCTTAAAAGCGCAGGAGCAAGACCACGCTGCCGAAACTATATTCGAAGAAGCTTCTGTTTCAGACAAAACATCCCGCGAAAGCAGCCTGCTTCTTTGCGAAGCACTGCGCACGCTGCCGCCCCTCCAAAGAGAAGCGGTACTGCTGCATCATTTTTACGGCTATAAAAACCGGGAAATCGCGCGAATGACAGGCGCAAGCTGCGCCGCGGTAAAATCCAGGGTCAACCAGGGGATTTTAAAGCTTCAAAAAATATTATATAAGGAGGATTTTTATGGATTGTAGGAAACACAAACAGCAAACAGTATTCCAAGACGCGTCCTGGCGGTTTTTACCGGATGCGGGCAAAAAAGCAGAAAGCCTGCTTGCGGTACGCCAGGCAGTCGCACAAAAGCACATTCAAAAACGCCCTGCCTTTTTGGAACAGATCTTTTGCCAAATGCGGTTTCATACCTGGCAGCACTGGGCGACGCAGGGCGCAATTCTGCTTTGTGTGTTTCTTTTGGTTTTATGGACTGGCAGAAAAGGAGCTGACCATACCGTTTCGCTTTCTGTTTGTTCTGTATTTATCGTATTTGCAGGAAATATCTGCTTAAGCAGCATTGTACAGCTTTTTTCCTGGCATATGGCAGAGCTCGAAATGACGCTGTACTTTGACTTAAAGCAGGTCGTCTGCATCCGAATGCTCGAAGCGGGGCTGTTTGACTTGTTCTTGCTCGGATTTTTGAGCGGGTGCCTGGAAAGCCGCCTGGAAACCGGCATTTTTGTCTGCCTGCTGTACCTGCTTGTGCCGTTTTTATGGTCTGAGATCTTTTGCCTGCACATGCTGGCTCACGCACGCAGTATGGCATCCTCCTTCCGCCAGCTTTCTTGTGTACTGGTCAGCGCCTTGTGCGCCTTGTTTCCGGTATTTTGGAGGGATGCTTACCTGCCTGCATACCGGCTGGTATGGGTACGCTTATCGGTCGCTGGATGCGTGCTGCTCATACTGGAAATCTGCTGGATTTTTTATCATATGAAGACCGGCGACCGGCTTTGCCGCATTTTATTGTAAAGGAGTGTTGTTATGCCTGAACTTTTTTTAGACAGAGTTACGAAACAATTTAAACAAAAAATCGCTGTAGACAACGTATCGATCAGGATGAAAACCGGCGTATACGGATTTCTCGGCGCAAACGGAGCCGGAAAAACCACCCTGCTGCGTATGCTGTGCGGCATCTTAAAACCAACTGCCGGCGAGATCAGCTACAATGGAATGGAAATCGGGCAGCTTGACGGCGAATACCGCAGGATACTCGGATATCTGCCGCAGGATTTTGGCTACTATCCAAGCTTTAGTGCCAGGCGGTATTTGGAATATTTAGCGGCGCAAAAGGCGCTTCCCAAAGACCTGGCAAAAAACAAAGTGCAGGAAATGCTGGAGCTCGTCGGGCTTTCCGATACCGGGAAACAGAAAATCCGCACCTTTTCCGGCGGAATGCTGCGGCGGCTTGGCATTGCGCAGGCGCTTTTGAACGACCCTGAGATTTTAATTCTGGACGAGCCGACCGCGGGCTTAGACCCAAAGGAACGCATTCGCTTCCGAAATATGATCAGCGCGCTGTCCAAAGACCGAATTGTGATCTTATCCACACATATTGTATCTGATATCGAATATATTGCTGACGAAATCCTGCTGATTAAGCATGGACAGATTATCAAGCACGGCACGGCACAGGCGATTACCGAAAGCATCCGCGGCCACGTATGGGAATGCCTTGCCACGTCAAAAGTGGCGGAACGCATCCAGGCATCCTGCCCTGTCAGCAGCCTAAAGCATACGGACGGCAAGGTGCATCTTCGGCTGATTTCACACTCCTGTCCGTTTAAAGGCGCTGTCGCCGCCGAACCAGGGCTAGAAGATGTGTACTTATATTATTTTGAGGAGGTATCGGAATATGCGAACGATCTTGAAAGACGAATTGTATAAAATGGCATCCCGCAAAATCGTCTGGTTTGGGCTGTTTTTGCTGGCACTATTTATCGGGTGGCGGCTGTTTGCGGAACGCGGCAGCTATACCGTAACGATTGACGGACAGATTTATCGCGGACAGCAGGCAATTAACCTCGACCAGCAGCTTACCGCAGGCTATGCCGGCATTTTTACAAAACAGACGGCACAAAGCATATTGGAAGATTTTGGATTTTATTACTATGATCCGCAAAAAGATGCCTATATCGGTAATTTCTGCAACAACTACCTGACAATACGCACTACCAATTATAACCAGTTGAACGTGCCTTTCTCGGATCAGGTGCAGTTTCAGAAAGAATATTGGGAATCCAATATCGCACCGCTTTTAAACGATTCGTTTGTGTTTGACTACACTTATGGATGGAACGACCTGAAAGAAACACATTCCTTTATAACGGTAATGGCGATGTTCGTCCTGTTTATAATCGGGCTGTCTCCGGTATTTTCGGAAGAATATTCGCTGAAAACGGCTAATATCCTGTTATCCACAAAAAGAGGCAGGCAAAGCGGCATCTGGTTAAAAGCAGCCGCGGCGCTTTTTCTTGTCACGATTGTATACAGCCTGTTTAGCGTCTATTTATGGCTGCTCTACTACATTGTGTACGGCACGCAGGGGCTTGACGCCTCTCCTGTTTTTATCGGCGTCACGCAGATCGGGTATTATCCGGCAACAATCCTTGGGTTTTTCCTGTTTTCCTTTGCCCTGGGACTTGCGGGGCTGGCGCTGCTTACAAGCACAACGCTTCTGATCTCCGCCTTGTGCCAGAATGCCTTTCTTTCTGTGATCGTATCGCTTATCGTTTTTTGCATTCCTTATGCATGGATGAACGTCTTATCCAAAATGCTGGTGCCGTTTTTAAACAGGAGTATTTTAAACGCTTTTTCGCATATTATGACTTCGATGCCGTTTTACCTGCCTGTAAACTGGGGGTTTGCGCTGAGCGTCAGACAGCTTTTGATGCATCTTGGCATTGCGTGCGCGGCGGGAGGTTGCTGTTTGATTGGGATGTATTGGTTTTATCGTAATTATCAGGGGTAGGTTTTTTTTGGGGACGCTGGAGGAAGGGGTGCGGGGCTTGCTTTCTGTTCCTTTTCCAAAATGTAAGGAGCCCTAAGCATCCTGCTGCTACGCTGTGGCTGTGTCCGGTCGCGGCACCTAGTTCGCTGCCTGTTGGCAGCTAAAGGTGCCGCTTGGCTGCGCCCCTGATTATCTGGCAGGACGCCAAGGGCCCCTAACATTTTTCCAACGTCTCAGAAAGCAAGCCCCGCACCCCTTCCTCCGGCTGTCTGTTCCAAGTTCTAATTTTCTGTCCAATAAAAAGCAGGATGTTGGCAAGCAGATATGTTGTGCATTGTGTGCGGTATTTTCTATTGTAACACCTGCGAAAGACAGCCGTGAAAGGAGATTGGCAGGGCTTTCCTGTGGCTTTGGAAGAATACTTAGAAGCCCTTGGCATTCTGCAAGGCAACCAGAGCGAACAAACCATATTGAGCTTGTTTCGCAGCATTTACGAAAAGCAGCCAGGGGAGGCACATCCTCTCTCCTGGCGTCCCTTCCTGTAAAAATTTACCAAAGCAATCCAAATTTGTTCGCTCTAGCAAAAACATTGTCATTTAATAAATCTGCTTTACCGTATAGACCCCCGGCATCTTTTCCAAATAATACACGGCCTGCGCACTGCTGCGGTCTTCCGGGAGTCTTAAGGAGATAACCGCATTGTACACACTGCCGTCTTTTGGCTCGTTTAAGATGACATTTCCAACCTTTAGCCCAAATGCCTGCGCGGCAGAGCGGATCTCCTGAATGTTTGCCACTTCATGAAATTCAATATAGACACGCATCCACATATCATTGTGCGTAAAGTGATCGGATATGCCGCGGAACTTGGTTACGACGATATACACCGCCCCCGTCGCCAGGATGCCGCCGACATAAAACCCGATCCCAATCGCCAGTCCGATACATGCGGCAGACCACAAGCCTGCCGCTGTTGTCAGTCCTCTGATTTTTGTATTTCCTTCAATAATAATACTGCCTGCCCCTAGAAAACCGATGCCGCTGACAACCTGCGCGCCCAGCCTGGCGGGATCTCCTGTGCCGAACGCTTCGTACATATATTCCCCTGTCAGCATTACAAGCGCCGCGCTCATGCATACGAGCGAATACGTGCGCATTCCAGCCGAACGGTTTGCCTTGCCGCGCTCAATGCCAAGGATTCCCCCGCACAAAATCGAAAGGGAGAGCCGCAGGATACTGGAAAACAAATGCATCTGTTCTGCCTCACTGACCAAATTCAAAAACCACTGTCCCATACGAATCCCCCTTTCTTTTTGTTTCTTCGTTTCCTGTTCTATAAATTAATTTTTTATGACCCGTCGTTCCAGCCGTTTCTGCCTGATTTTTCGAATCTTATCCATACCGCTGCCCTGTCCGAAATACAGTGCAATAGATGATAAGATCATCAGCACAACCGTATAGACAAAGCTCATTGCCCTGGCATCCACGGACGCGGACTCATCGGACGCTGCCTTAATTACGATGCCAAGCGGCTGTAGCAGCGGATGATACAAGAATACGGACATATCATAATCTGACAAAAGCCCGTTAAAGTTTAAGATCACGACCGACATTACCATCGGGAAGATGACCGGAAGGATCACCTTGCGCATCGTTGTAAACGCGCCCGCGCCCATGCACTTTGCCGCTTCTTCTAAATCACCGTCCAGCGAGAAAAAAGCTGCCTTAATCATCCGGTAGGAAAACGGCAGCTTGATCACAGTATAGCCAATCAGCAATATCACCGTCGTTCCCACGAGCACTTTATTAAAGATCAGCGGATTTTTATCCCCGTATGCCACGGTAAGCCCCAGCGCAATTAATGTGCTTGGTAAAAGCCAGGGAATCAGCGCGCCGTACTCAAACAGCACCGTCAGCTTGTTTTTCGACTTCTGCACAAAACGGACACAGATAATCGAGACAGCCGCCGCAAGCACTGCTGCTAAAACGGAATAGACAATACTTACAATATACGGTTCAATCGCTTCCGCAGAAGTAAACAGTTTTTTATAATTGTCCAAAGTAAAAGAAGCTGCGGTCAGCTCCCCTGTCTTGATCGTCAAGGAATCACAGAACGAGTACAGTACGACCAGTACAATCGGCACCGTATAAATCGCAAACATCACATAAGCTGTGACATGTGCCAGCACGTTCAGCAGCGGATTTTGGATCTTTTGCTTTGTCAGCTTTGCCTTTGTCTTGGATACAGAAATATAGTTGCCGCCTTTTTCAATCCTGCTGAATACACTCAGCAGCAGAATCGTCGCCACACCGAGGATAATCGCTAAAAACGCCGCTACTTCCCTCGAATACGTAGACCTGGAAAACGTAATAATCATCGGGTTGATCGTCTGAAAGTTCTCCCCGCCGATAATGACCGGCGCCGCCATAGCGCCAAGCCCGGTTAAAAATGTCAGGATCGTAATGGCAAAAAACGTAGGCTTTAATACCGGCATTACGATCTTAAATAAAATCTCCCCGCCGGACGAGCCCATATTTTTTGCCGCTTCGATCGTATGGTAGTCCAGGCTGTGAATTGCGTTTTTCAAAAACATCATATGGTTTTGCGTACAGGCAAATGTCATAACAAAGACGACCGCGCCGTATCCTATAAACCAGGACGGATTCATCTGCGGGAACACCTGCAACAGGAGCTTTGTAAGCAGCCCTTTCTCGCCGTACACATATTTGTACCCGGATACAAGCACGACGCCGCCGTACACGAGCGAGCTCATATAGGCAAGCTTTAAAACCTTCGCGCCCCGGATCTCCCAATATTCTGTAAACAGCACGCACAGCGTTCCTACGATATTAACGGTAACCACAAGCGTAACCGCAAGGACGAAGCTGTTCCAAAGGCTTTGCATTGCACGCCTAGAGGAAAAGACTTTGCCGAATACTTCCGTGGACACCTGCCCGTCATGATAAAATACATTTCCTAATAAGTATACCGCAGGATATACAATAAATGCAAGGATCATCCATGCAATCACTACTTTTAAGATGATGCCAGGTATGTTTATTTTTTGTTGTTCCTTCATAATCCACCCTCCTTGTCATCTTCTAAAACTGCATAATATCTTTCGGGTTCAGGTAAAGCTGGATCTGCTGCCCGTGCTGAAAAGACGCCCCTGCATCATTCAACTGGATCACCCGCAGCACTTCTTTGCCGACCCTGACACGGTATTTTGTAATTAAGCCGTTATAGTCATAGTCCATAATCTCGCCTTTAAGCGAAACCCTGCCCTCCCCTGGCGCAAAATGTATCAGCTCCAGCCGGATATATGCGTGCTTTGCCGTATCCAGCCTGCCGTTTGCCTGTCTGTTGATCTCTCCGATCACCTCTTTGCCCAGCTTATTAATATCACCGATAAAATCACAGACAAATTCCGAGCCGGAGCGGTTATAGATCTCCTGCGGCGTTCCGACCTGCTCTACGTAGCCGTTGTTAAATACCGCGATCTTATCTGAGAGCATCAGCGCTTCTTCCTGGTCATGCGTGACATACAGCGTCGTAATCCCCAGATTTTTTTGCAGCTTTTTCAGCTCTCCGCGCAAGCCGATGCGCAGCTTTGCATCCAGATTGGAAAGCGGCTCATCCAGACACAGGATCTTTGGCTCCAATACGATTGCCCTGGCAAGCGCGACTCTTTGCTGCTGGCCGCCGGACAGCTCTGAGACATTGCGTACGAGCTGCGAATCCTTGATCTCAATTACCTTTGCTACGTTTTTTACCTTTTGGTCGATCTCGCTTTTGGACATCTTTTTTACTTTTAACCCAAAGGCAAGGTTTTCATAGACGGTCATCGTCGGAAACAGCGCGTAGCTTTGAAACACCATCCCGATCCCTCTTTTTTCCACAGGCACTTCCAATATATTTTTCCCGTCTACCAAAATCTCTCCGCCAGTCGGATTTAAAAATCCTACGAGCGCACGCAGCGTTGTCGTCTTTCCACATCCAGAAGGCCCCAAAAATGTAAAAAACTCTCCGTCTGCAATCGTCAGGTTCAGATTTTCTATTGCTGTAAAATCACCATACTTGATCTCTATATTTTTAAAATTAATCATATGCGCTACCTCTTGTATGTTCCGATTGGAATGTGTTTACATAAACTCCAGTTCCACCTTTTCCACCCACTGGTCTAAGTTTTGCGCTACAAATTCCCAGTCAATGTCCTGCTGGTGCACTTTTCCGACAAATTCCTTTACATTGTCCGCCGCTTTTTCAAACGCCGCCTTCTGGCAAGGCACCGTGCCAAACTGCTCCATCCATGCTGTCTGCGTCTCGGCGGAGCCGAACCAGTTAGCAAATTCAACCGCGCGGTCTTTACTGTCCGTGCCCTTTAAAACCGCGATCTGCTCCGTAACATACGGCACGCCGATTTCCGGGGACATAATCTCAAACTTGTAATCTCTTTGCTGTTCGTTCTGCAAAACGCCGCTTCCCCACATCTCACAGATCGGATGGCTGCCGTCTATTACCCCTCCGACATAATCCTCGCCTTCGGTTTCCATATGTCCGTTTTGTACCCAGTTTTTTACAAATTCCCAGCCTTCCTCAGAGATGCCGGCTTCCCCGTCCGGGTCCTGATAGCGCACCAAAAGGCTTGCCAGTATGGTCTTTCCGGTGCCGCCGCCAAAGTTTAAGATCGTATATTTATCTTTCCATTTTTCATCGGTAAGGTCTGTATAATCCTTTGGATACTCGTCTAAGTCTGCATTCATGATGTTTACAAGCGGCTGGATGACTAACGGATAATAATAGCCGTCCGCGTCGCCGAGCGACAAATCTACTTCGTCCTTCCATGCCGGCTCCCACTGCTCTAGCGTATCCTCTGCCTTTAATTTTTCATATTCCACGTTATTTAAGCCAAACACCAGATCCGCCTGGACGTTATTTTTCTCTGAAACAATCCGGTTGCCAAGGTCGCCGCCCTGAATCTGTACAACCTCTACATCGAATCCGTTTTCTTTTGCATAATTTTTCAACCACGCATCCCTGCCGTCAGAGCCGGAATTGGTATAGATCACTAGAGAACCTCCGCCGCTGCCGGTATCCTGCGCGTCACCGCCGTCTGACGCACGATCCTGCGTACTGCCGCTGTCTGTGTGATCTGTTTGATTGTTGCTGCTGCCTCCGCACGCAGACAACGTAACTGTCATCACTGCAATAAGCCCGAATGCCAATATTTTCTTTGCTTTCATAATACTTTCCTCCTGATTTTGTGATCGTTTTCTTTTATTGTTGTTCGCTGTGTACTTTTTCATCCACATAATTTCTTAAAAGCGCCGGCCAGTCGGTCTGCAAGACCTTATAGCCCAGATCGATCAGCCTGCCCCAGCTTTTTTCAAATCCTTCCCCAATCGCCAGGTTGTCATCCAGCCCGCCGGACAATATCGTCTCGTCATTCAGCCGGATCACATTGACCCACGGCAAAATGCCTTCGCCAAGCAGCTCCTTTAAAAACGCAGGATCTGTAAACCGCCCGTTTAAATCTGAAAAGATAAGCTCGGCAGCCGCCACATTAATATCGTATTTTTTGACGGTCTCCCATTCTTCCATTGTTTTTACAATCGGCATATACATCAAGCCTGTCCCGCTTTGGGCAAGCTCCGACAGCAGCCGTTCATGCACGCCCGATTTTAAAAGAATCTGTGCATCCATCTCCTTTGCCTTTAAAAACGGAATGATCTTATCCCAGTAAAACCAGGAGCGGTCGATGTTAATAAAACATTTTCCGCGAAACCGTTCCAGCACCATATCTAACCGTTCCACCTTCTGCCCTACATATTCACGAAGGGAATTTAACGTTTTTTTGGACTCCACTTCCGCCGCTGTCATCTCACGGATATCCCGTTTAATGCCAAGCTCCACCGGCTCTTCCCCGTTATGAAACGCAAAAAACACCCCGTCAATCGTCATGGACACGTCCACCTCGATCATATCTGCACCATGCAAAAGCGCATTTTGGTACGATAAAACCGTATTTTGCACGACACTTCCGCCGCACGTCCCCCTGTGAGCTGCCACAAGCACCTTTTTCCTGTGGGCAGCATCTCGCAGCTCTTTGTTTTTGCTGTACATGCTTCTCCTCGCTTTCTTTTGTTTTATTTTAATGCCCTTTTAGCTTAACGCAGATATTGGAACGTGTCAATAAAATATTCTTTACTTTTACAAATTTTGTATAGATTAGTTAAATAATGCGGTTAACTTTTATGCATTAGTGCTAGTTTTTTGATTTTAATTAAAATGGAACGTTCCATATATTGTTAATTTAGTAAATGAAATGAAAAACATATGATGACCGTTACACACAAAAAACGGATTACCTGTTTTTTAGAAAGGTAATCCGTTTTTTCAATTAAACATATCATCGCAAACCTTCTGCGCATCCTTAAGCGCCGCTTCTACCTCCGCAGCCTCAAAAATCACGTTCATAAACGCCGACCCGATAATATCCTCAAACGCAAATTCGTCAAACCTGGCATTTGCCGCTTCCCTGTTTCTGCGTTTTCCTGTTTCAAGCATGTTCCCAATATCTTCAATCCAAGGATACAGCTCTAGCACTTCCGCGTTTTTTATCATATTGCGGTTTGGGATAAATCCGCCCAGATAAGTGACCATCTCCGCCGTCTCGTCAGCATACAGCCATTCAAAAAATTTACCGCACTCGGCTGTTTTGGGCGAGCTTTTTGTAATGCCGATGCTCCCGCCGCCTAACAAAGGCTGTCCTCCGGGCACCTGGGAAAAAATAATTTTGCCTGCCGCTTTTGCGTTTACCGAGTGCACCATATCCGAGGCATAGTTGGAAAAAGTAATGTTCATCGCCGTCATGCCGTCCGAAAACATATTTGCCGTTTCCCGCCACCATAAATGCGTGTCATTTGTCGCATATTTGCACGATTCCAGGCAGGTGCAAAACGCTTCCTTCATTTCCTCAGAATCTACGCGCACTCTGCCGCCTGGGTCAAATACACTTTTATTTTTTTCATAATAGCGCAGCATCACTTCACAGGCTGCCACAAACGATCTTCCGTAAGTCAGCGTATGCCCGTATACCGTCGGCGACCTGCGGTTGTATTTCTGGGTAAAAAAGCTTGCCGCCTGGTTATATTCTGCGAACGTTTTTGGCACTTCCAGCTTCCTTTTGTATTTTTCATAAAACTCGCGCTTAATCAGCTCATTTTCAAACAGGTCTTTGCGGCAGAACAGCATCTGTACGCAGGCATCCAAAGGGATCGCGTACTGCACCCCGTGAATCACAGAATACTCTTCGGAAATGCCAGGGATCAGCTTGTGCACAACGTTTCGCATCGGCTGGCTGTCCATGTCTAACTCCTGGTATATACGCTCGCCGTCTTTTTCCATCCATGCCATATCGATCCGCACAAGGTCAAAGACCGTTTCCTGTCCTGCCTGCATCTTTGACACCATTCTGCGCAGCTCGTCATAAGGCACTTCGATCACCTTGACATCAATGCCGGACTGCTTTTTAAACAGCGGCAGAAGCCTTCGGATCGCTTTGCTTGTCGCATTTTTCACCGATAGCAGGCGCAGCGTTTCTTCGTTTTTTACAAGATAACGGGGACGGCTACGAAAGCTGCCTGCTTCTACAATTTTTTCTTCTTTTTTTCTAATATTTCTGCTGCGATGCGGTGTCCCATCAGCTTGTAGTTCATCTCGTAGCGGTTTTCATCCACTAACCCGAACTCCTTGTTTACAACCGCATAAATAACAGGCAGCCTGACGTCTGGATTGTAGCGGTTTGCCATATGCAGGCTGTCGACATCTTCGTTGGACATGGCAATCACCGCGTCAAACGAATCCGCCGCATACAAAACATCAAACGCCCGGTTAAATTTCATAGAATCCGGCGCCGCGAATATCTCAAAGTAGCATCCTTCGCTCTCAAACACTTCCGAAACTGCCTCTGCAAACCTTTTATCGCCTGTAAAGCTGATATCCTCGCACAGTACCGCAATGTTTTTATTGCCGTCGCGCACACACTTTTCCGCGATTTCCCTGCCCGCCTTCGCATAGTCAAACGACGCAAACACGGAATGCTTTGGAAACCCCTTTACATATCTGTCCAGCATAATCATCCGCGTCCCTTCCGGTACGGACGCTTTGTTTTTTAACAGGGAGCTGACTAGGATCACCGCTGTCGGATTTCTGGAAAGCGCCCTGCTTAACAGCCTTTGCTCCACATATTCCAGCCCGTTGGTGCACAAAAGCTCCAGCGTAATTTCCTGCTGCCCAAGCTCCTGCTCGATGCCGGCATACAGCTCGCTGTATTTTGTCATATCAATTCTTGGCACAATGACGCAGACAAGCTTAGACGTGCCGCTCCTTAGCTGGCTTGCCTGTGAATTAATCTGGTATCCAAGCTCTTTTGCAGCCTGTTCCACAAGCTTTATTTTTTCCGCACTGACATTGCCCCTGCGGTTTAATACGTTTGAGACCGTCCCATGAGAGACTCCGGCGCGTTTTGCAATATCTTTAATCGTCGGCATAAGCAGACTCTTCATCGCCCGGGAACAAGATCCCTGCTTTCTTTCGCGCCTCCTCTAGCACTTCGATCACATCCGGCATAACGCAAAGCCTTGCAAAAACCGCGTCCCTGTCATCATCCAGCATAAACCGCGTGATACCCTGCACTTCATAAAACAGACGGTCTGGATTGTCCTGCAACTGAAACGTCTCGTCCGTCGTCTTAGTAACGACCTGTACCTCGGCAATCCCGTTGCTCCCGCCTTTTACATAAATGTAGCCTTCCTCTCCTTCGACCTGGAAAAAGTTAACGCCCCAGGTATCCTTTGCTCCGACAGATTCGCTGACAAACCCGTCATACTGCATAATCAGAATGCCTGACGTATCCGCCATGCCGTTGTAAAGGTTCGGATAATAAACCGCGTCAAGCGGCTTTCCAAACAGCACAACATTCAGATAAACATTGTAAAAATTAATGTCCATCAAGCAGCCGCCGCCAAACGCAGGATGAAAGACGTTCGGCATCTCTCCTTTTTTTACCAGGTCATAGCGGCTGGAATACTGGCTGTAATTTGCCTGTACAAGCTTTACCCTGCCGATTTTTGGCAGTTGGCTTTTTAACACTTCTAAGTGCGGCAGAAACGCCGTCGGCACCGCATCGACCAAAAAGAGCCGGCGCTCCTTGGCAAGCGCCACAAGCTCACGCGCCTGTGCTGCCTTTGTGCAGAACGGCTTTTCACAGATCACATGCTTTCCGGCAAGCAGCGCTTTTTTCACCTGCTCATAGTGCAGCAGGTTCGGCGTCGCGATATAGACGGTATTGACCTTTGGATCGCTTAAAAACGCGTCCAGATCGGTATATGCCTCCCCGGCGCCATACTGATCGGCAAGCGCCTGCCCTGTCTTTCTGCTTCTGGAATAGACCGCGGCCAGGCTGATCCCTTCGGTAATTTTTACGTTATCTAAAAATGCATGTACGATCACGCCGGAGCCGATCGTTCCCAGATTGATTTTATCCATATTTTTTCCCGTTTTATTCCTTTCTAATCTTATCTTATCTTAATGTCTTATGTTTTATCATTGGTTATACGACTGCCTCAACAATCGTTTTATCGCCGATTTGAATTTTTCGGACGCCAACCGTTTTGTTTTGGTTGAAATTAAAGCTTAACAGATATCCCCGATTTACATGATAGCTGTCAAGATACCCAAAAAGCTGCTGCTCCCCGCGGCGGTTGTATTCCTCTCCATGCCATATTTTCATTTCGATAATAAACTGTTCGCCAGCATAATCTACAATCACATCTGTCCGCCTGGCATCCCTTGTCTGCGATTCAATATAATAATTCCCAATCCCATTAATAATCGGTTTTAAATAAAGCAAAAAAAGCTTTCGCCCTGAATTTTCTAAAAATTTTTCTTCACTGCCGCCGTAAATATCCTGAAAATATTCCACAAACTTTTCCAGTACCCGGTACATATCAAGCCTTCCCTGCTCAATAAACTGATTTCTGTGCCGTTTCGCCAGCCTGCTCATTGTACTGGACAGTTCTTCTTCTGCCAAAAAAAGATTGTACAGCCGCATTTCAAACATACGGTTTGCCACCTGCACATTTTTATGGCTGTTTTTCATATATCCAAACATACAGGCAAGCTCGATGACCGGATGATCTGGATTATAAGCAAAGGTTTCTCCCCAAAACAGCATGGCATACAACATCTGCTTTAACTCCTGATATTCGCTGATCTGCCGCATCATACTGTCAAAGAGTGGAAGCCGTTTATCGAGCAGCAATTTTACAGCTTGTGCAACCCCCTCTTTTGTCCAGACGGCGCTGTCTGCCGCCAATAAAGTCTCTGGCAGCTTTTCATCCATTGCCTTGCAGACTGCTGATACAAGATACGGATAGCCCGCTGTATACTGGTAAATTTCATCTGAGACTACTGCTGTCTGCATTCCTGTATGCCTGTCTTTCTCATATTCCTCCAGCATTCCTTGTATCTGCGCCGCGCTAAAGCCCATCTCCATATCAAAATCAGCAGCAATATTCCACGGGCTGTTATAGCGCTGTTCTCCATCTGGGCGTATCCTGCGTTTTAGGTTTTTAATATCATACACCCCCGCAAGGATAACCGAATGAAACATCGGGCTGTTTTCCCTGTCCAGGTAATATGCACGAAGCTGTGAGAGAAACTCTATAAAAACCTCGTGCCCTGATGCGCTGTCCACCTCATCAATCATCAAAACAACCGGGCGCTTCGCTGTAGCGCAAATCCTGCTCAGCCCTGCAAACAGCAGATCCATCGAAACATCGCCGTGATCCTTTTGCTCTGTGAGCGCCTGTAGCGCATCCTGGCAAATCATTTCTTTTAAATGGTTCCTCTGCAAAGCCAACTGCTCAACGTATGCGATAAACTTTTCCGAAAAAGCCTGTTCATCGGCAAAACCGGCAGCGCTGATCCGCTGAAAATCCATCGGCAAAACCGCGTATGCATCACTTAAAAAATCCGCCAGCGCTGTCAAAGTCGTCGTCTTGCC
The DNA here is from genome assembly GCA_910574915.1 of Eubacteriaceae bacterium. GTDB lineage: Bacteria > Bacillota > Clostridia > Lachnospirales > Lachnospiraceae > Eubacterium_J. The sequence continues at coordinate 15,348 of CAJTCR010000049.1, forward strand.
GTATTGCCTTCCCCTGTTTATCACAAAATATTTCCCCTGGTCAATATACAGCCGCCGGATCTCTTGCAGCCTGTCATCCAGACGTACCATATAATGCACCTTTGGCTTACAGATGCCTTCTGTATTGAAATAGCGCATTTTGATCTCCTTAATCTATACGACTGCCTCAACAATCGTTTTATCGCCGATTTGAATTTCTCGGACGCCAACCGTTTTGTTTTGGTTGAAATTAAAACTTAACAGATATCCCCGATTTACATGATAGCTGTCAAGATACCCAAGAAGCTGCTGCTCCCCGCGGCGGTTGTATTCCTCCCCATGCCAGAGCTTCATCTCAATAATATACTGCTCCCCAGCATAATCCACAATTACATCTGTGCGCCCAAGATCACGGGTTCTTGCCTCAATGTAATAATTCCCTGTACCATTAATAATCGGCTTTAAATACAACAAAAAATACTGTCTGCCTTCCTCTTCCAAAAACGTCCGGCTGCGGTTTCCATATATGTCATGAAAATGGACTGCAAATTTTTCCAGCACTTTTTTCATATTCAAATGCCCGCCCGTAACAAACTGGTTCTTATCCTGTAACGATGCTTTATAAAGCTCCGTTTCTCTCATCTCCTCTTCAGACAGGAAATAGTTATAAAGATATGTCTCAAAAATCCGGTTTGCAATCGCTACCGTTCCGTTTTGATTTTTAATAAATCCAAACATTGTGGCAATATCAAGAACATTCCCATCTGCCCGATAAGAAAAAGTCCTGCCTGTAAACAGCAGGGTGCGCAGCATTGCAGCAAGCTTCGGATAGTCATAAAGCTTCCCGGTTAAAGATTCAAACAATGTATTTTTATCCCACAAGATCAGGCGCACCGCTTCGTAAAAGCCTTTTTTTGTCCATGCTTCTGCCCTGGAGCTGTATTCTGTCCCTGCACTAACATCTTCGTCGATCAACTGGCAAAGCCTAGAGACCAAAAAAGGGTAGCCCGCAGTATAGTCCCAAAGCAGCCCCGCCATGCCATCGATGTCTATGTGCACAGAATGATCGCTGGCATATTCTTGCAGCATTGCAGCAATCTCCTCTTTGGAAAAGCTCAGATCCACCTTAAACTCAGCCGCAATGTTCCAGGGGCTGTTCATCCTGTGCTCTTCCTTGGGACGAAGCTTCTGCCGCAGATGCCTGATATCATACACACCTGCAAGAATCACTGACCAAAACGCAGCCTGGCTGAAACGGTTTAAATACTGCGCCCGCAGTTGTGCCAGAAAATCAACAAACACCTGGTTATTTGCCGCACTGTCCACCTCGTCGATCATTAATACGATCGGCTTGTCTGATGCCTCACAAATCTCGCTTAACTGTTCAAACAGCAGTTTCAGCGCAAAGTGCTCCTGCATCTTAGAAACGTTTCGTGCCAGTGCATCCACCGCTGCCTGGAGCCTTTTTGACATTGACGGGCGGTTCTTTAAAAAAAGCCGCACAAAAGAGCCTGCAAAAGAAAGCGAAAACCGGTTTTCGGTCTGAAATTCCGCGTTGCCGAACGTCTGAAAATCCATAGACACGACATTGTATTCTTTCTGCAAATATTTGCCCAATGCCATAAGCGTCGTCGTCTTTCCGTACTGGCGCGCTTTATTGACCGAAAAATATTTGCCCTCATCTACAAGCTTTTTTATTTCTTCCAGCCTCTTTTGAAGATGTACCATATAATGCCGCTGCGGGACACAGATCCCTGTCGTATTAAATACTTTCGCCACAAGCCGCGCCCTCCCTGTTTCGTTTCCTGGTAAATTTATTCTATCATGATCCCACGCAGATGTAAAGGTCGCCATTGGCAGCCTGCCCCCCCCCCTGATTAAAAAAGAGGCTGGAGCACCATACGTGCTTCATCCTCTTTTTTAATCAGGCGTTCGATTTAAAGCCGAATAAAGAAGTCAATACGCCCTGTCCGATTTTCTGTCCTACGGAGTTTGCGGAAAACAGCACGCTCTGCACGCGAATGCCTGTTTTCCATTCGCCGTAATCAATGCAGTCTCCGATCATCGCGCCGCCCAGGCCCATAGGAAATCCGAATCCGATCCCGCGAACCAGCCCTGTCCCAAGCAGCCATGTCACATTGTCCGCAGGCCCTAAAATAAAAGCAATCTGACCGCCCAGCATTAACAGCGCTCCAAACAGAACCATTTTTTGCTTGGATATTTTTCCAAGCAGCCCAGGTACGATCATCATTAAAAATACGCCCGGGACGTTGCTTACTGCCACATAAGCACCCATCAGCCCAAGATTGCCCGCCACATTGCCTAGATAATATACCGATACTGACAAGTTGAAAATCAGGATCATATTGTTGCAGATATTCATTAATAACGTCATAATCCAATATTTGTTTTGAAACGCGACCTTTACACCCGCGACAATATTTTCCGGCGGCGCATCGTTTTCCACGCGTTCTTTTACAAACAGCACGTTCAAATAAAGGAAGAAAATACCTAACACGCCAAATACAAGCGTCGATTTAATCCATGCAGACTGCAAGTTCTGCCCGCCAAAGAAATTGACCATCGGTAAAATCGCACTTGCCAGAATCGTCTGCATCGCAGCCGCAAACAGCATAGAGCACACAAGCATCTGGGAACGGTCAAGGGCATCCCCTGTCGCATAAGACGGCAAAGAGCCATGTGCCATGCAAAGGAGTGTATAAAAAATCGTGTTGAATAAATTATAGGTGACAAAGATAAAAATAAGCTGAATCATCGGCACCGTATGCGGAACCATAAAAACCAGTACGACAGAGGCAACCATAGGAACCGTCCATCTCAATAGGACAGGAATGCAATGTCCGTGCCTGCTTTTGTGCGTATCGATAATCTGCCCGGCAACCAGGTCGGAAAACCCGTCAAAGATTTTGGAAATCAGGATTACAATGCCGATCGAGGTAGGGTTGATTCCCATAACATCCGTATAAAACATTAAGACATATGCACTGAACAGCGTGTACAGCGCATTCAGCCCAATCTGCCCGGAACCGTAAATCAGCTTTTCAAATATGCCGACCTTCTCATTTTTTTGTAACATAATTGTCTCGCTCCTTTCTTTTTCCTACGTTGCGCAACATCGATAAACAAACAATAAACGAATTTACTTATCAAGTCAATAAGTTTATCTCCTTGTCGCACATTTTCGACATTTTAGATGAAACAGCGAGATCGTTTTTGTGCATATTTACTGTTTTACAAAATGCTTGACCGCTATATTTTATTAGATTACAATAGAACTAACGAAACAGACACTAAATGAGAGGTATTTTATGGCAACGATTAAAGATATTGCCGATGAAGTCGGCATTTCCAAAGCGGCAGTATCAAGGATACTGAACCGGAAGGGTTCCTTTAGCCCTGATACAATCGCGAAAGTAGAAAAAGTCGCACGTAAACTAAATTACGCATCCACCGCTATGTTGCAGCAGGAAGCAACAGAATCTACCAGGCTGATCGCTGCCATATTCCCGCCTGCTGAGTTTCCTTATTACGGCTATTTATCCGCGCTGTTGGAAAAGGAAGCTTATGACTACGGATACAACCTTATGCTCTGCGGCTCCTTGTTTGACCGGGAAAAAGAAGAGGAATGCTATCGGTATCTGCGTGAAAAGCGAATCTGCGGCATCCTTCTTGGAAGCTACACCTATGACGCAACGATGTTAAGCAGCCAGGATTTCCCAGTCGTTACGATCGGATATAAGCTTGCCAAAAACATTCCCGCTGTCCGCACGGACAACTATTCCATCGGCAGGATTGCCGCAAAGCACTTGCTGAGCAAAGGGTGTAAAAAGCTTCTCTATATTACGGGGTATCTGGGCGGGCCAAAAGAAGACCTCCGGTACAAAGGCTTCGCGGAAGAGCTCGCTTTGCGCCAATGCGAATCATGGATCTATGAGATCAACATGGATATGCAGCTCGTCAATGATTTTTCAGGCATTATTTCGCAGATGATCCTGGAGCATCCAGATGCAGACGGCGTATTTGCCGAGACGGACGCGCTTGCGATGAACTGCATCCAGATTTATCTGGGGCTTGGATACCGCATTCCCCAAGACCTTAAGGTGATCGGCTATGGAAACCTGCAATTTTCGATTTTTTCCAATCCGCAGCTTACGCTTGTGCAGGAAAATACAAAAGAAATCGCAAGAAAAGCGATTTCCCTTTTAATCGAAATGATCGAAACAGGAAAAAACGACTCGCAGTCTCTGCCGCAGGAAATTATCGTGCCGGTTTCTTTAAACGAGCGCAAAACAACCTGACAAAATAGTTCCTGCTGGTTCCGCGCAAATATGGTAAATTTAGATAAAAAATCAGTCATCTATTTATCGGAAATGGAGAAAAGAAATAAATTTGTTGACTAGATAAATAAATAAGTTTATCATTTGCTTATCTAAATCTATCAGTAAACGAATCAATCAATGAATCAGTAATGAATCAGTATGGAGGAAAGATTATGACCATTCCAAGCAAAATGGAAGAAACTGTATTAGAAAACGTCTATCAGGCAAATCCCTGTCAAAAACAGCGGCTTACGGTACAAAACGTCATTGACAAAATACTCGATGATATGTGCGGCGGCTCTAAATTTGAACAGACCTGCGACATTATCCCTGTTGGAAATCCAGACAATGATGTGACCGGAATTGTGACCTCGTTTATGGCAACGTATGATGTGATCCAGGAAGCGGTGCGCCTTGGAGCAAATTTTATTATTACGCATGAGCCTACCTGGTTTACTGGCAATGATGCAACCGACTGGTGCGCACAAGACAGCGTTTATCTTGCAAAGCGCAAATATCTGGAAGACCACGACCTGACTGTCTGGCGGCTGCACGACCATATGCACCTTGGTTCTGACACCGACTATATTTACGAAGGGCTGCTGACAGAGCTTGGCTGGCACCAGTATCTGCTGCCGGACGAAAAGTATCCCTGGATATATGAGCTGCCGGAAACAACTGTCGGCAAGCTTGCCGAGTTTTTCAAAGCAAAGCTGCATATGCAGACGATTCAGATTATCGGTGCACCGCAGATGAAGGTAAAGCGTCTGGGCATCCTTGTAGGCGGCGGGAGCCTTGGCTTTGGCGCGGAAGCGATGCCGATGCAGGTAATGGAACGCAACCGCCTGGATCTTTTGATTGTCGGCGATATTACAGAATGGACGATTTGCGCTTATATCAACGACGCTTATCAGATGGGCTTTAACAAAGCAATGCTCACTCTGGGACATGAGAGAAGCGAAGAAGCCGGCATGAAATACCTGGCTCCTTGGCTGCAAGAACGGTTTCCTGATATCCCGGTTTCCTTTGTGGACGCAAAAGAGCCGTTCAAATACTTGTAACAACTTGTAAAAATAGGAAAGAAGGATACGGTTATGAAATGGGTAAGCTCCTTTTATTATTTGCCGATTCCCTATGGAATCCCGCTCGCAACGGTTGCCGACCAGACACAGCAGGTAAGCTTTATAAACAACCTGCGCGGCAGCAAAATCCGTCTGAGATTTTCCAACCGTTATTCCAGCCATCCGCTGGTGCTTGACAAAGTAAAGGTCAATAACCGTGCGGTTACGCTGCACGGGGAAACGACGGTGCGCCTTGCGCCTTTTGAAGAACAATGGAGCGACGAGCTGGATTGTTCCGTTGCGCCTGGTGATAAAATCGTCGTTTCTACCTATATCAAAGACGCACAGGTTATAGAAAGCGCCTGTATTTTCTGGTCGCGTAAGGGCGCGCTTGTAAAGCTTAGTACCTCCGGTGATTATACGGACGGCGGTGATTTTGCTACCTGCAACGCACAAGAAATATATCCGATTGTCGCACAGGACGAAAACAAGGGGATGCTGTTTTATGGATTTCGCGGATTGCAGGTTTATACAGACGATGCCGTAAGCGTCACGGCTGCCTTCGGCGACTCTATTACGCATATGTCTTATGTGACAAACGCCCTTTATAAGCGCCTTTGCGAACAATATCCCGGCAGGGCGGCATTATTAAACTGCGGGATCGGCGGAAACCGCCTGCTGCACAACGCTACCTTTGTCGATACGATTCCGGGCAACGCTGCCTGTTTTGGCGAGGCAGGCATAAAGCGCTTTGAGCAGGACGTCTTTTCCACAGAAGCAGTCGATACCGTACTTTTGCTTGAAGGAATCAATGATATTATGCACCCGGTTCAGTTTGGCCATCTGGATGAACAGGTGCGCGCTGAGGAACTAGAACAAGGATACAAACGCCTGATTGAAATCGCGCACAGCCACAACGCGCGCATATTTGCAGCGACAATTCCCCCTTGCGGCAGCCCCGCGTATCCCGCGGACTGGCTTGCGCAGTTTGAACACACCCGGCTGGATCTGAACGAACGCATTCGTTCCGGCATCGGTTTTGACGGCTTCTTTGATTATGACGCCGCCGTGCGCGACCCGCACCACCCGGGCTATCTGAAAGCGGACTGCCATATCGGCGACGGGCTGCACCCAAATGACAAAGGCGGAGCTGTAATGGCAGACATCATTGATTTGCAGCAGTTATTAGGAGGATATACCGATGCCAAACGCTAAAATTCATACAATGCTTTTTCCCGGCGGAAAACACAAAGCACTGACACTCAGCTATGATGACGGTGTCTTGCAGGACTGCCGCCTAATCAAACAAATGGCTGCCTACGGCATCAAAGGAACGTTCAACCTAAACTCGGCACTGCTTGGAAGAGCGGAACAGATGGAGGTTCGCGGCAAAACCGTCGATATTTCCACCGTCCGCGCAGAAGACGTCTGCACACAGTATCACGGATTTGAAGTCGCTACGCATGGTTCTAAGCATTCCGCACTGACTAGCTACGGAAGCGCTGCGCTGGCAGAAATCATCGCAGACCGGGCTGCACTGGAAAAGCTCACAGGATATCTGGTGCAGGGACACGCCTATCCGTTTGGGCTATATGATAAAAGCGTGCGCAGGATGCTGCGTACCGCAGGCATCCGTTATGCACGCACCGTCGTTTCCACCCATGCGTTTGACCTGCCAAAAGATTTTTTAAAGTGGCACCCGACCTGCCACCATGCAGATCCTGACCTGATGCAGCTTGCAGAACAATTCTGCACACAAAATCCGCTTTGGGGCAAGCCGCAGCTATTTTTTCTATGGGGCCACGCTTACGAATTTGACGCGGATCAAAACTGGGAAGCGATCGATGCCTTTTTCTCTTATGTATCTGCGTACAGCGACCAGATCTGGATGGCAACGAACGGGCAGATTGCCGATTATGCCGAAGCTTTTCACAGCCTGCGTTATTTTGCGAACGGCAGCAGCGTCTACAATCCGTCTGCGCATACGGTATATTTGGAATCATGCGGCACAGTCTATCAGATCCCATCCAATGCAACGGTTGTACTAGACTAAGGAGGACAAGATTATGGCAATGATGCGTGTATCTTTTTTATCTGAGGCGCTTTGCCGCAGTGTTGATCTGAATGTGATCGTACCAATGGAAACTATGGGAATCCCAGGAGAAGTGAAACCGCAAAAACCGTCTGTTTTTAAAACGCTTTATTTACTAAACGGCTACAGCGGCAACCAGGATGACTGGCTGACCTATTCGAATATCCGGGCGCTGGCGGATCAGTATAACCTTGCCGTCGTCATGCCTGCGGGCGAAAACCATTTTTACGTGGACGGCACCGCGCGGGGAACTTTTTACGGCGAATTTGCAGGAAAAGAGCTTGTGGAATTTACTAGAAACATGTTTCCCCTGTCGCACAGGCGCGAAGACACATTTATCGGCGGATTGTCTATGGGCGGATTTGGAGCTGTCAGGCTTGGCTTTTATTACTTTTGCAATTTCAGTAAAATCGTCAGCTTATCCGGCGCTTTTGTCACAGACCGGATCGCAGGCATGAAAGAAGGGTATACCGACGGCGTCGGCGATTTTGCCTACTATCAGTCGGTTTTTGGAGATCTAAGCCGCATCCAGGACAGCCCAAAAGATCCGTACTGGTGCGCGAAGCGGGCACTGGAAGCAAAGATGGCTCCAAAGCTGTACCTGTCCTGCGGCACCGAGGATTTCTTAATCGAAGAAAACCGGAAGGCTAAAGCAAAATTCGAACAGCTCGGCATCGTTCCGCACTATGCGGAAGATACCGGCATCCATGACTGGAAGTTCTGGGACAAGCAGCTAGAACAGGTGCTTGCCTGGCTTTTGACATAATCAGGTCACATACATCCCCGCCGACTCCCGCACCAGTAAATGACACGGCAGCTCCATGCGCACACATGCCTGGTGCCCGCCCTGCAAGCGGTCTTTTAGCGTCAGTACGGCAAGGTGCGCCATATCCCCCTTTGGAATGCGAATCGTCGTCAGCATAGGGGAACAGCGCACGGCTTCTTCAATATCATCAATCGAAATTACCGCGGGGCGGTACGCCTGCTTTTTGCGCCGCCCGTTCGCGTCTTTCATCGCCTGTAAAAACCCAAGCGCGGTCACATCGTTGGCACAAAATACGGCTGTCGGCGGCTTATGCAGCGCCGCCAGCCTGGAAAACGCCTGGTAGCCTTCTTCTCTTGTCTGGTTCGTCGATACAATATATTCATAAATCATCGAAATCTTGTGATTGAGCAGGCATTCGTAATAGCCGCTGTACCTTGCTTCCATCGTACAGTCGCCGATATAAGCAATACTCGTATGCCCAAGCTCCAGCAAATATTCGACAGCCATCGCTGCGGCATGTGCGCCGTTACAGGTCACTTCATCCATCCGGTAATCCATCGGATTGCGGTCGACGGCTGCCACGCCGCGGTATTTGCGCAGGATCACATCGGCTTCCTGCTGCGGGCATTTGCCAAGCACCAGGATCCCGTCGGCACGCACCCTGCCTGCCGCGGCACTGAGCAGCGAAATATCCGGGACGTTCAAGACCTGTCCCAGCACGCAGTTTTGTTTATAGCATTCTGTCTCGATATGGCGGTATAACTCTGCAAAAAAAGGGTCTTCCTCCAAAGAATGAAACCGTGCCAGAAGAATGTCTATCGCATACTGCTTTGCTTTTCCCTGCTTTCCCCTGCCGCTCATCTTAAGCTGCCTGGCATTTTGGTCTGGCACATACGACAGCTCTCTTGCCGCCTTTCGAATGCGCTTTGTCAAATCCTGGTCTTTGCACTGGTAATCAGGATTGTTTAATACCCTTGATACAGTCGCAACGGACGCCCCGGTCATCTGCGCGATTTTTTTCAGTGACATCGCCCTAATTTCCTTTCGTGAAAATAGATGCTGCGTTTTATTTCAGTCCGCGCTTTTTCAGCAGATAGTTTTCGACACTGGAAAAAATTCCTTTATCTATAACAATCCCGATCAGCACAATCACAAGCATCACCGTCATCACCTGGTTAATATCCGCTAAGTCGCGCCCGATCATCAATGTATAGCCAAGCCCGACGGACGCCGACATTACCTCGCCTGACATCAGCGCCCTCCACGCAAACGACCATGCCTGCTTCAAGCCTGCGACAAACGAAGGCAGCGCTGCCGGAAAAATAACCTTTGTGTACATATTTGCCGGCGTAACGCCCATCGTCTTTGCCGCTTTGATATAAATCGGCGGCACTTCCTTGATTCCGCTTTCAACTGCAAGCGAGATGCTGAATACCGACCCCATCACAACTACAAATATAATCGAGCTTTCATTTAAGCCAAACCACAGAATCGCAAACGGCACCCAGCAGACGCTAGGAAGCGTCTGGATACCGAGCAGCAGCGGTTTTAAATTTCTGGATAAATATTCGGACTGGATAATCAGTATTCCAAACAGCACGCCCACGACTAGCGAAATTGCAAATCCGGTCAGTACACGCAGCATACTTTTTGCCACCGCAGCAAACAGCGTACCGTTTGCCAAAAGCGCCTGCACGCTCTGCGCCACGCCTGACGGATGCGGCACCGCATAAGGCTTTGCCCATGCAAGCCAGTCCGTCGCCGCCACATACAATAGCTGCCAGGCTGCCAGCAGCCCAATTAAAAACAGTACACTCCCTGCAAGTTTACGCGTTTTCATCCCTTCACCTCCGGGCGGTCAAATTCATCCGCCATGCTCTTTCTGGCGCTTAAGCTTACCTGATCTAAAATCTGCCTGCGCAGCGCGGTAAACTCCGGCGCTTCGATATTTCTTGGGCGGGCAAAGCGAATCGGGATGATCTGCTTGATCTGTCCCGGATTTTCCGCCATCACAACAACACGGTCTGCAAAATAAATCGCTTCCTCCACACTGTGCGTGACATAAAGAATCGTCTTTTTGGTCTTTTCCCAGATCTCCTCAAGCTCCGCGCGCAAAATATTAATCGTCTGCTTGTCCAGCGCCGAAAACGGCTCGTCCATCAAAAGCAGCTTGCTGTCCAGCGCCAGCGCGCGCGCCAGTGCCGTCCGCTGCTTCATGCCGCCGGAGATCTGGTGGATCGGATACTCTCGGTACTGCCATAGCTGCACCATCTTTAAATATTTTTCCGCAATCTGCATCTGTTCTTTTTTGGAATGCCCTGCCGCTTCCAGCCCGAACATCACGTTCTGCATCACATTCAGCCACGGGTAAAGCGCCGCTTCCTGAAACATAACGACACGGTCTGCGCCAGGCGCGGTTACCTTTTTTCCATCCAGCATAATCGTGCCGTCCGTAGGCGTATCCAGCCCTGCCACAAGATTTAAAAGCGTGGACTTTCCGCACCCCGACGGCCCTACGATACAGATAAACTCGCCTTTTTCCACTTCCAGCGAAACATCCTGCAACGTCTCTTTTTTCGTATCACCAAAAATCTTGCTAATTGAATTCAGTTGTAAATACATCGCTCTCCTCCGGCACTTTGCTGATAAACCCTTCATTTTTGCTGATTTCGGCAAACTTCATAATCGCTTCTTTATTCAGAGCCGTATCCACCGTCATTCTCATAAATGCACTTTCGATCACCTGTGCGTCGATCGCCTTGCCTGTCGTCGCCTCGATTTCGGTATTTACAATTTCACGCGCCTGCTCCATATGTTCGTTAATATAAAGTGCCGCCTCTTCATGCGCTTCCAAAAACTGCTTGACTAACTCCGGGTGTTCCTTAATAAAATCCCGGCTTGCAACCACAACCGCGGTCGGATAATTACCCTCTAAAAACACCTCGTCATAATCCAGCAAAATATCCGCGTTTCCATTGTTTTCTATCGTCGTCCCCCAAGGCTCCGGCACAAGCGCCGCATCGACGCTTCCATTGTCGATCAGATTTAAAATATCCGCATTGGAGCTGGCATTCACCGTTACATCCCCGCCCGCGTCCACAGTCTTTAACCCCTGGTCTGACAAAATGTTAAGCAGGCACAGATGCTGCGTATTTCCCATCTGCGGCACCGCAATTTTCTTACCAGCCAGATCCGAAAGCGACGAAATGCCGGAATCTTTGCGTTTTAAAAATACAGCGCCCGCATTCGTCGTATTGGAAATAATCTGAACATCGCCTTCGGACTTGACATTTGCACTGAGCGCCGGAACCGGGCCGATATAGCCTAAGTCGATCTCCCCTGCAAAAATCGCTTCCATCTCCGCCGGGCCTGCGTTAAAAGACGTCCAGGTAACGTTGCACTGGTCTTTCCATTTCTCCTCCAACGTCTTTTGATTTTTCATCACCAGCGCCTGCGTATGGGTAATATTCGGAAAATACGCAATACGCACGTTTGTCCTGCCCGACGCGTCTTCGCCCCCGCCGCCTTTTGCTCCGCAGGCAGCAGCCGAAGCGCACACGCCCGCAAGCAACATTCCTGCTATCAGTTTTTTGACTAATTTTTTCATGTGATAAAACCTCCGTGTCCGATGATTTTTAACTGCTTTTTGCTTTTCTATAACAATGTCTGCATTTTATCATAAAAAAATGTATCTGTCATTCGTAATTGTGAGAACGTTTTCTTTTATGGGGAAGATGTTTTCTTATATTTTGGAATTTTTATTTGTGGGTGTAAAATAGAATTTGGTGGATATATGATTTTTCGTGAAAACGTTTTCTTTTAATAGGAAATCGCGGTGGTATTTCAGCGGATATGGGTGAATTGCATTTTTGAATTTTGAATAGGTGCTGATTTTTCACAGAAAGGGAGCGCCAGGAGAGGGGATTGGCACGCCTTGGCTGCTCTTCGTTTTTAACCTGAATAAAAAATAAAGAAAGCAGCTTTCAAAGCTGGTTCCCGCAGCAAAAAGTTGCACCCACTACAAATACATGCTATAATAAACTAAAACTCTAAAAAGCACAAAATAAAACGGAAAACATGAGGTGCATCATGGAACAAGTTTTCATCAATAAAATCATCCCTTTTAGCTGTGTAGACGGTTTTGGCAACCGAACGTCAATTTTCCTCCAGGGCTGCAACCAGGACTGCCAATACTGCCATAACCCGGAGACCATTCATATGTGCACAGGCTGCGGAGCATGTGTAAGCGTATGCCCCGAAAAGGCACTCACCCTGTCTGACGGCAGGGTCATTTATGATCCAAAAAAATGCTGCGGCTGCGATACCTGCCTGCATACCTGCCCAAATGACGCATCGCCGAAAACACAGCGAATGGACGCGGAAATGGTATTTAAACAGATCGAGCCATACTTTCCTTTTATCAACGGGATTACCACATCAGGCGGAGAATGTACACTGTACCCGGACTTTCTTACCGAGCTTTACCAAATGGTAAAGTCAGCCGGAAAAACTACTTATATGGATACTAACGGGCAGGTTCCTTTGTGGGATTTTCCAGAGCTTTTGGAAGTTACAGACCAAACGATGATTGACTTAAAAGCTGGAACGAACAAAGACCATATCCGGCTGACGGGACGTTCTCATGAGCTGCCGGCAGAAAATATCCGGCAGATGGCGAACCTTGGAAAGCTGTACGAGATCCGCACCGTCATCGTACCGGATGTCGTGGACAATTTAAATACAGTGGAGCTTGGAAGCCAACTGATTGCAGGCTATCCAAACGTGCGGTATAAGTTAATCAAATTCCGCCATTATGGAGTAAGAACACCGTTTTTAAAGATCCCGGAACCTTCCGATGAGATGATGGAAGCACTCGGACAGGCCGCAAAAAATATGGGAGTGAAAGAAGTACTGATCGTATAATTCAGCAGCTATTTATTTAAAAAATGCTGTCTGCAAGAAATACACGCTACATGCTCTGCCCCGGCACGCAGCAGCAGCTCCCGTATGCGCCCGGCACGTTCCCTAAGCCCCGCATCCTCACACTTGTTTAATACAATATAATATTCCCTGCTGCCCACGCCTTTTCGTGTACCCTGCCTGGAAAACAGGATTTTTGCAAGATCTTCTTCCGTGATCCGATGGTCTTTTCGGACGACAAGCAGCTCCATTGCCTTTTCTTTGCGAAAGCATACCGCTTCAAGCGGCATGTTAAGAGCATCCATGCCCGCAACGCCAACGACAATATCACTTTCTACTGGAATCACAGGCTCCGTCTCAATCGGAACCTTACACGGCAGATGCTTCGCCCCGTCCGCTTCGATCCAGACAAAATCCGCCGCTTTTTGATAATCAGCTACAGACATCTTCTCCGACATACGCAGCTTTCCTCCCGCATCCCCGATAATGCTTAATAGCTCCTGGTAATACGCAGACGAAAAAATCACCGGATTTTTCAGTTCCACAGAGCTGTCATGTTTCGCGTCCGCAACTGCCGTACCTGCTGCCACGATTCCATAAGAATGCGCCTGCCAGAAATCCAGCAGCTTTTCCAAAGACAACACAGAAAATCCCGGCTGGTCAGCAACCGCAAACAGGCAGGCACCCGATACCGCACCGCCTGGCACTGCTGCATCCACATGTTCCTGCCCCTGCCCCATTATACAGGCAAGCCCCAGGCGGAGCGAGCCGGAAATTCCCCGTTCCGGTTCTGGGTTTCTAACTGCCCGCACACCTTTAAAATGCTGCCTGACATCGTTTAAAATCTCCTCGTATTGGCTGACTACAACCACATATCTGAGCCTGTGCTCCTTTTGCTTTTGGTACAACAGTTCGAGCATATAACGGTAAACTGGTTTTCCATCCAGCAGATACAGCAGCTTATTCTCCCCAAAACGGGTGCTGTTTCCTGCTGCAAGCATAATTGCATCCATAATCCTGCCTTTCCACATCAAAATCCTACTGCTGCATCTGTTTTTGTTTTCCAAAATATCGCACACATTCCATTATCCTGTAACCATAATACAAAGCTCGTTTAGCAATACTTGCAAAAATCAACCAGGACGTGCTAATCCCCGCTCCTAGTACCAATGCAAACAAAACCAACCACATCGATTTTATTTACGTAACACTTTACGAAGAGCAGCCGGGAGAGAGGATGTGCATCCCCTAGCGGCGGCTTTGGAAGAATGCTTAGAATCTCTTAGTATTCTGCTGGGCAACCAGGGGCGCAGCCAAGCGGCACCTTTAGCTGCCAGCAGGCAGCGAACTAGGTGCCGCGACCGTCCGCAGCCACAGCGTACCAGCAGAATACTTAGGGATTCTTAGCATTCTGGAACGGACGCCGCCAGGGGAGGCACATCCTCTCTCCCGGCGTCCCTTCCTGTAAAACCCCCCATTTAGCCAGCATAAATCCGATTTTTCACCAGCACCTCCAAAACACCGCCCGCAATGCAGCGTGCCTTATCTGAAATCGTCGTACAATTCTCCTTTTCTCCGATTCTCGGATCAATATCTGCAATCTTAAGCCCCTGCTCAACGTCAAAGCCGTCCCGGATCATGCCGCGCAGCACGCCGTCAAACGGTACGCAGATGCTGGCATCCCCGATTACAGCAAGCACCTGCCCTTTTTTTACAATACTTCCAATGTCTGCCTGTACGCAGATCTTTCCGGCTGCGGGTGCATGAATCACGCGCTGTGCGCCGTAACCGCCGATTACGCCTGGCACACCTGTGTTGGGCAGCGCGCTTCCCTGCGCAATTACTCTGCCAAGCCGGTGCCCGCGTTTTGTCTCAATCACATAGTCGACGTCGCTTCCTGCGCAAAATCCAGGCCCAAGAGCAACCGTAAGCGGAGCCATCTCTTTTTTCGTGCCAAGGTTTTTCTTTGCCAGGATCGCGTCAACCAGCGCCTGCGGCTGCATTTCTTTGATCATCTGCCCGTCCGGGTCGATCATCAGCGCAACCGTGTGCTCTTCCCATGCCTGGATACACTGCTGCTTTGTATCTGCCCGCCGGCATTCCACGCCTTCTACCATACAGCTTTTGTCATAAACCGCTTCGCTAAACGCTGCTTTCCTGCGGATTGCCGTCGGCTTTGCCGTTTCCAGTACCAGCACGGTATATCCGCACTGGTGCAGCTTATGTATCGTACCTGTCGCAAGATCCCCGCCGCCGCGAACTATAATCATAACTATTCTCCTTTACTTTTTAATGATACCCCGCACGTCAAAAATGGCATTGCGCGGACATTTCACCACACACATCCCACACGATAAGCAAAGCGCTTCTTCAATCCGGGCACACCCGTCCTGGATCTGGATTGCCGCGGCAGGACAGTTTTTTACACAAACGCCGCAGGCAATGCACTCCCGC
Organism: Eubacteriaceae bacterium; assembly: GCA_910574915.1. GTDB lineage: Bacteria > Bacillota > Clostridia > Lachnospirales > Lachnospiraceae > Eubacterium_J. The sequence continues at coordinate 30,960 of CAJTCR010000049.1, forward strand.
ACGACAAACGGCACGCTGCCTTTTCCGCTGTTTTCCGGCGTCTTGTTCCGGTCTGCATACGGCGTATGCTCTAACGGCAGGCTCGTGCGGTACTGCCCGTCGTAGCGATAGTAAGCGCCCGCGATTGCAGGAGCTGTCGGAATCGATGTAATCTCTCCGATGCCGATCGCTCCGCCCGCCACCTGCAAGCCTGGTTTTTCTACAATGATACTCTTTACATCCGGCACCTCATGCGCACGGAACAGTCCGAGCGTGCCAAATTTGGACTGCGGCACACAGTCTTTTAGGGCATATTGTTCAGTCAGGGCAAATCCCAGAGACATTACAACGCCGCCTTCAATCTGCCCTTCCACCGACAGCGGATTGACTGCGCGTCCGACATCATGCGCAGCAGCGATTTTTTCAATTCTGCCCTGTTCATCCAGGATGCATACCTGCGTCGCATAGCCATAAGCCACATGGGAAACCGGATTTGGCACACCCGCGCCAAGCTTGTCTGTTTTTGCCAGATATTCGCCGTAATACTCTTTTCCTTCCAGCTCTGCAAGCGAATGCTGTAAAAAATCCTCACAAAACAGCAGGCACGCACGCCTTACTGCTTCGCCGGTAATCAGCGTCTGCCTGGAGCCGGATGTCGTGCCGGAATCCGGTGCGTTTATCGTATTTGCCGCATCGTAGACAATCTCGTCCCTTACCAGTCCGGTCGCTTCCGCCGTAACCTGCACGAGCACCGTACCAAGCCCCTGCCCGATGCAGGAAGCGCCGGAACGGATATGCAGCTTCCCGTCCACAACCTTTAAAAGCGCCCTGCCAAAATCAGGCAGGCCCACACCGACGCCTGCATTTTTCATTGCACAGGCTATGCCAGCGTATTTGCTGCTTTCAAAAATATCCTTTACCGCCTCAAGCGTTTCCACAAGCCCCGTCGAAGCATCTACAATCTGCCCGTTCGGCAGCTCCTGCCCTGGACGGATCGCATTGCGGTAACGGATTTCCCACGGGCTGATTCCGACCTGCTCCGCTAATTTTGTCAGCATCATCTCCATGCCAAAGCACGTCTGTGTCACGCCAAAGCCGCGAAACGGCCCCGCCGCATGGGTACAGGCACGCTCCAGCACCGGGCCTCCCAGAGAAGCATATGCGCCTGTATCGGCAATTACCGTCGCCATAACGCCTTGGATAATCCCATTTTCATCACAGCCGACCGTAAATTCCATATCCATCGGGTGGCGCTTTGGATGTACGGTCAGGCGTTTCAGCCGCCACAATCGCAATCGCATCCCCCAGATAACGGGTGCATTCACCGACCGGAATCATCGTATCCCAGTCCTGTACGAGATGCCCGACCTTAACACTTCCTGGAATATCCGCCGCCGTATAGACGCCGACAACACCAGACAGCTTTTTTGCAAGCCCTGCATCGATCGATTGCACCCGCGCCCTTTTTTACGGTGCCTGCTTCCACTGCCTGGTATACCGCTTCGTTGACCTGTATCGTCCCGCAGGCAACGGCTTCGCGCACGGTGTCCGCTTTTTGGGATACGTCTACCATCAGTGCGTTTCCTTGTTTGTCAAAATGTGTCAGCGTCTTGCTGGCTGGTTCGTTTGTTTCCATTTTTGGTCTCCTTTTTCTTACACAGACAAACCCAATGCATATGCCTCCTCAAGCGCTGGATTTCCCTTGATATCTCCCGCGTCTTTTACACCCCGCACCAAAACCATGCCCGCGTCTTCCAAATGGAAAAAGGACAGAACCAGCTTGTACTGCAAGACCACCGCGTCAAACAGTTCCGGCAGGGTTGCTGCTCCTACTAACAACAGCGCCGCCCGCTTGATCTTAAACTCATTGCGCATCGGCGTATGCAAACGGTCAATGACTGCCTTTAGCTGCGCGCTTATGCCGTAAAAATATACGGGTGACGCAACGACAACCAAATCTGCTTCTGATAATTTGGCATATATTTTCCCCATGTCGTCCTGCTGGAAACATTGGTGCCCTTCGCGCTTAAAGCAAGAATTACATCCGATGCATGGATTTACTTTATAATCCGCCACTGAGATCAGTTCCACTTCATGATGCTCTTTTGCTCCTTTTGCAAAAGACTGCGCCAAAAGCTCGGTATTTCCGTTTTTTCTTACACTTCCTATAAGGATTACTATTTTAGACATTATTTCACTTCTTTCTATGAATTTAAATCCTCCATCTCAATCACACATTCATGCTCTTTCGTACTTTTATCATAATCAATCCCAACAAGCAGAATATCTCCTGCATAGCCTTTCAGTGACTGTGGATACTGTCTGTTTTTAATCTGCGAAATAGCAGCCTTCGCGCTCTTATTCCATTTTAATTCTACAACAATCACTGGACGGTTCACACATTCAGGCAGCGGCAGGTACACAAGATCTGCAAACCCTTTTCCACATGGAAATTCCCGAATTGGCTTATGGTAATAGGCAAACGAAGAAATCAAGGCAATCATAATCGTGCAGGAAAGCGAATTTTCATCGTGATATTCGATGCTGGAGACAAAATCGTTATGGACGTTTTGAATCAGCTTTGCTGCTTGATGTCCGTCTTTTATCATCAAAGCATGTAAAATCTTTTCAGATTGTTTTAAAAACTTTGACAGGTTATCATTTTGATTGTTTTCCATATAGTGGTGAAAAACGTCCTGAATTTCCTTGTTTGGCACGTACGCTGACTTTGTACGGCGGTCATAGGCAAAATAACCAAGATGGATCAGCGCGGTAATCACTTCCTCTTTATTTAGAAATGTGCGCAAGTCATTTTTACCATCGGACACCCGCAAGGGAAGGCTGTTTCCAGATAGCATACGGATCACTGCCTCACGCAGTCCGTCAAAGTTCTGGTTAATCAGCTCCGAGATATCCGCGTACGTTCCGGTTGCCGTCCAGTATTGGGTAAAATCATGATTGGATATTGCTTTTACCACGGACAACGGATTGTACAGGCAAGTATCTCCCAGCCTGTATCCATTATACCATTGTTTCATCTTATCAAAGTCCGTGTGAAATTTTTCGCACAAAGCACGCACTTCAGGTTCGGTAAAGCCAATATAGGCACCCAGATCTGCTGCATGAACCATTGTATATTCGGTAAAGTTGTTGATGGCGGACTGTCCTTTTGTACGCAGGATCGGCAAAATTCCGGTAAGATAGGCAATCCGTATATACTCTTTCGCATCGCTGTTTTTAAAAATGCCGCGCAGGAATTCGATATAATCTGCCGCTTCCGCAGGATCGGCAGCAGGCTCCCTGACTGGATAATCCCACTCGTCTAAAATAATTACAAACGGGCTGCCCGTCTCCTCATAGATTTTAGAAAGCGCATCCGCAAGAATATCATCCTCGGAAACAATCGCAGGATAAATCTGTTTCAGTTCCCCTACAACCAGTTCCCGGATTCGCTTCTGCGGGTGCTCCTTTCGTTCGTGGGCAGCTTCAAACTGTGCCTGAATATCCAGAAAAATCGTATCGTAACGATTCATATTTGACAAAAACAATTCATCCTTTACACATTTCAGCGGCTCAAATAAAGGTCTGGAATCCACACCTTTACTAAAATAAGCAACAAGCATATCCGCCGTGACAGACTTTCCAAACCGGCGAGGCCTGCTGTTGCAGATAAACTTCTCCGTAATGTCTTTTTCCAGCAGACGATTGATCAGCTCTGTTTTATCCACAAAATATTTTGTTTTAGAAAACTCGGCAAACTTTTTGTTGCCTTTATTCAGAAACCGTCCCATACAAAACTATCCTTTCCACTAAATAGAGCACCCTGGATAAAATTCTAGTACTCCAATTTCAACTGGATGGAGCTCTAAGATCTGTTATCATTTTTTCTCACCTGATACCAAATAAAAAACAGCATCCCCAATACTATAACATACATCCCAATCAATACAGCAAGCTTGATACTGGTTGGATGCATAAGCTGATAAATAGGATAAAAGGAAGCCACAATTACAATCGGTATTACGATTCCAAAAATCGCTCGTTTCCTTGTCGATAAATAAACATGAGAGCCAAGCAGCGCAACCATTAAGAAATAGGACAAAAATCCCTCAGCATCTAATCCGCCCGTCACGAATTTAATTATATAAATCAGCGTCATTGCAATTACAAAACAAATAAAATTCTTCATAAGCACTTCTCCTCTCACCGATCCAGATAACTCATTATAACACAATCCCCTATGTAAAATCTATCTGATTATTTCTTTCATTTTCTGATATTTTACCTTTTCCTTCGCAGTAATTCTTCTGACACTTGGCTGTGACAAATTTATTGACGATTATGTTCGTTTCCGTATGAAACATAATCGCTGTCGGTTAACTATCACACAAAAAAGACAGGAACAAATTCCCTGTCTTTTCCTTTATTTGTCATTATTATGACTTATAAACTACGCAATTTTAGATATTTTTCCAAGGAACTATTTTGTACAGGTTCTCTATGTAAAACAACCTAGTACAGCATTGCAGAAATATCAGTGAATACAGCACCTGCTATTTCTGCAACGCTGTACTAGAATCTGTTCTATCATATGGTTGATTTTGTTCATGTTAGACAAACCAAACCATATTGCGCTTGTTTCGTAGCATTTACGAAAAGCAGCCGGGAGAGAGGATGTGCCTCCCCTGGCGGCGGCTTTGGAAGAATGCTTAGAAGCCCTTAGTATTCTGCAAAATAACCAGGGGCGCAGCCAAGCGGCACCTTTAGCTGCCAGCAGGCAGCGAACTAGGTGCCGCGACCGTCCACAGCCACAGCGTACCAGCAGGATACTTAGGGATTCTTAGCATTCTGGAACGGACGCAGCCAGGGGAGGCACATCCTCTTTCCCAGCGTCCCTTCCTGTAAAAATTTACCAAAGCAATCCAAACTTGTTCACTGTACTAATTCTAACTTATTTAAAACCGCCCGTTCGCAAATGCCTCCCGCAAAAACAAAATCTTATCTTCCGGCAAATAAAGAAAATCCGGCATCCCGCGCCAGCTGATTGCAGGCAGGCTGGAACGCTGCACAAACCAGCAGACCGGCTGTGCGATACGAAAAGCACTGTCCCCGGATAATCCGCCAGCATTTCCTGCATTTCCCGCTGCATCTGGTCTTTTAAAAAAAGATCCATCGCTGAAAACGGTTCGTCCAAAAGCACAGCATAAGGCTGGTACGCCATGATCCGCGCAAGCGCCACGCGCTGCTGCTGGCCGCCGGACAGTTCCCCAGGCAAGCGGTCAGCCAGCGTGCTTAGCTGAAATTTTTCCAGCATCTGCGCAACGCGCCTCTTTTTTTCAGCACGTGTTCCCCGGCATCCTGCACCGATATTCTGCGCCGCTGTCATCGTCGGAAACAATGCATAGTTTTGAAACAAATATCCGATCCGGCGCTTTTGCGGCGTGATATTGTGCTTTTTTAATGAATCATAAACGATGTTTCCTTCCAGCCGTATGCTTCCCTGATCTGGTGTTTCAATGCCCGCAATGCACCTTAATATCATGCTTTTTCCGCTTCCAGACGCACCCAAAATATCGATCCGGCGCGCTTTTGATGCAAACTGGATATCCAGTTTAAAATCTCCCAGCGTTTTTTTGATCTCAGCCTCAATCGCCACGTTCCTACCTCTTCCATTCCTGATCCAACGCCTTACCAGCGTTTTACCTGCTTCATTTTCTTGCCTGACACAATGTTAATCAGCGCAATCAGCACAAATGCAATCAGCCCGATAATCGCTGCCCACACACCTGCCGCCGCAAAATCTCCGTCCTGCATGACCATTGCGATTTTCTGGGAAATCGTGCCTGTTTTGCCCGGAATATTGCCCGCAAGCATCGAAGTCGCTCCATACTCTACAAGTGCACGCGCAAATGCCAGAATTGTACCGGATACGATACCGGGGGAAGCCGAAGGGATGACCACCTTGAAAAAAATTGCCGTCTCTGACATGCCGAGCGTGCGCCCCGCATAGACCAGATCTGCGTCCACCTGCTCAAATGCCGCCCTTGCATTGCGGTACATAATCGGAAACGCAATTACGACTGCCGCGAGCACACAGCCAAGCCAGGACTGCACTACTTTCAGCCCCATGCTTTCATATAAAAATATCCCAAACGGCCTTCTTCTGCTGAACAACAGCAGCAGCAAAAATCCGGCAACAGTCGGCGGAAGCACAAGCGGAAGCGTAAAAATTCCGTCCAATACCGCCTTTGCAAACGGAGACGCTTTGAGCGCACAGCGCGCCGCCGCAATACTCAGAAAAAAAGAAACGATCGTTGCCGCGATGCCTGTCTTCAAAGAAATATACAAAGGACTCCAGTCCAGATTCTGCACGGTTTGTATGATCTGCTCCATTCGCTCCCTCCAGTCTCTCATTACTTTTCCCATGTCTTGCCTGCCTGTATTCTATAGAAAATATTTATGTGGCAGGCTTATAATCAAATGCTTCAAATACCGTCTTTGCCTTCTCAGACAACAAATAGGTTAAAAAATCAGCCGCCGCTTTTCGCTGCGTCTCGTCTGCTTCTGGATTTACCACCTGCGCAGCCGGATACACGACGTCGCCGCTTAACTCAGAACAAATGGTTTCCAAAATTTTAAGCTCATCCTTATATCCGTAAAGATCCGAAAGATATACCGTCCCCACTTCACAGGAGCCTTCCAAAACAGCAAGCAGCACCTTACTGACATTGCCCTGCTCACTGATTGGCACACCACCCAGTGCTTTTGACAGCTCCGCGGCAGTGATCACTGCACCCCTAGCGGCTTCCAGCTTTCCCATGCTGACAAGCGCCTGCCTGGTATATCTCCCGACCGGAACGCTCCCTCCTGCAAGTGCAATGCTCTGCGCATTCTCCAGATCTGAAAGCCCGGTCACCTTCGTACCGCTGTCTTTCCTTGCTATGACCACTACCTCGTTACGCACAACATCCGCACGCGTCCCTTCCACAACCAGCCCGTCCTGTTCCAGTTGATCCATCTGCTCTTCGGCTGCGGAAAAGAAAAGATCACATGTATACCCTTCCTCAATCTGCGTCAGCAGCGTACCAGAGCTTTCCGCATATAAAGTAATTTTCACCTGTGGATGCTGCATATGATAATCCTCCGCCAGCTTCGCCATAACCTTTTGCAGGCTTGCCGCTATAAATACCTGAATTTCCGTTTCACTGTCTGGTTCTGCCTGGCTGGCCGTCTTTTGCATTCCTGCATTTTTTTATCTTCTGGCTGACTGCCACACGCCGCGAGAAAAAGCACTGTCAGTAACACCGCAGTTAAAACGATTCCTGTTGTGCTACTATATCCAGCTTTTTTACGCATGATTCCTGTTATCCCCTTTCTGCGTATGCCCACATTCTCCATCCGTCCCTCGTAAAATTCCAAGCCCATGCCCAAGGTGCGGCAGTATATATTCCAGGCTTTCCCGCACTGCCTTTGGGCTGCCGAGCAGGTTTACGATCAGTGTTGCGCCGCGAATGCCTGATACAGCACGGCTTAGCATCGCGCGTCCGGTAATGGCCAGGAAGTATTGGCGGATTGCCTGTGCGATTCCGTCAGCCATCCGGTCGCAGACGGCAATCGTTGCTTCCGGTGTAATATCCCGCTTGGAAAATCCGGTTCCTCCGGTTGTAAAAATAACATTCACCTGCCTGTGATCTGCAAGACGGCACAAATGGCGCTCTAACAGCGGCTGATCGTCTGGCAGCAGCAACGTTTCTACTATATGATAGCCTTGTTCTGTCAGCAGTTCTCTCAGCAGGCGCCCGCTTTCGTCTTCCTGTTCTTTGGCTGCTCCTTTGTCACTGAGCGTAATGGCTGCTGCCGTAAACGGGCAGTGCGCATCCAGCGGCAGCAGCGCTACTTCATCTCCCGGACAGATCCTGCCGCTTTTGATTACTTTTGCAAATATGCCTTCCCTTGGCATAATGCAGTCTCCCATTGCTTTGTAGATTTCACAGTGGCTGTGACATTCCTTTCCGATCTGGGTAATTTCCAAAAGCGCCTCTCCAATGCGTATATTTGTACCGACCGGGAGTTCTCTTAGTTCATAGCCTTCCACAATCAGATTTTCCCCAAAATCCCCGAAATCCACATCTGCTCCTTTCGCGCGGAACGCTTCGATTTTTTCAATGGGCAGCAGGCTGACCTGGCGGTGCCAGTCTCCTGCGTGTGCATCGTTTTCAATTCCCCAATTTTGCCGAAGGAAAGCGCTTTGCACCTCTTTCTTTTTTGTTCCGCGTTTTTCACTGATACAGACTGCTGTTACTTTTCCCATTTTTTATCCTCCAATCTGAACCATCTGCGCTTGTTCCGTTACAGCGCCTGGTACCTCAAACCGATGCATCCTCGGTTTGTCCGCCAGCGCCTGGCAAAACGCCTGGCACAGTGCCTCTTGTTTCTTCTCTTCTGGCATGTTCCCACGCAGAACTGCCCCAAGATCCACGCTGTCCGCAAAGCACAAGCAAGGCTTTAGCCGCCCTATGGCACTAATCAGCCCAATGCTTCCCTGTGCGTCCTTGATCCGGTAGTAAACAGCAGGCCCGTTTCCATGAATCCGCCGATCCGTCTCCAAATCCGGGTAAATCCGGTACAGCTCTTTTAAAAGCATTTCGTTCGAAACCGGCGTATACTCCCTGCCATATCCAATCGGCATCATTTCGATAAAACGCACATCGACTGGCATTTTTTGTGTAAGCGCGGCAAGTTCGTGCCATTCTTTGTCGTTGACGCCTTTTAACAGCACGCAATTCAGCTTTACCGAAAGCCCTGCCTGCCCTGCGAGACGGATATTGGCAAGCACCCTGGACAACTGCGGCTTTCCTGTCATCTGCGCATACGTATTTTCAGACAGCGTATCCAGGCTGATATTCACTGCATCCAGCCCATTCGCCAAAAGCTGCAGCAAATACTGGTGCAGCAAAATGCCGTTTGTCGTCATTGTAACCTGGCGGATGCCCGGCAGTCGTTTCAGCATACCGACCAGCTCTGCACAGCCTTCGCGCAGCAGCGGTTCCCCGCCTGTAATTTTTACCATGCTGATACCCATACGCGCTGCGGCACGGCATACCTGCTGGATTTCCTGATCCGTCAGAAGATCTTCCTGTGGTACAAATGAAGCTCCCTGCGGCATACAATAGCGGCATCTTAGATTGCATCTGTCTGTAATTGAAATGCGTATATAATTAATGGTTCTTCCATATTTGTCTTTCATATTATTTTTCCTAACCTGGGTGAACTTAATTGGGGGTGTTTTTGGGTTGATGTGTGTGGGGGGGGACGCTGGGAGGGGGAATTGGCATGGTTTGGGTGCGTCCGTTCCAGAATGGTAAGAAGCTCTAGGCATCCTGCTGCTGCGTTGTGGCTGTGGACGGTCGCGGCACCTAGTTCGCTGCCTGCTGGCAGCTAAAGGTGCCGCTGGGCTGCGCCCCTGGTTGTTTTGCAGGATGCCAAGAGCTTCTAACCATTCTTCCAAAGCCGCTCCCAAACCATGCCAATTCCCCCTCCCGGCTGTCTTTCACATGTGGTACAAGCTAAAAACACTGTATGGAGCGTATTGTATTCCTGACAGCGCCTTTTTTCTTTGTGAAAATAACTTACTATATGCATCATTTACCTAACACGTGGAAGAATCAGCCGGAGGATGGGGCACGGGGCTGGCTTCCGGTGACGTTGGCAAGTTGCAAAAAGCTTCTTACCATTCTTCCAAAGCCGCTCCCAAACCATGCCAATTCC
>CAJTCR010000050.1:0-28484 GCA_910574915.1 Eubacteriaceae bacterium
TGCATCCATAATCTTAAAAAAACGTGATTTCAAACGCTGATCAACAAATTTTGCATCTACAAATTCCGTTTCCCAATTCGTATATTCTACCGTCATATGGATCACCTCTTTTTCTTTAGTATAGCATAGAAACAATAGGATATCCACATAAACTTGTGGGTCAAGTTAAGACATAGCTGGATGGCATCCCGGCAGTTACCCTGGCATTGGCGGCTTCAATCTCTTCCTTTGTCTGATCCTGCACAGGATAAAAAACCTGCTCTTCTTCAGACCAGATATAACCGCCGCCTGTAACCAGCCATCGGTATAGATAATAATGATCTACCGGTGAAATTCTGTTTCCAACTATCGTATTGGATGCTATCAGCTTTTCTGCTGTATCTTTTGCAATGCTGTACCCCCGGCATACCAATGTCTCAAGCATTCCTGTGCCACGAATATTTAACATTGCATCGTATGCCATACCATGATCGCCATTGGAAAATAACGCAAAATAATTTCGATCAGAATCCATCGTCTGGTACTTTTGGGCTGCTCTTTCGATCTGCTCCATAAGATCCTTCTTCACAAACCCTTTGCCGAGCCTTGGAATATCTTTTCTTTCATTTACATAGACATATTCATCCCCGACCTGATAAGTACGATGATAGCTGTCCGACAGACCATGCAGCCCGCTGTTATTCCCCAATGTACACGCCAATACAGCCATAAGAATCAGTAAATACTTATCTGCTCCATCCTTTCCATACTCATACAAAATGATAATCAACAACACTAGAGAGTAATCTATAATATATACTGCTCTGTTAAAAAGATTTCCTGCTCCCATCCGATATAAAGAAAAGTAAAAACATACCACAGGAAAAATCAAACATGCCAATATGGAAGCCTCTCCCGTTTCCAATTCAATTAATATCGTTTTCCACCGTACTTTTTTCTCTTTGAACACATACATGGACGCGGCAAACGCAATCCATACAACAAACATCGGAACCAAAAACCGTACCAGATATCCCGCTGCCATCCGAAATGTATATAGCAGACCATCTGTATTCAAGTAACCAAGAAAACCTTCTGGAAGCGCCTGGCCAAAAACCGTAACACCGTCTACGTAAATCATACCATCTCCCATGACCAGCACATGCTCTGCCATTCCGGCAAGCACCGGTACAGATGCCAGCACAATTCCTAATAAAATCGCTAGGCATACCCCATAAACGACTTTTTGAATACTTCCGCACACTTTCCAGAATATCACTATCTTTGGCATCAGACTGATCCCCATCGGCAGCACTGCTGCAACGATAGCTGCACCATATGCCGGATAATACAACCCATAACACCAGCTACACATGATCCATACGATCAACCATAATACTGGCTGTTCCGTCAGTTTTTTTGAAAGCAGTACCAGCAAAAACGGAAGAATCAGTGCAACTCTACTGTAATCGGATATAAAAATAAATACCGACAGCAAAAATGTCCATGCCGCGTCCAAATGAAGGCGAACTGCACAAACTACAAGAATACAGATAATCAGATAATAGACATTATTCGCAATAGAATACTCCGTATAATTACCCTTTCCAAAAATCTCAAGGAAAAGTCCCTGCACATAACCATACAGCCCGGATACTGGTACATATTCCGTAAACACTTCTCTTCCAAGATTGGCAATTTCATTAAAAGCAATCGTATTTTCTGCCGGATGATGCATATCTGTCAACATGATACACCCAGATCCGCTAAATCTTTGATATGACATAACAGCCATTGGAACGCTAGCGCTGATCAATCCGCCCAGGCAAGTGCTGTTCCAGTTTTTCCATATGTTTCGTAAAATACAATACAGGGAAAACATGATTACAACAACGATTAGAATATGCACTGTCTCTTCCGGCTTGATAATAACTATCTCCCCCTGATAATGATATCGGCAAATCAAATAAATCAGCAGAAGAAAAGGAACCGGTATTTGAAGCAACAATATAACCTTATATCCCCTTCCATTTGCCAGAACTATTGCCCCCACAGAAGTCAAAAATGCAGCAACACTGACCAAAGCTGCATTCACTTCTGTCTTGCCACCTGCCAAAGCATAAATCTCATATAAACCCGAAATAGCATAAATAACAAGAAAATAACAGCATAAAGTCTGCATAACAGCCTGCCGGTAAAAGAAATAAGCAAACAGCCCTGCAATTTCTGCCAATATAAGCACCGTATTTGCTTCCCCATAAAATATATAATTTCCGGTTATTAAAACTGTCAGTCCAGTAACCGCCAGCCTGCCGTCACTCCATGTACTTTCCGAAGAACTCACCTTGGCTATTCCATATTTTCTGCCTGTCAAAAACAAAACAGTAATTATCATCACCCCGGCCGCCATACCTGCCCAATACAGATAAAGTTCTATACTTTTATTTGCAAATTCTGCTCCTAACTGTTCCAGCACAATATCCGTATATACCTGTGGCGTATTTCCAAANCCACAACAGTACAGCCAAACCTACCAACAAGATTATTGCTAAAAAAATCCATAACAGATAAAATCTCTGAGTCCCTCCCCCCCCCCCTTAATTTTTTTGCACAACAATTATACACCCCCTTCTTCCAAAAAAATCTCTAATTCCTCCGGTGTTCCAAGCACATGCACCTTCTGCGGACTGATCTCACAGATCCGCACCTCTCCACCCTTCTCCAGCAGGTAATTGTAAAGTGGCGCTACATATTCCTCCCCGTTCACACGGTTCTGCGGACTACCATAATATTCCCGGTACAACTGTTCGTATAAACTGCACGACTTAAAATAATAAGCGCCCAGACTGCATTGTTTCGAAATACGCTGTTTTTCCCGAACCTCAACCGCCCTGCCCTGTGCATCTGTCCTGACAAAGCTCCAGTGTTCCCCCTCTCCACAAAAGCATGGAAGAAACCCGTCGCCACAAAGATCACTCCCCTTCATCTGCCCTGCTTCCACATAAGTATCAATATTATAAATCAGCAGTGGACTGTCCTTTTCCCAATATTTAGCTGCAAGCATCGCCGTTGCCGCCTGACCGGCAGTAAGATAATCTATGACAATCACCTCATAACGATCCAGCCCCAACACCCTGCATCTGTCGCTGATAAAAGCCCTGACATCTTCTTTTTCATCTTCTTTTGCAATAAAAAAATACTTTCCTGTCTCATTTTTAAATCCAGACAGACTCTCCAATGACCATTCAAACAACGTCTTTCCCTTTGCATGTATCATATATTTGGGCATCTGGTATCCCACCCTGCGGAACCGTTCCCCTAGACCGCCCATCGTTACTACTATGTTTATTTTCTTCATACTTCCACCTTTCCCTGCCATTTCAGCAACCTATCATTTTCTGCCTTATGGTATCAACCGTCCTTCCTACTTATTCACTGTCCGGCAACTTTGTGCACCTGGACTTTTGGCAGATCTGCTCTAGTTCCTGCGGCGTATGCCCCAAAAACTCATCTGGACGTACCGCCCTGTCATCTACATAAAATCCTTTTTGTCCTGGCCACGGCTTCCCGTACAAAATCCCGTCATAAGGAACCTCCCACCGCTCCAGCCATTCCAGCAGGATTTTTGCCGTATGTTTATTAATCAGCCCGAGATCTCCCTGGTAGGAATTCATATTCCTGGATGTAAATAGGATAATGCGTGCCCCATTCTCCTTATAATAATGCAGCCTTTCCAGCATTTCCGGGTACGGGCGAATGTCTTCGTATTTCTCCCTTTTTCCTTTGACCGGGCAGAGTGTCCCGTCGATATCAACCACAAATGAATATCCGTCATACATGTTCCTCAATCTCCTTTAAAATCCTGCACACATTCAGAATGAACCCGAATACCTTGTGCGGATAGTCCATATGAAGCGGCAGCATGGATAAAAACAAAGAAGCCTCATACAGCCGCACCGTCAGGTAATTATATCCGTTTTCTTCCAGTCTGTCCTTGAATATCCGTATATACTCTGCATTGTCAAAATCGATTTCCAGTTCACACAGAAAATCCTCCCGTACCCTGATTTCAAACAATGCGTTATTAAAAAAATCATACAATCCACAGACTGAGTGGCTCAGCTTTGCAATATCATAATACGGGTTCGTCCACAGCTCCTCTTGTGTAAGCGCCCCTTTCGGGTCGATAAATTTCAGTGTTTTTGTGGATTTGCTGTACAGTACGTTTGCAAAACATGGGTCTCCGTGACCGATCACGCTGATCCTTCTGTCAGTGCTTTGCGCCTCTACCCGCTCCTTAAGCCGAAAATACCTCCCAGCAAGTGCATCAATGCTTTTTTCCTCACATGCTGCTTCCATCAATACCCGGATCTTTTCATATTCCGGCAGCCGCTTCAACTGTGAAATACGCTCCTTAACTTTGTCCACATATAATGTTTTGGCAATGCGTCCGTACTCCTCCACAGAAACCTCCCTACTGTGCCTACTGGCAAAAAAATAAAAATATTTATCCATTAGCTGACTGAACTCAACTTCATCCACTGAGCCATGTATCCACCGCACAGCCAGATCTGTCATATGCATTCGTTCCATTCGGTAACTGGCCGTGTGCGCATCTTCTTGATAGTCAAACGGCATCACATGCCAGAATTTCATATCCTCCGGCAGCAGATGCCAGAACATATACTCGCTTTTAATCTTTTTCTTATTGGAAGAGCTTTTGACAAGCGTATAGTCATCTCCTTGCAGCGAATTAAAATAGCGGGATTCAAAATTACCCGCTATACACTGGATAAAATTCTCCACAATACCGATATCCGCCATCCCGTGTATGGCAAAAGACGTCTTGATCTGCCTGGCAGCTTCCGCGCTGGACAGCCCGCTGCACACGGCATCCAGGTAATACCTGTAGGAATCCGTGTCCTGAAACATAACAGCAGCCGCCTTTTCTCCTACTAGCACACAGTACGCCCCGTCCACGTAACACAGCTTCTCATAAGCTGCAAGTACCTGTTCCTTTTGTATAATCAGAAATCTGGAAAAACAGTGCAGTACCCTGGTATCCGCCTCCGTCATACTATCCAGCCACTGCCTTAGCCCGCCAAACTCAAAAACGGAACGCACCAGCTTCCATTCTGCCTGTGGATACAACTGTTCCAAATTTTCACGGTAGTACTGTTCCAAGCGCTTTCTTTTTACAACCACGTCCGCAAATCCCCTGTCACCGACCACATCCGCAATGACCTCGCTCTTTGTGCCGGTATCATCAAATACGACCAGTACTTTCAATGAATGCCTCCTTTTCTGATAATTCCTGCCAAACCAATCAGCAGGTATAATACACCCATAAGCATCACGCTGACTGCCACAAACTGTCTGAGATATGTCGACTCTGTCCCCGTCAATGCCGCAGTCAAATACGCACTGACTGTCTCCCCTGTTTCTCTGCCTGACAGCATCCGATCCAGAAGAACCAGCCCTCCTGTCTCTACTATCCACGCTGCAAGAGAAAGCATATACAAGATCACGCCTCTTCCCTTAACCACCACTGCCACTTCTCCATATGCATGTTCCAGATAACACAGGGATCTGAGTACCTGGTTCCTTCTCTCAGAAGCATCCAGACACAGAAAATACCGCTTCCAGTAACGGCAGGTCTGCGGACATATCAGATAGCAGGCCAGAATACCAGTCAAAGCAGCCAGAAGCATATACAGCAATGGTACTGCCTGTGCAATACCTGCCACCTGCATCAGAAACATCATGGACACCAACGCCAGCGTGTCCATAAAACGATCCAGCACGGTCAGCACTATGCCGCTGTACCAGCTCTTCACCAGATCCCCATAGCAGTATGCACGAAAAAAATCACCTGTCTTTACTGGCAGAATCATACTGACAATAGCCGTCTTGCTGAATTGTCTCATATGTCCTCCAAAAGATACCCCTTTTCCATAAAGTGCCACATACAACCGGAATGCCTTAAGTCCGTGGACGACAGCCGCGGTCAGCAGTACCACGCCCACCAAATGTAAAGATCCCTCTCCTGACTTGTCTGTATCATCCATAAAAACTTGGCAAAACATAACCGCTGATAGAAGCAGAAAGAAACTGTTTGCAATGATATATACCTTTTTTTGACTCATCATCCACCCCTTCGGCAACTTACCGCAGGCTGCGCCATATATCCATATCCTGCACACACCATCATTAATTTCATGCCTGCTCCAGCATACTTTTATATACCGTCTTTGCCTTATAAGACACAACCTTCCTGTCCCGGTGCTCACCTGTGATAAATCGTCTTTTTCCAAATACATAAGCTGCCAGAATCTTTAATACCGTCGCCGCTTGGCTCGCCATCTTTACGTTTGATACCTGATCCTCCTCCCGCCATACAACCGGAAAAAATTTTATTCGGTGCCCAAAATAAGACGATCCGAGAATCATACAATAATTAAACATCAGGTTATCTTTATACCGGATGTAAAACCGGTTTTTTAGCTTTTCCACACGGTACATGTTAAGTCCCGATCCAAGATCATAAATCCGCTTTCCAGTTCCGGCTGAAAACAGCAGGTTATAAACGCGATTCCCGAACGTCCGAAACTTCGAATACCCCTCCAGCCTGGATCCTTTCAAAAATCTGGCACCGAGCAGGCAGTCATACTGAGCATATTCCCTGCTTTTTAAATAAGGCACAAGATCCGCAAGGCTCCCCTGGTCATCCCCGTGCAAAACGATTACATAATCAAATCTCTTTTTTATTGCATATTGAAATGCAACCTTATGAGATCCGCCCAGACCATAATTCTCTTCATTGCGCAAAAGCCTGACTGGTAACTCCAAATGCCGCTGTGACAGATATTCCCGTACGGCATCCTCTCCACCGTCCGTACTGCGGTTATTAACAATAATGACCTCGGACAGAAAGCTACAGACTTGCGCATCCAACTGTGACAGAACACGTACAATCTGTTTTTCACAATTATACATGGGAATAAACAATAAAATCTTATCCATAAATTCACCCCTTCTGATTTTTGGAAACGCAGTTACTTACCCGCTTCCCGTAATTTTAAAAATTGTATTTCCGTTATTTGCGGCATAGCAATTTCCATCCCATCCTGCATCACATGAATCTGCATTTGTGCATGATTATGCAACAGCCAGCCTGCGCCTGCGCCAAGCGGAATCAGCAATTTCCCCCGATTCATTTCACAATACATGATATGCTCTGCTCCATAATCATCCACCCATGAAATGCAAACAAGCATTCCCGGATTATAACTCTTTTTCATTAAGTGTTTTGCAAAAACGCTTTCATCCTGCTTCTGTTCCCCTGACAGTTGGTATAATGTATATTGATAGTTCTCATCCATACCACCGAATCCCAGATACATATAATCTGCCTCATCACCATCTATGGCATTTTGGAAAACAATTTGAAGGTTCTTTTCCGCCCTTTTTTCAGTGAATGCTATCTTTTTTTCTGTAAATATCTGTTCCAGAGAATTTCTGGACAGTCCCAGTGCCCCTGCACATTTCCCAACATTCAGCCCTTCCTGGCACAAGGACAGGCTCTTGTGTTTTTCTCTGACCTGCTCAAGTGCTACACTTCCATCATTTGGTAAAAAACACCCCTTTTCCTCAGACCAGACATATTCGCCGGATGTCAGCAGCCAATGATACATATAATAATTTTGAAAAGAATCCAATGCCGTTCCAATCACTGTTTTATTTTTCCTTACAACATCTATCGCTTCCTGAACAGCTTCGTATCCTTTGACAGTTCCCGCAATCTCCATTGTTCCGTCTCCCTTCGCATGATTCAAATAAAAAAAACCAAAGTTCCCCTGTTTTCCAAAATAAGACAATTCCTTGTCTTGTTTTGCAAATTCGCTATATGCGGCTGTAATAGAATCATATACACTCTGTTCAAGAAAACCCGTTCCCAGTCTTTTAATCTCATCCTTTTCTATATAGTTATAATTTACTGGCACTTCTTCATATGCCTTCAACTTTGTATCCGCCGCATAAAATCCGACTGCGTTTATTGCCGCAGGAATCAATACCGCTGTACAGACTGCCAGATACTTTCCTTTTCTTTTATTCAGATACCGTTCCATTATTACAATCAGTAGCACGGCTCCCGCAAAAAGATGCCCAGAACTTCTTGCATACAGGCTGTTAACATCCATACGTACTAATGTTGAAGAAAAACAGATCACAGGCATAATCGCCAAAGAGACAAGCATCACTACATTCCGAGGATTTTTCAGATACCATTTTTTCTGTAAGAATTCTATGTCGGCAGCCTCTAGTATCAATGCAAACACTACCCATACAAAACCTGACGGAATCATAAAACTTAAAACATCATACAGCGCAATTCTCACAGCTTGTATATGCTGCAAATATGGAAAAAACCATTCTGGCACTAACTGCCCAAAACGCGCAAGCCCATCCGCATATATCGTCTGACCTGCCATTGCCTTCATATGTACGTAGGTACCTGCAAGACAAGGAATACAGGCTATAGCCAGCATCACACAAATCCCCCATCCGATCCAAAGTCCCATTGTTTTTGCATCAGACCTTAACTGTCCGGTTTTAACATAAGTAACGATCTGCCAAATACCAAGCGGTAAAAAAGCTGCACATACCGCAGCCCCAAACAACGGATAATACAATCCATGAAACAAACTGGTTAAAAACCATGCCATCAGCCATAATTTCTTCCGGCGAATCAACTGTGGCAGCAGCAACAGCAACATAATCGGAAGAACGAAAACATTACGATTATAATCACCCATATATAAAAGCAGTGAAATAAAAAAAACGTTTCTCCTGCTCACCTGCATCCAAAGCAGCACAATTACAAAAATAACTGCAAACAGATAAAACACATTTTCTGAAATATAATAATTCCCTACCTGCCCATCTCCAAACAAACGGAAAACAGCCCCCTGAACTACAGAATACATACCAGACACTGGAATGTATTCTGAAAACGGCTTCTGTCCAAGCTCAAAGATTTGTGAATATCCGATAATATTCTCAAAAGGATGATGCGTATCGCTCGAAATCACTGCACCCGTGCCACTGAATCTGTTAAACGCCATAATACAGACACACGTTCCAAAACTAATCACATTCTTCAAATCCAATGCCGTTTTCCAGCCTTTTTTCAAGACCCATATGTCTTCTGCCAAAAACAAAATCAGTAATACTAAAATCAGTATCCTTACCTGCATTGGAACTGGTATTACAACCATTTCATCCTGATACTTATATTTAGATGCCAGATAGACAAGCAGCACTGCCGGAATCAGCACCTGTCCTGTCAGACATCCCCGCAGTAAAGCTTGATGCTTATTCTTTGCCAGCAGCAAAATTCCAAGCATCACAACCGTTACAAAAAGAGCCGCCTCTATACTTGTAAAAGACTGTTCCCCACCTGCAAATACATATATACGATACAAACCATATATGGCATAAATACTCATATAGTAAAAAACAAATCCCGGCAGCACAAGTGTCTGGTCAATTAGTAAAGCAGCAAGAACTACCATCAAAGAAAGCATCAGCACAGCATTTATATTTGAAAATACAAAATAAGAAATTCCCGCCATACTCCCAAACATGCAGATCCATAATTTACCGGCTTCTGTATGTTTTTCTGATATTTCCAGCACCCCACCACCCTGCTTTTTGCAGGAGCAGAAAAAATAAACTCCATAAGCAGCAATTCCTGCAAAAATTAAATAAAACACAAGATTACGCTCTGCCGACTTATTGCTGGCAAAGATCGCGGTATATTCTATCACTACATCTGTGAACTTCTGTACCCCGTTTCCTGTCACTGCAAGATAAATCACCGTAAACAAGCTTCCTGCCAACAGCATAACCAGTAAAAAAACGATTCGTTTTTTACTTAAACTCATAAATAGTTCCGCCTTTCCTAATAAAATCAGCCCGTATCAAATCTGCTCATTTTTTTCAGGTATCTGACCAAATCTGCATTCCATCGTGTAAACACTGCCGATAGCGGCAAAAGAATCACAAGAGCCACTGCAAAAAACAGAAAATACTGCCTGTTTGGATGCATGTTTAAAAACCACTCGGTTGCAGCAATCGATTTGCTCAGATAATCCAAAACACTGATATGGAATACATAAAAAACAAAAGAACACCCGCAAAACCACCGCACAGTACGTGCAACAACCGTTTCTGCTTTTCGTACGATCTCTGTGTCCGCTCCATATCTGCTGCCTGTAGAAACAGACAGCAGCAGCATACAGATCACAATATATGCAGAAGGAAGTATACATCGATAAACAAAAAACCCGGTTTCGGTACCCGCCGCATAAATATAACAGTTATATAAAATAAGCCCAGTAAAACCAGCTACACCTGTTATTTTGATTATCTCTTTTTCATGTTCTTTTATGGCTATCACACCACTGCTCACTGCCTTCGCCGTCAGCATTCCTGCTGCCACAAGATCCAGATTCACCAGACAGCTTGTATAGATTTCCGAATACCAGTCTCTTCCAGCCTGATAGAGAGCCACACGCAGAGCCATCCCAGACATAATCACAGCTATGGACAAAAATGCAAACGCTTTTCCTGTTTTACACAAAAACTCTATGCCAATGTAAAGCAACGGCATAAATACATACAACTGCACAGCCATCGATAAATACCATAAATGCCCCAGCCCATTAATCCCGCCATTGCCATTAAAAGTAAACGTTAACATCTGAAAACCAATCACTGGATTCTGCCAGAAAAAGAACTGCCCGGAAAAAACCTCAAACAGCAGGCAGTACAAGTAATAAAAAGGTGCAATCTTAAGCAGCCTTCCAAGATAAAACCGAATGATTCTTTTTATCTGGATTTTTCCATCCTGCCCGGTTATTAGATACTTTTTCTGAAAAAAACCCATACCGATCCCATATCCCGACAAAATTAAAAAGAGCCATACCCCCCCACGCTGGAAAATACGTGATCCAGCGCAAACATCCTGTCATCTGGTCTGCTGCTGGTAAAAAGATCCTTCCATGCAGCAGAAAAACCATCATTGCCGCTGCCGCCTTAAGAATATCCGATGTCAAGCCACTGTTTCTTCGCACCATAATACCTGTACACCAACTTTCCCTTCCTTCATTTAATGAATCCGAATACGATCCAGGCGAATGGACAAATCACGTACATCTTCTCCGCTTCCTTCCTGCTGCGGATTAAAAGAAGACGACATTTTGATATCATACTTTTCACCTGTTTCTGCTCCCAGTTCCCATACAATCTCATGTATTCCCGAGCGAATTTTCCAGGTTTTGATACATGTATTGTCTTTCCATACTTCGATTGTTTCTCCTTCCATACGATCCGAAGCATAATATTTTACCGTTACCTTATGATGTTTTTTTGTATTCATCACAAATAAGCGCCCGGTATCAGACATCCATCCATCCGAATATAAGCCGCTTCCCTTATAAAAGCCGTCCTTTCCCCTTTTATAGAATTGGTACATCCGGTACTCTTCCACCGCTTTTACCTGACTGGCTCGGATCGACGCTTTTGCCAGTTCCGTTTTAAGCATCTCAAATTCTTCTTCTGAAACCATTAAATATTCCCGCAAAAACTCCTCCTGCGTGATATTGCAGGCAGCCAGATAAGCATCCAGATAACGCTTCAACTGCTTTTGCTCATTTTTAAGACGCGCTGGGTCATAATCAAAACTGGAATGCACCGTTTCCAGCAGAAGCTGTTTCATCGCCTGGTCTCTGTAATATCCCCATACGGTTTCCTCCGCATTTGCAGAAAGCCCTTTCTGATTTTTTCTATCCGGCTCCATAAACCCGGTAATTTGCAACGGCTTCATAACAAAACGCAGCTTCTGTCCTGCATATGCAAAAAGTGCCGGGTAGTCCTTTGGTATTGTAACCTCTGCCTGGACTGTACTTCCAACTCTGGCGCCTTTCAAGGCATCTTCTACTTCCGGCAGCAAATCACCAGTTCCAACGGCGACATCCGTATATTTGTTGTTAAAACAATTACCTACATACTCCGTAGATAATGGTTCCCCATCCATACTGTATACTTCCAGTTTCATAGTAATCACATCCATATCCCGGATCACTTTCCTGTGTTCTTCCTCTTCCTTTAAAACACATGTGCCAAGTCTTATGTATGCATCATATTCGCGGATCTTTTCCTCTGACCAGCCGGCTTTGCATAGCTGCTCATAAAATGCCTCGTTCCAATCACCGATTTTAAGATCCTGTACGCTGTCCCCGGCAGCGATCGCACCTTCCGCAGTCTCTTTGCTGTCTCTGCCAAGCAGAGCATCTTTGAGATCTCCCAATGACAAATAACTGTACTGATCTTTTTTTAACAGCGGATACCAGGAGATCGTCCCGCCATATGCCTGGGCTGTCTGCACCGGCGCTGTATAACAATATCTGTCATACAATTCCAGATATTTGCCCTCCTCTTCTTCATAGTAAGGAAGGAATACCATTGCAGATTGCTGGCGTATCGTATCCGGCACGTGATAAGGAATATATCGAAACGGAAGCTGTGAAAATGTTTTTGCAACTGTATCCACACAAATGTCTTTCCATCTGCTTTGACCGCTGTGGCTGATGACGCGCTTTTTCTTCGCCGTATCCCACTGTACTTCATAATGTCCGGTATTGCCGTCCAAATGCGTGCCCAGCAGTTGCCGCCTTGTCAGAATCAGGTTCTGCCTGGCATCATAGTCCATTTCTTTGAGCATCTTGTTATAAGCCTTGTCTATCCAGTTGTATTGATAGTTCGTTACAAGTGCATCTCCAAAATAGCCTTGTCCAAAATCTGCAAACAACATGGTATGTCCGCTTCCAATAGAAACCTCCTGAAAGATATGGCTGGAGACCAGGTCAATATTCCAAAATGTCTGTATGCACAGCAGTCCGCAGATCACACCCGTAATACAATAAAAAACCTTTTGTCCCAGCCAGCCATCCAGCGCTGCATATAAAACATACAGTGCAAGAATCACCAGCAATACCGCAAACAAAATATTATAACGGGACAATGTATAGGTAACATATAAAACACCAAACAGCATAAACGCTGCCATGACTGCTGCAAGCTCCAGCATACGGTGCCACTTTCCCTTGCTGCCGGAACGAATGGCACGTATCAGCAGCACTGTTATGCCTGCTGCAAGCACTGCTGCAAGAAGCCAGGAAAAATTCAATATCAGGAACTGTTTCAGCTTGTACCATATGTACGCAGGCTGAAATCCAAAACAATTCATTCCTGTATTAGACCATCCCATCGCTGATATCTCTTCCGGTGTATCTGCCGATTGCACCCAGTTAGAAAACCCGCCTAGCTTTAGGATCTGTAATCCATACAGAACACCTGCCGGCACTGCTGCCCAAATATCATATTTTCGAAAACATCCAAGCACCCGCTTAAAAAAGTTTCCCTTTTCTGACACAAAATACAGCAGCATCTTCATCCCAAAATAACCGGCGGTAATCACAACTCCCGTTTCTTTTGTCTGACTCAGCAGTACAACGGAAAAAGCCAGCAGGATATATGCTTGTTTATGTGCAAAATACAAGACATAAAGAAAGAACACCACCAGCATGTAATCCACATTCACATAAGAAAACGTTCCCAGAAAAAGAGGCGTTACCGATACTGCCAGTGTTAGGAGCGCGGCGCTTTTCTTGGTTCCTTGCAGCCAGCAGTCCCGCGCAAGGGAATAAACGCAGTAAAGCGCATACAGCGTCAGAACAAGGTTCCATGTATAGACGCCTTTCGGATTTCCCAGAGATAAAAATTCCACAATCCCCATCATAAAAGAGAACCCTAAGTTTGAATGAGTACACAGCCTGAAATTTTCAAAAAAGCTCTGAAAGGTAAAGGCATAATTTTTACAAGCGGTTCCCAGACTATAGTAATATTCTCCAGCGTCCCACTTTGGAATATTTCCAAACATCAAAAGCCGTAATGCAGCCGATACAGCCAACACGCCAAACCATTCTTTTTCTTCGTACAATCCCGCTTTCCAACGTTGCAGGCACTTTCTCCAATCTGTTGCACGACACAGCCAAACAGTAACTATTCCAGTAACAATCCACAAAACCAAGCTTGGCAGCATCACCCGCAATGTTCTTTTTGCTGTTACATATACCGAAAGATATGCATTCATCTGAAATGCAGATACCAGTGCCAGAATCACCCAGACCTGCTGCCAGGTTCTGATCGTTTTTAATGCTGCCGCCGCTGCTTTTGCCGCTTCTGTGTCATACAACAGCCAAATCATTGCCAAAAACACAGCGATACAGACCATCCAGATCATCAGAATCTGAATTTTATGATAGTACTTTGCATAATGGTAGCGCAGCGCTAATCCCCCAGCCTTATTTTTGCCATTATAAGCATAAGTATCATTCCCTTCTGGCGCCTGCCAGATCTGGCTGACCATACGAACGCCCGCTAATGTCCCTCTGCTTGGGCGCAGCTCCAGACGGTAGCTCCCTTCCGGCTCACAAGGCTGGCTGATTTTGAGCTTTACTGGCTTTCCTGCTTTTATCGTTCGATACGGCAGGTCGTCGGTCCATAAAACGTTATTTTTACTGTCTGAAAGAATCACAGTCAGATATCCTTCTTCGGAAGGATCTGTCATATTTTCCAGCGTAAATTCTATCGACTTTAAGTAGATTTCTTTTGCGTGAAAATTCTGTTTTACATAAATCGAATCCGACAACTGAAGGATATTTGTCTCCTGGGAACTATCATACTGATCTGTATAAGAACCATTCCACAGTTGCAGCGGATATACGGACAGCATCAGCAATAGGGCAATCACACCAAGCAGCAGACCGGGTATTATTTTTTTCTTCATTTGTTTACTCCGCTTGCCTGTTCAAAATTAATCCTCTCTTCTTCGATTACCAGCGGCCTGTTCATTACCCGCGCATTGATGGAAAGAATGTACTCCCCCAAAAGCCCCAGAAAAATCAACTGAATCGCACCTAAGAGAAATACTCCGATCAGAATCGGCGCTGTCCCCATAATAAAGGTATCCCAATAGAGGAGCTTCAAAATAAAATAAATCACTGCCATAAGAAAACTGACAATGGATATCAGAAATCCCAAAAACGTAGCAAGCCGCAGCCCGATTTTTGTATAAGACGTAAAGCTCAGCATTGCCACATCATACAATGTATAAAAATTATTTTTTGTCCTGCCAGACCGCCTGCGCTGCTGCTCATACGGAACCTCTGTTCTTTTAAATCCAAGCTCCGCAACAATCCCCCTTAATAAAGGCGTCGGATCTTTCAACTGCCTGAGCACCTGTATAAATGACTGGTCATACAGCCCGAATCCGGTAAAATGCTCGATCTGCTCTACTTGCGAAAACTTCCTGATTAACTTATAGTAGCAAGTTCTGACGAACCGCATTGCCCTGCTTTCTTTGCTCGTTGTCTTTACCGCACTTACGATCTTATAGCCTTTCTCCCATTCATGCACCAGCCTTGGAATCAGTTCCACCGGATCTTGGAAATCCGCGCACATCAGTATGGCACAGTCCCCGGTTGTCTGTGTCAGGCCGTAATAAGGCGAATTGTTCTGCCCAAAGTTTTTTGCATTGAAAATTGCCCGGACCTTCTCGTTTGCGGCACATAATTCCCGGATCTTTCTTCTTGTCCCATCGGTAGAAGCATTGTCTATAAATATAATTTCATAATTATAAGATGGCAGCTTTTTCATCTCTTCCAGAATTGCAACGCTTAATGCACCTACATTTTCTTCTTCATTATAAGTTGGTATTAAAATACTGATTGTCTGCATACTCCATTTTGCCTTTTCCCGGTTGTTTAACCACCGATGATCCTTTCCAATTCTTCCGCCGTAAAACATGGTGCAAGATTCTCAAGAGAAGCAGATACCAGCGTACCGTCTGGCATCCGCCTTGTCTCTGCTTTTGGTTCAAACCTCTGCTGTATATCTACAAATACTTCACAGATACACGGCCCTTCCGCAGCAAGTACGTCCCCGATCCTGTCCATCTGTCCGTTATGGCTGATTTTGTAGTATGGATACCCGTATGCAGCCGCCAGTTTTTCCATCGAAGGGAAACTCAAATCGCCGCTGTCTGCCCCAATACCAACCAGAGGCTCTTCAAAAAAATTCTTCTGTGTCTGCCGGATGGAATGGTAGCCATTGTTATTAATGACAAAAAGTTTTACCGGAAGCCTATGGTGTATGATCGTCTGCAATTCCTGAAGATTCATCTGGATACTTCCATCTCCAGTGATGCAAATCACCGGAAGCCTTCCGGCTGCCATACATGCACCGATCGCTGCCGGAAGGTCATATCCCATAGACGCTACTGCGGAATTAATAATAAAACGCTGTCCCTTTTTGATCACGAATGCCTGGCTGCCCACCACACATGCCGAACCATTTCCCACAACAGTAATCTGCCCTTCCTTTGCTTCCATTCCAAGGCTTTTTAAAAATGCATAAACATTTGCCTGTTCCCGCACCTGAAAATGGCGCTCCTGCACAACCGGATAATCCTTTTTCCAGTTCTGGCAGCGTGTTACCCATGCAGATACCCCACACCACGGCTGCCCGGCGTCCGCAAGGTTTCTGTCAAGCGCCTCCAGAAAGTCCCTCGCATCCGCCCAAACAGGCAAATCCACACGGACCGTCGGTTTTTTTAGTTCTTCTGCATCCACATCCTCCACAATAGTATATGCCTGTGCGGCCCACGATGTATAATCATACCCTACCTGGCGGATGGAAAGCCTGCTCCCAACCGACAAAAGGACATCACTGCACTGTACTGCCCAATTTCCAGGCCTATCTCCCATAATACCCGCACGCCCCGTGTACAACGGATGGTCATCGGGAATCAGATCTATACTGTTCCACCCGGTCACTATTGGAACACCCAGTTTCCCAGCCACTTTTAAAAACAATCCCCCAGCCCCAGCAATACGGATGCCATTACCAGCATTAAATACTGGCCGTTGTGCCTGTTTTAACTTTTCCAAAACCTTTACAGCCACAGCATCTGTGACTTTCGGCGCAAGCTTTGCCTGGTCTTGTGCCGGGTCATATGCCGCAAGGCTGTCCGTTTCCACATATGCACTCTGTACATCCAGCGGAATATCCAGCCAGCACGGCCCCGGACGGCCAGACTGTGCCAGGAAAACAGCTTTTTCCAGATGCATACGAATTGTGGCTGGATCTGTAACCATAACGGCATATTTAGTCATACACCCAGCAACTTTTACAATATCAAATTCCTGATCTCCAAACGCACGTATGGCAAACCCTGTACTGCGTGCTGTCATGTTATACCGTACCTGTCCAGAAACCACCAGCATTGGTATAGAGTCTAGCCAGCTTCCCAGCACCCCTGTCAAAGCATTTGTCCCTCCTGGCCCTGTCGTCACACAGACTGCCGCCATCCGGTTCTCTATCCTTGCATAGCTTTCTGCCGCAATCGCACATGCCTGTTCATGGTGCTGGTATATGCACGCAAGCCCTTTCTGATGCCCGAATGCATCATTTAAATGCATAGCCCCGCCGCCGGTTACCGTAAACACATGACGAATCCCATAAGCCACCAGCTTTTGCGCAATATAATCTGATACTTTGATCTTCATTGTATCCCCTCCTGTACAGCTTTTTTGATCACCGCAGACATATCAGCCAGCATTTCCTCCGTTAGACCCGGATATACACCGACCCAGAATGAGTCCCGCATAATCTGGTCTGTATGTTCCAAATTACCCGCAATCCGGTAACCTCTGCCAGACATACGCATCTGGTCGAAACATGGATGTTTCACTAAATTTCCGGCAAACAGCATCCGTGTCTGAATCCCATGCTCTTCCATATAAGAAACTACCCTGCTACGTTTTACGCCTTCCCTGCACGTGAGCAGGAATCCAAACCAGCATGGCTGTGAATTTTTACACGCTTCTGGAAGAACCAGCCAATCAGACAGCGAGGATAATTCCCTATAAAGAAAAGCAAAATTCTGTTTTCTGCGAACCACAAACCCCGGCAGCTTCTCCAGTTGCGCGCACCCAACCGCTGCCTGCATATCTGTCGCCTTGAGGTTATAGCCAAAATGCGAGTATACATACTTATGGTCATATCCAAAAGGAAGCTCCCCATACTGCCTGTCAAAGCGGTGCCCGCACTGGTTATCTTTCCCAGACGCGCATACACAGTCACGCCCCCAGTCGCGGAACGAGCGGATGCACTTATGCAGCAGGGCATTGTCCGTATAAACTGCCCCGCCTTCCCCCATCGTCATATGGTGCGGCGGGTAAAAAGAGGATGTCCCGATATCCCCGACCGTGCCGGTCAGCTTTTCCTTTCCATCTATTGTATAAACAGAGCCAAGCGCGTCGCAGTTGTCCTCAACCAGCCACAGCCCGTGCGCATCACAGAATTTCCTGACCGCTGCCAGGTCAAACGGGTTGCCCAGCGTATGCGCGGCCATAACCACTTTCGTTTTCGCAGACAGCGCGCCTTCCAGCTTTGACACATCCAGGTTGTACTGCGGGATTGTAACGTCGATAAACACCGGAACCACGCCGTACTGGACAGCCGGCGCGACCGTCGTCGGAAACCCTGCCGCTACCGTAATCATCTCATCGCCTGGCTTTACCTGCCGCTCTCCGAGCAGCGGGGACGTCAGCGCCATAAATGCAAGCAGGTTTGCAGAAGAGCCAGAGTTTACAAGCGAGCAGTACTTAATCCCAAGGTACCTGGCAAACTTTTCCTCAAACATCTGCGTATAGCGGCCCGCCGTCAGCCAGAAATCCAGCGCGGCATCCGCCAGGCTGCACATTTCCGCACTGTCATAAATACGGGACGCATACGCAATCCTGTCCCCTTTTTTATATTCCCGCTGCTTATGAAACGTATCACAATACGCTTTCACTTGTTGCAGGATTTTTCGCCTTGCTTCCTGTTCTGTATCATGTTCAAACATATGCTGCCTCCCTTCTGGCTCAGTCATCCCAGGATTTCCACGGTGCCTGTCCGCTGTCCCACAATGCGTTTAGCCGGTCCATTTCCCTCTTCGTATCCATGCACTGCCAATAACCGCTGAATAAATACGCCATCAGCTCTCCCTGCTTGGAAAGATTTACAAACGGCTCCTTTTCTAGTACCGTCCCGTCATCCTTGAGAAAATCAAATACAGATGGCTCAAAGACCATATAGCCCGCATTGATTTTTGCACTGTCATCCGCACATTTTTCCCGGAAAGATGTAACAGCGCCGTTTTGTGACAAGTCCAACACCCCAAACCTCTGTGCAATTCCTGTCACCGTCAGTGTCGCCGTCTTTCCATGTGACCGGTGAAAGCGCAGCAAATCCTCAATGTTCACGTTGCTGACCCCATCGCCATAGGTAACCATAAATGTCTCACCATCCACATATTTTTGGATTCTTTTGATACGCCCGCCTGTCATAGTATGCAGCCCAGTATCCACCAGTGTCACTTTCCACGGTTCCGCCACATTATTATGCACTGTCATCCGGTTATGGTCACTGAAATCAAACGTTACGTCACTGTTGTGCAGGTAATAATCCGCAAACCATTCTTTAATCACATGCTGCTTATAACCGCAGCAAATAATAAAATCATAAAACCCATAATGGGAATATTCTTTCATAATATGCCACAGAATCGGCTTTCCGCCGATTTCAAGCATCGGTTTTGGCTTTAAATGGCTTTCTTCACTGATTCTGGTTCCGAACCCTCCTGCCAATATTACTACTTTCATCTCTTTCCCTTCCTAATCCTTTGTCTGCATTTCCTGGACAATTCTCATAAGCATCCCAGTACTTATAAACACTCAGACGGTACTTTTTCAATACCGCAATCGCATCCATTGTACGATCCAGCGTATCCAGCAGCGGCGTATTGCCCGCAGCATCCACAGGCATCAGCCTTTCATCTTCTACAAATAAATACTTCTGCATATTTTTATAGTACAGATGCACATATGGCGCTCGTTTCACTGCTTCATAATTTCCCATACATGAACACACGCAAAGCAGCAGGACACTGCCTGTACAGACCAACTTTTTCCAAATCCCTTTCTGCCTGCCAGATACATAGCCGATGATCCATACCGCACCCGCATAGGCAATTTTCATATGCACGCTGTACCATTCACTGGAAAACCATTCCCACTGCGTCTCTCTCCCCAACAGCACCAGCCAGAACACACCAAAGCTATAGACGATGCACATCAGCGGCAGCCACGTGCGTTCGTACATCCTGCACCGGAAAAACAACACTACTGCAAATACTAAAAATGTACATGCCAATACTCCAAAAAGCATCCAGCCTGCCGGTGTATACTTCCCTGATTCATGATATGCCCAGCCCATCACACCGTTGGCATACCATGCCAGCAGGCACTTAAGTGTATTTACGGGATGCGCCAATGCATACCCGAGATTTTGCATCACCCCTGCTCGTTCCTGTACAGCATCCTGCATAAATCCAAAAATCCGGTATTCCGCCAAATAGACAGGCACGGACAGCGCGTACACCGCT
Source organism: Eubacteriaceae bacterium (assembly GCA_910574915.1). Taxonomy (GTDB): domain Bacteria; phylum Bacillota; class Clostridia; order Lachnospirales; family Lachnospiraceae; genus Eubacterium_J. Next base: position 20,597 of record CAJTCR010000050.1, read on the forward strand.
GCAACCGCAAGCTTCCTTTTTTGCCCTTTGCTGTCTCTGCGATATGTAATCAGAACCAGCAGCCAGACAAGAGGCACCCCTGCAAAAGAATACAGTGTCCCAAATACAAGAATGCTCAAAGCAATCAGCAGCAAAGCAGCATACAAATGCTTTCTGCTTTGTGTGGCGCACTCCCGGAGTTCTCTGTCAACAAATATCATAGTAATCAGAAAAGAAAGGATTCCTAACCGCACCTGCGTCTCCATCGCCCCTGACGAACCCTGCACAAACGAAAATAAAAACAGCGCTTCTGCAGCCAGATAAAAAAGACAGCTCTTCATCTGTTTCAGCATCCGGTAAGAAAGCACCATGCAAATCGCTCCTGTTACGACAACATTCAGGTCGTTCAAATATACATCAAATTTCGTACATCCCTGAAACCAAATCACATTTAAAAGATAAAGCACGTGATTGGCAAACATGCCATGTTCTCCGCTGTGATAGCTGGAAATCAAATCCTTCCATGTCAATCTGCCCTGAAACCAGGCATCCGCAATCGGCAGTTGGTCAAACCATGACAAGTGCGGAACCTCTGTCATGACCGCATTGCAGTACCAGATATAAGCAAAAGATGCCAGCAGCAGAATACAAAAAACTGCTTTTTTCCTTCTAACTTCCATATCTCACTCCCTGACGCACACTGCTGTCAAATACAAAATCCTGCTCTAATATGGCAGCCGCAGATTCCGCCGAATAATGACGCGCGATATACCTGCGCCCTTCTCTGGACATCTGTTCCAGCTTTTTTTCATTCCGGTACAGACGCAGCAGGTCTGCCGCCAGTGCCTGCGCAGATCTGCTGACCCTGACAAACTTTTCCGTGCCGTCAATCCCTTCGATCCCAATAGCCGTTGTAATAACCGGCACGCCCCACATCATGCTTTCAATAATTTTTCCTTTAATGCCTGCCCCAAACCGCAGTGGCACAACAGACAGCTTTGCCTTACGATACATTTGTTCCAGTTCTTCCTCAGACACAAATCCGTGAATAATCAGCCGCGGTCCAGCCAGTGCCTGAATCTCTTTCGGCGGATTTGCCCCTGCAACATGCAGTATAATATCCGGGTCTTCCTTCCAGACAATCGGAAGAATTTCTTCGCCCAGCCATCTGACCGCATCGGTATTCGGCGGATGTCCAAAGCCTCCGACAAAAAGAATATCTTTTCTCTCTGATGCGCAAAAATGACATTCCGGCAACTGATCATAAATAAAAATTGGTACCCTGCGAACATTGATAGCCGGATCTTCTTTTTTAATTTCATCCAGTTCTGCCTGAGACAGATAATAAGACAGGTCTGCTTTGCGCATCAGCTTTTGTTCTGTTTTTTTCCACTCCCTGGAATCTTTCCAGTCCTTCCTGCTTCCGCTTATCCTGTACTCACGCATTTTGCGCAGATAATGCAGGTCATGGCCAAAATAAATAATCTTTGCATCGCTGCATGTACGGATCATATCGATATATTTACAGGAAATATGCGGCCTGCTCAGCAGCACATAGTCCAGATACCTGCCATTTGCACTGATCCAGTCCTTCCAGTGATGGAAATAATAATCACCGTAGCATACTTCTATTCCCATCTGCTGTAAAGCGGTTGTATAAGGTTCGCTTTTGTAAAAATTATCTCCAATGAATTTCACATGATATCCCACAGAAACAAACAGCTTTAGATAATCCATCATGCACCGGCTTCCGGCATCTTTATCATACTCAGGCACATAGTGATCTACCACGAGCAGTATTTTCCTGCCTGCCCCGCGCTCTCTTGCCAGAAATACATGTTCTGCGTTTTTTTCCTGCTCATTTACGAGCGTTTTTTTCCACTTTTCATAAAACTTTTTCTGATTTGCTATTTGAAAGGCTTTCAGTCCCTGTTTCACATCTCTGCCATTGGAAATCCCTTCAAAATGAACAACTACAGACAACGGGTGGTAAAGCACCTGATATCCGCGTCTTCTTACTTCACACGCCAGATCCGTATCTTCATAATAGGCAGGTGCATACCTTTCATCAAACCCGCCTATTTCCTTCCACAAAGCAGTGCGTATCATCATTGCTGCACCGGATATATAATCGGTTTCTTTTACATAGTTAAACTCAGGAGCTTCCGGGTCCTGGCCATTTCCATAATTCCAGGCTGAACCATCGTTCCAGATAATCCCGCCTGCCTCCTGCAAACGTCCATCCGCATATACAAGTTTTGCCCCCGCAATGCCGGCTTTTTCATTTTGCTCCAGCAGGCTGACCAACGGTTGAAGCCAGTTTTTCTGCACCTGTGTATCATTATTCAAAAATACCAGATATTCACCACAGGCTTGTCCTGCCGCATGGTTGCAGTTTTTTAAAAAACGAAGGTTGTGTTTATTTACGATAATCCTTATATTTTCCGCCACTTCCTCAAGCCGTGTGGTCGCATCTGTGGAACCATCGTCTGCCACAATTACTTCATAACTGACCGCAGAACCGGTATTTTTCAGAACAGACCACAGACAGTAGTACGTATAAGCGAACTGATTGCATACCGGTATGATGATCGATACTTTCGGGTGGTCTGTTTTTCTAAAATGCAGTACCTGGTACGTCTCAAACGGCTGGCTGTCCGCAACTTTATGGACTTTATACGCCGCCCTTTGGATGCGGATTCCCTGTATGCTGCCGTCAATCCTGCCTGCTACGGATGCCGGGCCTTCTTCTTTCAGAAAGTAGAAAAAATGGCGGATTTTACGCGGTGAAAGCAGCCGGACGGACTGCCTTGGATGCCGCAGCAAATGAAATCCCATTTTAAACACAAGCCTTCCTGTCTGGTGCAGCATATGCACGATTTTTCCCATTCTGAATTTCCTTTCCATCAATGTTCCAATGCCTTGGCAAATGGACAATTCCCTTTTCCGTATGCAGCTCATCCCTGATCCTAAACTCCAAGGCATTGTAAATATAGTCATATTTATGTTCCTGCATATCCTGTATCCCGATATCTACCAAATATCTGCCTTGTGCCAGACAGTTGTTTTCCACAGCCATAGATGCCTCTCCCTCGCACAATGCCACAATTTCCGCCGATGGATCTGCCCCGGACAGCGCGCTTGTTCCGAAACAATATGTCCCGTCATCTCTCGTAATACTAACTGTAAAATTAATTTTATCCCCGGATTTTTTTGCATGGTAATACATGTGGATTTCCATTGGTTCGCCTGCCTGAAAAAAGATGGACCGTTTTCCCTGCACATTTCGAATTTCTGCATCCGTAAAGCAAATCTCCATACTTCCTTCCCGGTGCGCCCCATCCCGGCAAAATCCCGGCGTACCCGCTCCTTTTTGAAAATCTTCCTCCAGCCTGTCCATACGCTTCTGTTCCATATCTGACAGATATAAATCTACCGTTTCCTTTGGAGCGCCGTCTTCCCGCACCACCCCATCCGCAATCCACAGCACTCGGTCGCAAATCTCCTGTACCTGCCCCAGCACATGCGACACGATCACAACCGTCGTTCCCTTTGCTTTAATATCTTTCATCTTTTCAAAACATTTTGCCTGAAAGTTCACATCGCCGACCGCCAGGATCTCATCCACCAGCAGAATATCCGCATCCACGTGCACCGCCACCGCAAATGCCAGACGCATATACATCCCGGAAGAATATGTGCGCACCGGATCGTCTATAAATTCCTCCAGCTCTGAAAACCGGATAACCGCATCCAGCCGCCGTTCAATCTCTGCCCGTCCCAGTCCGAAGATCGACGCATTTGTAAAAATATTTTCCCGCCCGCTCAAATCCGGGTGAAATCCCGCACCCAGCTCAAGCAGGCTGGACACACGCCCACGCAGCCTTACTATGCCCTGCGTCGGATACAAAATCCTTGCCAGCATTTTTAATAGTGTGCTCTTTCCACAGCCGTTTTTTCCAATCAGGCCGACCGTTTCGCCTTTGTATATTGTAAAGCTGATGCCCTTAAGCACCTGGCGCTCTTTATGACGCCTGCGTTTTCGAAACAGTACGCGCTCCTTTAGGCTCGTTCCTTTGTCATCATAGACTTTGAATTTTTTACAGACATCTTCGACCTGGATCACTGGTTCTGGTTCCATATTAAAGTTCCTCCACAAAATTCTTCTGCAAGCCTGCAAAGACCGTCTCACCGATCAAAAGCACTATAAGCGCCGCTCCAAGTGAAGCCAGCAGCCCGGAGACCTGAGGCATATGCTTATAATAAAGAATGTCGCGGTACGCGGCCGCAATCGGCGTCATCGGATTCAGATAAAATAAAACGGCAAGGTCTTTTGGTATAAAGCTGATATCATACATGACAGGCGTCAGATAAATCCATGCCATCAAAAGCACTCCAGCGATATGCTCCAAATCCCGCAGGTACACCGTGCAGGCAGAAATCAAAAGCGCCGCTCCCAGGCACAGTATATACTGTGCCAGTACAACTACCGGAAGAAATACCAGAGCCGACAGGCAAAACCCGCTGCCCGTCACGGCAATCAGCGCAAATACAACGAGAAAGGACAGGAGCATATTAATAAAACAGCCCGTCACATAGGAAACTGGCAGCACTTCGCGCGGGAAATAAATCTTTTTCACCAAATCCTGCTGATTTACCACCGCAACGGCGCTTCCCTGAACCGATGCGCTAAAGCAGACCCACGGAACCATCACAACTGTCAAAAACAGATAATACCGGTCAATCTCCATGCGGAAAATATGTGAGAACACAACCGTATATACCGCAATCTGGCATAACGGATTGATAAATGTCCATAAAAATCCAAGCACCGAGCTTTTGTAGCGCCCCCGCAGGTCCCTGCGCACCATACTGTATATCATCTCCCGGTATTCATACAATTCCCTGCATCTTTGCCGCATCCGACCTTTCTCCTTTTCTTTCCGCTTTCTTTTGAATGATACGCTATAACCACCCTGCCAGGATCAGCAGGCGGCAGATCCCGTCATCTAGCTGGTTCTGCCGGTAGATTCGTCTGCTTCCTGCCAGTGAGAGCCTGTTTGCAAAGCACTTCCTGTATGTGCAGACGCTTTCCAGCAAATCCCTGTCATCCGGCTGCCCGCCGTCCTCCTGCCTGTGATCCTGCACTTCATAAGCTCTGCAAAAATCCTCCGCCTGCACGGACAGCTTCCGGTATACCTGTCCCATCCTGCGAAGCCTGCCTGCCCAGCGTGCCGCCCAGCAGTTGTGCATTCCGACCTGGTTGTCCCCATGCTGGCGGTAAAGGATATATGCCTGGCTGTCATAGACGGTTTTTCCAAAATAAGACGCCGTCAGGTACATCCACCAGTCATGCATCACATTTTTCGCAGACAGGTGATCCCTTGCCAGCAAAAGCAGGCTGCGGTTAAATACCTGCGTACAGCCCATACATATATTTTCCAGAAGCGCATTGCCAAACGACGGTATCCTGCGGATACGGTAAGAAAACCGTTCCCTCTTTTTTAAATCCGCAGAAGCACAAATCACTTTTCCCGCATAAAGCAGCGGGATATCCCCGCATTCCCGGTCGAGCCTGGAACAGGCGCGCACCAATTTTTCACTGTGCCAGACATCGTCCTGGTCTGCAAACGCATAATAATCACAAGACAGATCCGCGATCTTAAGCAGTGCAAAAAAACTCCCTGACGCGCCGCGCCTGCTTCCGGTTCGGACAGAAATATTTGCATATTTTTGTTCATACCACCGCAAAATATGCGCCGTCCCGTCTGTCGATCCGTCATCCCGGATAAGCAGCATAACCTGTACATCCTTTTGCCGCAGGATGCTCTCTATTTGACAGCGGATATACTTCTCCCCGTTATAAGCAGATAGCAGTACCTGAACCTTTCTCTTTTTTCTCATCTTCCTTTTCCTAACTGTCAAATGCACTGCCCGCCATAATGGTATAAATCCGCTCCATCCGCCGCATTACCTGCTCTTTGCCATATGGTTTTACTTTCACCCGGTTATGCCTGCCGCATTCCTTCCAGACAGACGGATGCTCCAGCAGCTTTTCCAATCCTGCCCGCAGGCTCTCTGAATCATCCGGCGGAAACAAAAGCCCGCCTTTTTCATCGATCAGCTCCCTGTTTCCGCGGATATCAGAAACCACGCACACCAGCCCGGAAGCCATTGCCTCCATCAGTGCAACCGGCATTCCTTCCTGCCGTGACGGAAACACAAAAATATCTGCATTCTGGTACAGACGCTCCACATCCTTTTGAAATCCTGTCATCCGTACCTGGGCTTCCACGCCCAGCACGGCAGCCAGCCTGCGCAGTTCCCCACGCATCTTTCCCTGTCCGCAGATTATATAATACACATCCTGCCTGTGCATATCTGCTAAAGCCCTGATAACCACCTGGTGATTTTTCCTATCGCTAAGCTCTCCTACCGACAGCAGCAGCACCGCCTGCTCAGGGATCTGGTATTGCCTGCAAAATTCCCTGTGTTCACCTGCATCATGAAAGGAAAAACGGCAGGTCTCAATGCCAATGCCCGGCAGACGGCAGATTTTTCCCGCCCGCAGCTTCTGACGCGCCAGCGCATCATCTTCCTGGTTAATAGTAATCAAAATATCCGTCCAGTGCGCCAAAAGCTTCTCTGCCGGATAATAAAGCAGCCAGTTTTTCAAAGGCGCTCCCTTATAAAAGTGAAACCCATGCGCCGTATAAATCACACGCACTTTCCAGCGGCGTGCCGCCAGCCTTGCCAGCGCGCCGCCAACCGGAGACTGGCAGTGCATCCATGCAAAGTCCATTTGCCCAAGCAGCCGGTCAAGCTGCACATATGCTTTGCAAAACTGTCCGGCAGACCGCATACTAAGATCTCTCGGACAGTCCCACGCATAGCATCTGACACGCCAGGAATGCAGTGTTTTTATAAGGCTTTGCACCTGTTTTTCGTCACATGTGTTTCCTTGTTTAAAATTGCACATCACACATACTTCATATCCCAGCTTTTGCAGCAAACAGATATTTGGCATATTAAACTGGTCAATCATAGATGCAACTGACGCTATCATCAAAACTTTTCTTTTATTCCCTGTTTTTCCTATGTCAGCAGCTCTGCTGCCACAGCCAGTTTCTTTCTGCTTCATTATGCTTCGTTCATAATCTCTGCCACGGATTTCATAATCCTGACATACATAGAATAACTGTCTGTTTCCCTGTCTTGTCTTGTGCCCTCCTCTTTTGGCTGCCACATATCCAAAACAGCATTGGACGCGTGAGCCGTTCCCCAGAGCAGCTCATCCGCATCTGCATCCAGCGCATTGCAAATACTTACAAATGTATCCAGGCTCATAATCCGCGTCCCCCGCTCGATATGCCCGAGAAAAGACATGCTGATCTCACATTTTCTTGCCAGCTCATCCTGCGACCAGCCCTTCACCTTGCGAACCTGGCGGATTCTGCCACCTATTTTTGTATAATCCAATTCCCTCATAAGCCGCCTCCATTCCGATCTGTACTGAACATAACATTTTATTGTAAATTGTTGCCTTTAAGTATTCTATCTCAATTCTGAATTTTTTGCAATAGGAATGATAATTTTGGTAAAACATTCTATTAAAAGCAAAAATTTCTTGCGTATTTTATTTAATTTTCATAAAAAAATAAGAAAATTTCTTCGATTATTCTTACAGCATTCATTCTTTATAACAACAAAAATTTTTGAGAACGAAAATGCTCGTGTTTCTACGATTTCCTTGAAAAATCAATGTTTCTGCAAAATAAACTACAAATAGAAAACATAACATTTTACAATAAAATGTTGCCTTTTTTCATAATGATCTATGTCTGCTTCAGTACTAAATTCTCATTTTAATCATTTACCTGCCTGCAATGTCTGTATCACAGCACCGCCC
>CAJTCR010000050.1:28513-40559 GCA_910574915.1 Eubacteriaceae bacterium
CCCAGCTTTTGCAGCAAACAGATATTTGGCATATTAAACTGGTCAATCATAGATGCAACTGACGCTATCATCAAAACTTTTCTTTTATTCCCTGTTTTTCCTATGTCAGCAGCTCTGCTGCCACAGCCAGTTTCTTTCTGCTTCATTATGCTTCGTTCATAATCTCTGCCACGGATTTCATAATCCTGACATACATAGAATAACTGTCTGTTTCCCTGTCTTGTCTTGTGCCCTCCTCTTTTGGCTGCCACATATCCAAAACAGCATTGGACGCGTGAGCCGTTCCCCAGAGCAGCTCATCCGCATCTGCATCCAGCGCATTGCAAATACTTACAAATGTATCCAGGCTCATAATCCGCGTCCCCCGCTCGATATGCCCGAGAAAAGACATGCTGATCTCACATTTTCTTGCCAGCTCATCCTGCGACCAGCCCTTCACCTTGCGAACCTGGCGGATTCTGCCACCTATTTTTGTATAATCCAATTCCCTCATAAGCCGCCTCCATTCCGATCTGTACTGAACATAACATTTTATTGTAAAATGTTATGTTTTCTATTTGTAGTTTATTTTGCAGAAACATTGATTTTTCAAGGAAATCGTAGAAACACGAGCATTTTCGTTCTCAAAAATTTTTGTTGTTATAAAGAATGAATGCTGTAAGAATAATCGAAGAAATTTTCTTATTTTTTTATGAAAATTAAATAAAATACGCAAGAAATTTTTGCTTTTAATAGAATGTTTTACCAAAATTATCATTCCTATTGCAAAAAATTCAGAATTGAGATAGAATACTTAAAGGCAACAATTTACAATAAAATGTTGCCTTTTTTCATAATGATCTATGTCTGCTTCAGTACTAAATTCTCATTTTAATCATTTACCTGCCTGCAATGTCTGTATCACAGCACCGCCCCTGTCAGGCTCCCTGCATGTCACCGTGCAGACACTTCATATAAAAAGCAGGATAATCTAAGATAAGATTTCCACTATACATATTATTTCTCATATATATTAACTATTACCCGATTCCATAAATCTTCTCCATAATACTCTAAAAGAAATAGAGGTACGGAATTTAAAATACATAGCAAATGACCATTATTAATATAATTCTGCTTTTGATAAGCATAAAGTCTTTCCTGATCTAAATTATGTATAAAATAATTATAATCGCATTGCTCCTTAAACTGAGCCAATAAGCTTGCTCTTTTTTGGCTTGCATTACATGCAATAAACCAATGCTCTTTATCAAGAATACTGTAATGATTAAAATCAGATTGCGAAAAAGAACTCTGCTTATAATCAGAAATTTCATCTAATGGGAGATATAACCTCTTATAATCCATCGTTTTTGCGTCAATTTCCTTGATAGCTTCAATCATCGGATATGACACATACAGTTTCCCAAGTTCTGTTTCATTATTGAATGTTTTCAACATTTCACCCAATATATCTTTATTCTTATATTCTTTTGGAATATTATTATTATGTCCATCATAGTCAAAGAAAAGATATATTTCAGAAAAATCACTAGCCCTTAAATCTTTTAAACGTTCCTTAGCTATCGTACTCATCTCTTTTAACACATCTACTACATTTGTTTCAAATTCATCTTTTTTCAATCTTGTCCACAACATATAAATATTTCCATCAGCAGGACAATTTAATATAGATATGTCTGTTTTTGAAGAAAAGAATATTTTATTCATATTATTCAATAACTTTTCTTCTGCTTTTACACCCTCGTAAATAAAAATCACTTTCTTCCTATTGTTCATAAAAAGCTCCTGCTTTGTACATTTTTTGAAGATTATGTGCCTCCCTTAGAGACTTATCTGTCAAATTGCAAAATGGTTGAATCGTATTATCATCTAATATAAAATAACAATCTGGACGCAACAGTTCATTGGATATAATGTCTGTATTATGAGAAGTAAAAACTACCTGAATATTTTCTTCCATCACCAGCTTACGAATAACAGCTATTGATAAATTAGTATGATAAAAAGCATCAAACTCGTCAATAAAAATAAACGAAAAATCCCCTTTTTGCATATACCACAAATACAAAAAAACCAGTGCCCTTGTTCCACTTGACATTAATGGTCCAAATGGTACTTCTCTATCACCTACTTTACAATAAATGGTGTTCCCTTCTCCTGTGTCCTTTTTCAAAAGTCTGAATGGTAATTTCGCTTCGCGTAAATAATTCTCCAAATTTTCAACACCGTTTTCTAAATTACATATATCTTTAAACATATTACCACCAGACGTATTAGCCCCTACAGCTTTCAGCCTATCCGTACTACTGAACCACAACATTTCATTGACAAATTTTATGAATTTTATAAATACTTGGCAATCTTTGTCTTCTTTATCCAATATCGTATTGGCATAAACATATTTAACAAGTGAAATAGAGTGATCCCAATTATCTAAATTCAGTGATTCCGAACCTTTCAGTCTAACAATATGTGTATTTTCATCATTGATTATAATTTTTTTACCATCAATTTTAACACATTCCCTGACGACCTGTTGCGGATTTTTCTTTTCATAAGCATATTCTACAAAGGAAGCATCAAACTTAAATTTATACACAAAAGCAACTGTATCATCCTGATTATATAAACTAGAATAAAATAAACTTGATGTTTCCCGTTCTCTTTTATCTGTCAAATGAATAATAATATCCATTATAGCAGCCCCTAAATTTGTCTTACCAGAAGCATTATATCCAATAATAATTGAATCTTTAATTATTCCGTTTCGAATTACTTTCTGATTAAATTCATAATTTTTCTCTGATTCCAGCGAAAACTTCAATTCATCTCTAAAATTTTTATAATTCCTAACTTTAAATTGCGCCAACATTTTATTTCCTCCACACATAAAAATAACCACTTTTATACAATATTATACACTTTTTTTTTTTACCCGCAATCGGTTCTGAAATTTTTTTACAACACTTTTCTACAATCGCGGAGGCAATGACCGCCGCTGGATTGGCACTCCCATACTGGCTGGTATCCACTGCAATATTTTAGCCAGTATCGGTGTCTAATTATTGGAAGGATATAAAATGTCATCAAATTGGAACGAAGAGCTGCTTAGCCGATGGATCAGCCAATATGGAGACTGCATACTGCGCATGTGCTATCTGTATCTGAAAGATTACCAGTTGGCGGAAGATGTCACACAGGAAACTTTTATACAGGCACACAAAAAATACTCTACATTTGAACACCGATCCAATGAAAAGACATGGATCATACAGATTGCAATTAATCGATGCAAAAACTGTATGCGGACTCGTTGGTTCAGACAGATCAGCTTTGATACGCTTGCAGAAACAAAAGATGAAAATAATAATTATGACCAGCTATTAGATAAAAGCGCTATTACTCTTGAAATTATGAAGCTGCCCGTAACATACAGGAATGTAATTTTACTGTATTATTATCAGGAGCTGACAGTCAAAGAAATCGCTTTTGTTTTAAAACAGAAAGAGAAAACGATCATTGGAATGAAATTCATACTACCGCTTATATTATAGGGGATGTTACAAATCTGTCAAAAATTAAGTCAGGAACAGATTGCAATTATACGTTTCTCCGATTGATCTTGCAATTTTTATTATTTGCAGTGACGAGCAGCTCACTAGAGCGTTGATTTTTTAGGTGATCTTGAACATACAGAAACCTATCATTCCAACCAGGGTTATGTTGTCAATATTATTCAGGATACCATTCCCGAAGCGTATATGTATCCTGGATTTAAACCAAACTGCCGTGCCGTCTTCGTAGCTGACGGAATTCAATATAAATTAAGCGGACATGTAACAGTGAAAAAAATGAAAGAAATTGTTGATTCTCTGCACTATTAACGGCAAATTTTAATAGAGCAGCACTTGATTTGCTGCTCTATTCGGACGTTCTTACAACGGCAGTTTTGGATAAACATCTATAATTTTTAAAGATGTCTGCATTATCGTCCTGTTTGAAAAAGCTCTACACTGTATTTGGTAGGATTATCTTTGTTGATGTAAACATTCGCATATAAATCTTCTTTTCGCGTAAATTGTGTCAAAACAAAATAATTACTTACTGCTTTGTATTCCGTACCCTCGTAAATAAACCGACAGGCAATTCTGCAAGTGACGTAGTTTCCTACTCTAATCCAGGCTGCCGGAATCATGTCCTCTATTTCGGAGTCCATACAAGCGCCTGAATGCTTCAGGTTTTTCAATCTATTCCTGTCATATACCAGCTTACTCATTGAAGCCAAAAAAAATATCAGCCATACAGAAACATTGATTAACATGGGTTCTAATATCGTTGAATTAAAAAAATTCCCAACGAGACCAACAGCTAATTCAATCACTGCTACAAGTAAAGCTGCATTTGCACATATGGAAAATAAGTTTTTTACAGGCTTAAGATTAGCAATTTGCTTTTCTTTAAAAAGTTTAGAAATATTTTCCTCCGCTTTTCCTTTGTATTCCTCCGCTGATATATGCTCTCCCGAAAAAAGCTCATTCAAACTAATACCCAGTACATCGCACAAAGGCTGTAAAAGTGACATATCCGGCATTCCTCTTCCGTTTTCCCATTTGGAAACTGCCTGATTGGTAATTTCTAATAGTTCGGCAAGCTGCCTTTGTGTCAGATTTTTTTCTTTTCTGCACTGTGCAATAAATGCACCTATTCTTTTTTGATCCATACCATAAATCTCCTTTGCTATATTTGACCGCAGTATATCAAAGGGAGACTCTATTTAGAACATACTAAGCGTTGATTTCATACTAAACGCTCAGTTGATATTGTTCCATACACCTTTACAAGGTAGCTGATTGTCTGTTAAGATAATCGCTATCGAAAGGTATACCTGCTTTATATGTTATCATTTAATCTGGCATATACATATGTATCTTTCCATATTGCTTTTTCAGCTTCGTCTTTCCAAAAGTACACATTTTTTCTAAAATGTGCTTCTCGTTGAAATCCCAAATCTTCAAGCAGTTTCCATGAACTCTTATTGTTTGGGTCGCATTCTGCATATATTCTATGCACACCATCAGAAAATGCCCGTGCAATTAAAGTTTTGCAGCTTTCGGCAGCATATCCACATCCCCAATAATTTCGATTAAACACATATCCCATTTCCAGTGCTTCAAAGTCCCGCTTGCCCATGTAAACATTCCCAATCATTTTATGGGAATATTTTAATTCGACAGCAATCATTTCCTCTGTACTAATGCGCCATTCAAGATTTTCTTTTGTTTCATTAAGGGTTTGCGGTTTATATGGCTCATATTTCACAACTTCTTCATCCGATAAATATTCAAATAAGTCCTGCAAATCTTCCTTTTTATATCTTCTTAAAATCAGCCTTTCCGATTCTGCTATAATTATTTTATTCTCCATGTCATTCACTCCAAAATTTTTTAATTCTAAGATTTATTTTTGCAAACTTATCAATCAGAAATTTAAAAATATAATTCTCGTATTTATCTCCTAACTTATATCCCCAATTTCTCGCTTTTGATGTATCATAAGAAACATTGATATTAGCCGGTGCACAAAGATCTCCATCCTCTGCTTCTATCGCTTTACTATCAATGACCGTCTCTGTCATATCTTTCGCATTTTGCTGTATCTTGTCAAAATATTCATCTGCTCTCTGATAGATGTCTTTTGAATTTCGTTCTGATATACAGATACTGTCTTTTGCCATCTGCACTTCATCATTCTCAATGTCATCCAAGTCCAATACTTTATAATCCTCATTTGATTTTGCCAGAGTCACTTGATAAAGCGATCCTGCCCCGCATGTATCCTCCTGACTGCCGCTGCCCCATGAATACGCATACTTTACGTATGCTGTTGCTTCCAAAGAATCATCTTTTTCCAAAAGCTCCTCTAGTACGACTTCCTCCAGACTGACTGCCTGAATTCCATCCAATAATATTTTATTGCCTTCTCTTTTCGCAACAAGGTATTTTGCTGCAATGTATCCATTTATTGTCGCAAAATCATCACTTGAATAATCTCTGCTGCTATCTGCCAGCATCGTATCTAAAAAATCTTCAAAATAATCTTCTAATACATTCTGCACAGCCTCCTCTGCATACAGCCTAGACACCTCCGACGCATGAACATCCAACAGATTCATATTTGCTTCAACTGCGAAAAAAAGCATTGCTGATAAAATCCCCATTACAGCGCCTTGCCTTATAATAATTCTTTTCTTCATTGCGCCTCTCCTTTACCTTCCATTTATATACTATTATGATACTGATACAGTGATAATAACTTTTACCTATTACATATTCATCTCACATTGTTAATATAAACCTCTTTTTCAAACTGAATTTATAATCATATATTATCATCCTCTAGCTACCATCCCTATTGTATTTTCATTATATACCTACATTTTTCTTTTGCCAAGCCTTATACAAGGTTTTGACTGTTTTTAACCTGAATTTTTCCACGTTCATAAGCTAACATAAAAGACATATCTTCTCCTGTGAACCAATGTCATTTACGGGAGTTTGACCTTTACTTTGAAAAGGGTTCCGCTGATGATAACCTCACACATTCCGAAGATTCTCAAATGACTTATACAAATCTAACTGCCCCACTCCTTGGGTCAGCGCCGCACAGACAGTTCGTCATAAAAAATATGCGTTAAGCTGACAGACACCGAAATGATATCCGCACCGTGTTCCGGTGTTTCATGAAACGCTTTTTAACGGATAATGCGTATAGCTTTGGTGATTTCTCTGTAATCATAATCAGAAATTTTTATGCCTGTCTTCCTATTGCTAGCATGTATTGCCCTGCCACTGCCGTCATAGACTGCTACATGGAAGAATCTGTTTTCACCGTCTGCCGAGCTGTAAATAATGAGATCTCCTGCTATCAGGGTCTCCAGCGGTACCTCTGTTCCGACAGCCGCCAGTGCCTGAATATCTGCCGGCAGCTCTATTCCGGCAAGTGCATAAACTGCTTTGACAAACCCGATACTGTCTGTTCCATACTCTAAGTCTGTTCCGCCTGCCTTATAAGGATTTCCAATATATAATTTTGCCAGTTCCGCAATCTGTTCACCGGCAGCCTGCTGCTCTTTTGAAATATTTGTGTATTCTCCTGCTGCATTCGCTGCGCTGGCTAAGCTTTCTTTCCCATAATCTGACACTTCTCCCATGCCTGCAAGGCTGTCTGATGCTTCTGTCTCTGTTGTATTCTCCTGTATATTCTGTTTTTCTGCTGCTCCAGACTCATTTGGGAAAATTTCTGCCCCGCTTTGTCTTGTATGTTCAACCTGACTAGCTGTTTCGCCTGGTGTTTCCTGTGCGGATGCTGTGAAAGCTGTCATAATACAGCAGATGATTCCGGCTGCCACAACCGCCGCTTTCTTTGAATATCTTTTTGTGTTCATAATAAACCGAATCCTTTCTTCTATTTCTGAGTGTCTGGCAAAACAGGCATTGAGCGGCCATACAGACTGCCGGGATTCCTGCGCCAGACGGATTAAAGCAAGTGCATAAGCTGTTTTGCAGTGCTGTGAACAGGTACGGCTCACTTCTTCATCACTGGCAAACTCAATATCTCTGTTTAAAAATACTGCCATCATCCAGACCAGTGGATGAAACCAGTAAATGCATATGGTCAGACATAGCAGATATTTCACAAAAACATCCTTTCTGCGGATATGTATCCATTCATGTTCCATAATACAGAAAAATTCCTCTTCATTCAGGCTGATTTCAGAAGGGAACAAAATCACCGGGCGGATCACGCCGTATGTCAGAGGACTTTTTACAAATTCTGATCTGCGAATAGCTGCTTTCGGAAAGCTGCGATGCAGCAGCAGCCATTTTTCAACTGTCTCGTTATAAAAAGGCAGTGATGTTTTGTATAATCTTAACGTGCAGATATGTTTTATCAAAATCCCCGCGGCAAGCATCCCCGCCACTGACAGCCATATCACGCAGCATACTTCTTTCAGATAAATGATTACTGCAACATTCTGTACCCATTTTGCCGCTTTTCCAAAATCTGCGCTTACAGAAAATGCATCTGGGTCAGCAGAATTTTTACCAAAGAGGGCATCCAGGTTATCGCAACGCTCACGGAATGCTGTACCGGAAAGGCCAACCGCCCACTCAGTACTGCTGCTTCGCGCATCCGGCCGCATCTCTGCCTGAGACTGTCTTTTCAAACCAGACATCTGTAAGTTCCGCGAGACTGTCTTTTGAAACCAGCTTCCTGCTGATTCGCTGACCGGTATGGAAAATGGCAAAAGCAGCCGCACTATGGCACAGATCCATAAAAAAACAAAAAACCGTTTTGGAATCTGATGGAAGAAAAAATGCCTGAAGCAGATAATGACTACTATCAGAAAGGTTCCATTCAGCCCCATCTGTAACATATTTATGTTATTCATAACCACCTCGTTTTAGTTCTTCTGCCAGCTTTTTCAGCCGTGTAATGTCTTCCGCTGTCAATTCCTGCTGTCCAAGCAGCGACGCAAGCAGCAAGTCCTTCGAACCGCCATACATTTTATCAATAAAATCTTTCGTCGCCGCTTTTTGTACTTCCTTTCTGCTAATCAGCGGGCTGCAAAGAAATCCCGGATCTGTGCGCAGAACTGCTTTTTTTTCTACGCATTTTTTCAATACCGTATACGTGGTTGTTTTGCTCCAGTTAATCTGCTCTTTCAGCCGCTGCGCAATTTCTTTTGCTGATAAATCACCCTCTTTCCATAATAAGTCCATCACTTTTAATTCTGACTCAAATAATTTTACTGACATACAATTCCTCCGTTCTATTGCAATAGAATAATTATATTCTATCCTAGTAGAACAAAATTGTCAAGTATCTTTTTTCTATCATTCTGCTTTCAATAATTTAGGAGTCCATTTGCAATAGATATTATTGGCGCTAACAATTTTTTTCTATAAATTATTCCTGATATCTGATCCGCTCTACCAGCGATTCTTTTTTCAGATTTCTGCTCAATATATAAGACAGGATTAGCTGCAGCAGCGCCACTGCCGCCGTCATGCATACAATCTCCACTACGGGCACATGATACACATTTACGCCAAAATACGAATTTTCCTTGCAGTACAAAAATAATCCATAGCCCGCAGGCAGTCCTGTAAGCAGTGCTACAAATACCGTGCCTGCCGTAAAAATCATTCCCTGCAACTGCAGGCTGGCATTTAACTGCCTGTTCGTCATGCCGACGGCCTGCAAAATACCGTACTCCTGTTTCTTTGTAATTATATTAATAATCATTGTATTTGCCAGATTCATAAATCCAATCAGCCCGATGATTCCTAAAAATACATAGCAGCCCAGCCTCATCATCAGCATCTGTAACTTAGAAGTCCTTTTTACATCTTCAAATACGTCCATTTCGACATGTTCCATGCCATCAATCAGCGCCTTTAGCTCTTTGCGGACATTCTCGACATCCTGCTTATCACAGTCGATCCATACCCATCCTGCTGACGCATGCCCTGACAGGTTCAGTGTCTCGTATAATTCCTGCGTCATAACCCATTCGGTATCCATGCTGCCAAAAGCACCTTTGATCGTGCTGTTCAGCTCGCATTTTTCTGTCCCGTTAAAGACCTCCATTGCCACCTGCTGATCCAGTGCCAATCCATTTTCCTCTAAAAAATTTGACCAGCCAAAGTAAATACTGTTTTGATCGTAATAATCAAACGTACCGATTTCGCTGCCGTAGCTTTTATTTGTCTGAAAATCTTCTTCATTCAGTACACATATCGTATTCCGCCTTCCATTCGTATCCGTTAAAAACAAGATATTGCGCGTCTGTATATCTGTTACCCCTGGGATGGCCCTGGCTTTTTCTATAAATTCTTTATTTAACGGATTGTTTTTTAAGACTTCATCCAGATTGTTTTCCGGGTACGCCTTATCATTCATCGCATAGTCCAGGCTGACTAAAAACTGCCCATGCTCGATCTGCCTCCTTGCATCATAATCTGCATCTATATTACCAATATAATTGGCCAATACGACAAACAATACACAAGATAAGCCCATCGTTAATATCGTGCTGACCGTACGCTTACGGCTGTCGGAAATATTGGCAGCTGCTAAAGACCAGATCGTAACGGCTGCTTTTCCTTTCCGGATTCCCTGTTTTTTACCGCCTGCACCATCCTGATACCGCAGTGCTTCAATCGGTGATATCGATGATACTATTTTCATCGGCCTGCGCAGTGCCAGCAGGACAGTAAACAGCGCCAGCACTGCTGCTCCCAGCAGAACCGGAACGGAGAATATACCCACGCCTGCCTGCTCCATGCTGCCTATCTCTTTCCCTTTTTGAATGATCCATTCAAAGCTTGCCCATGCAATGACATACCCTGCCGCTGTGCCTGCAGGAATGCCGTATGCAGCCAGAAAAAGCCCTTCCAGGCGAATCAGCCTGCGCATCTGTTTTTTCGTCGCTCCTAATGCGCGTATCTTTCCATATTCCTTAATGTTTTGTACGATACCAACCTGAAATATATTATAAATCACTATAACAGACAAAATAATGACAACAGCAGCAATCACAATACTGATCAGAATCGTCTCATATCCCGGATCCAGCAGCCACATTAAATACATACTGTTTACGATTACATACTTTTTATCAACACCGCATTTTGCTAAGATTTCAAAGATCACTTCTTCTGCATTGTCGTACGTAATCTCCACACTGTCCGTTAATTGAAAAAGAACTGACCATCTGCGCTCCTGCGGCTCAAATTGATTTTCAAAAAATTCCTGCGACGCATATACCGCATAAGACGCTTTCCCGGTGCCGGCCTTCGCGGGCTGTAAGATTCCACTGATCGTAAATTCGCATTTTTCAAATTTGTGCTGCATATCTCTGCGGTATTCCAGCTCTACCGTATCCCCGACAGCTACCCCTTTATAGCCGAGGCTTTCAAAAAACTCCTGCTGCGCTGCTATTTCCCCGGCTTCTTTTGGAAATGCCCCTTCTTTCAGACTGCCGGATATATTCGACATATCTAACGCATTTTTGTCAGCCATCGAAAAGCTCACCCCGGCTTCCTCGTGGTTGATCATGCCCACACTCGCCATCAGTCCCAGCCTCGAAAACTCACCATGCCGCTCCATTTCTTTCAGCTGCTGCTGGGTAACAGCCCGGCACATGCCGTAATGACTGCCATAATTGGCTGAAGCATTCTGCTTCTGCATTTTTATCAGTCCATATGCAAACGTACAGATCAATGACAAAAGTGCCGTCGAAAGAAAGATCGATAAAATGATCAATACGCTGCGCGTTTTATTCTTTTTATTGTTGCTCCATGCAATATGCCGTATTGTGTTCATTCAAAACTCACCACCTGTCCGTCTTCAATAACCAAAATCCGGTCTGCTGCCTGCGCGATTTCCTCATCGTGTGTAATCATTACTATTGTCTGCCCATATTTTTCTGCAGACATTTTCAGCAGGGTCATGACCTCCTCGCTTGACCGGGAATCCAGATTTCCTGTCGGCTCATCTGCAAAGACTATATCCGGCTTTGACGCTAATGCCCTTGCTATGGCCGCTCTCTGCTGCTGACCGCCGGAAAGTGCATTCGGCAGGTGATAAAGCCGGTTTTCAATCCCCAGCACATGTATTACATCCTTAATATATTTTTCATCTACAAACCGCTCATCCAGTCCAAGCGGAAGTACGATATTTTCCCATACATTAATCGAAGAAACCAGATTATATGCCTGAAATATAAAACCGATTTTCCTCCTCCGAAATACCGCCAGCTCTTCCTCCTTCATTTTTGAAAGCTCTTTGCCCCGGACAAATACGCTGCCGCTGGTCGGCATGTCCAGCCCTCCCAGCATATGCAGCAGGGTGCTTTTCCCCATACGCACCAACTTAATTAATCTTCCATAATAAATCATTTTCTGATATCATTAGACAGAGGTGAAAAATATGGAGATAAAAGAATTGATAGATTTATTACCAAAAGATTATGAAA
>CAJTCR010000051.1 GCA_910574915.1 Eubacteriaceae bacterium
GCCTAATCCTTTCTTCAGATTCCACCTCACGATGGACACCCTTGGCTTCGGCTGTATCCTTCCCACTGCCGGGCGGATTGGGGACTTTCACCCGTTAGAACGTGTGCCCACCGGGCACACCAAAAAAACTGACCGGAAATCCCTTTCCGGCCAGTTTTATTTTCATTTTCTGTTTGATCGTCTGTTTTTATTCTTCGGTCATATCGTCTGTGATTGCATCTTCTGCTTCGTCTGCCTTTGCTTCGTCATCCGCTTCTTTTTCTTCTTCGTCTTCAAAGAAATCGTCGTCGAAGTCATCATCGAAATCATCTTCAAAATCTTCCAGATAGTCTGGAGCGAAGAAACGATACAATCCATAGATCGCCGCTGCTGCTACTACAACAATGCCAAGCGCTGCAAAAATCCAGACTGCTTTGCTTTTTTTCTTTTCAGATTCATCTTCTTTTCTCAGAAGGTCTCCAACCTTTGCTACATTTTCAGACAGTAATCCATGTAATTCATCTAATCGATTCATACTGTTTTGTTCTCCTTTCCGCTCTATTTGAATATACAGGCATCTGTATTTCACTTAATCTATATCATTATAACATATCTTTCCCAGATAGCGAGAAAAAATTTACATTTTATTGTTTTTTTATAAATAATTTTTGTTACTTTAACTCTATCCCGCCTATCCGTCTATTTTTTTCAGCTTTGCAAACGCTGCAAACATCTTTTTCACGCCTGCCTGGTGGAACTGGACGGTTACTTCGTAATCCCTGCCGCCGGACACAATGTTTACGACCATGCCGTCCCCGAACTTCTGATGGCGAACCAGATCGCCGACCCCATAGCCAAGCCTTTTCCTTACCAGCTCGTCCCCGTCCTGCGCATCTGGATGAGGCGGCACGGCTTTCCAATTATGGATATCGTCTTTTCCTGGCTCTGCCTTTATAAAATCAAACATTGTATCTGTAGAACATGCACTAGTTTCTGGCTGCTGCGCGGGCGGATTTTTGTATAGCTGCATGTCTCCCTGCTGTGCCGCTGTTTTTCCGCGAAACATCTCGATTGCCTGTTTGACTGCCAAGTTGTCTGAAAATCCGGCGTTTTCCTTTTCCTGCCGGTAAGTCTTTTTCTTTGGCTGTTCCATAACCTGTTTTGGGATCTCATTGACAAAGCGGGATACGCGGTTATACTGCATCTGCCCGCGTACCATACGCTGCCTTGCGCAGGTGACTGTCAGGTTTTTCATGGCGCGCGTAATGCCCACGTAAGCCAGTCGCCGTTCCTCTTCGATTTCTTCCAGCGCATTGTCGCTTGTGATGGACATATAGCTTGGAAACAGGCCGTCTTCCATTCCAGCCAGGTATACCTGAGGAAATTCCAGCCCTTTGGCGCTGTGCAGCGTCATTAAGATCACACGGTTTTGATCGTCGTCTAGGCTGTCAATATCCGCTACAAGCGCCACTTCTTCCAAAAAGCCGGACAGTGTGGCTTCTGATTCGTTTTGTTCATACGTCAGCACTTTTCCCTGTAATTCCTCGATATTTTCAATACGGGAATGTGCTTCGTCGGTGCCCTCTGCTTTGAGCTCTTCCACATAGCCAGTCGCATCGATTATTTCCTGCAGCAGCTCCGACACCGAAAGAATGCCTGCCTTGGAACGCATTGTCTGGATAAATGTAACAAACGGCTGGATTTTTACCGCAGCTCTGCCGATGGACGGGATCTGTTCCGCCGCGCGCAGCGCCTGGTAAAAACTGATATCATGCTCGTTGGCATACGTCTGTACTTTTGCCAGCGTCGCAGCGCCGATGCCGCGCTTTGGGATGTTTATAATTCTGCGCACAGCCAGGTCGTCTCTGGCGTTGTCGATCGTCTTTAAATAGCAGAGCAGGTCTTTGATTTCCTTGCGGGCATAGAAATTTACCCCGCCGACCATTTTATAAGGGATATTTGCCAGAATAAAGCTTTCTTCAAACAGACGCGACTGTGCGTTTGTCCGGTATAATACGGCAAAGTCCTGATAGCGGAAGCTGCCGCCGCGTATTTTTTTCTGGATATCCGATGCTACAAATTCTGCTTCGTCAAATCCAGAATCAAACTGGCAAAACTGCACTTTATCGCCGGCATCATTTTGTGTCCAGAGCGCTTTTTCCTTTCGCCCGTAATTATTGGCAATCACACCGTTTGCGGCATCCAGTATATTTTGGGTAGAGCGGTAATTCTGCTCCAGCTTAATGACCGCTGCGTTTGGAAAATAGTGCTCAAAATTTAAAATATTGCCGATATTTGCGCCTCGGAACTTGTAGATCGACTGATCGTCGTCACCTACGACACACAGGTTTTCATATTTGGATGCCAGCAGGCGGATCAGCTCAAACTGTGCCGTATTTGTGTCCTGGTATTCATCTACCATTAAATACCGCAGACGATCCTGATAGTATTCCAGCACTTCCTTGTCGTTTCGAAACAGTTCGACGGTCTTCATTATCAAGTCGTCAAAATCCAGCGCGTTGTTTTTTTGCAGTATCTGTTGGTATTCGGTATACACCTGCGCTGTCTTTTGCCTGACAAAATTGTCGTCCATATGTTTTATGTATTCCGATGGACTGAGCAGCTCGTCCTTTGCATGAGAGATTGCATTTAAAAAAAACCGCTCTTTGTACAGCTTTGTGTCGATCTCCAGTCGTTTGCAGATATCTTTCATCAACTGCTTCTGGTCGTCCGCGTCATAGATCGTAAAATTGGTATCGAACCCGATCCGGTTAATGTGCCGCCGCAGAATGCGTACACAGGCAGAATGAAACGTAGATACCCAGATGCTTTCCGACCCGAATCCGACGATATCATCGATCCGTTCGCGCATCTCGCCTGCTGCTTTGTTTGTAAATGTGATTGCCATAATATGATACGGATTCACACCTTTTTCTTCTATTAAATATGCTGCACGATGCGTCAGCACTCTCGTCTTGCCGGAGCCCGCCCCAGCCAGAACCAGCACAGGGCCCTCCGTGCGGCAGATTGCCTGCATCTGCATATCATTCATATTTTCATACATCGATCTGCATTCCTTCCATAAAGATTTCCAATTAGATATCTATAATCTTAACTTTTCTTTCCCAATCCGTCAACAGATAAATACCAGGATCAAATGCAACTTTCGCTTGCGATCCGGTTTTTATTACTATATAATGTATTTCAGAGGTGATAAAAATGAAAATCGATGAAAAAGACCTTTTAAACAGCATTTTAGAAAGCATAAAACGCATTGACTATATCAAACCGGAAGACATTCCGAATATCGACCTGTATATGGACCAGGTCACCACATTTATGAACGAACAGCTTGCCGCCACAAGACGTTATCCTGACGACAAGATCCTGACCAAAACGATGATTAACAACTATACGAAAAATAACCTTCTGCCGCCGCCGGATAAAAAGAAATATTCCAAAGAGCATCTGCTGACGCTAATCTTTATCTATTATTTCAAAGGCATTCTGAGTATCAGCGATATCCAGTATCTGTTAAATCCGATTACTGACCGTTATTTTTCTGAAAACGGCGAACTTGACCTGACCAGGATCTACAAAGAGGTGTTTGGGCTGGAAAAAGACGAGGCAGGTATGCTTGCAAAAGACATTACGCGCAAGTTTCATACGAGCAGCCATACTTTTCCAGATTCTCCGCCTGAAGAACGGGAAAATTTACAGTTGTTTTCTTTTTTGTGCATGTTGAGTTTTGATGTCTATGTAAAGCGTATGCTGATCGAAAAGATCATCGATGCAAAGCTTGCGAAGCATCCCGATGAAAAAATAAGAAAGAATGCAAAAGAAAGCAGAAAAAAATAATTTTACGGACTTTGCAGCGAATGTCCATAAGAGCAGCCCCTGCAAAGTCCCGGTGTTCAGCCTGTCTCGGATTCTCCGCGCAGGCGCCGGAGCACAAGGTCATATCCGTCATGCCCGTAATTCAGCGACCGGTTTACCCTGCTGATTGTTGCCGTAGAAGCACCTGTTGTCTCTGCAATATCCATATAGGTCTGGTGGTTGCGCAGCATATGTGCGACTTCAAACCGCTGCGACAACGCTTGCAGCTCATTGACGGTGCAGATATCTTCAAAAAACCGGTAGCACTCCTCCCGGCTTTTCAGTGTTAATACCGCGTCAAACAAACGGTCTGCTGCTTCTGTCCTAAGATCTTTACCCATCCTCCCCGCTCCTTTTAGCTGCGGGCGGCTTACGCTGTACCCGCTCACAGATACAGCCTGGCTGCCCTTAAATTCCTGTTATGTCTGCTTGATATATTTGGTTGGTATATATCCCGAATAGTTTTTCCCTTTCAGTGTATATTTTACATGGCTCCACTTTGTGCCTGCCACAGTCACGCTGCTGCCAACCATCGTTACCTTTGTGCCTTTTGGTATCTTTCTTTGCACCTTATAGGCAAGTCCCGCACCGGTTCTTACATTGACATCCTTTGTCGTATTTCCATACGTATAGATCGTCACATAGCTGCCTGACAAATATCCGGTATAAGCTTTTCCGTTTTTGCTGTAGGTTACCTTATACCACTTTTTATCGTCTGTTGCCAGCGTAAATTTAAAAAACGGCAGTCCGGTTCCTGACGGTACGACAACAAGCGACTCATATTCTGTTCCCGCCTGGCGCCTTAAATGGATATTTGCCGTCGTTTTCAGGCGGAACGCGTGCTGGCGCAGTGTATTTGCTGTAAGTATGTCAGACTCTTCCCCATATTTGAGGTTGCCGTCTTCATCTAACAGAAACGGAACCACTTTGTAAAAGTACTGGCGCCCTTCAGATTTTATAACCATATCGTCTGTATAGGCAGTCACTTCGTTCCAGTTGATCGTTTTAAGCTGTTTATAAGTACCTCCGTAAGATTTGCTGCGGTAAACCTTATAGCCGTCTGCTTCCTCCAGCGCGTCCCACTGAATCGTAATGTAGTCCATATCATTGTCTTCCATCCGAAGCCCGCTGACCGGCCCAAGCCCTTCGGCAAAATCTTCTGGATCAAGCTCTTCCGGTGGCGTCAGTTCCCCGTCGCCGCCTGTATAATAAAAATTACAGTCTACATTTCCGGCAATGCCGTCCACATGCCCCGTACTGGAATACTGCCAATACGTATAATCGCCCTTATAGCTCGTCTGCGTCGTATAATTTGCCAGCCAGCAGTCATAAGCGGTCAGCTTTGCCACGTCAAAAGAGCTGCCCAAAAAGTTCGGGCTTCCATAGTACATCGGCGTATAGCCCGCATCCTGGATAATATCCGCATAGGCAATCGTATTTTTCGTCACCTGCTCCTTTGACAGCCCGTAGGCGCGGTAAGCATTGGAAAACGCTTCAAAATCGTATACGACTGGTAACGTAATCATGGATTTATAATTTTTTATCAAATCCAGTGTTTTCTGTGCTTCTTTTTTTGCCTCATTTGTCGTAATTGAATTGGAAAAGAAATATATGCCGACGGAAATGCCTGCCTGATAGGCACCTTCGATATTTTTCCTAAAATACTCGTCCTCATACATGGCAAAGTCTTTGGACAACGCCGTATATCCGCAGCGGATAAATACAAATTTTACGCCTGCTGCCTTTACTTTTTTCCAGTCAATATCCGCCTGCCATTTCGATACATCGATTCCATTGATAATGCTGCCGTCACTAAACTGCGCTCCATGCGTATAGACTAGTCCGGTATACGGACTTTTCGTTGTGACCGCCTCGATGCTGCGCAGTGAAAACGGCGTCTCGGATGCTGCTGTCTGCTCCGCTGGCATCTGCATTTTTACATAATCAGGATCGTTGTAATCCGGTGCCAGATCTTCCGGCAGCACGGCTTGTTTCGCTTCCTGCGTCTGTATCGGATCTTTGGCGGAATTTTCTATTTTCTGCGTCTGCGGCTGTTCTGAGGCAGCTACCAAATACCCGGCAGGAGAGCTACAGAGCAGCATACATCCCAATGCACCTGCTAAAATTCGATTTTTTTTCTTCATGTATAACTCCTTTGTACTTTTTCAATGTTATCCGGTTTCGTTTTGCCGATGTCCCAAACATTCAAACATGGCACCTATCATAATCACGCATTATTAAGGTTACCTTAAAAAGTACGAAAGAACGTCCCAATTTTTACGTGTCATACACTGTGAATTTTTGGCATTTTTTATTTGCAGATTATTTCATCGCAGATACAACTTCTGAAATGCGATTTACGACCTCTTCAATATTTTTATTAACCACAGAGCTGCGTTCCGACAGCTTGCCTACTTCACTCGCCACAACTGCAAATCCCGCGCCCAGATCCCCTGCCCTTGCAGCTTCAATACTTGCGTTAAGCGCCAGTATCTTCTGGCGGCTTTGAATGGAACGCAGCGTCCCGGTTTCTTTTTTAATCGTCTCGATCAGCTCGTTGGTCTCCTTAACGCCGTCGGAAAGGCTTGTAAATATATGCTTTGTCCGGTTTTTGGCATACTCTGAACGGATAAAATGGTTCATCGCGTCACTCAGGATTTCCACAGATGCCTGCACCACTGCCGGAGAGCTTACCTTTACTTTATGTAACGACCGCAGATACGTCTCTGGGTTTAACCCAAGCTCCGCTGCCAGCTTGCGGCACTGCTCCTCATCTGGCTCTTCCTGCAAGACCTGGCCGCCCAGCACAGAGCCAAACTTTTCCCCGTCGACCGTAAGCTCCACTGCAAAATCGTACAGCCCGGCATGGCAGCGGTAAACGCCGTTCGCCTCTTTGTCACATTTTTCGCACCTTACGCTTCCTTCCTTGCATCCGCGCAGCATCTTGCAAAACTCTGTAAAATTATGCTGTTCTGAAATATAACTTCCGTCCGTCCCGATTGCCACTGCCGCCATGCCTGTCGCAACTGCCCAGTTCGAGAGAATCCGGTCAAACTTCTTCATATCCGCAAAATCCTGTATTTTCACAAATGGTTCCTCCTTCTCACCCTGCAAAACTTCCATATTTTCACACGCTCTGTAACTATTGTACTATGTATCCGTCATTTTGTCATGCTTTTTTTACAGCTTTCACAATTCTTTTGCATAATACAGGATGACCAGCCGCACCACCCGGCTATAGCTGCTGATCCCGTCTTTGACACCGTTCATTGTCAGGTTCGTTTCCAAAAACACATTTGTCGCCTTATTGACCGTTTCCGTAGAAAGGACTGCTTTTTTCTCTACCTGCTCCCACTGCTCCTGTGTCAGAAACACATCGTCCTTTAACACCTGCTCATTTGGCTTGACAAGCGCTTTTCGCTGTTCATCCGGCACGCTCTGGCGCACCTGCCTTGACAGATATCCGAGCACGCTAAGATACCCAGCATACTGCAAATACAAATCCTCCGATTCAATACATGCCGCAAAGCCAAAAAAATTTGCCTCGTCTTCTAAAATCACTCCTTTTAAATGGGAATATTCGTGGCAGATCGTCGCTGGCAAATTCAGCGGATACATCACCGCATTATAATTTGCTTCCATTGTAAACGGGAAATAGATACCGAGCAGATACTGCTGGCTCATAAAATGAGAGGCACGGATCGGCTTTGGATGCGGATAATAGCCTGCCAGATACGGATAGTCCGCTCCCTGCGCCCGCATTGCCTTTGCACACGCCTGATAAAGCTGCTGCCTGGAGCCGTCATAAACTGCCGCGCCGTCCGCACTGCGGCTGACTGCCCCAGACAGCTTATTCGCCTGTGTAACGACCTGCGTATACGCCGCAATTAATTCCTGCACACCGTATTGTTCCTGCACCGGGCGCTTTTTGCCAAAAGAAGCCTGCTCCTCCAGCGTACTGGCATGATACAGCACATAACAATGAAGTGTTTCCGTCACATATATGTAGATCAGCACCCAGCAGACCAGGCGCACGTTCCATGCCCGCAGGCGGCGCAGCTTTCCGTGCTTTCTGCCCAGAATAAAAAGCGGCAGGCACAAAAGCTCGAACAGCACAAGCAGTACTCCCACCACAATCAAAACTTCCCCGACAGAGCCGGAAAACAGGTTGGAAATCCTGCTTGGCACGCCTGTGATTACGGGAAATATATGCAGCCTGTACCAGTCGGAAAAAACAGTGGAATTCCATGCGGTTATATGGACTGCCAGAACAGACAGTATTATGGCTACCATGCAGATTTTTTCTGGTTTTAAGGTAATGTTTCGTTTTCCGTTTGCTTGTGCGCGAGGTTTTGTCGTTTTTTTATGTTTGTGTTTATTTGTATCTGTCGTTTTTGTGTTTATTTTTATTTTCATATTGTGTTTCTCCTGCACAAGAAAATTGTACCATATTTCCTAAATACTGTCCATGTCATTATTTTCCACTACTAGACTACAACGAACAAGTTTGAGTTGCTTTGGTAGATTTTTACAGGAAGGGACGCTGGGAAAGAGGATGTGCCTCCCCTGGCTGCGTCAGTTCCAGAATGCTAAGAAGCCCTAAGTATCCTGCTGGTACGTTGTGGCTGTGTCCGGTCGCGGCACCTAGTTCGCTGCCTGCTGGCAGCTAAAGGTGCCGCTTGGCTGCGCCCCTAGCTGCCCCGCAGAATACTAAGGGCTTCTAACCATTCTTCCAAAGCCGCCGCCAGGGGAGGCACATCCTCTCTCCCGGCTGCTTTTCGTAAATGCTACGAAACAAGCGCAATATGGTTTGGTTTGTCTGCCATGAACAAAATCAACCCTATGATAGAACAAATTCTAGTGTTTTACATGGAGAACCTGTACAAAAAGTTCCTTGGGAAACGCAAATCAGATAAAATTCACTTTAGTACTACAGCGAACAAACTATATCGAGCTCGTTTGGCAGCACTTGCGAAGAACAGCCGGGAGAGAGGATGGGTACTCTCTGGCGGCGGCTTTGGAAGAATGTTTAGAATTGCTTGGTATTCTGCAAAACAACTAGGGGCGTAGCCAAGCGGCACCTTTAGCTGCCAACAGGCAGCGAACTAGGTGCCGCGACCGGACACAGCCAGGGCGTAGCAGCAGGATACCTAGCAATTCTTAACATTCTGGAACGGACGCCGCTAGAGAGTACCCATCCTCTCTCCTGGCGTCCCTTTCTCGCATCCCCTCCCCCAATTAAAATTTAGCAAAGCAATTCACGTGACTTTATGACCAGCATATGCTATAATCAATAACCACACGCAAAAGGAGGAGGCGCATTCATGAAAACAGACATTCAAATTGCACAAGACGCTAAGATGATGCACATCAAAGAGGTTGCTGCCAAATACGGCATTGCCGAAGACGACCTGGAGTTATACGGGAAATACAAGGCAAAGCTCTCTGACGAGCTGATCGCAAAGACGGCATCCCGCCCAGACGGAAAGCTGATTCTCGTAACCGCCATCAACCCGACTCCTGCTGGAGAAGGCAAGACGACTACGAGCATCGGGCTGGCACAGGCGTTTGCAAAGCTTGAGAAAAACTGCCTGCTGGCGCTGCGGGAACCGTCCCTTGGCCCATGCTTTGGCATCAAAGGCGGTGCCGCGGGCGGCGGTTATGCACAGGTCGTTCCGATGGAAGACCTGAACCTGCACTTTACCGGAGACTTTCACGCCATTACAGCCGCCAACAACCTGCTCGCGGCGCTGCTTGACAACCATGTCCAACAGGGGAACGACCTGCAGATCGATACACGCCAGATCGTCTGGAAACGCTGTATGGATATGAACGACCGCGCCTTGCGCAATATTGTCGTCGGGCTTGGCTCAAAAGCAGACGGCTTTGTAAGGGAAGATCATTTTGTCATTACCGTAGCTACTGAAATTATGGCAATCTTATGCCTGGCTTCCGATATGGCTGACCTGAAAAAACGGCTGGGTGATATTATCGTCGCTTACAACTATAATGGCGATCCGGTTACCGCAAGGCAGTTACAGGCAGTCGGCTCTATGGCTGCCCTCTTAAAAGACGCGTTAAAACCGAACCTGATCCAGACGCTAGAACATACCGGGGCGATTGTACACGGCGGGCCGTTTGCCAATATCGCGCATGGCTGCAATTCTATCCGCGCGACTAAAACGGCGTTAAAAATCGCAGATTATGTAATTACCGAGGCAGGCTTTGGCGCAGACCTTGGCGCTGAAAAATTCTTTGATATCAAGTGCCGCAAAGCCGGATTAAAACCAGATGCCGTCGTCCTCGTCGCTACCGTACGTGCCCTGAAATACAACGGCGGCGTTCCGAAAAACGAGCTTGGCGCCGAAAACCTGGAAGCGCTGAAAAAAGGCATCTGCAACCTGGAAAAGCATATTGAAAACCTGCAAAAGTACCATGTGCCGATCGTCGTTACCTTAAATTCTTTCCTGACAGATACACAGGCAGAATACGAATACATCCAAAGCTTTTGTGAAGAAAAAGGCTGTGCGTTCGCTCTGTCAAAAGTATGGGAAAAAGGCGGAGAAGGCGGTATTGAACTGGCACAAAAAGTATTGCAGACTCTGGAAGAAAAACCTTCTGCGTTTGCGCCTCTTTACCCCGACGAAATGCCGTTAAAAGACAAAATCCATACCGTTGCCGCCCAGATCTACGGCGCCGCAGACATAAGCTACACACCTGCGGCAGAAAAAATGCTGCAAAAGCTGACTGCGCTTGGATTTGGCAACCTTCCGGTATGCATTGCAAAGACGCAGTATTCACTGTCGGACGACCAGTACAAGCTGGGGCGCCCAACCGGATTTACCGTGAATGTCAGAGACGTCTATGTAAGTGCCGGAGCCGGATTTGTCGTCGTATTAACCGGAGCGATTATGACGATGCCAGGGCTTTCAAAGTCGCCTGCCGCTTATGGCATTGATGTCAATGAGGATGGAAAAATTACTGGGCTGTTTTGATTGGATTTTGGTATGGCAGCGAACAGGTTTGAATTGCTTTGGTAAATTTTACAGGAAGGGACGCCGGGAAAGAGGATGTGCCTCCCCTGCGGCGTCCGTTCCAGAATGTCAAGAAGCCCTAAGTATCCTGCGGGGGCAACCAGGGGCGCAGCCAAGCGGCACCTTTAGCTGCCAACAGGCAGCGAACTAGGTGCCGCGACCGGACACAGCCACAGCGTACCAGCAGGATACTTAGGGCTTCTTAGCATTCTGGAACGGACGCAGCCAGGGGAGGCACATCCTCTCTCCCAGCGTCCCTTCCTGTAAAAACATACCAACGCAATCCAAATTCATTCGCTTAGCGCAAAAACCCGCCAAAACCGCGCCATATCTTCATACAGCACCAGTCCCGGCAGGTTTTCCCCAATATAATTTTATGACTGCTCTTTTTTCACATACGAATATGCATTGGAAATCCTTGCATTTTCAGCCGTCAGCTCTACCGGCTCACGGTAATACGCGATTACCGGCGTACCCGTCGGCAGAATCTGATACAATTTTTCTGCCTTCGCACCCGGCATATTGATACAGCCGTGCGAGCCGGACGTCTTATAGATCTCCTGTCCAAACTCACTTCTCCAGCTTGCGTCATGGAAGCCTACATTGTAAGCAAATACCATAAAATAATCGACATCTGACGCATACGTCTCTCCGACCAGCGTCGCGTCGCGCTGCTTGTACACAATTTTATATACACCGTCTGGAGAGCCGTTGTTGCGGCTGATATTTCCAGTTACGATATCCGATTCCAGCTTTAACTTTCCATTTTCATAAAAATACATATGCTGGTTTGTGTAGTCTACTTCTACATAAGTATTGCCGATATCATATGTCTCGCTCTTTACTTCCGCGGTCTGGTTAAAGACTGGCT
Organism: Eubacteriaceae bacterium; assembly: GCA_910574915.1. Lineage (GTDB taxonomy): Bacteria > Bacillota > Clostridia > Lachnospirales > Lachnospiraceae > Eubacterium_J. Next base: position 11,761 of record CAJTCR010000051.1, read on the forward strand.
CGCGCTTGATTGTCTCACCGGACTTGATTTCCTTTAACAACTGGGCTTTTTCCTTTTCCTTATCGATGACCCATCCATAATCGCCGCCGCCGATCTTTACCTTGTCGCCCAAAGAAGTTTTAAACACACGCACATCGCCGTACGTATTATACTTGCTGGCAAGATACTGGATATAGCTTGTCACCTTGGATTCGTCAAGCGTCACCGAATAATCGGCGCCGATCGTAAGCCATTCCTTGATCCGTGTAGAATCGAGTACCTCGCCTTTTTCCCCAACATCGTACTTGATCGTCGTATGCAGGTACGCATTGATATTTTTCAGAGCCTTTTTCAGCGTCTTATCGTTGGACTTTACTTTTGGCTCTTCGTATACGTCATCCGTAAGCTCCAGCTTTTCTTCCCCCATGCTGACCGCTTTGCGTGCAAGCTTCTGCACATCTTCAAGGCGGATCTGATTCCCGGCTTCGGCTTTGACCAGCTCATAGCCTTTATCGGTCTCCCGCAGGTACGCATCCTTTGGCTTTTGAATATAATCGGACTGAAAACACGGAAGCTGTGCAACCATCTTGTCCAGCTTTTGCTTATTATAAGTTGCAGATACTTCCAGATCCATCTCTTTTTTGCCTTTGCGCCCGGAAATCCAGCTATAATGATCCTGCAACTGCAAAATATCACTGATCTCCGAACCAGGCACATACGTATAGTCAATATCCGGCCCGATAATCTGATATTTGTCCCCGTCACGGGTCTCAATGTTAAAAATATAATCTGCCACTTCCTGCGCGACTTTATCTTCTGCTTCTTCTACCGTCATTTTATCAACCGAAACACCATTTAATACAGTCCCCGGAAAAAAATGTTCCGCATAAAAAGATGCCGTACAAAAGTAACATGCCAGGAGTGCGATCAGCAAAAAACATAAACTGATACCAGCAATGATCAGTGCAGACTTTGCTGCCGACTTCTGTTTTTTCATATTTGATACCTTCCTTCCCAGATGCCCAAGATCCCGCAGCGTACAATCCCCACAGGGACACATGCACCTGTTTTTGTACTTTATTCTAACAGAATCTCCGTCTCTTGGCTACCTTAGTTTTGCAGTAAAATACTGCATATTAATAAAATGCGTGTATAACCTGCTAAAAATAAGGTAATCTGACAATTTTTTCAACAAAATTTGCACTTTTTTATACACAAGCATGTTTTCTCTTCTGCGTATCTTATTTTTGCTCGATTATTCCGGTATGCTCCCGGCATCCTGCCGCTCCTGCGCATGAACCTGCAAAAGCTCAGTTTTTCCGTGTTTTTTTAATCCCAGCATTACGAGCCTGCGGATCATGTCATAAATTACCGCAAATACCGGCACACCGACCAGTATGCCGACAAAGCCAAAAAATCCCTGGAACAGCGTAATTGAAAACAACACCCAGAATCCGGTCAGCCCCACACTGTCCGCAAGCAGCGCCGGCCCCAGTATATTTCCGTCAAACTGCTGCAAAATAATAATAAACACAATAAAAATAATACAGTTTACCGGCCCTGAAATCAGCACGAGCAGCGCCGACGGAACAGCACCGATATACGGCCCGAAATACGGGATTACATTGGTCACGCCGACGATCACGCTGATTAATACCGCGTTCGGAAATCCCATCGTAAACGTCATCACAATGCAAAACACATAGCAGATCAGTCCCACAATCGCGCTGTCCAGTATTTTTCCGCCAAAAAATCCGACAAACGTCTTGTCAATAAATTGCAGTTCCCTTAATACCGCATCTGCCCGTTCGCTTTTGAACACCGCATACAGCACTGCCTTTCCTTGTCTGGCAAACGTCTTTCTGCCAAGCAGCAGGTAAATACAGATAATTATCCCGATCAGCAGGTTGTACAAAATACCTACGACCGAGCCGACCGTATCCGCAAAACCGCCCATCATCCCCTGCATCGTAGGCAAAAGGTCTGTCTTTGCCCAATCCTGCAAATGGTTTTCCACATTTAAAATCGCCGTATTCGCGTAAGTCTGCAGCAGTTCGTTGCCATCCAGCATCCCAGTCAGCCAGTTTGCAAACTCATCCATTTTCTGCGGCACCGCGTTCACCAAGATCAGAGTACTGCTCGCCATCTCCGGTATTACCATGATCATCAAAAGATAGATAATCAAAAAGGTCAAAATCATTACAACAAGCACCGTCAGCCCGTTCGCACGCTTTTTATGCTTTTCGGGCATCAGCGCCAGTATCCTCTTTTCCAGAAAATTACACGGCGTTTTCAAAAGATACGCCATAACCGCACCATAAATCACCGGCTTTAATACACCAAGCAGCCATTGAAAGGACTGCCTGATCTCCCCAAACCCACGAATTGAAAAAAAAAGCAGGATTGCCAGGGCAAGCGAAACAAAGCCAGTCAATGACTGATAAAATATTTTTTTCCAATCATCTTTTTTCATAATCAGATATCCTCCTGTGCCGGCTCTGCTGGTTTGGTAGCTACTACCGCAACCTTGGTGCCTGCCACATCCTCAAGCAGCACATCGCCAACCGCAACCGGCGCCTTTGCCCTGATTGTATTTATTTCTTGCATACATGCAAAAATCTTGTCTTTTGGGATATCTTCTTTTGTCTTTACGGAGATAAACCTGCGGCGGCTGCCTTCTACCTTTATCGTGGACGTTACGATCCGTGTAGGGTTTGTCACTTCTTTTCTGGCATAAGCATCGCCTTTTGGACAGGTATTGCCCGTTACTTTCGACACCTCATTCTGCGTCACTTCTACGGTCAGCGGACAGCCCATCGGGCAGCCAATGCAGATCAGTTCTTTCGTCTCCATGCTGTATCACTCCTTTTCAATCTTTATCGTGATCTGTTCCAGATCCGAATATTCCAAAAGTTTTTGCTTTAACAGCACAACCTCTTCCATCTCACCTGGCGCAAGCACCTTTTTTTTGCGGTGCAGTACTCTTTCCTTATTATAATAGACGCTGATATAACAATCCTGATATACCGACTGGACACGGAATCGCACCGTCAGCTTTTCGTCCATTTTGCCGATATGGACAGACCGCGGCACCGTATAGCGTACGCCGCTGTCTGCACAGATGCCGACCTGCTTCCCGCCTTTGCCAAGCTCTCCTTTGACATACCTTGCCGCATTGGCTCCCGCCCTGCCTGCTTCCTCTGATACATAGTCCACAAGGTCATGCACATGCAGGACATTGCCGCAGGCAAACACGCCAGGAATCGTTGTTTCCAGGCTTTCATCAACAACCGGCCCTGCAGTCACGCTGTCCATCTCAACGCCCATCTCCCTGGAAAGCTCATTTTCCGGGATCAGCCCGACCGACAGCAGCAGCGTATCACAAGAATACTCCTCCTCTGTGCCAGGAACCGGCTTTCCGTTTTCATCGACCTGCGCAAGTGTCACACCTTCTAACCGTTCCTTCCCCCGGATATCCACGACGGTATGGCTTAGCTTGAGCGGAATGCCGTAATCATTCAGACACTGTACGATATTGCGCTTTAAGCCGCCAGAATAAGGCATAAGCTCCGCGACTACTTTGACCTTTGCCCCTTCTAGCGTCATACGCCGCGCCATAATCAGCCCGATATCACCCGATCCTAAGATCACGACTTCCCTGCCCGGCAGATAGCCTTCCATATTGACCAGCCTCTGTGCCGTACCTGCGGAGAAGATTCCCGCCGGACGAAAGCCAGGTATGTTTAACGCACCTCTGGCACGCTCCCTGCATCCCATTGCCAGGATCACAGCCTTTGCCTGGATCTGCATCATGCCGTCCACCCGGTTCATCGCTGTCACGACTTTCTGCGGGCTGATCTGCATCACCATCGTTTGCAGCATCACTTCAATCCCAAGCTCTTTTACCATCGCAATAAAACGCTGCGCATATTCCGGCCCGGTCAGCTCTTCCTGAAACGTATGCAGCCCAAATCCATTGTGAATACACTGGTTTAAAATACCGCCCATCTCCTCGTCACGCTCGATCACTAAAATGCTGCTGATCCCGGCTTTTCTCGCTGCCACCGCTGCCGCAAGCCCTGCCGGGCCTGCGCCTGTTATTACAATATCATATGCTTTCACAAATCGTTCCTCCTATTTCGTCCGCCCTGTTACGATCACAGACTTTCCGCCTGACTTTGTAATCTCTTCCATGTCCGCCTGCAATTCACGTTCTAAAATCTCCATTACCTTAGGGCTGCAAAATCCCGACTGGCACCGTCCCATGCCAGCACGTGTACGCCGTTTGACCCCGTCTAAAGACCTCGCACCGACTGGCCTTCGCACCGCATCGATAATTTCGCCTTCTGTCACAGACTCACAGCGGCAGACGATCGTGCCGTATGCCGGCTGTTTAAGGATCAGGGCATTGCGCTCTGCAAGGCTTAAAGAAGACGGATTTAAAATTCCTTTCCGCTGTGCGATAAAATCTGCTTTTTCATGAAGGGACATTTTTTCCCGCAGCATCTGTGCCACCATAACGCCGATTGCCGGCGCACTCGAAAGCCCTGGAGATTCAATGCCGGCAGCGTCAATAAACTGTGCCGCGTCTTCTGCCTCCTGAATCACAAAATCATCGCCGTCTTCATGCGCACGAAGCCCCGCAAACGAGGTAATTACCTGACGAAACGGAATGTCTTTTACCGTCATCGCCGCTTTTTGCGCCAGCTCCTGTAATCCCGCCTGCGTCGTGTTGACACCCTCTTTGTCTTCGATGTCCGCAGCCGTCGGTCCTACGATCAGGTTGCCATGTATCGTCGGTGATACGAGAACGCCTTTTCCCATCCTGGTAGGCAGCATAAATACCGTATGGGACACATGCGTGCCCGCGCTGTGGTCTAACAGGCAGTATTCCCCTTTTCTCGCTGTAATGCGCATCTTTGTGCTGCTTACCATATGGTGGATCTTGTCTGCATATACGCCTGCCGCATTGACAATATACCGGCTTTTTCGTATTCCCTTGTTCGTTTCGATACAAAAATAACCGTCCTCTTTGCGTATATCCATAACGTTCGTATCAAATTGAAATTCTACGCCGTTTGTATTGGCATTTTCCGCAAGCGCGATCGTCATTAAAAACGGGCATACAATTCCGCCAGTCGGCGCGTACAGCGCGCCAGCCACATCTTCCGCCAGGTTTGGTTCGATTTCCCGTGCCTCTTGTTTGGATAAGATGCGCAGCCCTTTTACCCCGTTTTTCACACCTTTGTCATAAAGCCCCTGCAGCTTCGGCAGATCTTCTTCGTGCAGGCAGACGACCAGAGAACCGTTTCTTCGAAACGGAAAGTCCAGCTCCTTCGCCAGTTCTTCCATCCTTTCGTTTCCCTGAACATTCAGCTTCGCCATCAACGAGCCGTTTGGCGCGTCAAATCCCGCGTGCACAATCGCACTGTTCGCCTTGGACGTGCCGCAGCATACATCCTCACATTTTTCAATGACACAGATATTCGCTTCATAACGCGACAATTCCCGCGCAACCGCACATCCGGTAACGCCTGCCCCTATAATACAGATATCGTACATATTGGTTTCCTTTCTTTTTGCACCTGTGATTCTCTTCGTTTATTCATCCTCTTTTGCCCATCCATAAGAATATTTCACAGCTCTCTGCCATCCGTTCAGGCACGCAAGCCGGTCCTTTTCTTCCATTTCCGGCTTAAACACCCGGTCGATCTGCCAGTTTTTAATGACTTCCTCCTTGCTTCGCCAATATCCGACTGCAAGCCCGGCGAGGTACGCAGCCCCCATCGCCGTCGTCTCCACGCACATCGGGCGGTGTACCGGCGCGTCAATAATATTGGACTGAAACTGCATCAAAAAATTGTTGGCGCTCGCTCCGCCGTCGACCTTTAACGTACTGAGCGTAATGCCGGAATCCGCCTGCATCGCGGTAATCACGTCGTTGACCTGGTACGCGATCGATTCGAGTGTGGCACGTATCATATGGTATTTATTTACGCCGCGGGTAATGCCTACGATCGTCCCTCTCGCATACTGGTCCCAATACGGCGCGCCAAGCCCTGTAAACGCAGGAACAACATAGCAGCCGTTTGTATTTTTCACTTTGGACGCCATATATTCCGTATCCGGCGAAGTGTCCACGAGGCGCATTTCATCGCGCAGCCACTGCACTGCTGCCCCCGCCACAAAGATCGAGCCTTCCAAAGCATAGTTTACCCTGCCGTCGAGCCCCCATGCAATCGTTGTCACAAGCCCGTTTTTGGAAAATACCGGACGCTCCCCTGTATTCATCAGCAAAAAACAGCCCGTCCCGTATGTATTTTTCGCCTCGCCCGCCGTAAAACAGGTCTGTCCAAACAGCGCCGCCTGCTGGTCGCCCGCCGCACCGCCAATCGGGATCAGCCCGCCGAAAAACGAAGGGTCTGCCTCTCCGTAAATGCTGCTGGAAGGGACTGGCTTTGGCAGCATACACGCCGGGATACCGAGCAGCTTTAAAATATCCGCATCCCATTGCAGCTCATTAATATTAAACATCATCGTCCTAGAAGCGTTCGAATAATCCGTCACATGCACGGCGCCTTTTGTCATCTTCCAGATCAGCCAGGTTTCCACCGTGCCGAACAAAAGCCTTCCTTCCTCTGCCTTGCGCCTTGCACCCTCCACATGGTCAAGAATCCATTTTACCTTTGTCGCAGAAAAATACGCGTCGATCACAAGCCCCGTCTTTTTCTGGATCATCTCGGTAAAGCCCTGCTCCTTTAACGTGTCGCAGTACGCAGATGTCCGCCTGCACTGCCACACAATCGCATGGTAAACCGGCTCTCCTGTCTCCTTATCCCATACAATCGCCGTTTCCCGCTGGTTCGTAATGCCGATTGCCGCGATATCGTCCGCGGTCGCCCCGATATTTTGCATCGCCTCTACCGCAACGCCAAGCTGCGTAGACCAGATCTCGTTTGCATTATGCTCCACCCAGCCCGGCTTTGGAAAGTACTGTGTAAATTCCTTTTGCGCGACACTGCACATCTCTCCTTTTTCGTTAAACAAAATACATCGGTTGCTTGTCGTCCCGGCATCAAGTGCCATTACATATTTTGCCATATCCGTGTTCCTTTCTTTCTCTGTGCTTCCGTATCTATACTTTCAGAAACAATTATACTATAAGAGCTTGATTTGTTACACCTTTTTCTTTTATTTTTTCTACAAAATTGTCTTATTCGCTGAATCCCACATGAAAAAACAGGTTCTGGGACATTCCTCCCAAAACCTGTTTTTCCGCAGCTATTCTGCCGTTATGCCAGCCTCATCCGCCGAAACTCATAATAAATACCGTCCTCCCACACATTCCCGCAGATTACATCCGCAATGCGCTTTAATTCCTTACATGCATTGCCCATTGCAACACTGATTCCCGCGGTACGCATCATCTCATAGTCATTCATACTGTCGCCAAACGCAATCGTATCCGAAAGCTTCGCACCATAATAGCCGCAGATCATCTCAATCCCTCTGCCCTTGTCAATTCCTTTTGGAATAATCTCACCGTTAAAGCAGGTACTGCTGTCTGCATATGAATGCACAGCATATGTAAATCTGCCGCCCAGATCTTTCTTCGTCTGCTCCACAGACTCCAGGTCTGTGCTTGTAAAACAGATCTTATATGCGCCGTTGCCCGGATATCGCTCATAAGGCTGTATGCGAATACCTGCTTCGATCTCCCTCTGCATCCTGATTAACTCTGAATTTGCCGGATCTGGCTTTGCTCCTCGCAACAGATCCTCCATCTGCGGATCTGTATAGATGCCTTCCGGTGTCTCGATCCTGCAATACATACCATGCTCATGAAAGACCCGCAGGCATTCCTGGATCGTCTCTTCCGGCAGCAGGCTGTCAAACAGCACCTTTCCTTCTGTCTCTACATGGCTGCCTGCACTGGCAATTACACCGTCAAACCCTATTTCTAAAATCTCATTTCCGATAATCGGCATATTGCGTCCCGTACACAAAAATACTTTATGTCCATTTGCCCGCGCACCGCGCACCGCCTGCTTTACATACTCTGACGGTGCCTGCATCGCGCAGACAAGCGTTCCGTCAATATCTAAAAATATCAGCTTCCTGTCCATGCCAGTTCCTTTCCTTTTACACTTTATGAATCACCGCCGCAGCCCGGTCTGTATGGATGCTTCCTGGCGCGCCTGCTTCCATCCTGCGGTTATCGTCAAGATCGGTAAAGATCATCGGAATCACCGTATCGTAACCAGCTTTTTCAATCTGCGCCTTATCAAAGGAGATCAATAGCTGTCCTTTTTTAACCAGATCTCCATCCTTGACATGTGCTTCGAAATATTTTCCGTTCAGATTCACGGTATCAACTCCGATGTGGATTAAGATTTCCGTGCCGTAGCTGCTTGCAAGGCAAATGGCGTGCTTTGTATCAAAAACACTGATTACCGAACCGTCCGCAGGCGCATATACCTTTCCTGTCTCAGGAATCACTGCAACGCCGTCTCCTAGCACCTTATTGGCAAACGTCTCGTCCTTCACCTGTTCCATCGGAATCATCTGCCCCGCTGCGTAGCCGAAAAATATTTCCTGCTGCGGCGCCTGTACCTGCGCAGGCTCGGCTGGCTCTGTGTCAGTACTGGCACGCTCCGCCACCTGCTCCGCCGGAGCTTTATCCATAAACTTTCCAAGCACAAGCGTCATAAAAAATCCGGCAGTAATTGCCGCCGCGTGTGCAATGACATAGTTTACATAACCGTTTCCTGCAGGATCTGCCAAAGCAATCCCTGGCACAACCGTCGTCCCAAAGCCAACTGCCGCAAGATTGGTCAGGTATACGATTACGCCGCCGACTGCGCCGCCGATACACCCGCCGATAATCGGAAACCGGTATCTTAAGTTAATCCCGAACAATGCCGGCTCTGTGATCCCGAACAAAACAGAGATAAAGCTTGGGATACAAAGCTCCCGAACCTTCACATTTTTTCTGTGCATTACTAAGTACGCAAGCACCGCGCCGCCCTGTGCAATAATTGCAACAGACATCAGCGGATTGATAAAATTCCTGCCTGTATCTGCCAATAGCTGCGCCTCGATCGCTCCGAAAATATGATGCAGCCCAGTAATCACAACCAACTGCTGCAAACCGGAAAAGACCGCATATCCAAACACGCCAAGATTTTGCGTCATCCATACAAGCGCATTTGTAATTCCTGAAGAAAGCCCTCTTCCGGCAGGCCCGATCACGGTAAACAGCAGCAATGCCCCTACCAGTGTCGTAAGCAGCGGAGATACGAGCAGACGAATCACCTCCGGCACTTTTTTCTCAAAAAACAAATCCAGCTTCGCCGTTACAAATCCCATCAAAAGCGCTACGATAATGCCGCCCTGGAAGCCGACCAGTTCCACACCCAGCCCGAAAATATGCAGTGTCGTGACTTCCGCCGTCCCCTGCGCCGCAGCATAAGCGTCCGTCAAGCTGTTGCTTAGCATAATGCATCCAATCACAATCCCAAGGATCGGCCTGCCGCCAAACCGCTTGCAGGCGCTGTACGCCACTGCCAACGGCAAAAATCCAAAGATCGCGCCGGAAGAAATGTTAATCAGACGGTTGATTCCAAACAATGTATCGTTCGCCTTTACAATCGCAAAGTTTCCAAGCACTCCTGAAAGCCCCGTCAGCAGTGCCGCCGCAAGTATCCCAGGCATAATATCTACAAACACATCCGACAGTGCCTTAATGACACGCTGCAATGGATTCATTTTCTTATTCGCTACGGTTTTCAGATCGCTCAGGCTCATATTTTTCATATTGTTGTGTTCGGCAAATACTTCGTATACATCATTGACAAGCCCTGCGCCAAATATAATCTGCACCTGGTCTCCTGCCACAAACACTCCTTTTGCCAAGTCGACATCTTCCATCGCTTTCAAGTCGGCCAAGTCATTGTCTTTTAACACGATCCGCAGCCTGGTCGCACAATGCGCCACTCCCTGGATATTCTCTTTTCCGCCTACGAGCTTTGTAAGCTCTATGGATATTTTTTCATACCTTTGACGCTTATTTGCATCCATCTTATTCTCCTCCACTTTCTTTTTAAAGCAGATTTTTTTGCAGCGCTGCATTCTACATCTGGTTGCTGGCAACGCTTTTCACGTTTACAGCAATATTTTCATCTGCCTCTTGTATCTACTATTATAGCCTGTTATAATACAAAGTATATGGAGATATGTGACTTAGATATTGAACATTATAACCTCCTTTAGAAAGGAAGAAAAGACAACGCTCCTTGAAAGCCTAACCGTCCACTTTGGCGAGGACGAGCAGATCCGCCAGTGCCATGAAAAAATGGCTCTTGCCGACCATTCACCGCAAAACCGCGATTTGGTGATGAACAGTATTTTATATGAATATCTGTTTCTTCTGGCAAATAAATTCCCGAATGAACATGCTGCTGCCTTAGAAACAACATCCAATCATGCGGAAGAAGCGCTGCGCTATATCGAGGATCATTACTGCGACCCAATTACAATCCAGGATATCGCCGACCATTTAAATCTCAACCGCTCGTATCTGCACCGGGTCTTCAAAGCCTTTACCGGCGTGTCGATCCAGCGCTACCTGCTCGACTACCGCCTGCGCCAGGCATGTATCCTGTTAAAAACAACGACGCTGTCTGTACGTGTGATCGCGCATTCTGTCAGCTATATCGATCCTTTGTATTTCTCAAGGATCTTTCACCAGAAAATGGGAGTCAGTCCAAGCGAGTACCGCGCAACTGCGGGATCACCATAACAACCATCGTCGTAAAGCAGGCAAGCCCTCCTACTACGTTCGAGACCGGCTCTGCCGCAAATACGCCGTCCGTCCCCATATGAAACACATACGGCAGCAAATAGGTAAGCGGCACAACCAAAACCACTTTTCTAAATAAGCTAAAAAAGATTGCCTGTTTCTTTTTATTCAGCGCTTTAAAAACTGTCTGCCCGCAGTACTGAAACGCCTGAAACACAAATGCAAAAAAGTATAAATGCAGTGGTGTAAGCGCCAACTGCTGCAACGCGGCGTCATCGCTGAAAATTTTTATAAACAGCAGCGGAAACCGCTCAATCAAAAGCCACATCAAGCATGTATATACAATCGCAATTACCGCCATCATGCGAATTGCTTCCAGGACTTTTTTTGGCTTTTTCGCCCCAAAATTATAGGAAATCACCGGCGACGCCCCTTCGGTAACCGCAAGAATCGGCGTATCCAAAATCTGCCTTACCGAAGATACAATCGTCATCACAGATACATAAAGCGGCCCTCCCGTCTGGATCAATACGCTGTTACATGCCGCAGAGACAAGGGAATTGGTGCACTGCATAACAAAAGACGACAGCCCAAGGCTGATAATTTCCTTTGCATAAGGAAAGGAAAATAAATCGTGAACATCGATCGGAAACTCATTTTTATCGCTCCAGAAAAATTTCAGGACAAACAGCATCGATAAAAACTGCGAAAGTACCGTAGCAACCGCCGCCCCATTGACTCCCAAGCCAAGCATAAATATAAAAACCGGATCCAGCACAATATTGGCCACCGCTCCTGCAAGCACGGATTTCATCCCGACAGTCGCGTATCCCTGCGCGTTCATATACGGGTTCATGCCCGTAGACACCATAAAAAATACCGTTCCGATCAGATAAATTCTGATATAAGGAACCGCAAAGCCAAGCTCGTCCCCAGCCGCACCAAACATGGACAGCATCTGCGGCGCAAACAGCTCGCAGGCCAGCATAAGCAGCACGCCCGCCGTAAGCTCCAGCCGAAACGCCGTCCCAAGCACAGTTCCAGCTTTTTCCCTGTTCTTTCTCCCAAGCTCGATGGAAAACAAAGGCGCTCCGCCCAGCCCAAACATATTGGTAAAGGCGCCAATAATCATAATCATCGGAAAGCAAAGCCCTATGGCGCCAAGCGCCTGCGTACCATAGCCTTCGATTCTTCCTATGTATATTCTGTCCACAATGCTGTACAAAAGGCTGATTACCTGCGCCACCAGCATCGGCAGCGCTGTCTGCACAATATTTTTCAAAACGGAGCCATGATCAAAATCTACTTTTTCCATTCCTTTCCCTCGCTTTCAACTGATACTTGCAGACTACCTGAAACAGCCCAAAATGTCAATCGCAACTTACAGACAAAAAAATAAGCGTACCACTTGGCATGGATACGCTTATTTGCCTGTACTTTTTTTATGCTTTTCCTACAACGGAAAAAGACTGCCCGTTTAAAAAATTTTGAATAAACTGTTTCAGTCTTTCAGGAGACTGATATGTTTTGCAAAAAGAAAATTCATGGGAAATTCCGTCGATTTCCTCCATCGCTTCCTTCACCTTATGCATTTCCTCTGGCACAGCCGCCGTAAAATCCAACTGCGCCGGGTTGATTCTGTGATTTTGAATCGCATAATTGACCCTGTCCGCACAATGGCACGTCCCATTGCCATATTCGCCGCAATATTCCTTTAAAAAGTCTGCCACTTTTTTGCGGATCCTTGACAGGCGCTGGCGGTATGCCTCCGGCGTAATGCCCAGAATATCTCCGGCAATCCTGCTGTCCAGCCGAAACATTGTGCCCAGAATAAAGATGCAGCGGCTTTCCGCGTCCAGACACTGAAGCATTACATTCGTACAGGACAGCTTGAGTTCCTCCGCCAGAACAGACCGTTCCACATCCTGTGTCAGATCCGGCACATTACTGATGTCCGCATGTTGAATATCATTGCCATAAAACTCAAAACTCAGCGGCATCTTTGCAAACATATGTTTTTGATAATTTTTCAGATGATTGGACGCAATGCGAAAGACCCACGTGGAAAACAAACTCTCCCCTTTAAAAGACGACAGATGGGTCATAATTTTCAGCAGAATATCCTGCGTCGCGTCCTCCGCATCGGGAAACGTCCCAAGCATCCTAAGGGAAAGGTTAAACACCAGATCCTGCACACTGGCAAGCACCGTTTCCAGCGCTTTCTTATCTCCCGCTGTGCCTTTTTGAATCAACTCCAATAACTCTTCGTTTGTGAACTGGTTCATAATTCCTCTTTTCTAAAGTGCACATTTTTTTATACGGAAAAGCCCCTGACACCATCGTATCCGGCAGCACACTTTGCGGCACTTCGAAACAAAGCTTGATCCGTATATTAATATAGACAATCTTTTGCTGTCTGTGTGACAGAAAAAATGAATTTTTCAACACTCTTTCAGTATTTTCATATGCAAAAAAACACTCATACTCCATCCAGACTGTTCCATAATCTTTTTATACTGCCGGGCCACCCGCCTCCATAATCCCGATTTCCCCATATTTCTATTTTATCATATTTGGCATTGATTTTCTTTGCTAGTACAGCATTGCAGAAATAACAGTGAATACAGCACCCGCTATTTCTGCCATCACTGCGTTGTCGTCAGTCAACGATGCACCCGGCATCGCCTCCTTCCTCCGCCTTGTGCTGACAAAAATAACGTGCACTGTATTCACTGTTATTTCTGCAACGCTGTACTAGTTTGTTTCTTTTATAAACTTTTTCTTAAGATACGACTTTTGGATTGATCTCCCACGCAAGGGCGATCTGTGCCGGGGTTGCCTGTTTCCTTTCGGCAAATTCCGTGATCAGCTTGAAGTGGTAAACTAAAATTGGACGTATAAAGTTCTTCAACGAAGAGCGGTCGACATACTCACTGGAATATCTGACACCCAAACAGTACATGGAAACATATGCTGCTATACAGTAAACGCAGATTGTATGTCAAAAAATACAATTTAAGCGACCAGTTTTTGTTGACCAAATGCACAGTCCGAGCATAAATTCCCCTTTTTCCCTTATCATGCCCTTGCTGTTGTTTAAATCAAGACTCCATACGTCCATATCAAGCAGATTGACATAGTTATCCGTATAGGTTGACATATTTACCGCCGTGCCGCCGTAAGTCTGGGCAATGTCAAAGAAAACCGTTGCCGTTAATCAGCTTTTTACGGTTCCCGATATTGATATTCTTTGACACCGGATTGATCCCGTTTATATAGTTATGTGACACATATCACGAAGAAAACGGGTATTTAATCCCAAATTTATGATTACCAGATGAGGAAGAACAGCCGATAGGCATTTGGGCACACAGAACAACTAAAGGCTGAAAATCAGCTCGAATGAGTACAAAGGGTTAATCACATAAGGGCTTGTGCGAGAAAGATTGTGAACGAGGAAATTATATACACATAGACAACATGGCGGCAGAGGGTAAAAGCTCTGTCGCTGTTTTTTTATAATTTTAGGAATAGTCTTCTCAAAAATGGTCAGCGGATATATAATATACTTGCATTAACCGTTACGGTCAATAAGGAGAATGTATATGAATGATAAATTTTTCAAACTTCCATTAGAAAAACAGCAGCGTATCATAAACGCTGCTTACAAAGTGTTTTCCGAAAACAGCTATAAAAAAGCCCCAATGTCGGAAATTGCAGACGAGAGCGGCATTTCAAAAGCGTTGCTTTTTCACTATTTTACAAACAAAAAGGAATTATATATGTACCTGTGGACGAACGCTATTGAGATGACAAGGAAAGCGGTTACAGAATACAAAACTTTGGAAACAGATGATTTTTTTGAAATGCTGAAAAGGAGCTTATTATCAAAATGTTCGCTTATGCGTGATTATCCGCATTTATATGCTTTTTCGCTAAGAGCATATTATGAAACGACTCCAGAACTACAAAATTCTATTCAAGAAAAATATAATGATGTCAGTAAGGCAAGTGAAATGATAGTGTTTGAGAAAATAGATATATCAAAATTTCGGAAAGATATTGATATAAAAGTAATGTATGCTGAAATCTTTTACGCTGTCGATGGATATATGCTGAAAAAATATCGTTCAAATTGTATTATAGCAAACGAAATTGAAGAAGAAATTATTGTTTTAATTGATTTTTGGAAAAAGGTTTATACGCAGAAAGTATGAACAAAATACAGCATAAAACATATGAATATTTTATTACAGAAAATAAAGATATTGATTTTTCATTCCCCGTATTGATATCGGTAGGTGAGAAAGACAGCACAGGCAAGGGAAAGGCATATTGCAAAGAATGGGCAAAACAAACAGGTTATCCTTTGCATTTTATAAAAACAGGCAAAGCTTATGCTGTATTATTATAATGAATATGGAAGCAAGGAGGAAAAAGTATGCCAGTTGTTTCGCTAATGCTTGAAAACCTGAATATGCCAAGGGGCTGTTTCTGATGTTGGCTGCCGTTTTCCGCCTTTCCAATCTGTATTTTAGAATTTTCAAAAATTTCAGATTGGAGGAAAAAAGAATGGCATACAGCAACGGACGAGAGAACAGGAAATGGCAAATAATGAGCGATACCGCAGTACCGCCCACCAAATTTTTAATATGGAATTTTTATAATGACCTGTGCGCCCTTTGTCTTATCAGAATTTTTTAATATGAGCTGTCCGTTATGCTGCTTAATAATGCTGCTCGTAATATATAGTCCCATACCGAAGTGCATATTTGAGGTTCGGCTTTTATTCCCCATGAAGAATTGTTCCTGTGCATGATATAGGGCTTCCGGCGTGAGGCCGCTTCCCTCATCTATGATAGAGATTTGTAGAAAGCCGTCCGGCTTTTGCACCTCTACATAGACTGTCCCTTTTGGTGGAGAGTAATCTAACGCATTCCCTATCACATTCATAATTGCCCGTTCCAGTAGTAATTTATCCGCTTTAAGAGTTCCTAAATTTGCTCCTGTTTCCACGTGTAAGCAAATTTCTTTTGTAAGGCATAATGAATTTGCCTGCGCTTCAATCTGTTCCATATAATCAGCTATATCAAATTCTTCCAAATTGAGCTGATACCCGGCTACTGTCCGAGATATATCAATCAGCGTCCTAATATAAACGCCCATTTGCCCGGAGCTTTCCGTAATATACCCCGCATATAACCGCTGTTCGTCGTCAAGCTCTGTTTCGCTTATCAAGTCGATATTTCCTTGAATGACAGTTAAAGGCGTTTTCAAATCGTGAGCAAGTGCCGCGATCTGCTCCTTTTGTAATTGTTCCGCACCCCATTGTTTCTCTAAAGATGATTTCAAATTATTTTTCATATCAGAGAAAGAACATAACACATCTTCAAATTCTTTGATTTTTGAGTGTCCCACCTCAAAATCAAGATTTTGTTCTGCCACTTTTTCTGTTGCTTCAAAAAGCGGGGAGAGCTGCACCCGCATATTTTTTGCAAACTCCGCTGTTAATATCACGCAGACCGCGATACAGTTTATCCCCATCAGGATATACAGCAGAATTTCCGGTGAGGGAAAATGATTATAGAACCATTCATTTATAAACTGTGAGCCAATGTAATATTGAAGCACCACATATTCATTTTCGCGGGTAACAAACAGATACTGCTTGTTGAGGTTTTCGTTTATCTTTCCAGATAGGGCATACTCCATAGCCCTGTCTAAATCTTCGCCCTCTAAAGACGTTTCCCGCATTTGATAATTCTTATCCAGTACGAGGTATTTGCACCCCATAGGAAGCTGTACATCTGTTAAATCCGGCGTTGCGGCAATAATAGGAACAAGATTTTTTGCGCTGCGTTCTGAATAATCCGCATAAGTAATAAAGCCCATTCTGGTTCCGGCAAGAATAAGACTAAAAGGAATAGCTGCCGAGACCATTAGCCCAATCAGCAGCATACATAAAAATTTCCAAAAAGATGCTTTCAATGATGTTGGCTTTTTTATTCCCATTTGTACCCTATCCCCCAAACTGTCGCTATCGGCTGAATATCCAATTTGCTTAATTTCGCCCGGATATTTTTGATATGAGTGGAAATAGTAGAATTATCGCTGTCGCCCTCCAAGCTGAAAACAGCTTCATAAATCTGTTCTTTTGAAAATACCTGTCCTTTATTTCTTGCAAGATATTCACAAATCAGATATTCACTTTTGGTTAGGGGAACAGGTATATTATCTACCCGTAGCTCCTTTGCGGACAAATCAATTTTTATCCGTTCAAAGGTAAGGGCTGTATGTCGTTCCCTGTGTTCTCGGCGCAAGTGGGCATTTACCCTTGCCCGTAGCTCTGCAATGCGGAATGGTTTTGTCAAATAGTCGTCTGCTCCCAGGCCAAGCCCAAATGTAATGTCATTTTCCATTGTCTTAGCTGTCAAAAAGAGAATAGGACAGTCCACCAATGAACGGATTTTATTGCAATAAGAAAATCCGTCCATATCCGGCATCATAATATCCAGTATAATCAAATCGTATCTGTTCAGCTTATCAAGCGGAACCTGTGCGGCAGACGTATAGGCAGTAATGAAATGTCCGTCTTTTTGCAGCCCATTTTTCACAAGCTCTAAAATAGGTCGTTCATCATCAACCATAAGGATTGCTGCCATAGTGTCGCCTCCTTTCGTTGCTCTTTTCGTATTATAACATAATCCGCGAGGGCAGAAAAGCAGTCATGCCTGCTCTGCAATATAGTAGCGGTTATTTATTTTTACCGCAACCGCTTCTGTTTTATCCGTACCGTAAATCTCGTAAACATCTGTGTAAAACCATTGTTCCCGCCCCTGTCCGGCGTTTTTTCCGTTCCAGTCAATCTTGTTCAAATCCTCTTTGGACAAAGGGCGTTTCGTTTCTGTATCGAATGTAACGCTTTCCGCAAGAATATCAATCCAGTTTCCTAATTCATCATTTGATACGGTTTCAGAGGTTACTTGATAAATAATCCCGTCACAAAGAAGCTGCGTTGCATTTTCGGGATTGATTTCAAACTTTCCACTCATAGACTGCTCTGTGTCCTTGAAGTCAAAGACCGTATCTGTGTCTTTGATATTTTCTTTTCTAACAGCTCTGAGATATCCTCCGTTTACATCTACAATCAGATAATCGTCAGCGTTGGGGGCTGCGTACACATTCAAGAATGGGATAATATAAGCAGCCTCCGGGGCTTTATCCGCTAAATCTGCCAACGTCCGAAAGGTAGTGGTTTCTATGTCTTCTTGAAGCAATACTTTTCCTGTTTCGTCTACCGCTGCAAGCTGCCGGATATATCCAGTCCATTCCCCAAGCCCACCATTAGAAACGGTATCATCCAAAATCGTGTAGTCGTTTCCCTTAAAGGAAAATTGCGTCACATTCTCTGCGTTCAAATAGCATTGCTCTTTATCACTGGAATATTCCTTGATTTTTTCCTGTAAAGAGCAGCCCGCAAGAGAAAAGCATACAACAAAAGCAAACAGCACGACTATAAACATTTTTCTGTTTTTATTCATAATTTTTCCGTCCTTCCCAATGAGAAAACCATAATAAGGTCAGCAACAAGCCACCTGCCGTTAATGCTGCAATCCATATTTTTTCCGTTCCATAGTTGAAAATTTGTCGGCTCAAAATATCCTTTACCCAATTCATAGACCATGAAAAGGGAATATACCTCGCTATGCCTTTTAGTTCGATATTGCTATATAAGATACATTGCAGACTTTCAAACACGCCCCAAAACAGGGATAACCCTAATCCAAATTTGAAGCTAAGGAACAGGTGCAAAATGTATATTATCAAGTTACAAAAGGCCATCCCAGTGGCGGCTCCAATCAGCATTCCGAGCTGCACTGTATCAGCCATTCCCAAAAGATATATGCCAATCACAAATAGCACGAACAGAAAGAACAATGCAAATACCCCCGAACCATAAAGATAAGTTAATTTTGCAAGCATATTTTTGTGTCGGTTCGGTACAGCAAGCAGCGTTTGGAAGTGTGAAGCCTTTTCTTCCAGCGCAACATTCAGACCGACAATAACGCTTAGCAACAATGGAAAAAACGTTGTCGTAATTTCTAATATCATTTTGAGCTTTTTACTATCTGCTGTGCTGCCATAATGGAAATAGTAAACAAGAAATAACAATGCCCCGATAACAGGTACACAAAAATGGATAGCCCAAAACGGTGTATGCTTCGTTTTTTCCTGTTCAGAACGAACCGCATGAATAAAGCCCATTTCCATCTACCTCCCTTTGGAAAAATCCTTTGCGTCGGCATAGGACAAAATAAGAAACAAGAGTATTGACAACGCAATGGAAATCATAATGGCTATAGAAAATCCACAATTTCCCGCATAAGTTCCGTTTATTTCAATTCCCATAAGTGGTTTTGTCAGTTTTGCCGCCCAACAATACGGTACAAACCACCATGCTATTGTATTTCCTAATGCAGTAGCAGTAGATAGAACAATCCCAAGTATTGTATTTAACACAATCGGCACAAACATTCCCGTTTTGCGTGCTAAGTACAGGCACAAAGGGATTTGCCAGACAGACGCAAGGATAATCCCGATACTTCCTGCCATGCTGTGTAAAAGAGAATATACTGCCGTTGCCGGAGCAATGATATTACTGATAGAAATAAGCAATGCTAAAAATATCGCTGAAACAAGCAGTTTTTCGACTAAGATAATGCCCTTCGCAAATTCAAATTTTGAAAGGTTCACGGGCATAGAAAATACCGAATAGTATTTCCCGGCGCTTTCTTCTTTTCTGTGTGACAAAGAACACAAAATTGCGATTGCTCCCGGAAGCAAAAACGCATACCACCAATAAAGTGTCATGTATTGATACCCCATAAATCCACCCATAAGCCACGCAAAAATAGCGGTGATTAGTGGAACAATGAAAATCAGTTTGTTCGATATTGTCCTCTTGAATTTCAAATGCTCTGATTTCAGATAGTTCATGCCTTAACCCTCCCTGTGATTGCTTTTTGCAACGTCCATAAAAAGCTGTTCCAAATTTTCGTTTGCGTTCAATTTTCCCTCATATCCAAGAACACCACCCGCGATAATGCCGATATGCTCAGCTATCTGCTGCACTTCTGAAAGAATGTGACTAGACAGAATAACCGTAATACCTTTAGCCGGAAAAGAACGAATAAGCTCTCTAAGTTCTTCAATCCCAATCGGGTCAAGCCCGTTGGTTGGTTCATCAAGTATGAGCAGTTTCGGGTTGTTTAGTAATGCAACCGCAATTCCAAGACGCTGTTTCATACCAAGAGAAAACTGTCCGGCTCGTTTCTTGCCTGTTTCCGTCAGTCGGACGATTTGCAGCACTTCGTCAATCCGCTTATCTGTCAGTCCTAAAATAGTAGTCCTTACTTTCAGATTTTCATAGGCAGTCAAATTTTCATAAAGCGGCGGCATTTCAATCAACGCTCCGATATGGTTTAAGTCGCTGCGTTTCCATGCGTGGCCGCCAAATTCGATATTCCCAGAGGTCGGTTTCAAAATGCCCGTAATCATTTTGAGCGTCGTAGATTTCCCGGCACCGTTCGGTCCCAATAGTCCATAGACGGAATTTTTCTCAATGTTCAGCGATATGTTGTTTACGGCTGTTTGCCCGCTGAAAGATTTGCAGAGGTTTGTTGTTTTCAAAATCATTTCCATAGTCTGTACTGTCCTTTCTTTTGATTATGGGAAAAGAATAGCTGATGTTTTTGAAGATTTCATAAAGAACGCAAAATTTTCTTGATTACATTTTATGAATTATTTTAGCTAACTGATAGAATAGTGTAGACATATCAAAAAGGAAGGTGAACATCAAAATGAATAGGCCGCAACTTATGAGCAGAATAACCAAAGCGTCTAAAATCCCCGTCCACGCCTGGCTGGTGTAGACGAGGGGGATATTTGATTAGCAATAAATCAGGTCTGAAAAGATAATTTCTTCCACTTTTGTCCGCTTGGCATTGCGCTCCAAGCGAAGCTCCTCGATTGCCGCCATACGCTGTCTTGCCTTTTCATACCGGTTATAAATGCCAGGTATATTTCTCCTCATATTCTGCCTGATCCATAGCCTTCTGCGCATTGTCCTCTATGACCTTTCGGATCAGGCCCATCACTACTTCACGTTCACTTTGAAGCTGCTCCCGCTCGGTATCGAGGTCGGTGGTATCGGTCAGCGCCTCCATGACCTCGTGGTATGCCTCTATGATTTCCTCCCGCTTCCCCAAAATGCGGTTAACGGCAATGAGGAAAGCCGCCTGTATATTCGCTTCGGTCAAATGCGGCGTTTTACAGTGCTGGCCCCGGTTCTTCTCGTTGCATTGCCACACCAGCGTCTGGTTCGGCGCATTTGAGTGCCATACCTTACTGCCATAAATGCCGCCGCACTCCCCGCAGATTATTTTCCCTGAGAATGGATAGGCGCAGCTTGTATAGCGCCGTCCTGTTTGCGCTGTTTCAATTCTATCTAATAGCCCATTTTGATACAATTTTATTTTCCCTACACTTTTTTATTTTGCCTTCAAAGGGGGTTCAAATGGAAAAACAAGCCAAAACTCAATAGATTTATCCTTTATTTTATGGTATCATGTTTTAACAAAACTGGAAGTTGTAAAGGTAAGAGTGAAAGAACTTGACAAAAATTTCAAAACTCGTTTATGCCTTGGAATGGCATGGTGAAAAATATGAAAGAATATACTTATGTTACTTTAAGACCACTACTTTACAACTTTATAAATGATGCCCCTGTTTCTTAATTAGGTGTTTTAAGGCATTTATTAGGGCATTTGATTTTATACTGGTTTCGACTTTTTCCACGAAAATGGCATAAAATACCTGCTGGCGAATCTGTTCGCTTAGAGCAAACCGAAACTCCTGCACGCTTTCTGTCTGATATTTAAAAAACGCCTCATCCTGGTATGGCAGCAGCTTCATCGCACAGTATGAAATGTTAATCAGATTGACCAGCATTTCAATCCCTCTGCGGCTGCGGACCATATAACTGCACAGTGGCCAGAAAGTTTTCTGTTCGTAGTAACTAACTTCTATCGGCCATCGAAATGCATACAGCATCAGGGGAATAAACTGCATCCGGCTGCTCCCGGTCTGGTTTAGCGGGGATTTCTCCTGCCATGCGCAGAATATCTGCAGCTGTTCCGGAAAAACTGTGCTGAAAAACAAACGCCTGCCGCCCTCTGCTTTATCAGCGGATGTGACATATGCCAGGACTGTCTTTTTTCCAAAAACGTTAGTAAGGACACGGCGCACGGCCATGTAATAATCACCGATTTTTTCATCAGACAGCGTAAAATCGTCCTGCATGGAAAGTTTTTTCCCATGCAGCGCAGGCCTCCCTCTTTTTCCGGTGCGCTGCGGCGGCAGGCCATAAATGACAGAATCAGACCGGGCATTTCCTATCATGTCAAGGTTTTCGTATTCGTCTATGATGGAAACAAGGTTTTTCTTTACATACCAGCTGTCGCAGAGGATGATGACATTTTTCTTTTCATGGAATACAGGCATTACATGCCGTATCATGGATGCAGCCAGTTCCAGCTTGGATTCTTTTTTCTGCCACATCCGGTATCCAAGCGGAACGGAAAGATAGTGGATCCTGCCTTTGTTCCATACCGGGACACAGACCATTACACTTACGAAGCAGTGTCCGTTCAGATAGTTTGAACCATTATGCGCTGCATGGTCAAAAAGCTTTGAAACATCCTCGAATTTTTTGCCAAATTTCGAAACCATTGTGTCATCAATGCACAGAAACACAGGCTGTGACTGTAGTTTTTCCGGTATGAGATTCAGAGCCATGTCCGCAGTGGTATTCATGAATCTGGAATAATCTGCCTTTGCATAAGAACATGCGTAATAAAATGCATTCAGGGATTTTTTCGTAATCTCCGCCAAAAAATGTCTGTACAATGAACGGATGGAGACCGCTGACTCCATAGCAAGTATAGATAATACCAGCAGAAACAGGGTTTCAATAGTGGGTGCGGAAAAAGTTTTAAAATAAATATAAAAATAACGGTACAGTCTACCAATTAGATTATTTTCGTTGTATAATAAGTCTGACGTACAAGATCACTCTCTTTCGTATAGTTTGATGTGCAAACTTATTATACATGAGAAAGTGTCTTGTGCGTTATTTTATTTTTCAAAAAGTTGTAAAGTGGTGTTCCTTTTATTTCATCATTATATTACCAAAAATATTAGCCAACGTACCTGTAAGAAGATTCGGCAGATATTGTTTCAGAATCTCTCTTGCAGGGAATCTGCTTTGTTGTACATCTGCAAGTAGATTTCTAATTTCCTCATATTCCTCTCCTGTTTTTTCCAATAGCTGTGCCTGATCTTTTAACTTGCTTAATAATTCATCAATTTGCACATCCGTCAGATTGTTTAGAAACTCGGCCTCATCTTTTATTTCTACACGATCCATTCCAACATTTATATCGCTTATGCTGCTAACAGTCATGTTACTTAAAACTTTTGCTTTATCACTGATTTTTGTATTGGCCATATTTATTTTTATATCCATGTGTTACCTCCGTTTGTAAACCTAGCAGTATAAAACCTACGGCTTGCCAGATTGGCATAAGCCCAGTAAAGTCAATTCCTTCGAGGTTTTTTCTCCCCAAAATTCTCTCCCCCTTTTCCATACTCTTAATGCTCAGTTATTTCGCTTCCGGATTCCTGTCAAAGCTGAAAGCCCATTGATTTCAGCTTTGACAGGAATTTTCGAAGCACATATTATAATGGCTATAGAAAGAACAAATAGGGATGTTTTTTCATACAAAGCTTTCTCTATCGCAAACCTATCAAGAAACAAACATGTCATTTAATATTCTGGCATTCCCGCTTATGGTACTGTTGTTAATATTAATTTTCACATGACGATCTTCTTTTCCTCCCTCAGCTATAATAGAACTCAACACACCGAATACTTGATTAAGAAATTTCTGATCATTAAACAGGAAACTAAATGTTATACCAGAATTCATGAGGATAATCAAATTTCTCTGCATTTTTAAATTTTCATTTTTCTGATACCAATAGTATATAATACCTATTGCAACGGCAATAAACACAACAGCTGCCAGCCATGAAGTCACAAAAGCACCTATACCTGCCAAGAATACCAAAAGCACCCAGGTTGGAAAAGACATAAGTTCTAACGGTACAGTAGATACGCTTGAAACATTTGACAATTGAAGTACTGAATCTTTCCATGCCATAATATTTCCAGCAATCATCAACTGAGGTGTAATAATGTTTTTCTCTTTTTTCATTTGTCATTTCTCCTTTGAACTACAATATTTTTGTTCTGTATTTATAGTTTTTTAATATTATACTATAACCTCAATTTATTTAAAGACTTTTTTTAATTTCCTACAGAACTGTTATCATTAACCATTACATCGCTTTACTCAATATAAATCTAATTACAGCAAGACTGCGATTAATCAAAGCTATAAAGTTTAACCTGAGTCCGTGAACCAATTGGATGAAGATATCCTGGAAAGTTTGAAAATACTATGATTGAGATAGTATATTTCACCAAATTCTTTCACATTTTTATGAAATAGATTTAAGGATATATACTCCAAAAACCCTTGATTTTACGGTGATAAGGAGTAAACGGTAGATAGTGCGTACCTATACAAAACTGGAGCAAACCTGTAAGATAGAAACAGATTTGCTCCAGTCTTATTTCAATTCATTCTTACCAGTCTTCCGGCAGTTCTCCGGCAGGCTTGGTGACCAGGGGAGCAGGTCATCC
>CAJTCR010000052.1 GCA_910574915.1 Eubacteriaceae bacterium
GCCTAATCCTTTCTTCAGATTCCACCTCACGATGGACACCCTTGGCTTCGGCTGTATCCTTCCCACTGCCGGGCGGATTGGGGACTTTCACCCGTTAGAACGTGTGCCCACCGGGCACACCAAAAAACAGCCAAAAATCTGATAACAGATTTCCGACTGTTTTTTATTCTCATATGCATATATTAATAGCTGATATTAAATCTGGCTGAACGCCAACTTAATTAAAAAAATATTCTGAGCCATTCATGCTATTTCATCAAGGTTAGAATCTCTTAGTGTTCTGCAAAACAACCAGGGGTGCCGCGACCGTACGCAGCCAGGGCGTGCCAATCTCCGCTCCCGGCATCCCTTCCTAATAAAAATTTACCAAAGCAATTCAAACAGACCCTATCACCTTTCGATCAGCTCATAATTCACCACATCCATACAAACCGCCCCATCCGCCAAAAACGAAATCCCGTCCGCCTCCTTTGGCGTATACATCGTTGCCGTCATCACCTGCTCCCCGTCATTGACAAATACTTCCACGCTAAAGCGGTCTAAAATCAGGCGCAGCTTTAAGCACCCGTTTGTATGGTTTACCAGGCATCTGCGCTGATGGATAATCGCCCTCCTGGAGCCGGAAAACTTACGGTCGATTTTAAGTACGGATTCTTCCGGGCGGAAGCTTAACGATGTGTAGTATGTTTCATCCTGTGCAAAACGGACGGCAAATTTGCGGTACAGCCGTTCCCCTTCGCCCGGACGAATCAAAAGCTCCAGATCGATCCTGCGTCCTTTGATGCCTTCGAGATGGACAGTGCCTGTTACAGGCACCTGCTTGTAGCTGACCCCGGCGCCGCGCAGGCTGTGAAGCTCCCGTACCGGATTTTGATACAGCCTGCCGTTTTTTACGGACAGCTCCCTTGGCAGGCTCATCTGCCCGTACCAGAGCGGATGCTCAGAGGTGCGCAGGCCGCATGTGTCCCAGTTTTGCATCCAGCCGATCATAATCCGCCTGCCGTCCAGTGATAACACGGTCTGCGGCGCATAAAAATCTATTCCGTAATCAATCGACTGGCTGTGCTGTGCTGTAAATGTGTCCGTCTTTTCCTCGTAGTCTCCGATCAGGCAGAGCGTGCCGTTGCCGTTGTGGTACTCAAATCCCTGCGGCAGCATATCCTGCGGGCTTGTTAAAAGCACCTGATGACCGTCCAGTGTAAAAAAATCCGGGCATTCCCACATCATCCCAAAACGGCTGTTGTTTGCGCACAGTACTTTTACATAGCTCCAGTGAAACCCGTCCGGGCTTTGAAACAGTAACACCTGGCCGCTGCCGTCCGCCGGGCGGTTTCCGATCACGCAGCCGTAAGTGCCGTCCGCCTTTTTCCAGATTTTCGGGTCTCTGAAATCAAACCGGCTAAAGCCCTTTTGCAGATCCTTTTCATCCAGCACCGGATTTTTCTCGTATTTTTCGTAATCCACGCCGTTTCCAACAGCAAGGCACTGTGTCTGGACTTCGAGAAATTCCCCGTTTTTTTGCTGTTCCTTCACCACTCCCGTATACATCAAAAGCTGCCTGCCGTCCGCAAGCTCTATCGCGCTCCCTGAAAAACAGCCGTCCTTGTCATAAGGCGCATCCGGCGCCAATGCAGCCGGAAGGTACTCCCAGTGCAGCAGGTCTTTGCTTACCGCGTGCCCCCAGTGCATCGGCCCCCAATGGGAGTCATACGGATGGTACTGGTAAAACATATGGTACTGCCCCTGATACCAGGAAAACCCGTTTGGGTCATTCATCCATCCCGCCCGCGCAGACAGATGAAACGCCGGGCGTTCGTCTGCCTGGATTCGTTGTTCCAAAGCCTCTTCGTATTTGCGTGCTTCCCGTAAAGTCTGACTTGTCATAGTTGTTTCCTTTCTAACTGCTTACTGCATATTTTGCGCCGCATCCTGCCTGGTCGTCCAGCCCTGTGCAAATGTAACCGGAAGAATCGTAAGCGGCTCCGCCTCCGGCTACAAATCTGCTGCCAAAAGCACCCTGCACTGATCCTTATAACAGGCGATTGCGTATTTCAGCACCTTTTTAACAGATTCATGATAAAACGCATCGTGATACCTCCTGTTTTGAATCTGTTCCAGCGCAGCCTGACACGCGGCGTCCAGGCTGCCGTCATGTGCATATTTTACCTCGATAATCATGCCAACCGGCTCATCGTCGTCATCCATTTCCACCAGGATATCCGCATACCCCTCTCCTGCCTCCTTATTCGAAAAAACCGTCCAGCTTCCTTTAAAAGCAAGCAGCCCCAGCAGCATTCCATGATAAAAGTTCTCCTTTAGCGCTCTTCTTGCAAACGTATCACGGATACTGATGGTCTTTTTTAAATATTTGCCAAACTGCCGCTGTACTTCCTGTGCATTGCCTTTTGCAAACGCATCGCATAGCGCGTCCAGCGACTTTCCATCCTGTTTTGCGTCTTCCTTAAACAGCTCCATCACCTGTGTCGTAAAAATCTCTCTAACCTCCAGATTCGGAATTGCCAGACGCAGGCTGCGCCCCTCGCCCCTTCCGCGCTGTGTCAGGTAACCGGTCATAAACAGCACGCTCCAGATCTTATCGATGGAGCTGTACATATCACGCCAGGTAATCTCCTGGTGAATTTCCTTTGTAACAAGCTCCCCGGCAATCAGGCGTTCGATCTCACGCTTGATCGAACTGCTTTCTCCTGCTTTTCGCAAAAAGTGTCTGACCACGTCGTTTCCGCTGCTATTTGCCCAGTAATTTTCCGGCAGCGCATCCGCATCGGAGCACAAAAGCGCACAATAATTCACCACATCCCAGGGACAGTATACTTCCACATCCCCAAACCGGTAACCGTCATACCATTCTTTTACCACATGATATTTTTCAGACATGCCATAATAGCCCAACAGCTCCATCACCTCTTGATCTGTAAATCCAAAACACTCATCCAGGCGCACATCCGCAATCGTCAGCACATGGATATTGTTAAGTCCCGTAAAAATACTTTCCTTGGAAACTCTCATACATCCTGTCAGGACGGCAAACTGCAAGCTTGTATTCGTCTTAAGCCCCTGCTGAAAAAAAACGCGCAGAAGGCTTGCCATCTCATGATAGTAGCCCTGTGCATGTGCTTTCGCCAGCGGCACATCGTATTCATCAATCAGGACCACGGCTTTTTGCCCATAATGCTTTTGCAGCAGCCGTGACAGCAGCTCCAGGCTGCCGCAAAAAACAGCTTTGTCCATTTTTCTGTCCAGCAGTTCCAAAAACGCCTGTTTTTCATTTTGGGTAAGCTTTTCACTTTCGCACAGATAGTAGTGGTTCCCCGCTTCCCGGTTCACCATCATCGCTGCCATCGCAAACGCCGTATCAAAAGATTCCGCATCAATATCCTTTAAGGAAAAACTAAGCACCGGAAATTTCCCCATATATGCCCCGCAAAGTTCCTCGTCCTGCATAATTTCAAGTCCTGCAAACAGCTCCCTGTCAGAACCCAGCGCAAAAAAATGCCTGAGCATACTCATATTTAAAGATTTCCCAAAACGCCTTGGGCGGGTAAACAATGTTACTTCCGCCTGATTTTGCAGCAGCTCACAAATCAGTCCTGTTTTATCCACATAATAATAGCCGTTCTTTCGAAGCTTTTCAAAATCTTCAATCCCAATCGGGAGCTTCTTTTTTGACCTGTCCACCATAAGCAATATCCTTTCCAAGATCAAGCTGCACATCGTCTACAAAAACCTGTGTTTTTAAAGCACGCGCCGCATCTTCCAGCATCCGCACCCGTTCACGCAGCCCTTTGCAGATGGCATCGCACCGTACCTGATCCACAAAGACCGACCCTTCGACGATCTTTCGAAACTCTTCTTCTATATCTAAAAGCGCGGAAACATCCAGCCAGGAAAAGTCCTGCACAAGCTGGAGCTGCCGCTCATGGGTGCTTTTAAAAGGCTTGCAGGAAACTTTCGCGCCGGCACGGATCATTGCCGCAGGCTTGTCAAACCACAAGGAAGTCCCGCTGTCATAAATCGGCGCAGCCCCCAGATATTCCAACGTATCCGCCCTGCGTACGACACCGAAATTATTCTGGTGCCTGTCCTCGTTGACAATCAAATAGTCCAGCACAAGCATCTGCCAGACCGCTTCGCGAATGCCTGGCACGCCAAGGCGCTCACAGCAGTGCAGGTAATGCTCGTATAAGGAACGATGGTTTGGCTTTTTTACTGTCTGCATTACATACCATGCTGGAATAAGCTCTGTATCCGGTGTAATAAAATCTTCACAAATACTGTATGGATAACCGTCCACCATCACAAGCCCATACGACACATGCGGGATGTGAAGGCGCTCCATCACGCGGCTGGCAAATACTTCATTATACGGCTCCTGCCAGGACGCGCCGCTCCCGCCCTTTAACAGGCACCGTTTGCCGCCTGTAACAATCCATTTTTTCCTAAGCCACCCGTCCGATGTGTTATCCGGCGACATCAGGCTGACCTGTGCACTTTTTGTGGGCTTTCCAAACAGCAGGTTTCCTACATCTTCGGAAAATGGATGTTCAAAAAAGTTTACCTGCTCCCACATCATTTCTGCCCCCGCAGGACAGATCCAATACTGGTCAGACAAGCTAAGCCCCAGGCACTTTTCCAGCAAAAGCGGTGTGTCCGCAATCTGCATCGCTTGCAGCACCCCTTGTATCCCAGCACGGCTTGCAGGGATCGCCCTCCCGCGCCACCAGGCATTGAGTGCGCCGCGGTCTATCGATCCGTGATGCAGCGAAATCCCAACAGGCACATGTGCTTTCTGGTATACCGTACCAACCGAAAGCACCGCACCTGTAGCAGCATCCAGCCCAATCTGTACAACCGGGATATTTTTATGCATCAAAATGTAATTGTTGCCCGCGTTTGCCATCTCCCGCTCCTTACTTCATCTCTGAAAAAGTCCCTGCCATGCTTCCAACCAGGCTCCACTGCCGGATCATATACGACCACAGCTCCTTCGTGCGCTCCCTGTAATCCGCATAGAGCATCTCCATATTTTCAAAATGCTGCGCCAGGGCGCACGCTGCGCAATAGCCGCTTTCCATTGCCGCAGAGATCCCCTCGCCCATAGGGTTTAAAAACCCTGCCGCTTCTCCGGCAAACAGCACGCGCCCAACGCCATAATCAATATAGCAGCCCGGACGGATATATGGCATCAGCCATTTTTCTGATTTTACCCGCTTTGCAATATGTAGCCCGTGGTTCTTTGTCATATAGGCAAGAAAACGGTCATAAAACTGCCGGATCTTTCCGGTATCCTTAACGGCAACTCCAAAAACGAGCATCCCGTCCTTGACATTAAACCATGCATCATAGCCAGACAGCTCCGGCTGCAAATACGCATAGAAATAATGCGGGTCAAGACAGATGCTGCCTTCATAAAACGTCTGGAATGTAGTGACGCAGGCTGGCGGATTTTTTATGATCTTACGCTTTAACATCCCTGCCACCCCTTCGCAGTCCAGCAAATACCTGGCTGTTTCTATATACGTCTTTTTACCGTCCGCAAGTGCCCTGCCTAACGCATTGCCTTGCAGGCAGCTTCCACGCAGCGTAACATGCACACAGCCTCCTTCTTCTTCACAGGATACCGCAATCGTATCATCCCTGACCACAGCGCCGCTCTCCCTGGCTTTGTCCGCAAGCCAACTGTCAAACTGGCTGCGCCAGACATTGCACCCTTCCTGTTCAAACCGATATTCTTTTCCCAGATCATTGGTAAAAATCATTCCCCGGTTGTCCACCGGCGTACACATTGCCTTCTGTGGTACCGGCGCTCCAAAATAAAGATTTGTAAGCGCCATCGTCTTTTTGATTAAAATGCCGGAACATGATTTATAGCGCGGCATCTTAAACTTTTCCACAAGCAAGACACGATAGCCTTTTTCTGCAAGTACTTTTGCTGCGGTACAACCAGCCGGCCCTGCACCGGCTATGATAACATCATACATTGTCGCTTCCCCTTCATCTGCTGTTTTTTCTATTTTATGCCTTCTGCCCCATCTTCCGCGATCCTTACCACGCAGTCTTTCCCGAAAAAAGCAATCCCATACCGTGCCACTTTTTCATAGCCGTCGTCGTTTAGCTCCCGTACATACTGCCTGTCTTCGATTTGCAGCAGTGCTTCCCGTGCTTTTTGCTCCAGCTCCCGAAACTTCTTTGCCACCTTAAACTCCAGTACAAATGCTTCCCTACGCCTAGTCAGCGGCTTGACATACAAGTCGCTGCGCCCGGTACCGCCTTCCCGGTTTGATTTGACAAGGTACCCTTTCATCCCTGACAAGATCCCCAGCAAAAATCCGTGATAAAAGCTCTCATACGCATCGTTAAAACTGATCGTCTCAAGCAAAAGATCTGTGATTTCCTTTTCTAATTGTCTGGTGTGATGCTCTACAAACGCTGTAAACAGGCGCGTACGGTCTTTTGCCTTTACTTTTTCGTCAAACCAGGCAAGTATTTTCGTGCGGAATATAAGCCTTACCTCTTCGTTTGGAATCTGAAATACCGCAAACACCTGCCTGGTCTTTGCATCCATCCGTTCCGATACTTTACGAAAATATCCAGTAAAAAACATAAAATTCCACAAATTGTCTATAGAATGATAGATTTCATCATAAGTAATGTCCTCATACACCGGCTTTTCCACTGTCCCGCCTTCGATCAGGTGCTCAATCTCCACTTTTGTCTCAACATCCGCCTGCTCGATAAAGGTGCGCACAATACTGTTCGAACTTGTATTCGCCCAGTAAGCAGCCGGGAACGATGTATCGTCTGCTAACATATCCTTTACAAAGCGAATCACACTCCAAGGGTTATACACATGCGTATTTCCAAACACATACCCGTCGTACCACTCCTTTGCCGTCTCATATTTATGGCAAAGATGAAAGTCCGCGCAGATCTTTTTTACCTCTTCTTGTGTAAACCCAAAGAATGCATCATAACTTTTACTGAATATAGAAATCATCTCCAGGTTATTCATACCCGTAAAAATGCTCTCCTTAGAAACCCGCAGGCAGCCGGTAACTACCGCAAATTCCAGGCTCGCATTCGTCTTAAAGACCGATTCAAACAATGAACGCAGCAAACTTACCATCGGCTCATAAAAGCCTGAAAAATAGGCATTTTCCAACGGAACATCGTACTCGTCAATCAGCACAATCACTTTTTTTCCATAAAACTGTTCCAGGCATTCAGACAAAAACTTTAAAGCGTCTCCAAAGTTTTCCCTGTCCGGCTTTTCCCAGAGCATTTGCTGATACCTTGCCTTTTGTTCTTTTGGCAGGATTTCCATTACAAATCTGTGGCGCCTGAATTCATCTGCAACCTGCCTTACAAGCATCCGGTAAGCCAGGTCAAAATCCGGCTGCCGGGCAGCTTTGAAGGACAAGCTGATTACCGGGTACTGCCCCATATGCGACAAATACTGCTTTCCTGCCTGCATAATCTTTAACCCTTGAAACAAAAGGCAGTGATCCATTTTTGTCCCGCCCTGCGTCCTTGCATCTTCCAAAAAATACTGGAGCATACTCATATTCAGCGTCTTTCCGAATCTGCGCGGGCGGGTAAACAGATTGACATCGCCTTTTTTATCCAGCAGTTCTTTGATAAACAATGTTTTATCGACCAAATAGTAGCCCCTTGTTACAAGCTTTTCAAAATTGTCCAGCCCGACCGGCAGCGGCTTAACATTCATCTCTACGCTTCCTTTTCTTCAAACACCTCATACTGCCTGCCAGCGCCTCCGCAGACCGGGCAGCGCTCCGGCGCCGCATCGCCTGTCATCACATAGCCGCAGATCGGGCAGACATATATTTTTTCCTGTGAAAAGGCGTCCATATCTGATGCCTGCATAAGCAGCGCCGCATGTTCCTTTTCTGCCGCGGCAGCGCCTGCGTATGCCTGTTCCGCAAGCGGGTACTCGTGCTTTTTTGCATACTCGCGCATCATCCGGTACATCTGCTCGTATTCAAACTGTTCTCCTGCTACAAAAGAAGCAGGCGCGTCCATAAAAGCTGCCGGGCGTTCGAGCACCGCGTAAAAATTGCGTGCATGGTAATACTCCGAAGCGGCAAGCGCCTGAAACAGGTTTGCAATTCTTGGCATTCCCCTGCGCTTTGCCCGTTCTGCGAACATCAGATATTTTAAATGCGCCATCAGCTCTCCCTGCACCGTCTGTTCCAGGTGCTGCTTTAAAATCCCGTCGCGGCGCTCCCTTTGATAGCAGTCGTCAGGCAGGTTTACAATCTCATATGTGAGCGCTCCGTTTTTTTCGGTAAAGTGCACGACATGGTGCTCTACGTCACAGGAGCGAATCTCTTTTGACACGTCCTCGATCCAGGCTCCTCCGCCTCCGGTGCAGATCAGCGGAATGCCGTCCACCTGGTCTTCGAACCGCGAATGCACATGTCCGCAGAGTAAGTATTTTACTTTTTGCTTCCACGGCGCATATGCCTGCTTTAGCCGGCAAAATTCCTCTTCTGAAACACAGTTTAAAATAAAATGATTCGGCACCGGGATATGGAACGCTATAATTACCTGCGCAACCTCTTCCATCGCAAGCACCTTTGTCAGCAAAGAAAGCCCTTCTTCTTCAAAAGAGCGCGCCGCATTATCCAGTACAACGATGGCAAACGCATCGGCAAGCAGCGCATAGTTTTTTTCTCCAAAATAGTCCGTATATTCTCCCGTATCGTGGTTTCCCCTTAATGTATAGACCGGATTTTCGGCAATCACCTGCGTGATCTCACGGATCATGCCGTAATAATGTCTCGTCCCTGCCGGAACGAGGTCTCCGGCAATCAGCGTAAGGTCATCCTTTCCGGTTTCTTCCAGCGCGCCTGCGTATACTTTCATATTGTAGGTACCGAGCCCTTCGCAGCCAGGATCGCCGATTACCCCGATCGAATGCACCCCCGTAAGGCGTATGACCTGCTCTTGTACTTTTACCATTTTTTGTTTTTCCATTGTGTGGCGTCCTCATATTCTTTCTATAAACTTTTCTACAAACTTATCAATAAACGTTTCTTTCATCTTAACACAGGCACATGGGAAACTCAATCTTTTAATTTTCTCCTGACAGCACTTTATCCAGCACGTCCGCAAGCGGCTCCATCGCGTTTTGCACTTCCTGATATGTATTCGTCTGCGCGCCGACTTCTACAAGCAGCGATTTCGGAAGGTAGTGCAGGTTATAGCGGTAGCCTTTTAAATAAATAAACCTCGAAAATCCAGGATAATACTCCGCTGCCGCAAGCTGGAGCTGGAACGAAAACGCCAGGTTATCCGCAAGGTTTGGATTGTACAGGTAGCTGATATCCCCCTGCGCCGTCGTATGGCTAAGGCCGTTAAAAAACATAATCGTCGCCGTGTCTTTTCCGTTTACCTTTTCCACCAGCCTTGTATTTTCCGCTACTCCGTCCCTGTGCAGGTCAATGACGACCTGGATGCCCGGGTTTTCCTTTAGCAGCGTCTCCAAAGCAGGCGCCGCCCTGGAATACGCGTTATCCCGGTCAGGCAGGTCATAGCGCCCTTTGTGGTGCAGCACCTTGTATCCGTACGTTTGCTCCAAAAGCTCCGCCAGGCGGTCGCCCAGGCCGACGACGGACTCCGAGGCATCCTTAGAATCCGCGAACCGCTCCTGCGAATGCGTATGGTAAATTAAAATCTGCGGCCCGTCCTGTTTGTTTTTGTCGATGCTCATATCTTTTGCCAGCATCTTTGCCGCGTTTAACTGTTTGCTGTTTGTCGTCGTCGTACTGTCCACCCGGTAAAAATTTTGAATCAGATAGTCAAAATCGTTTAACTTCTGGCGTGAAAACCGCTTTGCCTTATCCCCCGCCGCAAGCGTGGCGCCAGCCTTTTCATCGGTATTGCCCTCGCCCGCCGTCTCCTGTTTTGTCCCCTGCAAATCCAGTTTTTCCTGGGCGGCAGCAGCCTTCTTATTTTCTGCGGCAAGCCCGGCGGAAAGGGCATCGATACTGCCCCCGCCGCAGCTATCCTCCATTTCGCCGGGAAGCCCTGACTCCCCCATCGCAAACTGCTGCTCCTGTTTCCTGACATAGCCATAGATCGGGAGCAGCTCATCCATATTTGCCGCAAGATATTCATAGATTGTAATCTGTTCAGCGTCAAATGCCGCGTCATACGCAAGCACCGGCATACAGCTTTTCACCGCCTGGTATCCCAGGTTTGCCTGCAAATACTGCGCCGCCGCATCCAGGATCGTATGTTTCGTGATCCCCTTTGTCTCCATCATATACACACAGGAAGCAAGAAAAAGCAAAAACGGAACCGTTCCTGCCCACCACTTCCTCTGATATAGAAAACGCTTTTTCCAATGCCTCTTCATATACTTTTTCTCCACACGCCTTTATCCTCCCATACTGATCGCCAAAGCGCAAAAACGTTCCTCATTAGTATATGAAATTACCTGTCTGATTTATGTCTAATCATGCAGACAGTGTTCCTCTTCCTCTTTTTGCAGCGCGATATTAATTCCCTCAGATACTGTAAAACTCAGCCTTTTGACCGCCTCGTCCACATCTTTTGGCGTGACAAACAGCGTATTGAGCTGCGGCGTCAAAAGCTCCCTGACAAGCTCGTATTTTTCCATTAAATCAAGCTGCTTATAGGAGCTGCCGATCTGCCTGAGCTGTTCCGCCTGGCTCATCGCATCGAGCAGGTTATTCATCGTATCGATTACGATCGTCGCCGCGTCCACTACGGTTGGAATGCCGATGGCGATTACCGGGATACCGATGCTTTCCTCATTCAGCGCGTGTCTGTGGTTGCCGACGCCGGAGCCTGGATTGATGCCCGTATCCGTAATCTGTATCGTCCGGTTCAAGCGCCTTGTGCTGCGCGCCGCAAGCGCATCTACCGCGATAATCACATCCGGCTTTGTCTCCTTTGTAATCCCGCGTACGATCTCCATCGATTCCATCCCCGTCTGCGCCATCACGCCCGGCACAATGCTGCTGACCGACTTATGGCAGCTATCGCCGATCACATACTTGCCAAACTCCTTAATAATGTGCCTGGTCACACACAAGTTGTCCACCACGCGCGGCCCTAGAGAATCCGGCGTCACCGCGCGGTTGCCAAGCCCTACCACAAGCGTCTTAAACTCTCCGCCCTTTGGCAGCAGCCGCTTTAAGACCTTGGAAAGCTGCACCGATATTTCCCTGTGATACCCCTCGTCCTCTTCGATCATATTCGGCGCTTCTAACGTCACATAGTTTCCTTTCGGCTTGCCCATCGCCTTCGCCCCGTTTTCCGTCTCGATCACAACGCTTGTAATCTGGATATCCGGCGTTGCCTGTTCTTCTTCCAAACGCACGCCCTTAATCTCTACATTGTCTTCCTCAAATTTTTCCCGCGCTTCCAGCGCTAAGTCTGTCCGTACCTGATACATATTGATACCCTCACTCATTTTGTTATTTAAAGCAGATAATCTAAGTTTTTACAAAAAATCTCATTTTATGTATTGACAGACCATTTCAATTATTCTATTATTAATGAGTGTGTTCGTTAGTTTGTCCGTGTCCGCATAACGAACGCCATACATGGATCTTAGAACGATAACATTGCAGCCGGCAGAGTCCATGCTGCAAAATGATATGATTACAAACGGAGGTGTTTCAGTTGGCTAATATTAAATCAGCGAAGAAAAGAATTCTTGTAGCAGAAAAGAGAGCAGCAAGAAATAAAGCAATCCGCTCCAAAGTGAAGACAGCGGTAAAGAAAGTAGACGCTGCAATCGCTGCAAATGACAAGGAAGCAGCAAAAACCGCGTTAAGAGGCGCAACAAGCGAGCTTGCAAAAGCGGTTACCAAAGGCGTTTATCACAAGAATACTTCTTCCAGAAAGATTTCAAGATTAAACCACGCTGTCAGCAAAATGTCTTAGTGACATTTGTTTCAGGCAGCTTCTACGATAAACAAAACACAGGCATGTGAACCACTGATCCCCTCTAATCAGTGGTTTTTCTTTCTTTATTTATAAGTTTAAGGAGCATATTTTGAAAACGATCGACGAACAGATCCGCACCGGACAATTTTCAAACATCTACCTGCTGTACGGACAGGAAAACTACTTAAAGCAGCAGTACAAAAACAAACTGAAACAAGCGCTCGCCGCACCGGACGATACGATGAATACGGCATACTTTGAAGGCTCCAAAATCAATCCCCTTGCCGTTATAGACTTGGCGGAGACAATGCCCTTTTTCGCCGAGCGCCGCCTGATCCTGATCGAAGACAGCGGCTTTTTTAAATCCGGCTGCGACCCGCTTGCCGAATACCTGCCCAAAGTACCCTCCTCGACCATTTTTATTTTTACCGAAAACGAGGTTGACAAGCGCGGCAAAATGTACAAGGCAGCCAGCAAAGCAGGCCACGCGGCAGAATTTGGCGAACAAAAAGAACCGCTGTTAACCCGCTGGATCTTAAGCCGCCTGAAAAAAGAAAACAAAAAAATCACACAGTCCGTCCTGGCGCTGTTTCTCACCAAAACCGGAACCGACATGGGCAACATCGACAAAGAGCTGGAAAAGCTATTATGCTACACCTTAGACAAAGAAGTGATCGAAGCCGTCGATGTCGAGGCGATCTGCACCGAACAGGTCTCCAACCAGATCTTCGAAATGGTAAACGCCATCGGAAAGCGCGAGCAAAAACGCGCCCTGGCGCTCTATTACGACCTTTTAGCGCTCAAAGAAGCACCTATGCGCATTTTATACCTGATTAACCGCCAGTTCCGCATCCTGCTTAACTTAACCTCCATGCAAAAGGCGGGGCTGGACGCCAAAACAATGGCATCCAAAGCAGGCATCCCGCCCTTTGCCGTCAAACGCTCCCTAGAGCAGGCATCCCGCTTTTCCCAAAAAGAACTGGTGCAGGCGCTGGAAGACGGCGCTGCGCTGGAAACGGACAGCAAGAGCGGGCGCATGATTGACCAGATGGCGGTGGAGATTTTGATTGTGAAATATGCAGGGAAATCATTTTGACCGAATAAAAGAAACGCCCGCCGCAGCTTTTTGTAAAGAAAAGTGCGGGTGGGCGTATTAATTGATCATCGGATTTTCTCCCAAGTCCTCTATTTTAAAAGCAGAAGTACAATTTACCGCATCTTTTCCGTCCTTTTTATTTTGTCCTTTATACAAATTGTGAAACATCACCTGTTCTTTTTTTGCTCTTCTGATTTCTAAATATTTAACAAAATTATAACTGTGTGTAGCAATAAAAATCTGCACTCCATTTTTCTGCAATCCCAACAATACATTCACCACAAGAGGATACAACTCAGGATTCAAATTCGCTTCTGGCTCGTCCCACAATAAAATCGTTCCTTTTTCCAACAGCCCGTTTCGTATCAGCTTCCACAATAGGCCCAGCTTGCGCAAGCCTTCTGCTTCTAATGAAAAATCAATTTTCGTACCATCATTTTTTATGACATAAAAGATATCATTCTCCTGTACAACTACTCCATCAATAGCATTACTTATTTCTTTGAGAAGAACCTTGCAGGACTCTGGAATCTCCCTCGTTTCCGGCAAGGAAGCGTTTACAATAATATCTGTCTGTGTACCATCAAACGGCATTCTGTACTTTTGGTTCATTGCTAAAAAGCCCTTGGAATGAGAAAGCATCTCCATAGACGGGATAAATACAGACGGAATAGAAAGCCCTAACCAGTTATCTAAATGATAAATCACATTATGCGGCAAATGATTCTCAAATATATGTTCGCCATCTGATACTTTATAATAACAATCCTCTTCTTTTCTGTCTGCATTTTTAAGTATTGCAGCATCTTTCAAACTGTTAGAAAAAAATCTGTTAATTGTTTCGTTTTCCCTGGATCTGTTTTTTCATTCGACCACTGTGTTGCCGCATAAATCATTTTTAAAATGGTTGTTTTTCCAACACCGTTTTCTCCAATTAAAACATTAATGCCATTGCAAAAATTCAAATAAAATTGACGCTGAAAAACCATTACATTATAAATATGGATCGATTGAATTGCCATTCCTGTCCGCCTCCTTCCTTTGCCATCTCGTACTATTATACATTGCTGCAAGAAAGAAAGCAATCGCCAATTTGCTATATGTTATGAAATATATCTTCTAATGCTTCTGTTCAACCCTCCTTCCTGCAAACCGCCGCCAGCACCTTCGCTTTGCCAAGCACGCTTCTTTCCTCATACTCTTGTACCGCAAGCACATTGAATCCGCACAAAGACAGCATAGTTTCCAATGCTTTTGGTGTAAAAAAATTAATATGCTCCGACATCGGCATATACGGCTGCCGTTTCAGCCGGAAATAATGCTGCACCAGCCGGATTTTGCTGTAATAAGGATTCCATAATAGCGCAAGATTTTTTCTGATTGAAAACTTGTCCTTTGCAAACGGATTTTCACTCGGCACCTCTACATAATAATACGTTCCAGCCGATCCAATCTTATAGAGCTGCTGTACAAGCGCTTTCGGGTCTGAGACATGTTCCAGTGTCATATTGCACATAATAAAGTCAAACTTATGCTGCAAAAGCTCTTCTTCATCGCTTAGCCGTTCCACGCCGGGAACTGTCTTAACACCAGAGATATCATACACATATTTTTTCTTTGTGCCGATCCACTCTGGAAAGCTCTCCCCTTTGTTGCCGCCAAAATCAAGCGCGCAGGCAGGCTTCTTTTTCACATATTTCTTTACCATCCCGCCAATGACCCGCTTTTGGTCACGAAAGGCTGTCGCATCATGGTTGAGCGCATCGTTTACCTTTGGCGTATACCAGCAGTCACATGCCTGGCGCAGCTTCTGGTATTCTATGCCGCGGTATCCTTCATACAGCTTATTCGACTCCGCTTCGCTCAGCCTGCGGTCATAAAAAGAAAACGTACAGTCTTTGCAATGGCATAAACGGACTTTTTCATTGGCGCCTGCGCCTTTTTTATACCCCCCCCCCGGTAATTTTCGCATATAAAAAATCAGACATAACGGTCTTTCGCATCATCAGGTTTTTACTTCCGCATAGATAACATGCTACCATCGTTTTTTCCTTTCTATCCACTTTAAACACAGTCCTCCCATACCTTCCAGGGCGCTTTTTTATCCGCCCACAAGCTTTCCAGGTATTCCCTGTCCTTTAACGTATCCATCGGCGACCAAAACCCTCTGTGCCGGTACGCCATCATCTGTCCTGCCGCGGCAACCGCTTCAAACGGCTCTGCCTCAAGCATACTGCTCCCGTCCCCAAGGTACGAAAAAATATCGGTGGAAAATACCATAAATCCCATATTTACCCACGCCTGGTCAGCCCTCGCCTTTTCCTTAAAGCCTGATACCCTGCCCGTTTCCTCATCGATTTTGAGCGCGCCAAACCTGCCTGGCGGCTGCGTCACCGTTACTGTCGCCACCTTCCCACTCTGTTTATGGAAGGCAAGCAGGGCACGGATATCCACATTCGACACGCCGTCCCCGTACGTCAGCAAAAAGGTATCCTCTTTGATATAGTCCCTGACCTTTAAAATACGCCCCGCCGTCAGCGTATCAAGCCCTGTATTGGCAAGCGTCACCTTCCACGGCTCCGAATGCATCTTATGTACTTGCGTCTGCTGGCTTTCTAACAAAAACGTGCTGTCTGCGCAGTGTACCTGGTAATTGACAAAATATTCCTTAATCATCTGCCCCTTGTAGCCGCAGCAGACAATAAATTCCCGAAACCCATAAAACGAATACAGCTTCATGATATGCCACAAAATCGGCATCCCGCCAATCTCGACCATTGGCTTTGGCTTAAACGCAGACTCCTCGCCGATCCTTGTGCCTTTGCCGCCTGCAAGAATCACTACCTTCATCCTATGTGCTCCTTTCCCGCTCTCCCTATTGTTCCATAAACACTGCTTCTTTGATCCGTTGTACCATTTCATCCAGCATTCCTTTTGTCATGCCCGGATAGACACCGATCCAAAAACTGTCGTTCATCACCTTATCTGTCTGCGCCAGCGTCCCGGCAACCCGGTAATCCAGCCCTTCCTTTAAGCCCGCAAAGCATGGGTGCCGCAGCAAATTGCCCGCAAACAGCATCCGCGTCTGGATCTTATGTCCTTCCAGGTAAGCAACGACCTGGTCTCTGCTCCTTTTGCATTCCTTTTTTACCGTCATGAGGAAACCGAACCAGCACGGCGACGCATCTGGCAGGTATTCCGGCAGGATAAGCACATCCCGAAGCGGCTCCAATGCCTGGCGCAGGTATACCCAGTTTTCCCTGCGTTTTTTTACAAATGCCGGCAGCTTTAAAAGCTGCGCTGTCCCGACAGCCGCCTGTAAATCCGTCGCTTTTAAGTTGTACCCCAGGTGGGAATAGACGTATTTATGGTCATACCCTTTTGGCAGCGTCCCAAACTGCCCGTCAAACCGGTGCCCGCACAAATTATCCTGCCCGCCGCTGCAACTGCATTCCCTGCCCCAGTCGCGCATCGAGCGGATAATCTTATGCAGCAGCGGGTCAGACGTATAGACGGCGCCGCCCTCTCCCGTCGTCATCTGGTGCGCTGGGTAAAAGCTGGAAGTGCCAATATCGCCAACCGTCCCCGTTTTCCTTGCCTGCCCGCCGATTTGGTATTCGCCGCCCAGCGCATCGCAGTTATCCTCGATCAGCCACAGCCCGTGCCTGTCACAAAACTCCCTGACGCCCGCTAAGTCAAACACATTTCCAAGCGTATGCGCGACAAAGACCGCCTTTGTCTTTTCGGATACCGCCCGTTCCAGGCTTTCCGCCACAATGTTATAATACGGGATTTGGATATCCACAAATACAGGCACCGCCCCGCACTGCACAATCGGAGCCACCGTCGTTGGAAACGCAGCCGCCGCGGTAATGACCTCATCTCCTTTTTCCAGCCGCCGTTCCCTGAGTAGCGGAGAAGTTAACGCCGCAACCGCAAGCAGGTTTGCCGAGGAGCCGGAGTTCACCATCGAACAATACGAAACACCCAGGTAATCGCAAAGCCCTTGCTCAAACTGCTGTGTATAAGCCCCCGCCGTCAGCCAAAAATCCAGCGCGCTGTCCACAAGGCTTACCAATTCGGCTTCGTCAAATACCCTCCCTGCATAGCAGATCCTGTCGCCTTTTTCATACGGCTTTTCCTTATGATGTTCTTTATAATACGCTTTTACCGCGTCTAACACTTCCCATTTTTCCATTCTTTCCCCTCCTGCACTGTATCCCCTGCCCACGGCGCTATGCCTGCGTTCCACAAGTTTTCCGCACATGCAAGGTCCCGCCTTGTATCGACTGCCGTCCAATATCCCCTGTGCTTATAAGAACCTATCTGCTGTTTTTCAGATAATTTTACAAATAACTGCTTTTCCAGGTCATAATTGCCCTGCAACAAGGCAAACGCACTCCG
Source organism: Eubacteriaceae bacterium (assembly GCA_910574915.1). Lineage (GTDB taxonomy): Bacteria > Bacillota > Clostridia > Lachnospirales > Lachnospiraceae > Eubacterium_J. The sequence goes on from CAJTCR010000052.1 coordinate 17,462, forward strand.
GTGCAGCACCAGACAGCCCGCATGAATCCACGCCGCCGCACTGCCGCCTTCCTTTAACTGCTCCATATGCACGCCGCCGCTTTCATCCAATGGCAGCAGCACATTCCTCCCTGACGGCTTTGCCACCGCAAGCGTCGCTGTTTTCCCCTGCCTAAAATGCTCTTTACACATCGCGTGCAGGTCAATGTCCGACAGGCAGTCCCCATACGCCACGAAAAAGTTCTCCCCGTCAATATAGCGTTCAATCCTGCCCACCCGCTGCCCGGTAGCCGAAAACAGCCCGGTATCTACAACGGTCACTTTCCAGTCCTCGGTTTTCTTTTTATGTATCTCAATCGTATTATCCGAAAGATCCACGGTAATATCCGACTGGTAAATATAAAAATCCTTAAAATATTCCTTAATCATGCCCACCCGGTAGCCGCCGCATATAATAAACTCATTGAACCCATACGCCGAAAAATGCTTCATAATGTGCCACAAAAGCGGCTTGCCGCCAATCGGCACCATCGGCTTTGGAAGCCCTTCCCTGTCCTGATTTAAAATGCTTTGCATCCCGCCTGCCAGTATGACTGTTTTCATTTTGTATCCTCTTTTTCTATATTTTATACTGACTTAAAAGTTCAGCCTCTCTTCCTCTATTACAAGCGGCCGGTGCATCACACGCTTGTTGACACTAAGTACATACTCTCCCAGCAGCCCTGTAAAAAAAATCTGCACCGAGCCAAGCACCAGCACCGCAAGCAGGATCGGCACCGTCCCTGCCGGGTACCGCTCCCAGTACAGCAGCTTTAGCACAAGATAGACAATCGCTGCCACAATGCTTACCGCTGCCAAGAAAAATCCCATAACTGTAGCCACCCGAAGCCCTGCCTTTGTATAAGAGGTAAATCCCAGCATCGCGCCGTCATACAGCGTTGCCCAGTTGTTGTGTGTCTTTCCTGCTTTCCGCTTTGGCTGCGTATATAAAATATCTTTCCTTTGATAGCCAAGCTCCGCGACAATGCCGCGCATATATGGCACTGAATCATCCAGGCTTGCCAGTATTTTGACAAACTCCCGGTCATATAGCCCAAACCCTGTGAAATGCTCGATCTGCTCCACCTCTGACAGGCTTTTAATCAGCTTGTAATAACAACCCCGCATAAAACGCATCGCTTTGTTTTCCCTGCTTGCCGTCTTGATCCCGCAAACAATCTTGTACCCGCTTTCCCATTCCTTAACAAACACTGGTATCAGCTCTACGGGGTCTTGGAAGTCACAGCACAAACAGACCGTACAGTCCCCTGTCGTCTGGCACATGCCATAATAAGGGGAATTAAACTGCCCGAAGTTTTTTGCATTGAAAATCGCCTTTATATTGGGGTCTGCCGCGCACAGTTCTCGCAAATATTCCCTGGTACGGTCGGTCGAGCAGTTGTCTATAAACAGGACTTCATAGCCATATTCCGGCAGGCTTTCCTTACACACACCCACGACTGCCGCACACATTTCCCTGACATTTGCTTCTTCATTGTAGCAGGGAATCAGGATACTTATTTTTTTCATCGCACACCCCCCTCATTCCACCGCATCGATATACAGGTTCGAAAACAACTCTTCCCGCGGCAGAAACGGCGCCATATCCTCTAGCGGCGGGCTTTCCATGCTGCCGTCTAATCGGCGCTTCGCAGCACTTTTCGGCTCAAACTTCTGCTCTATAGAAACAAATATTTCACAAAATACAGCGCCCTCTTTTTCTAATGCCGCATCGACTGCCTGCACCATCTGTGCGTTGCTGTGCGCTTCCAGATAAGGATAGCCAAACGCCTGCGCCACCTTTTGAAATTCAGGGAACGACAAGTCCCCGCTTTCCGGCCCGATCCCGACCCGTGAATGCCCTGCAAAAAAACTGCCCTGCGTCTGGCGGATCGAATGGTATCCCCCGTTATGGATCAAAAACAGCTTTATAGGAAGCCGCAGCGTCTGTATGGTTTGCAGCTCCTGTAAGTTCATCATAATGCTGCCGTCCCCTTCTATGCAGACAGTTTCCCTCCTGCCTGCCGCGATACACGCGCCCACTGCCGCCGCAAGCCCATAGCCCATGCTTGCCGCCCCGCTGTTAATAAGAAACCTGGCATCTTTTTTTACCACATAGTTCTGGCTGCCAACCACACAGGCGCTCCCATTGGACACAACGGTCAGGCTCCCATCCGCAAGGCGCTGGCTCAAATACCGGATAAACGCATAGACGTTGGCATGGCGCCCGTCCTCCTGCCAGTGCTTTGGCAGCGTCACCGGGTACTTCTCCCTCCAGATACGGCACTGCTGCCTCCACCCGTCCTTTTGGAACAGCGGGCATGATTCCTTTGCAAGGCGCCCGCCCAGTGCCTTTAAAAAATCCCCAGCATCCGCACAGACCGGCAGTTCCACATGCAGCGTCGGCTTGTCCAGCTCCGCCAGGTCAATGTCCACCATAATAACAAACGCCTCCCTCGCCCAGGCATCCCAGCGGTAACCTACCTGCCGGATGGACAGGCGCGTGCCGACCGCCAGCACCAGGTCTGCATTCTGTACCGCAAAATTGCCTGCTCGGTCACCCATAATCCCGCCCCTGCCCGCATAGAGCGGGTGCGCGTCTTCAATGGCATCAATGGAGTCCCAGCAGGTGACTACCGGGATGCCGAGCAGCTCCACGATGTGCCGAAACTGCGCATACCCTCCTGAAAGGCGGATACCGCTGCCGGCATAAAACACCGGGCGCTCAGCCGCCTGGATACGGGAAAGGATTTCCTGTAGCACCTGCCGCTCTCTTGGTGTTTCTTTTCCCGCAAACAGCGCCGTGCCTGCCCCTGTTGCTAAGCCCTGCTCCTGGCAATACCCGCGCAAGCCATCGGTTTCTATGATGCAGCCCTGAAAATCCAGCGGGATATCGACCCACACCGGCCCGCGCCGCCCTTCCATCGCCCTTGCATATGCCTGCTCCAGCACAAAACGGATATCCAGCGGGTCTTCGAGCATAACCGCATACTTGCACATAGGCGATACCGTTTTTGTAATGTCATATTCCTGGTCCCCCACCGCACGCGGGATATCCTCGCCCATGCCCCTGCTGATGCAGCGCACGGTCGTATCATAGCGCACCTGCCCAGATACGACAAACATCGGGATGGAATCCAGCCATGCGCCCAGCACGCCCGTAATGGCATTTGTCCCGCCCGGCCCGGTCGTTACACAGACTGCCGCCATCTGATTATGTACCCTTGCATATGCCTCCGCAGCGATTGCGCACGCCTGCTCATGGTGACAGAAGGTGCAGCTAAGCCCCTCTTTATGCCCAAGCGCATCGTTTAAGTGCATGGCACCGCCGCCGACTACCATAAAACAATCCTGAATGTGATGCGATACGAAAAAATCCGCTACATAATCTGCAAGCCTTTGTTTCATTTCTTTTCACCTTATCTTTCTATTTATAGAAATTGTTATCATAAATCATGTACGTATTTTATTCTTCTTTACGTACATTCTCATTTCTAGCGCTCACGGGATTTCATACAAACAGTAAATGCTGCAAATACCCGCAAACGGCTCCAATACTTTACAGATCGCTTTCTGTGCAGTATAGGTAGCCACCAAAACAGCATCTATTTTTTTGCTGTATATATCATTTTCATCAAAACCGCAAATCGGCAGCCCATGAAACGTATACTGGTACTTGCGTTCATCGCTGTCATAAACCTTGACCAGATTTTTTTCGGACAGCGATGTATTTGCAAGCAGCATAGACGCATGGTGCCCTGTTCCCCAAACAGCCAAACGCTTATCCACAGGGATCTGATCGATCCGTTTCCTGATTTTTTCCAACAGTTCCTGATTCTTTTCAAGGTATTCCCTTACAAGCAATGCACTGCGAAGCACCGGCACCCGCGGCATCTTTGCACCATGCTCCGCCTTTTTCCACAAGGTAGACATCGCAGGCCAGCCCGCCGGCAGGCATTGGTACAGCCCAAAGATATAATTGACATCAACTGGCACAAATCCTGCCGAATACATCAGGCTGCTTAAGCTTTCCAATGTAAAATAATTGACATGCTCTTCACAAAACATCCCCATCGGCTCATCCAGAAACTTATAATCCATACCAGGAACTTCAATAAATATGTATGCATTGCAGATCCTGCTGCACTGCAAGATAAAATCACGTGGATTTACCATATGCTCCAATGTATGCGAAAGAAAAATAAGGTCGTAGCTCTTTGTATTTTCTTTGATAAACTGCTGGAACATCCCCTGATACATCTGTACATGATAGCGCCTGCGCGCCGCCAGACAGTTTTGGGCAGACGGCTCAATTCCCATCACTTCCTTATCCGCATACAGGCTCAGGTTGTACCCTGACGCCGCACCCACTTCCAAAACAGACGAAAAATCATCCCCGATTGCTTCCATAATAAAGTGGAACTGCCTGCTGCACCGCTTTTTATATGTATCCGACTCATTCAAAATATAATTATCCTGGTCAAACTCAAACTTTGAGAAATTCTGATATCTGTCTGTCAGTTGTTTTTCAGAAAGCGGGTTGCCTGTAAATAAAAATCCACAGGTCTCGCAAAAATAAAGTTCTTGTATGTATTCTTTTGTCCCTGTTCCCTGGAGGTCGCGGAAGGGAAGCTTGTAGATCTGTTTTACCCCCCCCGGCAAATATTACAGTGAATCATATTGTTTTATTTTCCTTTCTGTTTTGGAGACTACCACCTTAGAAAAATCTATGTATCTTCTCTTTGCACACTAATGAATCCCATATACTTTCTCTGTAAGATCTACATATTTATAATCAGACAGATCTTCCAGTAAAATAATAGACTGCTCCTCAGCAGATAATTTTTCATATAGTTCCTCAATATATTCAACATAAATAACATTCGATAAAATAAGATCTTCATTAAAAAATTGACTGTAAAATGAACTCCATTCTGTCGTAGTCCACATCATTGAATTTCCAATAATATACACATTTTTGTTAAAAAAATCCTCCCCATACTTTATCAATGTCTGTTCGTACAATGAGCTCGTCAGCAAACGTGTTCCCCAATAATATATATTTTTATAATAAGATTGATAATACTCTTCACATATCATCCCAAATACCATATAAACAGTTACCGGAATTATAAATTTTTTTATATCAAAGTATCGTATCAAATATGCAAGAATCTGCGCCATATAAATCAAAAATGCTGCATATGAAACATAAATCCATCTCATTTCAACCCGAATTGTAATACTGCTTGAAACTATACAGCAAATGATAAAAGATATATATAACACACTCTTTTTTTGTTCTTCTATATCACAGCCTTTTATGATTCGCAGCAAATAACTAAAAAAACAAACTGACACAAAGATAATCTGTATAACTATCAATATTCCAATATGACGGGATACCGATTCAAAACCAATCCCATTTAAATATGCCGGACCTGCATTTATTCCAAGCAAATACAAACTTTGACAGATAATGTGATTCCAGACATCTTTCAAGTTAAAGGTATCGATAACAGAAGTTCCTCCTGTTCCATCAAGAAATCTGTTACCAAACATTAAAAACCTTTGCAACATAAATACAATCAATACCATCACTGGCGCAACATATTTCAATGGTTTTTTTATACCATGTTTCAAAAAAATAGATATAAAAATAACACCTCCCAGAAATATGTATCTTTCATGTGTATATATGACAATCAAATACAATAAATCTGCTATATATAAATTTCGTTCTCTGGAGTCAAAAACATATTGAATTAATAACAGCAGCACACCTAATGCCAATAACAAGGCAGTACTTTCCATTAGTCCCAATACTTCCGTCCAGACATAGTAGGAAAACCTTGAAATACTATAAAGCATTCCTACCGCTAATGTTATCCCTCCCTTTACCCAAATGCTTGCTTTATCTCCAATTAATTGATACGTCACTACTGTCACTCCAACGGCAATCAATAAGTTCCATACAAGTATCAAAATATCCAGTCTTTGAAAATCTGTACCAGTTATCTTAAATGCAATATAAATAATCATATGTGCTACAGGACGCAGCTTATTTGCCATGCTTAGAAAAAAAGCATCAAAAAGATTCCCTTTTATTAATAAACTATATGTTGCCAAATCATCCAAGTACAATGTACGTATATTGGTATGTAATGAAAATTTAAACATATAATTTACTACAAACAAAACAGAAATTATTACAAACCACAAAGAAATATTTTTTATATTAATATTACTTATTTTTTTCATCTTTTTCTCCGGCTCTTCTTTAAAATGAAAAATATACTGCAACTTTTATAGTTCCATGCTTTTTTGATAGCGTTCAATATTCGTTATAATGTACGAACAAACTCTCTCATCAGGTGCACAAGGAGCCGGATGCGGGAAATCTACGCGTCAGGAATCTGTGAGGGGGTGATACTCTGAAAAGGGTATCTTCTACCCGATTATCTAAATTTACGTATTTGCTATTCCAAAAAGACAGCAGATATCGTGAAGCTAACGCAATCCTTTCATTCCATTATTTTCCAAAGTAAACTTAATTTCCACCGGATCTTGACACAGCACACCGATTTTATAATAGATCTTCTCACATCCTGTCGGCAGGCAGATCACATCCGACATTACATTTCCCTGGCTATCTTTGATTTCCACCATAATTTCCCTGCTTATCTCTGTATCCTCATAACAGATTCCTATATACCCTGTATCACAGCCAGTGATCGTATATTCGGTATCTATCTGCAAACTATCTGTTTTCACAGGATATACAGCCGGTTCCTTGTCTGAGCCTAATTGTTCGTTCCATTTATATACATATGCATCTGCTTTCCTCGGATACTGAACCAGGTAGCTAAACCGCTTCGCAAATGCTTCTACAGCGCTTACAGAATGCGCTGCCAGGGTTGTATATTGATCCTGCTTAATAAAATCAAAAAATCGATCCTGTTCCAGCCACTCCGGCATTTTTACCATAAAACCTTTTCGCTCTGCATAATACAGGGTCACCGGGCTCCAGTCCTGTCCTTCAATTATAATCCATTCATCCTCATCCGTAATTTCACGTATATAGCCTGCAAGGCTTCCTGTCTCTTTGTTTCCATACAATATGCCGTCCAGGTAAGGCTGCCCGCTTTTCATCTGCGCACTGACAAGTACCGCGCACAAAATCCCAAAGCATACCTTTCCGGTATTTCCATCCTTCCAGACAGACTCTTTGATTTCCAACAACAGTATTCCAATAAATACACACACCAACGGCGAAACTGCCATAAAATAATAGTCATGAACATAATACAAATTAAATAATGTCCCTATGGCTAATAGACAGGATGCAAAGCTATAAACCAGCACAAGTACATTTCTTTTCCTGTATACCGCAAGATATCCAGCTAGTAGCGCGCATAATACCACTCCGCCGCCAAAAAAAGAATACAACCGCTCAAAAATGACCTTCCAATTGTTCAAATCACATTTCTGCTCAAATGTGCCGTAATTCCATGCGCTTAAATCCGCAGATGACAGCCATGCTGTATATTCCGACTGTTTTTTTATAGCATCCGCATAAGATGTCCAAAATGCCCCAGCCGCCGCAGGTACGATACAGATCATCGCCAGCAGCAGCATTCTTTTCAGATTCTGGCGCAGATAGCAGCCAATGCGCAGATATACCGGCTGTGTGCTGTTTTGCTGCATTTCCTTTATCAGCCGGGTACAAATCAAAAACGCAAGCAGATACACATAAGGAAACATCGTTGTTGCTTTTAACAGATAGCCCAGACAGCCAAACACCAGCCCAGTACCATATGATTTCCACCTGCCGTTTAAAAGCCATCCATATAATCCCCACACATAGATCAAAGCAAACAACACGGACATAAAATCGATCATTGCCGCCCTGCTCCAATAAATATTGAACGCAGAAAGCAGGTATACGCTGCATATATACAGCCCTCCGTCCCCTTTTACAAACAAATCAGCTGCTTTTTTCAGCATCCATGCACTACAATAAAATACCACCAGACTGACTGCCCTGCTCCAGAAATCAATATCTGTCTGTCCCAGCAAACGCATCACAGCATAGACCACTGTCTGGTAAATCGGACATTCCATCAAAACCTGCCACGGCTTCCCAAACACAGGCGTTTCATAATGCAGCAGGCTCCACCCGTCCCGAAAATAATTTTGAATTGTAATAGCCGTCTGCGTCTGCCGAAATGCATGAAGATCATTTCCAATCGGAAGATCCAGATGGATCACTCTTATAAAAACAGATACCAGCACAATCATACCAAACAGCAACTTTTTGTTTCTGACTTTTTGATACATAAGCTTCTCCTATTTATCGTCTGCCCCTCCTGATACAGAAAAAATACCAGTGCAGGTAATGCGGAAGCCATTTCCACATATGAAAATTCGACTCGCCTTCCTTTCGGTCTGTCCATTCTGAAGGCAGCTCCGTAATACGGTACCCTGACGTATATGCCTTTACCGTAATTTCCATCCCGATCTCAAATCCTCCCGTGCTTTCGATCTGGATTGCTTGCAGCATACCCCTGCGGTACAGCTTGAAGCTGTTTGTCACGTCATGTGTCGGGATGCCTGTCAAAAAGTGCAGCGAAATACCTGCTGTCCGTGCAAACAAACCTTTTAAAAACGGACCGCCTTCCTGCCTGCCGCCCTTCATATAGCGCGAACCGCACACAAGGTCATATCCTTCTTTCATTTTCCTGCACATATCATCCACAATATCCAGCCTGTCTGAGGAATCCGCCATCATAACCAGAACCATTTCTTCCGTAGCTTCCTGCATCCCAGTCCGAATCGCATTCAGTGCCCCTTTGCCCCTACTGTTTTTTACCAGCCTGATTTCAAATGCATATCTGCTTTGGCTCCTGCGGACTGCGGGCAGTGTCGTATCCTCATCAAAATCATAGATGACCATAACTTTTTTCGGTGTCAGGATCTTATCCAGGATTTCATCAAACAGCCTTAATATCCCCTGCCCTTCATTATAAACAGGCACCACAATATCCAGCATATTATATATTTCCCAGTTCTACCTGGCTGCATATCCACGGAATGACTTGATCCAATGTCTGTGCAAGGCTTGTATCTGCTTCAAAGCCCAGCAGGTCTTTTGCCTTCTGGACAGACGGCACACGTTTTTGCACATCGTATGCATAAGGCGGGTCTGATACAAAGTGAAGCGGTGTGTCTCCTTTCAGCCGTTTCCAGATCATCGCCGCAAGCTCCTTTACGGTTGTCGATTCTGCTGTAGACAGGTTAAAATCCTCATTGACCGCCTGCTCCTTTTCCACACACAGCCGGATTCCCCTTGCCAGGTCCCCGCCGTAGGTATAATGGCGGATCTGGTTTCCGTTTCCTAATATGTGCAGCGGGTCCTGTCCCTTATACACCTTTTGCACCAGGTCAGGTACGACATGGCTCATCGCAAGCTTCACATTTCCTGACAATATTTCCTTCTCATTCTTTGCCCGCTGTTCTCCTGTCCCAACGCAGTTAAAAGGCCGGATAATCGTATAAGGCAATTTCCACTGTTCCCATGCCCCCTTGGCAAAATACTCACATGCAAGCTTTTGAAAGCCATACGTCGATAATGGCGGCGGGCATTGCCGTTCTTCCCCTTCCCTGCTTGGATACGTACTCGTACATTCATAAACCATAGAAGATGACAATACATTGATTTTCTGCAAGTGTTTCTTTTGGTGTGCCCATATAGCCGCATCAAAAGTAGCTGCCGTAATCCTTTCGTTTTCTGCCAGCAGGTCATACGCATAAGTATGAAAATACGTGATTCCCCCGATCATTGCCGCGATCGCAATTACCTGGTCACAGTCTGCAATCAGTTCTTTCATCAGGTTTCCGTCTTTACAGTCGCCTTCCACAAAATGATAATTCGGATGTTTATCGTAGCTTTTTTGAACTTTTCCATACTTGCTGTAATTATCGATTCCAATTACCTCATGTCCATGTTCTAGCAGCTCCTCTACCAAATATCCCGCAACAAAGCCTGCGGAGCCTGTTACCAGTATCTTCATATTTTTATTCTCCCCTTTCTCCCATCTTGATGTAACATATTTCCCAGGGTTACGATCCGAATATCACTGCAAGCCTGCAATTCTGTACACACACCCCAGGCATCTAGTATCTCAAAATGATCTTTTTTATAAAGCAAAGCATCATGCTGTATAACCGAGGCATACTTTTGATGGTTATTCAGTACCAAAAGCAGTTTTGCATCGAAACACGCATCATACAGATTGTCAAAACAGCGACCCAGACGTAAAGCTTTCATTTCCTCTGGAAAAGCTGCAAAATCATGCAAGTTTAACTGGTATCCGGCTTCTTTTATTTTTCTGGCAATCGATACGGAGCTGGAGCCTCTTAAATCCGATGTCTCTGGCTGCCCTTTAAAAGCCATCCCGCTTAATGCAACCACCTTGTGCCCATCCGCCGTTCCTAGCTTATCCGTAACCCATCGCACCACCAGCTCTTCCAGTGATTCATTAAAATTCCTCGCCGACAGGATCAGGCTGCGGCTGGCACATTCCGGCATATTGTGAATCAAAATATAGGCATCCTTTTCCAGGCACGGGCCTGCAACAAATCCTGGCTTCGCAATGCTGCTGCGTGCATATCCGTAGTTAGCATGTTCAATCGCCAGATTGCCATCCACCTGAAACTCCTGCGCCGCCATGCAAAATGCATTGCCTATGGCAAACGTCATATCCCGGTATGTATTGCAGTACAGCTTGATCAGTTCTGCCTCCTCCAAACTGGACACCTCGATCACACACGGGGTGATCCTTCGAAACAGCTTCTGCGCAATTTCCAGCGATTGCGCATTATTGCCGCTCACAATCTGCGGCAGATGTGTCAGTTCATCCACTGCCTTTCCTTCCAGCGTCCTTTCCGGGCACATAGACACCAAAATCTCTTCCTCACGCCTGCCGCACATTGCCGACAGAAACGGCAGCACGATATCACGTGTCGTTCCGACAGAAACCGTGCTTCTTAAAACAACCAGTTGGCTGCCGTTATATACGTTTCCGATAGACTGCAATGCAGATTTAATATAATCAAAATCAGGCACCTTTTCCCCGTTTTTTTTCGGATCTTCCTTCAATGGCGTGCCTACAGTAATAATAAACGCATCATAATTTATATTTTCAGGGAATTGGTCTGCCACATGCAGTGTCTTATGGTTGTATCTTCTGATCAGGTTGTCCAATCCAGGCTCATAAAAATGGGCATGGTTTTTGCGCAGGCATTCTTTAATATGCCCGTTCACTTCCATACCATATACCTCAATCCCGCCGGAAGCTGCCGCAACTGCCAAGGTAAGCCCCACATAGCCAAGCCCAATGATTCCTATTCTCATTTGTCCGTCATCTGCCTTTCCGCAGAAGGCAGGATCTTATGATAAAACAGCTCTGCAATACTGTTTTCTGCCCCCCCCCGCATTTTTTTATACATTTGTCCATACTATTTTCTTTCCAATCATTCCACATCTGATCTACGCTTCCTTCTCTATGCTTCTTTATGCTTTTTTATACTTGTCTACGCTTTTCTTAATCTTTTTACTCTTCCCGCCATTTGCTCTTACTCTTTGAAAAAATAAGAAAGCTCTGCTCTCCAAACAGCATTCCGCTAAGCGGCATCAGCTTTAAATACAACCGTACCATCCACCATGCCTTAGGAATCCTGCTCTTCGTCGTAAACGGCAGGAATTTCGGTATGCATGTTTTCAGCTCATACCCTGCTAACCCCGCGGCTTCGATCAAAGATTTCTCTGTAACCGGTGTGATATGGTCATAAAAGTCCCAGTATTTTCCTCCTACATAACGAATATTTGGTGTCAGTATCCAGACCTGTCCGCCTGGTTGTAAAAGCCGGTACGCTGTTTCAAGCAGTTTTTGAATGTCCCTTTTCGAAAGATGCTCGAGAAAATTACTGATAAAGAACAGCGACACAGTCCCTTCCTGAAAGTAGCAGGGTAAATTCTGTATACCGTCTACAATCGGTTTTACCCTCCCCCGTGCGTATTTTGCGACATCTGGATTGGCATCTATGGCATATTTTTTCTTTCCATATCTGAAATGGTTGATAAATTCACAGTATCCTGCCGCTACGTCAACCACGCAGTCCTGTCTGCCTCTGCCGGCAAACTGTTCCAGATAGGTACAGATTTCCTTCCATACTGCCGCCTTGTCCTTCTGTTCTTTTCTGTGAAACCTTCTGCTGTATAATCCTTGCAGTTTCTTGTCCATCTCTTTCTTTTCCTTTTTCTCTTAAAGCTATTGACTCAATATTTCCGGCTTCTCCTATTTCCAACCAGGCGGTTTTGCTTTCCGCCTGCATTTATTTCCTCACGGCACGGATCACACGCCCCTTCGAAAATACAGCGGCTGCTTCTTGAATACCGGATTAAAATACATATACCCTTTCGTACAGGATAAATCGAACTGCTGTTGCAGCATTTTTGTAATCTCCTGTTTAATAAGATAATGATATCTATTTTTCTTTTGATTCCATAACCATGTATTGCACATTAAACCCACGATATTTCACCTCTCCTTCTTTTTCCACAATACATGCCCCTACGAACTCTTTTTCGATTGTCCCCCATTTCGGAATAATATATAAATACTTTTTCAAATTTCCCTCGTATCCTCTTACACTATTTGCATAAGCTATTTCCATAAATATCTTTCCTGTATTCTCTTCAAGCTCATCATAATAATCTATTGTTCGCAGTCTGGAATCCCATAAAGTCTCATGATCTCCAAACAGATTATATCGTGAACAATTTTCATCATTCGGAAGCACAATTAACATATCCCCATTATAGCCTGACTCTTCCAAAACATTACGAAGCACTTGCTGCCAATACATTGATTGACGGTTATAGACGATACTATCATGAAACTGCATAATATTATGTTCGTACATACTGTATACTTTTCCGCTGCCTACAGACATGGAAGGAAACATCTTATCCATAACCGGATCAATAGACCAAAAAGATTGGATGAACAATAAACAGGAAATAAATATGCTGCATATAACGAATCTTTTGTTCCAAACAATTCCCATTAATACCGCACCTGTCAAATACAATACTGGTATAAACGGCAATATATACCTTACATGTGTACAAGTAATATAACTACATCCAAAAACAACAACCGAAAATCCTATACTGAAAATTGGTAAAAACCTACATATTTCTTTTTTATATAGCATCTTATTTCGATATAAAATAATCAATACAGCTACAAATACTATCCAGAAAATCCAATTAAAATCCAGAAAAAAAATCTGTTTTAATTTCATAGCAATAAATTTTTGATTTATACCAAAAACATGCATTGTATCTGATCCGCTCCCACCGCGTCCCCAGCCTCCATGCAAGTAAAAAACTCCAAATAAAATTACAGGCAACATATATCTATAATGTCTTATTTGAAATAGCATATGCTTTAACAGACTGCACAAATGAAACAGTTCTGTTTGCATATAATCACAAATGATTTTTACGATAACATATATAACATAATAAAATACCGCTGGTTCTTTTGAAAGGCAAAAACAGGTTGCCATAACCAATTCTAAACATTCATAATGATAAATCGAACAGGCTATAAATAGAATTGCAAAATACATGCTGGGATGATCTACATCTATATTTCCAACCATTCCTAAAACAACTGGTGAAAATGCATATGGTAATGATCCAACAGCCAATATTTTATTGGAATATTTATAACCCAAAAATTTTTTTAAAATTTGATAATATGCAAAAATACTTATACCTGCTAAAAAAATATCAGCAATCTGTACGGTTTCAACTCCTTCTTTCATCAACTGAAACAGCAAAAGCCAATACGAATAACTAATACTCACATGTGATGCAAGAAACAGGTTATCAAAATTCGAAAGATTTCTATCAAAACTCTTTACCAATGCCTGTATATCGTATGAACCATATGGAAACGAATAATATACACGTGCATCCCACATAACCCATGCCCCAATCACTTCTATTGAAAAAAATACAAATAACAAAATAACCAATAGAATGCAAACATTTTGCATGAACCATTTTTTTATCTCTAACTCTTTCCAATGCCTAAAAGGATATATACCAACAACCGCAATTATAACCAAATTTATTGGTGATACTTTACCGAAAGCAACCAATACTATAAGATACAATAATACAGTGACTGATAATACCATTCTTTCAAAGTCTATTTTTTCTTCATATTTAATGAATAAAAAGAAAACAAAAAAGATAATCGCTGCTATTTTTAATACAAATCCCATAGATTCTAACTCAAAAGCTGCACAAATCACAAAAGCACTGATACATAAATATGTTAATAAAAATATTTTGTTTTTCGATAATATTTTTCTCATATTTCATCCCCGTCACTAATTTACCGTGCCTTGCCTCAAACAAGGATTCAGTACAAATACTTTGTTAATTTCATTTTGAAAATCTATTGGATTGCCTTGCATATCATAAAATTCAATTTGAATTCGCGTTTCCCGATCCACATTTCCTAATTCTATCTGGTACGAAATAATTTCTTTATAATCTACACATCCTTCATATATCGTTTCAATATAGCTGCCCTTTTGTTTTTTAACAACAATCTTATAACCAGGGCTACCTTCCCAATCATATGTTCTGCCACACATAAACAAAATCTCTCCATGATCCAGCTCATCAGGGCATTTTATTTCTACATTTTCCCCTAAATACACAACATTTAAGTTTTTACCTCTCTTTGCGATCTTAACTAATTCCTGTTTTCCTATTACAGTTTCTAATAGGTGAAATTCTTCAATCTGCATTCCTAAAGCATTTAAACAGTCTACATATTCTTCAATCGTATTTAATGTCCTTCCAATAACATCATAAACATTTCCTAAAAACAATTCTTCGTTCTCCCGCAAAGCATCTCGAGCTATATTTTTGTCCTCAAGATATCCCTCATAGATTGCACTGTACGTATATATTTGGGGATCTAGCATTTCTGCTATACCTGTCAAACCGGTCATAAAAAACATATCAATATCTTTCACTTTTGTTTCAGAAAAATTTTGATCTTTTAAAACCTGCGTACATTGTTCAAAAAACGAATCCAAAGTCCATTTTCGCCAAGCCCACTCTTCTCCCTGAAAAAAATCTTTTATGCAGAATCCTGTTTGCAATATTGCATTTATAGTAATAACTAAAATTACTGGTTTCAGTATTTTCCAAAATTTTAAATAGTTCAACATAAAATAAGCTGACATACCAAGCAAAATCATTCCAAACATATAGTATCTGCTATATCCTGTTGTAAAACCCCACAGCAAGGAACTGCTAATCAAAAGAAATACAAATAACTCACTGATGCCTATTTTTCGTCCTTTTTTTAATATACAAATAACAGATCTAATACATAAAAATACTGTTGCAATGATGCCAAGTTTAAAAATAAATGTATATTTATCATATATTTCACTCTGTCTGTATTCTGGTCTAAAAGCCATGTAAACAATCCAAACTATTTTTTCAAAAAAATTTTGCCCACCCCATCTAACATCTTTAAAATTACCTGTTGTAAAATAAGGAGACTGAAAAATTCTGTTAAAATATGGAAAAATAGGATTTCCGGTAGAAATAAAATTCACGATCAAATATATCGAACAAGGAACCACTGAAAATACTCCTGATAGCAATACACGCACGGGCGTAAGCTGTCCTCTTATTAAAACGATATAGAGAATCAAACATGGTATCACGTAAACAATATTTGTAAGCTTAAATGCAACCCACATTCCATTTAACAACGCCATATAATAAATATCTCCGATACTTTGCTCATGAACTAAAGAATCAAACAGCTTCCTTAAAATTTCAAAACCAATTGGAAATGCAAGCAAGTCCACATAATATGTGGCAATATCAAGCAAATTGTAATGTATCAGCATAATGATAAGTGCCCACAGCTCAGTACTGCCAAATACTTTTAAAATAACAGATTTCTTTTCTGTAAATGAATCAGAATATGTTTTTAGCAGTTCATTTAACTGAAAATAACTAAGCATAAGTATCCACGTATTTAGCAATGTACCATATCGATAGCCCAATAATCTGCGAAATATCGTAAAAAGCCTGTCTGGAAGACGGAACCCCCAAACCTGAAAATTCCCTTTACCAAAATGTTCTGTAAAATAATTCACAAATCCAGGATTTTGAGCAATTAAGTGATAATTATATGTGTCTGTTGCAGTATCAGGATAAACACTTTTTAACAATCCTATTACTATAATCACAAATAAGCCAATCAGAATTTTGAAATGAAAATCCTGCTTCTTTATCGTAAAATATGCTCTTCCTTTCCAGAAAATAAACATATATAGAACTATGATTAATATCCTAGAAATCAAAGATGTCTGAGGTATTCCCACAGCATAGCACAGACAATCTGCTGCTTCAAAGCCCCAAATCAGCAATATATATACAAAGTAAATACAAAACCACTTTGATCCTATTTCTATTTTTTCCACTTGTTCTCTCCCTGTTACTCAAATCATGAACCATTCACATTTACATAATTAATTTTTTCTTTTCATCTTTTCTTCTTTTATATTTTCAAATACCTGAAGCCAGCACTCCATATCCTGTCTGTTTTTCTGTTGAATATTAGACAACATCATACCCGAAAAAAATGATTGAATCGCCGCAAGTAGCACAAATCCACATACAATTAACGTTGGGATTTTAGGCACTTCCCCTGTATAAATATATTCCATAAACACAGGAATGAAAAAGGCTATGGAAATCATTGACAGCAAAAAAGATAGTATGCCATAAAATATAAACGGTCTGTAGTTACGAAACAAACGTATAATCGTACCCAACACCTTTATTCCATCCGAATATGTATTCAATTTTGACTCGCTGCCGTGTGGTCTGTCACGATACTCAATTACTACATTCTCAACCTGCATTCTTTTATCGATCGCATGTATACTCATTTCTGTCTCAATCTCAAACCCACCCGACAAAACAGGAAATGTCTTTACAAACTGATAAGAAAACGCGCGATATCCCGTCATAATATCCTTTATATCACTTTGAAATAAAAGATTAATACTTCTACGTACAAGTGCATTGCCAAAATTATGAAACAAACGCTTATTTTCTGTAAAGTAAGTGGAAGATAAACGGTCACCCACTACCATATCCACATTTTGCGATAATACTTTATCAGCCATCTCCCGTGCACACTCAGCCGGATATGTATCATCCCCGTCTGCCATAATATAGCATTCCGCATTAATTTCCCGAAACATCCTGCGGATCACATTCCCTTTTCCCTGCTGGTATTCATGGCGGACGATTGCCCCTGCCTCCCGTGCCTTTGCAGCCGTGCCATCGCATGAGTTATTGTCATATACATAGACCACTGCTTCAGGTAGCGCATTCTTATAATCCCGCACTACTTTTCCCACTGTCTTTTCCTCGTTATAACATGGAAGCAACACTGCTATCTTATCCATCATTTTCTCTCACTTTCAAAATAAAACTCTGTACGATCTGTCGCTTTTTCTAATAAATGAGTTTTGTATAACAAACTTTACTTACTGTTTTATCTACATCTACGCCCCTCCTCCACCCAAAAAAATTTATAACTTTTCTATATTCTGATCATTGTATTTTCAAAGTTTTTGCCTCACCCATTTTTATAAATCTCCTTTCTTCACTGCCCGGACCAGACCTCTTCGAAAATACGGCGGCTGCTTCTTGAATACCGGATTAAAATACATATACCCTTTCGTACAGGATAAATCGAACTGCTTTTGCAGCATTTTTGTAATCTCCTGAAATGACTTCGGCTTATGATAAGCACATACTGCCAGCTTTGCTGATGTACTCTCCCGCATCCAGGTCCTGCCTCCCCTTAATGCATCCTCTTCCCCGCCTTCAATATCCATCTTTATAAAATCAAGTGTTCCATATTTTCTGTAAAGCGCATCGATCGATGTATGCTTCTCGCCATTTTTCCCCCCCCCCAGTATTTTTCTTAACTTGACCCACAAGTTTATGTGGATATCCTATTGTTTCTATGCTATACTAAAGAAAAAGAGGTGATCCATATGACGGTAGAATATACGAATTGGGAAACGGAATTTGTAGATGCAAAATTTGTTGATCAGCGTTTGAAATCACGTTTTTTTAAGATTATGGATGCA
>CAJTCR010000053.1 GCA_910574915.1 Eubacteriaceae bacterium
CAAACTCATCTTCTTTCGTATATTTTTTGTTTGACGCTTAAATTATACTATGAAAAGATGGGTTTGTATTTTTTATTTTTGTAAAAAGTTGTAAACTGGTGTTAGTACATATAATACACCTGATACATACGATACTGATAATACAAAAAAGAAAGACTATATTCTACAGAAAGGTGCAAGCACTACAGCGAACAAAACCAACTATGATATTTTTATACAATCCCAGTTGTTAAATAAAACCAAACCAAATCTAGTACAGCGTTGCAGAAATAGCGGGTGCTGTATTCACCGTTATTTCTGCAATGCTGTACTAGCCTGTTTTGTAACATATACGATGAACAGCCGGGAGAGAGGATGGGCACGCCCTGGCGGCGGCTTTGGAAGAATGGTTAGAATCCCCTTGGTATTCTGCGGGGCAACCAGGGGCGCAGCCAAGCGGCACCTTTAGCTGCCAGCAGGCAGCGAACTAGGTGCCGCGACCGTCCACAGCCACAACGTACCAGCAGGATACTTAGGGATTCTTAGCATTCTGGAACGGACGCCGCCAGGGCGTGCCCATCCTCTCTCCCAGCGTCCCTCATATAAACCAAACCACACATAAAAAAATTCATCAAAAGCAATTCCAACCTACTCGCTGTAGCAAAAAGAAAGGGAGTAAAACATGCAAACAAATCAACCAAAACAAAACAATCAAAAAATTAAAACGGCAGTTATTTTCGGCGGATACTCATCCGAATACAGCGTATCTTTACAATCTGCCACCGCAGTACTGCAAAACCTAGATCCAGAAAAATATGAGCTGGTTCCAGTCGGCATTACGAAAGCGGGAGACTGGTTTTATTATACCGGTGCGTTTTCAAAGATCCAGGAGGATACATGGCATTTGGGAAATGACTGTATTCCGGCGGCACTCTCGCCTGTCAGAAACAGCCGCTGCCTGCTGCTGTTTGAAAAAGGCGGGGTGCGCAGACTTGCGGTCGATCTGGTGTTTCCGGTGCTTCATGGGAAAAACGGGGAAGACGGGACGGTGCAGGGCGCGGCGGCGCTGGCTGGGATTCCGCTGGCTGGGTGCGGGGTGCTGGCTTCTGCGCTTTGCATGGACAAAGACCGGGCGCATCGGCTTGTCGAAGCTGCGGGCGTGCGCGTACCGCGGGCGTTTGTATTAAAGGCAGGGACGGACGGCAAAAAAGCGCAGGAGTTTGCGGCGCAGACTGGGTACCCGGTGTTTGTCAAGCCGGTAAAGGCAGGTTCGTCGTATGGGATTAGCAAAGTTGGTACGCCGGAAAACCTGCACAATGCGCTTGTGCTTGCTTTTCAGTATGACAGCGAGGTGATTGTGGAAGAAGCCATTGACGGATTTGAGGTAGGCTGCGCGGTGCTTGGAAACGACGTGCTGGTGACGGGCGAGGTGGATGAAATCGAGCTTTCCGGGGGATTTTTTGATTTTACCGAAAAATATACGCTTAAGACATCCGCGATTCATGTTCCGGCGCGGATTGACCCTGTTCTGGCAGAAACCGTGAAAAAGACGGCAAAGGTGATTTACCGGGCGCTTGGATGCAGCGGCTTTGCGCGGGTGGATTGTTTTATAACGCCGCAAGGCGGGATTGTGTTTAATGAAGTCAATACGATCCCTGGGTTTACGGAGCATAGCCGCTATCCGGGCATGATGCAGGCTGCGGGGTATTCGTTTCGTGAAATGTTAGACCGGATTGTTGCATTAGCGCTGGAAGAAGAAGGGAATCGGTAAAACAACGATGCAGATGTACAAATCAAAAAGAAAAAAACGCTATGACAGCCTGGACTGGTTTCGCCTGGCTGCGGCAGCGCTCGTTGTGGCGATCCATACCTCACCGCTTGCGGATGTCAGCGCGGACGCGGATTTTTTTCTGACCAGGGTGCTGGCGCGGATTGCAGTGCCGTTTTTTTTCATGGTAACGGGGCAGTTTGTCACGGCAGGCTTTGCGGACAGGAGAGCGGGAGGTATGCCTGCGTATCTGAAAAAGATTGCGGTACTTTATGGAATCTCGATTTTATTTTATTTGCCGCTAGGTGTTTATGCGGGGCATTATAAAGAAATTTCGTTTGCCGATGTGCTGCGTATGCTTGTCTTTGATGGGACGTTTTATCATTTATGGTATTTTCCGGCATGTATCACAGGCGTGTTGCTTGTGTATGGGATGTGCCGCTTTTTAAAGGAACCGCAGAGGCTTGTTCTTGCCGCTGTCCTTTATGGAATCGGGCTGTTTGGAGACAGCTACTATGGACTGGCAGAGCGGGTGCCTGCCGTTATGGAGCTGTATGAAGCTGGATTTTCGGTCTTTTCCTATACGCGCAACGGAATCTTTTTTGCTCCGCTGTTTTTGCTGTTTGGCGCCTGGGCAGGAGAGAGCAGGCTGAAAGATGTGCGTATTTTATGGGCAGGGCTTTGCGTTTCGTTTGTGGCGATGTGTGAAGAGGCGTTTTTGCTCCGGCATTTTGAGCTGCAAAAGCATGACAGCATGTATGTGCTGCTGCCGGTAGTTATGTTCTTTTTGTATAAAATTTTGCTGGAATCGTCTTTTACTTTGAAAAGCCGCAAAAGCGCGCTACAGACAAAGCTGGCGGTGACGGCGTCGACCTGGATTTATATCCTGCATCCTGCCGTGATCGTAGCAGTGCGAGGGGCTGCAAAAGTGGCAAAGGTAAAAGCGCTTGCCGATAACAGTTTGGTGCATTATTTTGCAGTGCTGCTGCTGTCTGCGGCGGTATCGTATGCGCTGGCTTTCTTTTTTATGTATTTTCATAAAAAAAGCAGAAGGAAAAAGGCAGGAGAACATCAGGACAGCGGCAGCCGGCAGGTGCGGACACAAGACAGGCGCGCCCGCGCATGGCTGGAGTTAGACCGCGGTGCGCTGCGCCACAATGTAAATGCCCTGCGGGAGAGGCTGCCGGATTTTTGCAGGCTGATGGCAGCGGTAAAGGCAGATGCGTATGGGCACGGTGCGGTACTGATTGCAAGGCTGTTGCAGGAAGAAGGCGTGGATGCTTTTTGCGTGGCGTGTGTAAAAGAAGGCGTGCAGCTACGGAAAAAGGGGATTCAGGGGATGATCCTGGTGCTTGGATATACGCACCCGCAGCAGTTCGCACTGCTGGAGCACTACCGCCTGACGCAGACGGTGATCGACCATGCATATGCGGTACAGCTAAATGCGTACGGCGGGACGCTGCACGTGCATATTGGTATTGATACGGGAATGCACCGCCTTGGTGTGCGCAGCAGTTGCCTGGAGGAAGTGGTCAATATTTATCAGATGGAACATCTTGCTGTGGACGGGCTGTTTACGCATTTATGCGTGTCAGATGCGGTGACAGAGCCTGGGCGCAGCTATACGAATGCGCAGGCACAGGCATTTTACCGTCTGATCAGGCAGCTTGAACAACAGGGATATTCACCTGCCTGCATCCATATGCAGGCGAGCTATGGCGTGTTAAACTATCCTGAGCTGGCGGGAGATTATGCGAGAGTCGGCATTGCGTTATACGGGGTGCTGAGTACGAAGGAAGATATGAGCCGATGGCACGGCCTGCTACAGCCGGTGCTTTCTATGAAAACACGCGTGGCAACGGTAAAAATGCTGTATCAGGGAGAATCCGCGGGATATGGAATCCGTTTTACAGCAAAGCAGGATATGAAAATCGCAACACTGGCGGCAGGATACGCCGACGGTATCCCGCGAATGCTTTCCGAAGGAGTCGGCAGCGTGCTGATTCGCGGATGCCGTGCACCCGTTGTCGGGCGTATCTGCATGGACCAGATTACCGTCGATGTCAGCGCAGTCCCGCATGTAGAAGCGGGGGATGAGGCGGTGCTGATCGGGCGGTGCGGAGATCTTGAAATCTCCGCCTGTGATATGGCTGCACAGGCGGGGACGATTACAAATGAGATTTTAAGCCGGATGGGGGCGAGGCTGGAGCGGATTGTGGTGTAACGGCTGTAGTTAGCTGCTCTTGTCAGCCAGTTCTTTTGCAAGGTTTTTATGTGCCGTAGACAGCATCAGCTTGATCCGGTTGAGCTGGTTGACTTCGCTTGCGCCCGGGTCATAGTCGATGGCGACGATATTAGACAGCGGGTAGCGGTGTCGCAGCTCTTTGATTACGCCTTTGCCTACGATATGGTTCGGCAGGCAGCCAAACGGCTGGGTGCATACGATATTGTTTGTGCCTGTATGGATCAGCTCGAGCATCTCCGCGGTTAAAAACCATCCCTCTCCAGTCTGGTTGCCTTCGGATACGATCGGGGCGGCATATTCCGCAAGCTTTTCGATGTGTACAGGCGGGGTAAAATGCTTGCTTTTTTTAAACTCTGCCCTTGCCGTATTACGCAGCCATTCCAGCAGGCGGATGCCAAGGTGTGCCCGGCGCACGTCTTTTTTCGGACGGCAGAGCATTTCTGCTTTAAAGTTCTGGTTGTAAAACGTATAGAGCAAAAAGTCCAGCAAATCCGGTACGACTGCTTCTGCGCCCTCTGCTTCCAGCAGCTCTACCAGGTAGTTGTTTGCGGCAGGCAGGAATTTGACTAAAATCTCGCCGACAACGCCTACGCGAGGTTTTTGTACCGAAAGCCTTGGGAGACTGTCAAAGTCGCGGATAATCTGGCGGCAGAGCTTTTTGTACTTATGGTGTGACAAATACTGGCCGGATGCCGAAAGAAATTTTACCGCTTTTTTTCTCCACTTTTCGTACAGTTCATCCGCGGAGCCTTTGACTGCTTCATATGGCCTTGTGGCGTAAAGGCAGCGCATAAAGATATCGCCGAGTACGACAGCGTACATGCCGCGCTGCAATAGCTGCGGCGTCAGTGTAAATCCCGGATTTTTTTCGAGTCCGCTTAAATTTATGGAAATCACTGGTACATGCCCGTAGCCAGTCCGTTCCAGTGCACGCCGGATAAAGCCGATATAATTGGATGCGCGGCAGCCGCCTCCGGTCTGTGAGATCAGGATGGCAGTTTTGTTCATATCATAGGCGCCGGAAGTCACAGCGTCCATAATCTGCCCAACGACCATCAAAGAAGGATAGCAGGCGTCGTTGTTTACGTATTTTAAGCCGACGTTTACGGCGTCGCGGTTGTCGTTGCCCAGAATCACCAGATGGTATCCGGCAGTCTGAAAGGCGGGCTCTAACAGCCCAAAGTGGATCGGCGACATCTGCGGGCATAAAATCGTATAAGTTTTGCGCATTTCTTCGGTAAATATGGTGCGCTTGTAATCGGAAGTTATGATCTGGCGTTTTGCCGGATGCCTTTCACGCACGCGGATTGCCGCAAGCAGTGAACGGATGCGGATGCGTGCCGCGCCCAGGTTGTTTACCTCGTCGATTTTTAAACATGTATAAATCTTGCCGGATTTGGTTAAAATATCACTGACACAGTCGGTAGTGATCGCATCCAGCCCGCAGCCAAAGGAATTTAGCTGGATCAGGTCCAGGTTTTCCTGGTGCTTTACATAGTTTGCCGCTGCGTACAGGCGGGAATGGTACATCCACTGGTCCATAACGATTAACGGGCGTTCCACGCTGCCCAAATGCGAAATGGAGTCTTCGGTTAGTACGGCAATGCCGTAGGAGGTAATCAGCTCTGGGATGCCGTGATTGATTTCCGGGTCGGTATGGTACGGGCGCCCTGCGAGCACGATGCCTCTGTGCCCGGTCTCTTCCATCCAGGCGAGTACGTTTTCACCCTGCTTTTGCATATCTGCGCGGGCGTGTGCAAGCTCTTTCCAGCCGGCGTCAACGGCTTTTGCAAGTTCCTTTTCCGGTATTTTAAAACGCGTGCAAAATGCTTTTGTTAAGGTACGTTTTAATGTTTCCAGGTCACGGAAGGACAAAAACGGGTTGAAAAAGTCCATCTGTCCGCTTGTAATCTCATCCACGTTGTTTTTAATATTTTCCGCATAGGAGGTTACGATCGGGCAGTTGTAGTGATTGTTTGCGTCGGGAAATTCGTCCCGCTCAAACGGAATGCATGGATAAAAAATAAAATCAGGATGATGTTTTATCAGCCATGCGGTATGTCCGTGTGCCAGCTTTGCCGGGTAGCATTCGGATTCGCTTGGAATGCTGTCAATCCCCAGCTCGTAGATCTTACGTGAAGATGGGGGAGATAAAATTACCCGGTAATGCAGTTTTTTGAAAAATACCGCCCAGAACGGAAAGTTTTCATAAATATTTAATACCCTTGGAATGCCGACGGTTCCGCGTACCGCTTTTTCCTTAGAAAGCGGCTTATAGTCAAACATGCGCCTGCTTTTGTATTCGTACAGGTTTGGGATCTGCTCTTTGTTTTTTTCCTGCCCGATCCCGCGTTCGCAGCGGTTGCCGGTAATATAGCGCCGTCCGCCGTTAAACTGGTTGATCGTAAGCAGACAGTGGTTGGTACAGTGCTGGCACCTGGAAAGCTTTGTTTCAAACGTCAGGGCGTTGATCTGTTCGATGGACAGCATGGACGATGCCCTGCCTTTTTCATGGCGCTCCCTGGCGATTAATGCTGCGCCGAATGCTCCCATAATGCCTGCGATATCCGGGCGGATGGCATGGACGCCAGAGATTTTTTCAAAGCTTCTTAAAACCGCATCGTTGTAGAACGTACCGCCTTGAACAACGACTTTTTTGCCAAGCTGCGCAGCGTCGGTCAGCTTGATTACCTTGTACAGCGCGTTTTTAATGACCGAATAGGCAAGCCCGGCGGAAATATCTGCGACAGACGCGCCTTCTTTTTGCGCCTGCTTGACTTTGGAATTCATAAATACGGTACAGCGGGTGCCAAGGTCGATCGGATGGCTGGCAAACAGTGCTTCTTTTGCAAAGTCTTCTACGGAAAAGTTCAGTGATTTTGCAAACGTTTCGATAAAAGAGCCGCAGCCTGAGGAACATGCTTCGTTTAACTGTACGCTGTCTACGGTTTTATTTTTGATTTTGATGCATTTCATATCCTGTCCGCCGATGTCTAAAATACAGTCTACGTCAGGGTCAAAAAATGCAGCCGCATAATAATGCGAGACGGTTTCGACTTCCCCCTCGTCAAGCAGCAGCGCGGCTTTCATCAGCGCTTCGCCGTATCCGGTCGAGCAGGAATGTACAATGCGGGCTTTTTGTGGCAGTTTTTTATAAATCTCCTGAATGGAGCGGATACATGCCGATAAAGGGCTTCCATTATTATTGGAATAAAACGAATACAGCAAGGAGCCGTCCTCGGCAATCAGCGCGGTTTTCGTCGTCGTGGAGCCTGCGTCAATGCCAAGATAGCAGTCGCCTTCGTAGTCAGCAAGGCTTTTGGAAGCTACCTGGTTTTTGGCATGGCTTTTTAAAAACGCGTCATAGTCGCTTTGCGATGTAAACAGCGGCTCTAGCCGTTCGACTTCAAATTCCAGATGAAGCTTGGAGGTTAGCTTTGTAAGAATCGAAGAAAGCGGCACGACCGTTTCTTTTTTATTGTTTAAGGCAGCGCCGATGGCTGCAAACAGATGGGAGTTTTCCGGCAGGATCGCATGGGTATCATCCAGCTTTAACGTACGGATAAATGCGCCGCGCAGCTCGGACAAAAAGTGCAGCGGGCCGCCCAAAAATGCGACATGCCCTCTGATTGGCTTTCCGCAGGCAAGGCCGCTGATCGTCTGGTTGACAACCGCCTGAAAGATCGATGCGGACAAGTCCTGTTTGGTAGCGCCTTCGTTAATTAACGGCTGGATATCGGTCTTTGCAAATACGCCGCAGCGTGCCGCGATTGGATAGATTTCCCGGTAATTTTTTGCATATTCGTTTAAACCCATAGCGTCGGTCTGGATCAGCGAAGCCATCTGGTCGATAAAGGAGCCGGTTCCGCCTGCACAGATGCCGTTCATGCGCTGTTCTGCATTGCCGTTTTGAAAATAGATAATTTTGGCATCCTCTCCGCCAAGCTCGATCGCCACGTCTGTCTGCGGCGCTGTATGCTCCAATGCCGAGGCAACACAAATCACCTCCTGGGCAAACGGTATCCCAAGATGCTTTGCAAGCGCAAGCCCGCCGGAGCCTGTAATTACCGGGGAAACAAAAAAGTTTCCAAGGCTGTCACAAGCCTGTTTTAACAGGCTGCTTAACGTCTCACGAATATTTGCGTAGTGTCTTTCGTATTGTGCAAACAGCAGTTGATCTGCCTGGTCTAAAAGTGCAATCTTTACCGTTGTGGAACCAATGTCGATCCCTAGCTTGTATAATGCTTCTTTGCTCATATTCTCACCCATTCCTCTTATATTTGACTGCAATATTTTAAAACGGTTGTTTTGGGAAAAAGTTCCTATTTCTTCTTATTAAAATATGATTTATTTCTGAAAACATTCTACATTATACGACAATGCATTCAAAAAGACAATTCTATTTTTTCAAATTCACAATCTTTTTATGATTTTAGCAAGGATTGGCGTACACTTTTTGAAAAACGGAATACATTGGTATCATAAGAAGAAGCAGATGAGGTATGATAAAATATGGATCATTTTCTTGGAAGGAATGACGACAAGATGCAGTGCAGGGGGATTCTGCATATCGTAAAGGCAGGCGACACGCTCTATAAAATCGGAAAAGAGCATGGTGTTCCGGTATCAAGGATTATGTACGCAAATCCGTATGTGGATATCTACAACCTGCAAATCGGAGACGAGATCTGTGTGCCTGTGATGACGCCGCGCACACAGCAGACAGCTCCGGCAATCCAGATGCCGGCTGTCGAAACGCCCGCCAGAGGCTGGCAGGCGCCGCCACCAACGCCAATCAGTGAACGATACGGAGAGGACTGGCAGGAGACCATGCCGCTGCCGATGCAGGAAAATGACGCGGGAAATTGGGTGCCTGGGACGCCTGGCGGAAACTGGCAGGGATCGACGCCAATGCCGGCAGCAGAAAACTGGCAGGGATCGACGCCAGCGGCAATGCCAGGAATGCCAGGAGGAGAACAGTCGTCGGCGATGCCAGGAAATGAGGATCGTATAGAAAACGGGAATGTGATGAATGGTGGCAGTGCCGGAAATGAGCAGGTGCCAATGCCAGCAGGCGGCAGTACAATGGGGAATGGCACGATGCGCATGGACAGAACAGTAGAAAATGGTACAATGTGCACGGACAGAACAATGGAAAATGGTACAATGTGTACGGATAGAACAGCAGGAAATAACGGGATGCCAGCAGGCGGCAGAACAGCAGGAACAGACATGATGCCGATGTGCAGAAGGACAATCGGGACAGATGCAGGTACTATGCATATGCGCGGCGGTATGATTGCAAACTGCGCCATGCCGATGCCTGATGGGACAATGAGAACAGGCACGATGCCGATGTGCGATGGGACAATGGGAACAGGCACGATGCCGATGTATGGCGAAACAATGGGAACGAATATGCCGCCAATGAGTAGCGGCATTGCTGATAATGGCGCATCTATGGATGACAATAGCAATTCGAACTGGATGCAGGAAACGCAAACGGCGGTATCAATGCCAAACCAGCAGGAAACAGCACAGGATGAAGCAAAGATGGCTGGTGACCAGCAAGAAGCCAGAATGGAAACGCCGGCATCTGACTGGCAGGAAGAAGCATATCAAGCAGCCGGCAGGGAAAATCGGGAAGAAGACCAGCAGGAGGCAGTTATGCCAGAAAATCAGCAGATGCAGGCGCAAATGCCGCTGTTCCATCAGGAGACACAGGAGACAGCGCAGGCATTATCCGGGCAAGCGATGCCGTGGGAACAAACGGCGGTAACAAATGCGATGATGCAGGAATATTTAGGTGTGCGGCGTTAGTGCTACAGCGAACAAACCATATCGGGCTTGTTTTAGTGACACTTACAAAGAGTAGCCGGGAGCGGGGATTGGCACACCCTGGCGGCGGCTTTGGAAGAATGATTAGAAGCTCTTGGTATTCTGCAAAATAACTAGGGGCGTAGCCAAGCGCCACCTTTAGCTGCCAGCGGGCAGCGAACTAGGTGGCGCGACCGTCCACAGCCATAGCGTACCAGCAGAATGCTTAGAGCTTCTTAGCATTCTGGAACGGACGCAGCCAGGGTGTGCCAATCCCCGCTTCCGGCGTCCCTTCCTGTAAAAATATACCAAAGCAACTCAAACACGTTCTAAGGGGATGTATGGAAATAACTATGAATTTTTTATAAATTTTGTGAAAGAAGCATCCGTTTGATTGACAAAATATGCCGGTATTACTATAATTCTTAAAAGAGGAAGAAAATACATTGCCGTTACGTGTATTGCAAAGGTGCAGTACGAAGGAAAAGCGGCCAAATGGAGGTCCTGATGAACTTTATGAACAAACTGGAGCGTAAGTTTTCAAGATACGCGGTATCCAACCTGACAATGTATCTGATCTTTGGGTATGTGGCAGGTTATGTAATGAGCAGGCTTGCACCGGGAATGCTGAATTACCTGACCTTAGACCCGTATCAGATTTTGCACGGGCAGGTCTGGCGCCTGGTCACATGGGTTTTGATTCCGCCGTCTATGCAAAGTATCCTGTTTTATGCAATTATGATGTTGTTTTACTACCAGTTGGGCATGAACCTGGAGCGTTCCTGGGGTGTCTTTCGCTACAATGTCTATATTTTCGGAGGTATTTTGTATACAATTATCGGTGCGGTAGTTACATGGCTGGTTATGACGGCAGTGTATAAAAATGCGGCGCTTACTGGCGCGATTGTCGGGATGCAGGTCAGTACGTATTACATCTGCATGTCTATTTTTCTGGCATTTGCCGTATGCTATCCGAATATGCAGGTAATGCTGTATTTTATTATACCGATCAAGATGAAATGGATGGCATATGTGTATGCGGTGCTGATGCTGCTTGATCTGGTGCAGAGCGCCTGGCCGCAGAGGATCGTTATGGTGATGTCGCTTTTAAACTTTGGGATTTTCTTTTTATCGACCAGAGACCTGTATCGGTATTCTCCAAAGGAAATACACCGCAGGAGGGCGTACCGCCAGGCTGTAAGCCGTCCGCAGAATGCAGGAATTACAAAGCATAAATGCGCGATCTGCGGCAGGACGGAGTTAGATGACCCGTCACTTGAGTTCCGCTTCTGTTCAAAATGTGCGGGAAATTATGAATATTGTCAGGAGCATTTATTTACACACCAGCATGTGAAATAGTGCTTACCGCTTGTTCTTTGTATAGAGGGCAGGCGGTTTTTTATTGACAAAATCTTGTTATCGTTGTAAAATAATGATAGGAAATTTGAAAAATACGATCATACTCTCTTCGGGGGAAAAAGAATTGCATATAACAATGGAACATATCAGGCAGTATCTTTGTGATGTAAAAGAAGCCGTCCGCAATCAAAGGTACCGGCTTGATCGAAATACGAAAAGACAGGATAATATAAATCTTTTTCTGGATTACGTCATTGATGAAGCAAAGGTGAAAGAGATCATCCTGCGTCTTACTGAGAACGATTTTTCAGAAATCTTACAAAATAAGCATAAAGGATATGAGCACGAACAGTTGTATGTTTTCGGAAAGGATGTTGTTCTTTTAGAAAGAAATGGAATTGAGCAGACAACGGTTTCCTTGTATATAAAATTTAACAAACTGGACAATGGTTTTTTGATAGTGATTTCGTTTCATAAGCAGAAACGGCCGCTTACCTATTATTTTAAATAGCAAAAAAACGGAGGCAGCTATTATGACAGAGTATCGAAGAAAAGATTTTTGTATAGAATGTAGAAAAGAAACTGAATATATTTTGCGGAAACAAACGATCAGAAAGGCAATCAGAGGCCAGGAATATACGTTTGAAATTACTGTGGCGGTATGCACCGAATGTGGGGAGCAAATGAGCTTACACGGGCTGATGGATTTGAATGTGCAAGAAGTCGATCAGCAGTACAGGGCTGCTGAAGGGATTGTTTCGATAGAAGATATTGAAAAGCTGATGAAGATTTACAAGATTGGAAAAGCACCGTTGTCTTATGCGCTTGGCTTTGGAGAAGTTACGATTGCAAGGTATTTAGAAGGCCAGGTTCCGTCCAGGGAGTATTCGGATATTATAAAAAATGCACTTGCTTCGCCAGCATATATGAAAAGTAAACTCGTGAAGCACCGTGAAAGGATTACGGACGCTGCGTACAAAAAAGCATTGGCGGCGGCTGACAGCCTGCTGCACCTTTTTTCGGTGTCTGAAAAAATGCTTCGTGTAATTTCTTATGTATTTGATCAATTAGAAGAGGTAACTCCTCTGATGCTTCAAAAACTGCTTTATTTTATTCAGGGAAATTATTCTGCGCTGCATAAAATGCCGATTTTTGAGGAAGATTGCAGGGCGTGGGTTCATGGGCCTGTGTATCCAGAAGTATATGACCTGTTTCGGGATTTTAAGTATAATCCGATAGAGGATGCGCGGTTTGCGCTTTTGCGTGGCACAGCGGACGCATTGACAGAAGAGGAAAGAAAAAGCATTGATTTGGTTGTGAATACGTTTGGCATGTATGGAGGCAAAGTGCTAGAGAAAATTACGCATAATGAGGAACCGTGGAAGAGTGCGAGGAAGGGGTATTCGGATCATATTCCATCTAGTGAAATGCTGACAAAAGACAGCATTCAAAAGTATTATGAGACTGTCGACATGAAGTATGGAATAGAAACGGAGCAGGGATTAATGAACTATATTCAGGATATGCTAAAATAAGTGCTTACAATATTGCAACAGATCTGCTTTATGCTCGGATTTATCCGGGCTTTTTTTGTCCCGGCTATCCTTTTTTACCCAAGAGTGGTTATACTTAATAAGGAAAACAAAGGAGGTAGTTGTGGACGTCGATTTTTTACTGCTTATGAAGATGAAGCAAGGCGAAGAAGATGCTTTTGACAAGTTTATCCGAAAATATTATGAGGAAATTTTAAAATACTGCACTTACCACTGCTTTGACAGTGAATATGCCAGGGACTTGACGCAGGAAACGTTTTTACGTTTTTTTGCAAATCTGTCTGCGTATCAATACTGTGGAAAGACGAAAAACTATCTGTATACTATAGCAGGCAATCTTTGCAAAAACTATTATAAAAAGAAAAAAGAAGATGTGATGGACAAAGAAGGGCTGCAAGCAAAAGCAGGCGCCGCGGCAGATCCTTTTGCGGGCGTGCTGGATCAGATGGAAATGCAGGCGGCGCTTGCGGGGCTTTCGGAAGAATTTCGGGAGGTTTTGATCTTATATTATTTTCAGGAACTAAAGCTTAAGGAGATCGCCGGTGTATTGGGGATAGGGCTGCCGCTTGTCAAATACAGGATGCGGCAGGCGAAACAGCAGTTAAAGGAATTTTTTGAGAGGAGGGGCACATGGACGCAGATTTAAAAAAAAGGCTGGATACATACAAGCAGCAGTTTCCGATTGCGGTGAAAGAG
This sequence comes from Eubacteriaceae bacterium, assembly GCA_910574915.1. Lineage (GTDB taxonomy): Bacteria > Bacillota > Clostridia > Lachnospirales > Lachnospiraceae > Eubacterium_J. The sequence continues at coordinate 13,418 of CAJTCR010000053.1, forward strand.
GAAGCGGTGCTTGAGACGATTCGAATGTCGAAAAAGGCCTATTGTGAAAAAGAATGTGAAAAAATGCTGACCTATTGGGAATTTTTATGGTCGCAGCTTTGTATTTTGCGAAAAAGGTGGTGGCTGTGCCAGCTTCTGCTGCTGGTGGCATGGGGCGGTATGCTGTCGTATATGGAAGAGGCATACTATGTCCGCAGAAGTATGGGAATTACTGCCGTGTTGTTTATCATTCTGGTAATTCCTGAATTGTGGAAAAACAGGACATACTGCTGTATGGAGATTGAAACGGCTGCGTTTTATTCGCTCAGGCAGATCTATGCGGCACGCATCCTGCTGTTTGGGATCGCAGACCTTGTTCTGCTGTCGGCATTTTGCATCGTGCTGTATGGACAGCTTTCTTTTACATTTTTGGAAATACTGGTGCAGTTTTTGTTTCCGATGGTAGTGACAGCGTGTATTTGTTTCAAAATCTTATGTAAACCGTATGTGCAAAGTGAAGGAACCGCGGTTATGGCATGTATGGCATGGAGCGTTGTCTGGTGGATGATTGCCGTGCAGGATCAGCTTTATACGGCAGTTATGCTGCCGGTATGGATTGTTTTGTTTGGCGTTGCGTTTGTAAGCCTGGTGTCTGCGGTGCATCAGACGGTGCATGTGCCGCTATGATAAAATCACGTAGGTAAAGGGGTGGCAAAAGTATGATTTTGGTGTGGTATGAACTGAAAAAAATATTCGCGAAAAGGAGCCATCAGGCGGTGCTTTTTTTGCTGGCGGCAACCGTATGCGCCGCGGCAATTTTAACGATACGGGATGTCCGGTATTATGAGCAAGATGGTACAGTTCTTTGCGGCGCGCCTGCCGCTAAGCGGCTAAAAGCGGAGCAAAAGGAGTGGGAAGGCGAAGTGACTGGTGAAGTGCTGCGCCTTGTTGTGGAAAAAATCAAAGAGATTGACGCTGCGTCTGCTTCCATAGACGATGCTTTTGTAAAAAAACAGGGGCTTTTGGGGATTGCAAATCTGCTCAGTCAGGGATGTTTTACATATGGAGGATATGAGTATGATTTGCCGGGCAATATTTCCCCGGATCATGCGCAAAGGCTATATGAAATGCGGATCTTACTGCTGAAACAGGAATTAGAAGATAAGAGACAGACAGTAAGCCTGACCGAGCAGAAAAAAGCGTTTTTGCTCAGGCAGTATCAAAGCCTTGAAACGCCGCTTTACTATACTTATGCGGAAGGCTGGAAGGCGCTGTTAGATTCTCAGTATTTGCCGACGCTGATGATTATTACGATTGTGATGATCGGCTTTTTGGCAGCGGGCATTTTTCCAGATGAATTTTATACGGGAGCAGATGCCGTCTTTTTTTCTTCCTGCCTGGGCAGAAAGCAGGGAACGGCGGCAAAGGTTGCGGCAGGCTTTTTCATGGTGACTGCTATTTACTGGACAGCGATGCTTGCGTTTTCCGCGCTTGTGCTTGGCGTGCTTGGAGCAGGCGGAGCCGGGTGCATGGTGCAGACCGGCTTTGGAAACTGGGAAAGCATCTACAACATTACCTACGGGCAGGACTGGCTGCTGTCGATGTGCGGCGGATATGCGGGACATTTGTTTATTTTGTCGCTTGCGATGCTGCTGTCTGTAAAGAGCCGCTCTGCCGTGCCTGCGGTGGCAGTTCCTTTTCTGCTGTCCTGCATTCCGATGTTTTTGTCAAGAATCCCGGTACTTGCCCCGGTGATGCAGTTCTTTCCAGATATGCTGCTTCGGATTAACAAATTTTTGGATGGCTGGTATCTGATTCAGATAGGCAGCCATGTATACGCAAGCTATACGGTGCTGGTTCCGCTTTATCTGGTGCTGTCTGTGGCGCTGGTTCCGGTTTTATATAGGAGTTTTGGAAGGACAGGGAAGAAATGAGGGTTAGAAACTGTTCTCAAACATAACATTTTACTTTAAAATGTTGTCTGAAAGTATTCTATACCACTTTTCTCTATTTTGCAACAGGAAAGAAAAAATTGGCAGTTTTTGCTGTTTTTTCTTTCTTTTTTTCTGGAAAATCTAGGAAATATCTCCAAAAAATTCACATGATTTTAACCTTAACTAAAAGCTTGTCTTGCGGGATAAGCACACAGGCTTTGCGTTTTTTTACCAGATGCGAAAGCTCCATATTTTATAAAAATGTGCAAAATCCCTTATTTTATGCGGGTTTTCAAATATCTGACTACGATTAGAAAACATAACATTTTAAAGTAAAATGTTATGTTTTCTGGTTAACGGTTGAAAAGCAGGCTGCCGGATGCAGATGGGAGGAAATCATGAGGGAACTGGATTATACAAAAATGGGTATGCGTATCCGCCAGGTCAGAAAGGCAAAAGGCTGGTCGCAGGAGGAGCTTGCGAAAAAATGCGGGATCAGCATGTCGTTTCTGGGACATATCGAACGTGGGACGCGGATTATGAGCCTGGAGACATTTGTAAGCCTGTGCGGGGCACTGGATACGGACGCGGGCGAGCTGCTCTGGGGCGAGGTAAAATATTGCCAGAAGGCGGTATGTGATATCCATGCGGCTGCGTCTGGGGACGGAACCGGGCAGAGGAAGAAAAAGGGCGAAGGTGGAAGCGATACTTATGCGATGTATGTCAAAATTATGAAGTCTGTGGCGGAGATTATGAATGAGGCGTGAAACTATGTGAGTTATGGAGCATAGAAGATGTGGAAAAGTGGTTGGAGCGTGTATGAAAATCAGGAGAAGGAAAGTATTAATTGCGGTGTCTGTGGCATCTATGATAGATCAGTTTAACCTGCCGAATATTCGTCTCCTTTTGAAAATGGGATTTGAGGTGCATGTAGCATGTAATTTTAAAGAAGGAAATACGTGTGATAGAGATCAGCTAAATGATCTTTTGAAATTATTGCTAAGGATGCAGGTTCAATGCCATCAATGGGACTGCCCAAGAAATGTTTATTCTATAAAAAAGTGTATAAGGGCATACAAGCAGATCAACAGGCTGATAAGAAAGCAGCAGTTTGCATGGATACACTGCCAGTCTCCGGTAGGAGGAGCTTTGTCCAGGATAGCAGCGCACCGCTCAGGGCTTCCGGTTATTTATACGGTTCATGGTTTTCATTTTTATAAAGGTGCTCCGCTGAAAAATTGGTTATTGTATTATCCGGCTGAAAAATTGTTAGCACGCTGGACAAATGTAATTATTACGGTTAACAGGGAAGACTACAGGTTTGCGAAGAAAAATCTAAAGGCAGGTAAAGTCTGCACTATTTCGGGTGTTGGGATTGATGTTAAGAAATTCCTGGACAGAAGAAAAGATCCAATGAAACAGCATCAAATATTCTGTAGAAAGTATCAGATACCGCAGAATGCTGTAATTTTACTGTCAGTTGGAGAACTTAGCAAGAGAAAAAACCATTTGGCTGTACTTACTGCGATAGCAAAACTGCGTAATAAAAATATTTATTATCTGATCTGCGGACAAGGAAAATTAAAAAAAAGGATAGAGGAACGAGCACAGTCACTTGGGATTTTACAGAGAGTTAGGTTGGTTGGATTTCAAAATAATACGATACCGTTTTATCAAAATGCTGATCTTTTTGTATTTCCATCTATACAGGAAGGGCTTCCTGTCGCACTAATGGAAGCGATGGCGGCAGGGTTAGCGTGTGTTGTTTCAGATGTTCGGGGAAATCGGGAGCTCATTGACTGTGAAGGCGGTATCAGATATAAAACAGCGTTGGAAGATGCTCTTGCAGCCTTGCTGGAAAATGAATCGTTAAGAAAGCGCTGCGGCAGATACAACCAGCAGAAAATAAGAAATTATGACCTGGAAACGGTAAACAGCAGTATGAAAAGGATATATACAATATTTGATCAGAAATACTGCCCAAAACAAGGGTAAAAATGAAAACAGTTCAGGTGCTTTTAGCGGCGTATAATGGTGAAAAATATATACGGAGCCAAATTGACAGTATTATGTGCCAGCAGGGTGTGCAGGTATCAGTGTTAGCCAGAGACGATGGATCTAAAGATGATACATGGGAAATACTTTCCTCTTATGCACAGAAATTTGAAAATATGATTGTATACAGAGGAAAGAACAAAGGAGCAGCAGGCAGTTTTTTTGATTTGCTGATTCAGACAGATACCACATTCGATTATTATGCATTTTCTGATCAGGATGATGTTTGGCAGAAGGATAAGCTTTTGCGGGCATTGGAGCGGTTGGAGGAAGAAAAAAACAGAAAACATCTGCCTTTGCTGTATGCCAGCAAGGTAATATGTGCTTCCTGTGACCTAAAGGACGAAAGAGATGCTCCTTACAGCACATATAGAGGTGCTTTATTTGGAAATGCACTTGTAGAAAATATTTGTATGGGATGTACACAAGTATTTAACAAGGAATTGCTGGATTTGGTCAGAGGACATCTGCCAGATGGGGATATTATGCATGACTGGTGGATGTATTTGACGGCTGCTTATTTTGGCAGGGTAATTTACGATGATCAGGCGCATATGCTGTACCGTCAGCATGAGAATAATCAGATTGGTATGCAGAGCTGCTGGTATGGACGATGGAAAAACAGGCTGTTGCATCTGCCACAATTAAGGTCAAGGCTGTCACAGCAGACAGTGATATTTTGTAAGGCTTACGAAGGGTTGTTGAATAAATATGATAGGAATGTAGAGCTTTTGAAAGAAATATGCAGTTACCGAAACAGCATTTCTCATAAAATGCGCCTGGTAACGGACAGACGGATATACAGACAGAATAAAATAGATGATGTACTCTATCGGTTGCTATTTCTGATTGGCTATTTGTAGATACGAGAGGTTTATATGGATGTAAGCGTTATATTTGCAACGTACAACAGGCAAGAAATACTAGATGAAGTATTCCAGGCATGGCGTGAAGTGGATAAGGTAACAAAATATACATATGAAATCATATGTTCGGATGATGAATCCTCAGATCATACGGTTGAGATTATCAAACGTGCATCTGGACTGCCAGTGAAGCTGATTGAAAATAAAAAAGGTGGTGCTGCAAGTGCCAGAAATGCAGCGCTTGCAGCGTCAAGCGGGAAAATTATTATTTTTACGGGAGATGATATATTTCCAGAAAAAAATTATATAAATGCCCATTTTGAAAATTATTTGAAGTACGGAGAGCATGTAGCGACTCTTGGGAGAATTGCATGGCATCCAAAGATAAGGATGAATCATTTAATGTACCATATTACTGAGATCGGATGCGAACAGTTTGGATTTATTGCGCTGCCGGTGTATCAGTTTGTCGATTTCCGTCATTTTTATACTTCCAATATTAGTGTGCCTGCAAAGTTGCTGTATGCGCAGGAACAATTTTTTAATACGGGTTTTGATAAATACGGTTTTGAAGATATTGAGCTTGGATATCGGCTGCAAAAGGCAGGTATGAAGATTTATTATGATCCTGATATTATAGCTTATCATCATCATGTTTATGACAGTGTGGAAAAATTTTGCGAGCGTCAGACAAACGCTGGTGAAGAATTGGTAGTATTTAGCCATATGCATGAGGATTTGGAAGATAAATGTATCTGCGATGTGGAAAATTGCAGGTCATTATTTTTAAAGTATAAAAAAAATCATCCAGGTAACCTTTCTTTTCAGGGAAAATGGATAAAGAGGATAGTGACGAATGCGAAAAAATGGTGTTTATGGATAGAAAGAAGATTGCATGAACAGAAAAAGCCATTTTATGAGGCAGTTGCTTCTATCATCTATGCAGCAATTTTCAGGTTTTATTATGCATATGGAACTGTGCTGCGAATTGCCAGTGAAACATGTGGAAAAACAAGTGAAGAACAGCTTATGCATTTTACCTATCAGTATATGAAAAAGCCATATCAGGAAATTTATTGGGATCTTGGAAGGGATTTTAATGAAAATGATGCGAGAAAATGGGTATATTGGGATACTTCTTGGAATGAAGTGAATCAAAGGGTGCCTGATGGAACAAAACGTATTCGTATCGCACCGTTAAAGGATTATTGTAAGGCAGATATTCCGAAGATTGAGATGCAGTTACAGACAGGAGAAAAAGTAAAAGCAAATATCAAGTGGCATAATGCAAAAAAGATGGTTGGCAGCCAGTTTGATTTTTCAAATACAAATGATCCATGTATTTTAATTGAAGAGCTGCCGGCTGGGGTAATAAAGCTTTCTATAAAAATGAGTGTAAAAAGCGTGAGAAAAAGAATGAGAATTTATAAATTGGCAAGAAATGCAGCAGCAAGGATGTTTCATCGTGTCCAATGTAAGGTTTCCAATGACAGGCAGTGGAAAATAGATTATGCGTATGGACAGGCACGAAAAATACAGATTGGAATTATCAGCAATTTTTCGCATGAAAAAAAGGAGAAATTAATTGCAGAATATCAGGAGCAGATTGCCGTTTTAGGAGGCAATGTGATTGTTTCTGACGCAGATGATATGTATCCGGGATATACAGATTATCTTTATCATCCTTGTGCAGAACCATTGGATATCACACAGTTTTTACAGGCAGCTTATACTTTGATGGATTGTACGGCTGATTATCTGCTGATCTCGAGGGCTTATACAGAATCTCCAAATCTTGCTTGCGGGGAGTTATCAGATGTTGTTATATACAGCAGTATTTTGCAGAAAGGCAGAGAAAGTATATGGGAGGAACAGGTATCCGGCAAGTATATGCGCCTGCCTGGATATGAGACAGAGGAACGTGTGATGAAGATCGATGCAAAAGCTTTTTGCAGTGTGCAGCCATCTGAATTTCGCATTAGTTACAGGGATTTTGGAAAAAGATCTGATGAAAAACCTCTTGTGTTTGTGATACCGGTCTTTTTGGCGGTGGGAGGAGTAGAAAGAAATACGATAGAGATTATGCGGCAGTTAAAAAATAGGTATGATTTTTGCCTGATTACTACGGAATATCATACACAAAGCCTGGGTTCGCTCCATTATCAGCTAAAAGGGATATGCCGTTATATTTTTGATTTAATGGAAATTACCCAGCCGCAGAATCATCTTAAGGTTCTTTTTGAATTAAAAGAAATTTTTAAGCCGCAGGTCGTATGGTTTTGCAATAATTCTCCGTGGTTTGAATGCCATATGGCGCAGGTGAGAAAGATCTTTTCAGATATACCAATAGTTGCACAGGATGTATATGATACAAAAGAAGGTTGGATTACTTATTATAACAATCCAGAGATGAGGATGATGGACCGTTATATTGCCATTACAGAACTGATACGGGAAACCTTTATACAGAAATACCAGATACCAGGGCAAAAGGTAGATGTAATTTATCCTGTTGTAGATGATTCGCACATCCGTTTGGTTAAAAAACAAAAGTTGCCGTATCAGGCGTTATGTAAAAAATACGGGTTGGATGTAAAGAAAGAACATTATGCGTATATTGCCAGACTTGCCGAACAAAAAAATCCACTTAGATATTTGAAACTGGTCAAAGAAATTATAAAAGAATATGGAGAACAAATGCAGTTTGTTATGGTGGGTGATGGTGTTCTTAGAGACCAGATAGACGCATTTATAAAAGAACATCAAATGGATGGACAGATGGTCAGAATACCATATATTGAAAATATACCTGAGTTACTTCAGATACTGGATGGATTGATGATACTTTCCAATTTTGAAGGAATGCCAATCGTAAGTATTGAGGCAATGAGTATGGGAGTTCCAGTATTTTCCACAGATTCAGGAGATACAAAACGGTTTGTGGAAAAAAATCAAAGCGGTATGATTCTGGATGAAAAAATAAGCGATGCAGAAAACTTTATACAGTTTCATAGACATCTGCATGAATATAAGAAACATGCGCAAGATCATGCACAGGATATTTTAGACTTTTTTTCTGCAAAAAATATAGCTGAAAAATATGATCATACATTTAAAAAAGCGGTTCGTGACAGGGTATTAAAAAAATGAAACATAAAAAAAGAGTAGAACAAATTTTTGCATTAGCAGTTAGCGATTTTAAAGGGCGTTTTTCAGGATCTTATTTGGGGATATTCTGGGGAATTATACAGCCTCTTTCTACAATACTTTTATTCTGGTTTGTATTTCAGGTGGGATTTCGGGCAAACCCGGTGGAAGAGGTGCCGTTTATCTTATGGCTGACTGCGGGTATGATACCCTGGAACTATTTTTATGACGCTTGGTTTGGCGGGACAGGGGCATTTACTTCTTACAGCTATATCGTAAAAAAAGTTGTATTTCAGGTTGAGGTACTGCCGTTAGTGAAGATTTTGTCTTCTTCCCTGCTGAATCTTATTTTTAATGGGATACTTGTGATGATATATTGTCTGTATGGAAGATTTATGGGGCTTCACATACTGGATATGCTGTATTTTAGTTTTTGTACATTTGTATTGGCATTAGGGCTTTCTTATATTACAGCGACTTTAAACGTGTTTATTAAGGATATAGGACAGTTCATTGGCATTATTTTACAGGTATTGATGTGGATGACACCGTTAATGTGGCAGTATGAAATGATTCCAGCAGAAAGTAAAATGTCATTGATCTATAAGTTAAATCCACTGCACTATATTTTAAACGGGTATCGCGAGAGCTTGATTCATGGAAAATGGTTTTTTCATCATTGGGTTCAGATGTTGTGGTTTTGGACAGTTTCGCTGACGTTTTTTTTCGCTGGACGCAAAATAATGCTTGTGATGAAGGATCATTTTTCGGATGTTTTATGAAAAGTGAAAGGCAGCAGATATGGAAGCAGTTACAATCGATGTACAAAATTTGACAAAACTTTATAAATTATATGAAAAGCCAAGTGACAGGATAAAAGAAGCGTTGTTTAGGAACAAATGTTATCACAAAGACTTTTCTGCTGTAGATTGTGTTTCTTTTCAGGTGAAAAAAGGCGAGACTGTTGGGGTCATTGGCAGGAATGGGGCTGGAAAATCAACGCTGCTTAAGATGATTACCGGGGTGCTAAAGCCCACATCAGGAAAAATCTGGTTAAGCGGTAATGTATCTGCACTGCTTGAATTAGGGGCGGGATTTGATGCAGAAAAAAACGGCATTGAAAATATTTACTTAAATGGGCGTATCAATGGGCTGTCCAGACGGGAAATAGAAGAAAGCATACCATTTATATTAGAATTTGCGGAAATTGGAGATTTTGTTTATCAGCCAATCAAAACTTACTCCAGTGGTATGTTGGTGCGGCTTGCATTTTCCACAGCAGTTCATGTAAAGCCGGAAATATTGATTGTGGATGAGGCACTTAGTGTGGGAGACGTACGTTTCCAGCAGAAATGTTTTCGCAAGATCAGAGAATTTAAAGAAAATGGAACAGTATTATTTGTAAGCCATGATACGGGCGCGATTGCTAGTTTTTGTGACCGCGTGATCTGGCTGGACTGCGGAAAGGTGTATAAAGAAGGATTACCAGGTGAAATGATCGAAGAGTATTTATCTTTTATGAGATATGAAGCTGATTATGCAGAATATAAAAAAGAGCAGAAAAGTGCGGAAGAAAATGAAGATAATACTTGTATGCCGGTATTTGGCAATAGAGCTGCGCAGTTTACGAAAATATCCCTTAAGGATGAAAATGGAAATTTGCTGATGCAGGTGCAGGCAGGACAAACGATTTGTATTGATATGGAAATAGATGTGCGTCGGACAGTCGAATATCCTGTGTTAGGATTTGACCTTAAGGATACACTTGGAAATGAACTGATAGTGACGAATACTGTATTTGAAAAGGTGGAGCTGCCGGTGCTGAAAGCCGGAAATATATACCATTACCAATGGAGTTTTGCACTTCCATGTCTACATGCAGGTGATTATCCTGTAGATCTCGCCTTGGCAGAAGGAACGTACTTGAATCATGAGCAGATACATTTTATTACAGATGCGCTGATTTTAAAGTGCGTTGATAAGAGTCCATTTCAGGAGGGGAGAGGAAAACTGGTACCAAAAGATGTCAGGCTACGAAAAGTATAGATGATAGCAGGAAGTATATAGGGATGTTGCAAAAAAGGAGGTTCCAATGTCAAAAGATCCAGGGTTATCAATTATTATTCCTCTATATAATCATGAAAAATATATTAAGAAAGCGATTGAAAGCGTAATTAAGCAGACATATCCATTTTGGGAATTAATTATTATTGATGATGGTTCTTTAGACCGTTCTGCTGAAATTGCGGAAGAGTTTCAGGATAAACGCATTCGTTTATTCAGACAGAAAAATACAGGGGCGCATCAGGCGATCAACCGTGGTCTTGAAATGGCTAAGGGCGAATACATTGCGATATTAAATTCAGATGATATCTATGAAAAAAAACGGTTTGAAATTATGCTTCGATATATGCAGGAGCATACTGAGGTTGGCTTTTCTTGTTCTTATTTGCATGTAATCGATGAAAAGGGCAGAAAGCTTGGAGTAAAAAAGGGCTGGAACAATATGGAACCCTGGCTTTTGGAGAATCCGCAGATGTCTTTTCAGGATCCATATGATTTTAAGAAGAATTTATTTATAGCGAATTTTATATCTACTACCAGTAATTTTTTATTTCGACGCTCCCTTTATGAAAAAATCGGAGGAATGCGTAATTTAAGGTTTGCGCATGACTGGGATTTTGCGTTAAGGGCGGCAGAAGCTACACAATGTAAAATAATAGAACAGCCGTTAATGCGTTATAGGGTTCATGAGGCAAATACAATTACCAGCAACAGAAAATGGATGCTTTTTGAAATCGTATGGATCTGGGCAGCAAACTTGAAGCGTTTTTTTGGGACAGACTTGTTTACAGGTGAGCATAACGGTCAGGATTTAATACGGTTGGCGGAATCATTGCAGTTGCAGGGAAACGATAAAGTATTCTGGTTGCTTTTACTGTTTATTGAAGCACAGGAGAAAAAGGGAATAAAACATGCAGAAGAAATTCTGCTAGAAGATGAGGCGCTTAGAGATAAGTTGATGGCATATATTGTCATATAATGCCGGTAATGGTTCATCCAGAGATAAAAAACAGGAGTAGTGAAATGTCGGAAATGAAAATGACAGGAGAACGTTTTCTTCCTGAGATGGAAGACGCAGAATTGGAATTGGAGCATATGGAGAGATATTATGCTGCCAGCAGATTTACAGAAGGAAAGATTGTATTGGATGCTGCCAGCGGGGAAGGATATGGCTGTTATCTTTTGGCAAGAAAGGCAAGGAAGGTAATCGGTATTGACTTGGATGCGGAAGCGGTAGCACATGCAAAGGAAAAATATGCAGATGCCGATAATCTTGTATTTGTCCAGTCAAGTGTGGATAAAATGGATATGATCCAGGATCATTCTATTGATGTAGTGACATCGTTTGAGACAATCGAGCATGTATCAGAAGCAGCCCAGCGTGCGTTTATTTCAGAGATTTATCGTGTATTAAGACAGGATGGAATTTTAATTATGTCCAGTCCTAACAAGAAAGAATATTCTGACAGGTATCATTTTCAGAATCCGTTTCATATGCATGAGCTGTATGTAGATGAATTTATAAGCCTTTTAAAAGAGACATTTGAGCATATCAGGCTGTATCAGCAATATTTGGAAGTTGTGTCTTTAATTGATCAGGAAGGAGTGGACGTGGAAAAAGTTCTTTACCGAAAGGACAGCAGCCGCTATGAACCAAAAGGAAAATATGTGATAGCGCTTGCAGGAAATGCTGAACTGCCGGAAAAGACACTTTCTATGGTAAATCTGCATCTTCGGGAAGAATATCTGCCATTGCTCGAAAATCTGCATAGACAGAGGGCGCTTACGGAAAATGCCTGCAATGAAAAGAAAGCAGCGGAACAAGAATATAAAGTTCATATAGAACAATTAAAGCAGGAACACAAAAGACATGTACTAGAGCTGGAAGGGGAATTAACCAGACGTGCGGATGAACTGGAACATCGCATGGATGTTATAAATCGGGTTCAAGAAGAGATCAGTATTTTAAATAACGAATGGAAGCTGTGCAGGGAAGAATTGGATAGGCGTGCTGCGGAATTGGAACACAGAATGCAGGTCATTAATGAGCTAGAAGCGTATATCGGCAGGTCAAATACGCAAAAGATTAAGGATTATTTGAGCAAAAGGATAAAACATAAGAAATAATCAGGGAGGCAGTAACATATGGGGTGTAAGGGTGTGCAGATGATCGAATTTCCTCAAAACGGAGATGAAAGAGGAAGGTTGGTAGTTGTAGAAGGATGTGAAGATATTCCTTTTGCAATCAAGAGAATATTTTATATTTATGGATCAGACTCTGATGTTGTCAGGGGGCAGCACGCGAACAGAGCATCGGAATTTGTTTTAATTAATGTTGCAGGACACAGTAAAGTACGTGTAAAAGACGGGAAAGGTAATGAAGCCGTATTCTCATTAAATCGTCCGCATACTGGAATTTATCTGCCTAAAATGCTTTGGAAGGACATGTACGATTTCAGTAACGATTCAGTGCTGCTTTGCCTTGCCAGTGAACATTACGATTCTAAGGAATATATTAGAGACTATAATGAATTTGTAGAAATAATAAAAGCACAAAATGATATGGAGGCAATAGCTATACCAGAAGGAGGACAGGGAACAAGGATATGAGGATTTTGAATAAAAAGTATTCAAAGGCTTCCGTATTCTTTGCTGGGCTGGCGATATATTTTGTTTTAGCGGCATTTTTATATTGGATATTTTATGGTTATTTATTTCGGTTTGTTCCAGAAAAGGACAAAATAACAAGAATGCTTCAAGCGGAGGAGCTTACAGAAGCGGCCCAGGGATGGGTAGTTAAACAGAAAGAAATGAAAATCTCGTTTACCTCTAATACGAACGATCCGCATTTATTTTTTAAAATTGATGAAGAAGCAGATGATTTGTATTTTGATATTTATGTAGATAGCCTTTTAAAAGGTAAAAGTCCAATTGTGTCTGCTAGAGGTGAAATTTATTATGCTTTAGATCAAAATTTTATAGTAGAACATAGAACAGAATTTGAACTGAAAAAAGGCCATAATATAGTCAGAGTTCCGACCGACCGTATTTTTAAAAATATCAGAGTGGATTTGGTGTCGGAAAAAGATCTGACGGTGTCTTTGTATGGAATCTGTGTGACGAATTATTTTAAAATAGATTGGCTTTTCAGACCTGCTGCTATGGCTTTGCTGCTAGAGTGTTTGCTTCTGCTTGTGATTTATTTACCTGAGAAAAAACTAGGAGAACGATTTGCACATTGCTTTAATCCGGTAAAAAGTTTTGTCTCAGAATTTCGTTTTTATATAAGTAAATATAAAAGCGTTGTCGTGTGGACCTTTGTGATTACGATATTCTGTTATGGGATATTATGTGCCTATTATACGATTTACATTGATGAAGAGCGGCAGATTATGGAAAGCTGCGCCACACAAAGCTGGATTGCACAGGGGCGTTTTGGAAATTATTTATTTGAGCGTTATTTTTTAACAGGAAAAATTTATACATCTTTTTTTGGTGATGCTCTGGCGGCTGCTTTATTAGGAATCAGTGTTCTACTACAATGTTTTAACTTTTATGTGGCAGCGCAAAAATTGGTGCATAGAATTTCATACATTATTTTTTGCGGTATTGCAGTTAGCGTTCCATTTGTTTGTGGTGCATACATGGTTGTGGGAATTTACAATATTGAAATAAGTCTGGCTCTGTGTCTGGCAAATTTATCTGTATCTTTTATTTTTCAGGATCGGACAGCAGAAAAAAGTAAATATTGCTATTCTGTGATTCTGCTTGCAGCATGTATATGCATTTATCAGGCGTTTGTTCCATTTTTTGTGACAAATATAGCAGCCTGCTGCTTTCTATGGGTAGAATTCGCAGAAAAGGTAAATGTAAAAAAAGTATGGGCGTTGATCATTAAAAGTATTGCGGTCTGCATAGTAGCGTTGCTTTTATATTTTGTACTAAATAAGATTTTTATTTGGAAGATTGGAGGAGCATCCGCTTATCTTACGGATTCTTTCATAGGATGGGGAAAAGGTACAAGTCCTGTTATAATTATAAAAATTATGATTGGCAGAATCAGAGATATTGTATCTGGATCATCTTCGTTCCTACTTGGCGGTATTATATATCGGGTAACATTTGTAGTGTTTCTATTTTATGTGCTGGAAAGGGTTGTTAAGAGGCAGGAGCATTGGAAGTTATCTGTTTTTCTTGCATTTTGCAGCTTCTTAGCTCCGTTTTGCCTGAACTTTGTCTTGGGAAATACGCTGTTTGCAGGAAGGACTTTATTGGGGCTGCCGCTTTTATTAGGAATGATCTGGATAGTAGCAGTAGAAAAGGTTTCGGACAGAATCTGCATAAAAACAGCCATAGCATTTACTGCATTTTATTTGATATTTTTACAAGTACAGTATATCAATCAATATTTTTTATCGGATTTTAAAAGATATGAACAGGATCAGGTTGTAACCGCACAAATTATCGGGGATATACGGGAAGCCTGTGGAGGATATACACAGATGCCAATCATTCCAGTGGGAATTTATGCTTATGAGGATCATGGATTGGCTATGCATTATGAGCTGGCTGGTTCTTATTATACGGTAGATGGAGGAAGCATTACCAGAATCATTCATTTTATGCAGGCGCAGGGATACAATGTAGATATGCCAACAGAAGATCAAATTGCAGACAGCTATCAACATATAAATGATATGCCGATATGGCCTGTAAAGGGGAGCGTTAAAAATGTGAATGGTTATGTGATTGTAAAATTGTCAGAACCGTCACAGGAATGGTTGAATTCGTATGTGGTGCCATATCAATAAGGAATGGGATAAAAGGCCTGAATTGTTACGATTGGAGATAATAGTTCATGAAAAAAAGAGGATTCGAATTTATAGAAAATAAATATAGACGTATGGGGATTTGTTTCTTCGTTTATATCGTTCTGATTCAACCGTTTTCCAGTAATTTTTTATACTCTCTGGATGACTACTATTTGGAAAATATCTATGTATTGGATTGGGAAAATTTGGGATACAATTATTACTCATATGGAAGATTTGCTGAAGGAATACTGGCAGAGATTGTCAGTTGGCTGAATTTATCTCCATTTAACGGAATTATGGCATTTTCATTATGGGGCATGGCAGTTGTTTTATTTGCAAATGAAATTGTTGATAAATGGCGTGTGAAAAACAGTGTTTTGAATATGGTGTATATGATGCTGATTATGTTCAATCCATTTTTTGTAGAATTGTATTTTTATAAAAATATATTGGGATTTAGCGCATTTGCAGTATTATCTTTATGGGGAGGGATGAAATGTATTGATGAGTTTTGGAGAGGAAAAAAATATATTTTTTTAGTAACTGGCGGCATATGTATCATTTTTTCTTTGAGTGTTTATCAAATCTTTTTTCCAATGATTTTTATGATATATGCAGTAGAACTTTTTTCGGTAGAAAAAGAGAAGAGCCTATATAAAAGAATTATATTGAATTTTGTATTTGCAGTATTTTGCCTGATTATTTATTATATGATACTAAATTTGGTTTTTTGGATAAAACCTACTACCGTTGATTCAGGAATGAGATTGGGATTGCTGTTTGAAAATCTGTTGCTAAATAAAAATAATTATTGGAGTACTGTAGCGGCTCAATTAAAAAGATTTATTTTTAAAGATAATATGCTTTCTTCTGGAATCGTAAATCTTGCAATTATGCTAATGTGTAACCTTTGTATTTGTTTTGTGTTTATCAAAAAGATTAGTTTAAAAGATTTTTCGGAGATCAGAAAGATTTTATTAGCATATGCTGTCTTTTTAATAGTGCAGATATTAGGATTATTGTCATGTTTTGGATTTTCTATCAGCAATGTGATGGGAACATCATCCAGAAGCTTTACGGCATGGGGGATTTACAGTGCTGGTGTGTTACATGTTTCAGAAATTTTTATAAAGGAAATGCCAACTCATTTTCAGAGAAAATGTTTGAAAATGGCAGTTGCAGCAGTTATGGCAGTGGCTTTTCTTACGAGTGCGGCAAGAATCAGCAGATGTGCGTCAGATATTGCAAAAATGAATCAGATTGAGGAAAGTTTGGTGAATAGAATTACTGCCAGGCTAGAGGCTTACGAATCATTTGATCCAAAAAATGTGAAGGTTTATGTACATGGATATGCGGATTTATCGAAGGGATATGCAAAGTATTTCGAATCATTTAATCATCCAGCGGTCGGTGGTTTTTCAACAATATTTGCATTTAGTGAGATAACAGGCTATCATTTTAGTTCTTTTTCAGTTTAAGAAAGCAAAACCGCTTTGCTGTGTATACCTGAAATGGGTAAGTGGCCAGCGGCAAATTCGATTTTGGAAACAGATGCCGGATTTATTATTAAATTAGGAGATTAAAATTAGAAATATATATATATTTATGGAGTCCAATATGAAAATCTCAATAATCATACCAGTATATTACAATGAAGAAAATCTGCATACTTTATACAAAGATATCAGGGAAAAAATTATCTGTACGATAGACTATGACTATGAAATTGTTATGGTAAATGATGGTTCCAAAGATCAAAGTTATCGTGTTATGCAGGAGTTGGCAAATGCAGATAAGAATATAAAAATTATCAGTTTGTCGAGAAATTTTGGCTCTCATGCGGCTATTTTATGTGGACTTTCTAAATGTACCGGAGATTGTGCTGTTGTGAAAGCGGCTGATCTTCAGGAACCAACGGAATTGATTTTAGATATGGTGGAAAGCTGGAAAAAAGGCAATCGTGTTGTGCTTGCAGTAAGAGAGGGACGAGAAGAAAGCAGACAGCAGACACTATTTGCGAATCTGTATTACTGGCTGGTAAAAAAGACGGCGCTTCCTTCTATGCCAGATGGTGGATTTGATATATATTTGATTGACCGGCTGGTTATCAATGTACTGATGGCACTGGATGAGAAAAACAGCGCATTGACAGGGCAGATTCTGTGGAGTGGATTTCGGACTGCAAAGGTGCCATATACTCGTCTTGCCAGAGAAATAGGAACGAGCAAATGGACAATAAAGAAAAAGGTTCGTCTTGTAATGGATACGCTATTCAGCTTTTCTACACTTCCAATCCAGGCAGTATCTGCAATCGGGATTATTTCTTTTTTAGGTTCTTTGATTTGGGGTGTGCTGGAAGTGGTGTTTAAGATTATGGGAATGATTGAAGTAAGTGGGTGGACAACTTTATTTATTTTCAATTTATTCAGTTTTGGTGTTATTATGTTAACCCTTGGAATATTAGGAGAATATTTATGGAGAACGTTTGATGCTTCCAGGAATAGGCCGCCTTATATCATTGAAGATGAAAATAAACAGGAGAATTAGCAGGAATGTATTTAAGAAATCTATTAGAAAAAGATGCTGCCGGGATGATGGAGTGGATGCATGACCCAGATATGCAGAAATGTTTTCGCATTCCAATTAAAGATAGAGATCTGGAAGATGTAATTGGTTTTATCAGAAATGCCAAAATACAGATGAATGCAAAAAAAGACTTTCATTATGCAGTTGCAGACGAGAAGGATGAATATTTGGGAACGGTTAGCTTAAAAAATATTAATTTGTCGGACCGTAATGGGGAATATGCAATCAGTCTTCGGCAAAAGGCGCAGGGTAGGGGAATTGCTGCGTGGGCAACAAGGGAGGTTTTAAGAATAGCATTCGCAGAATTAGAACTGGAAAGAGTATATTTGAATGTATTGTCGGATAATGAAAGAGCGGTCAGATTTTATGAAAAAACAGGTTTTATATACGAAGGGGAGTCTAAAAACTGCTTATTTTTAAGAGGAAAGTATCGGTCATTGCGGTGGTACCGTATTTTGCGGAAAGAATATTTTAATCATTTGGAGAGGAGCAATTAGGGTGAAAGTTGTGTCAAACAGACTGGACAGAGGTTTTTTTCTGCACCAGGATGAATTGGAACAAAAGGCATTGGAAGTGCTGCGTTCAGGATGGTATATATTAGGAAAAGAAGTGTTTGAGTTTGAACGAGAGTTTGCTGCATATACAGGTGCAAAATATTGTGTCGGTGTTGCCAGTGGCTTGGATGCTTTGTGGATTACATTCAGGGTTCTTGGCATTGGCAGAGGAGACGAGGTAATTGTACAAGGCAATACTTATATAGCAAGTGTTATGGGAATAACGATCAATGGCGCCATTCCTGTTTTTACAGAACCAGATGAATATTTTAATATGGATGCTGCTAAAATCGAAGAAAAGATTACAAAAAAAACAAAAGCAATTTTAGTTGTGCACTTATATGGCCAAGCTGCTAATATGACGCCTATTATGGAGTTAGCAGACCGTTATGGGTTAAAGGTTATTGAAGACTGTGCGCAGTCACATGGAGCATGTTATGGAAATCAGATGACAGGAACATTCGGTGCTGCTGGCTGTTTTTCTTTTTATCCGTCTAAAAATCTGGGGGCTTTTGGTGATGGAGGGGCTATCGTTACGAACGACGAAAAAATAGCAGAGGATGTCAGAGTGTTTCGCAATTATGGGAGTGAGAGGCGCTATTACAATAAAGTAGCAGGTACAAATTCAAGACTGGATGAATTACAGGCAGGATTACTTAGGGTGCGCCTGCGGCATATGGATGAATTACTGAATGAAAAAAGCAGGCTATGCAGCCGTTATCTGCGTGAAATTAAAAATGAAAATCTTATTTTGCCAAAAATAAGAGAGGGTGCTTCACATAGTTGGCATCAGTTTGTGATTCGTACAGATCGAAGAGAAGAATTGATTACTTATTTAGAAAAAAAGGGGATTGGAACTATTATTCATTATCCAATTCCGCCATATTTATCAGAAGCATATCAAGATTTGCATATGATAGAAGGCAGTTTTCCTATTACTGAAAAATATGCGAAAACAGTACTTTCCCTTCCATTATATTATGGAATGCAGGAAAAAGAACAAAGTTATGTTATTGAGGCGCTTAATCAGTTTTGTGTTACATAATGAGCATATGATGTAGGAAATAGAAGATAATTACAGAAGAAGATAGAGAAAGCGATAGATGGAAGATGGTTCAATTTCAGGCAGATAAGACAGTTCCAAAAGAAAAGGTGTGGTTAACAGCAGGGTGGCTGGTCAGCTTTTTTATACATATAGCAGTCATCAATCATTTTGTAGGATGGATTTGCACTGATACAGCAGGATACTGGCTTCATGCGGCTACTTTTACAGGATATGACTGGTCGGAAGTAGCAAAAACGACTTCTATGTATTATTCCTGGGGATACAGCTTGTGGCTTATGATTCCATTTTTGATAGCATCTGGGAATATGATTATCATGGCAAAGGTGGCAATTATAATCAATGCAGTATTTTGTTCATTGACATTTGTATTTGCATATTTTCTTGGGAAAAAAATATTCGATCTGTTGGACAGACGATTTGTGATGGCGTGTGCTTTGATTGTATCTGTTTACCCATCCTATATACTGGGTACATCTGTTGCGCTGTCTGAATCATTATTATTTTTTCTGGATGTATTTTGCCTGTGGCTGATTGCAGCATATTTAGATTCAAATAAAAGCAAATGGGGAATTCTTAGTGGGTGTTGTTGTGGATATATGTATATTGTCCATCACAGGACTTTGGGAATCGTTGTAGCATTTTTGTGTATGCTGCTAATGCTGTATATAAAAAATAGAGATGTGAAAGAGGTATTGCATTTTCTCATACCGCTTCTTATTTGTTTGGCAGTTAGTTTGTTTGTTGATGACTGGCTTCTGAAAAAAGAAATGGGGGATTACGCCTATACGGCGAATACGTATCAGGCTATGACTAAAAGAGTTCCTACGATGCTGCGTTTAGGGAAAATATTATCAATTGTGCAGAATATAATAGGCGAAAGCTGGTATTTGCTGATAGGGACATTTTCTGTGGCAGGTATGGGAATCATTTCTACAGGCAGAAAAATTACAAATATGCGATTGAGCAGCAAAATGGGAAAAAGAGCAGATACATATTCTTTTTTATATATTTTTGCGATATTAAGCCTGGGATTTAGTATGTGTATTTCAGTATTTACAACAGCTAGAAGTATGGAATCTGCGGGAGGCAGAATAGATGTCATTTTTTATGGCAGATATTTTGAGAATACATTCAGTTTTTTTATTTTAACTGGATTGTCGGAAATCCATACGTTAAGAAAAAAGCAGGATACACGTAAGGAAGTAATTCTTTTAATAGTTCTGATCTTAGCTTGTTCTGCGGCAGTCTATTCTTTTACACAGATGATTCAGGGAAATGGGGTGAATTATTTTAGTGTTGCAGCATTGTTATCGCTGTATTCATGCCCTAATTTAGAGTTTTCAGTATTGGCTGTCAGCATATGCCATGTTGGAGTGACACTGGTTATTTTGTGTCTGCTTTGGATGGATAGAAGGATATATACAGTAGCAGCATATGTTCTGATTTTTGCAAGTTTTGTATATACGGGATATCATGCTGTTGTAAATGTAGACCAGCTTTGCAAAGATCATGCTCTTGTAGCGGATTACCCAACGCAAAATGAGGAGGCAAGATCTGTGAACCAGTATATACAGGAGCATCGCATTGCCTGCTTTGGTGTTTATTTGGAAAATAGTTATGATGCTTTTTCCTATCAGCTTATGAATCCACAGAAGAAAGTTTATGCCTTTTCATCGATGGATAATTTGCATTCTTTACGGGGGATTGTTACGCATGTGGTTGTCCCTCAATCTTTCAAAGAACTAATGGCAGGTGAAAAATTGAAAATGGAAACCGTAAACTATGCAGTTTATGGGCTGTCCAAGGAATAGTGATCTAAGGGGAGAAAAGATGAAATTAATCATTCAGATACCATGTTATAACGAGGCAGATACTTTGGAGATTGCCCTGAATGACCTTCCAAAGCATATAGAAGGAATTGATGCAGTCGAATATCTGGTTATTAATGATGGGAGTACAGACAATACCGTTGCAGTTGCAAAAGACTGGGGTGTTCATTACATTGTGAGCTTTAAGCGGAACAAAGGGCTGGCAAAAGGATTTATGGCAGGTGTGAATGAATGCCTGCGCCAAGGAGCGGATATTATTGTCAATACAGATGCAGATGACCAGCACGGTAAACGCAGGTTTTATAAACTTTTTATAAATTTGGAGATATCAGTTTTCACGATTAAAACTATACGTAAAGATGCGATGGTTAAATTATTTTGCGTATAATAACTAGACATGGGGTTCTGCCATGTGTGAAACGATGTATTTAATTCGTACCCTCTATTTTATTCCAGTATTTAATCCGCCCAATACTTTATAAAGGTAAGCCATGTCATACCCGCATTTCTTTCTTTTGCTGGCAATCCCCATCTTACAGCTTTTTTCCTGTTTCAGCAGATTTACTCCTATATGGCGTGCCATATTCATGTTTTCTGCTGCATTTCCAGCCCTGATCCGGCTTTCATCCTCCCTGAACGCGATATCAA
>CAJTCR010000054.1 GCA_910574915.1 Eubacteriaceae bacterium
GCCTGTTCATAACCTGACGGCAGCAGCTTTACTAAATCATTTGTATCCATAAAATCACCCTTTTTGATTATACCATGAATTTTATGAATTTGCAGCAACAAAGTTAGTGCATATGGGGATATGCCCCCTACAAGCCAATATTTTCAAGTTCCCGCTTCGGGGAAATTTGAAAAATTGGAGTCTGTGAGGGAACACAGGCAGTGCTTGCTATTCTTCACGGAAAAGGTTCCAGCCTTTTCCGGCATTGCTGAAAAAATTATAAATTTTTTCAGGCAATGCCCCTATAGAGGGGGTATTACTTGATGGGAGTTTTCGTGATAATATAAGGGTTTCCGTGTTCGTATATGAGTAAAGCGGTAAAAACTTAATGAAAAATAAATCTAAAATTAGAACCACATTGCGGATTCTTCCTTAAATTGCGGTGTGCTTCCGCATTGATAAGGATCGTAATTATCCGTGTTGCACCCGAATTCTTTTAGCGACTGTATCTTATCATCTGGTGTCCATTCAATGAGTGACATTCCGTCAAATGCTTCCACTTTCCCATTGTGCATTGTGTTTTTGAAATACCACTCTACGATAGTCTGGTTTCCCTTATGGAAATATTGCTTTATATCCCATTGCAGGACAGTGCCACGGGTGTTCCATTCATCAAACCAAAGTTTTATTTTGGCAGCACCGTGGTATTCGGGTCCCCAACTTTCCGTGTAAACGGCATTTTCAGAGAATATTTTGGATATACCTGAATCATTTTTTTGTAACCACATATCAAACCATAATCTGATAATTTCCTCGCGCTTGCTCATTGTAAAACCTCCAAATCTTCTTTTTTCTGCTGGTATTCCTGATAGGTCTTTCCCCATTCACATAACTCACCTAAAATCGGTTTCAGGGTGCATCCTATTTTGCTAAGCGAATATTCAACCCTCGGAGGGACTTCCGGGAAAACAGTTCTCAGGATGATTCCCTGTTCCTCCAGTTCCCGGAGCTGCTCCGTCAGCGTCTTGGTGGTGATGTTGCCCAAGAGCCGCTGTAATTCATTAAAACGGATTGTGCCTTTGGAGAGATGCCATAATATTTTCAGTTTCCATTTTCCGCTAAGGATATTCAGCCCAAGTTCAACCGGGCATTGCTTATCCACTGCCTGCACCTTTGCCATTATGTATTGCCCCTTTCCACACACGGTTTCAAAAAGGAAACCTTATTTCAAAAAAGTGCGTACTTGATTTTAGCTTTCCTTAATGCTAACGTCAATATACCAAAATTGTCAAGGAGGTTCTGAAAATGGTGATAGACAGCCACGAACATATCATGTTCCCCGTAAAAATGCAGTTGGATAAAATGGATGCGGCGGGAGTGGATAAGACGGTATTATTCTGCACCGCGCCGCACCCGGAGAAAGCCAGCACATTAAAGGAGCTGGAAGAAGAAATGGCAGCTTTGAATAAGATTCTGGCAGGAGCCAACAGTAAGGAGGATAACATCCGCCGCCTGAAAAAGAACATCTCGGAAGTTGTGGAGGCAGTAAGGGAATACCCGGAACGCTTTTTGGGATTCGGTTCCGTTCCTTTAGGGATGGGGCTGGAGGAAACGGAAGAATGGATTGATGCACAGATTACTTCCAATTCTTTATATGGAATCGGCGAGTTTACGCCCGGAAACGAGCAGCAGATCATGCAGTTGGACACTGTATTTCAGGCATTGATGGCTACAAGGATTTATCCGGTCTGGGTACATACCTTCCACCCGGTTACGATGGACGGGATAAAACTTCTGATGGACTTATGTGAAAAATATCCCGACATTCCCGTTATCTTCGGACATTTAGGAGGCTCAAACTGGATGGAAGTCATAAAATTTGCGAAAGGGCATGGAAATGTATACTTAGACCTTTCGGCGGCTTTTGCCTCCATTGCCACAAAAATGGCATTGACCGAACTGCCGGAAAGATGCCTTTACAGTTCAGATGCGCCTTATGGGGAACCATATTTATACAGGCAGCTCATCGAATTTGTAAGCCCGGACAAGCGGGCGGCGGAAATGGCATTGGGGGAAAACATATCCCGGTTACTGAAACTGCACTAAGGAGAAAGAGAAAAGGGCTCACAGGCCCTTTTCCTATTCAGAAAACCGCTTGGAAAGCGGGGAAATCAGAGGTAATATGCTTACACGGCGGTTTGCGTTTGTGCCGCCCTTGCGGGGGAATAATAAGGGCAGTTTAGACTAAAATCTGCGATTCACGTAGCCAGATTAACCATTCACGAAGTAGACGTTAGAAATCGCCCGTATTTTCCGATAAGTTAGTTGAAGACTGGAGGTGGCAGAAACGATAAAAATTGCGGTGTGTGATGATGAAAAAAATATAAGGTCTTACCTCGTTTCGCTCATCAAAAAGCAGGGCGGGGAATGCAGTATAACGGAATATGCCTCTGCCGATGCGTACCTTTCGGACGGTAAGGAGCATGACTTTATATTTCTGGACATAGAGATGGGCGGCTCCGATGCGGATCTGGAGGGCATGGGGCTGGCAAGGCGTATCCGGGGTATGGAGGCACAGAAACAGCCCATCATCATTTTTGTAACAGGGTATGAAAAATATGTATATGACGCATTTGACGTAGGGGCGTTCCAGTATCTGGTAAAGCCCGTGGACGAACAGAAATTTGCAGAGGTGTTTGGACGGGCGGCGGGGCAGATCGTCTCGGAGGCGGAACAGCGGAAGAAAAAACTTGTGATCCAGTATGGCGGTGAGGGAAAGGCGATACCGCTCAATGACATTTATTACATGGAAAGCCGGAACCACAATATCATCCTGTACCTGAAAAACGGGAATATGGAATACTATGCGAAGATTGGGGATTTGGAGGAGGAGCTGGCGGGGCAGTTTTACCGCATCCACCGGGTTACTGTGTGCATAATGGTGTCCCAATAGGGGAAGAGGACGAAAAAGTTTTCAACCTCCCCTAAAACAATCCCGCAGACAATGAAAGCCACTATGACGATCTCCATAACCGGCGGTATATACAGCTTTAGCCATCTGTTCAGAACATGGGGCAGCATGAATAGGATCAGCGTAAGTACGCAGAGAAAAATATGCTCTGTATTCATCCGCAGGCATGAAATGAGCAAGGATATACTTACGATAACTGCCATAATAGAAAAAATTTTTTCTCAATCGTATAAACTATTTAGGACGCATTTTCGTTTATCTGCTCCATTTTCTTAATTTCCTTAAAACAAAATGCTCCTGAAAGGATAAAAGCCAAAGCATCTGCGACAGGCCCTGCCATCAGAATACCCGTCAACCCAAAGAAGCGAGACAAAATAAGCATAGCCGGAATATAAAAGATTATCTGCTTTGACAAGGAAGTAATCGCTGCTTTCATGGGCTGCCCGATTGCCTGGAATAATACACCAGCACACATCTGCAGGCCATTCAAAAATGTAAGCAGCAGATAAATATGGAAACACTTGACCGCAAATTCCTCATACAGCGCAGATTCCGTCCCGAATATCCGGATAAGCTGCAGCGGGAAACACTGGAAAATGATCCATGAAACAAAGGTTATGATCGTAGCAACTCCTGCACCCAGCAAAAAGGTCTTTTTCACACGGTCATATTTCTTTGCGCCGTAATTGAACCCGATGATCGGCTGGCAGCCGCTTGCAACGCCAATGCCAATGGAAAATGCAAGCATACTCACTTTCATACACAAGCCGAAGGTTGTGAGCGGAATATCTGCACCATAAGGAGAGAGAGCGCCGTATTTTGTCATCAGATTGTTTGATACAAATGCCACCACCGTTGAAGTCAGGTTGTTGGCCCCGCTTGCAAATCCAAGGCTTGCGATTCTTCCAGCAGTCCGGTTATCAAAAGTAAAAGACTGTCTGGATAGTTTGATCGTTTTCAGCCGGAACAGATAAGCGATGTTAAACAAAAGTCCGAACAACTGGCTAATAATGGTGGCAATCGCAGCACCTTCAACGCCCCAGTGGAACACAAAGATGAAAATCGGGTCAAGAATGATGTTGAGAATTGCCCCGATCATCATGGAAAGCATGGCATAACGCGGACTTCCGTCTGTCCTGATCGCACTGTTAATGGTATTTCCGACAATCTGAAACGTAAATCCGATTACGATGATGCGCCCATAATCAAGAGCATAGGGAAGGAGATTTTCCGTGGCTCCGAATATCAGGCATAACGGCCTTAAGAAAGCAAAAGCGATAACGGTCCAGATAATGCCAAAGATACTTCCATAAATGATTGATGTCCCAAGTCCTTTCGCTGCTTTCTCACCCTCTCCCTTTCCAAGGCTGAGACTAAAAAAAGCTGCAAGTCCGTCACCAAAAAGCGTGGGGATCGCAATCGTGATCGTCGCTATTGGGGCGATAATGTTCGTTGCCCCGTTTCCTAAAAAACCTACGCCCTGGCCAATAAAAATCTGGTCCACCATGTTATAAAGGGAATTGATGATCAGAGCTATGATACTTGGGATGGCATACCTTGCCAGCAGCCTCCCCACCCGTTCATATCCAAGCGGATTTTCCACAGTTGTTGCCTTATTCATGATACTTCATCCTCCTATATACATTGTTTTTCGAACTATTTAGCAAAAATCAAATTACTTAGATTTCTAACTAATCGGGCAAAAAAATAACCTTTTGCAAGCGGAACAGAACGTGCTGGCCGCAATCCAGTTTTTATTTTTGTAAGCAAAAAATATCATCTCCATTCCTCCATTATAAATTTAATAGAATTCTAAGTATATGGATAAAAAAGAAGTGTGCTTTTATCCGTCAGCATTTTTAGTCATTTGCAGGATTACAGACTCAAAAATTTTTAGGTGATCTTCCGGTATCCCCACAAACATACTGTGTATGTAATTATATACCCGTTTCAGTATATCCTCCTGCATCCCCTTGGTCTTTTCTGTCAGCACTAATTTCTTATACCGGCCATCCGATTCCAGACTTTCCCGCCGCAGATAGCCCCCCTGCTCCAGATTGTTGATCAGGCTGGTGACAGATGATCCTTTAATCCCCAAAAATTCTTCCAAATCCTTTGGGAAAATATCCCCTCTGTCCTTTTCAACAATAATGTAATGAAGGACAATCCCTTGAATACTGGTTAATTGGGAATCAGAGAAATAGCTTGAAAAATGCCGCTGCATCTTCCGGTTCATTTTGTCATACTGTTCCATCAATTTCTTTTCATCCATAACCGCACCTCAAAATAATTAGAATTCTAATACACCTCTGTTTACCAAAAGTCAATTATAAGGGGAGTCATTTCACATTTTTTTAACAATTCCTTTTTTACAATCTGCAGTCCACTATTGTAAATTACCTTTCTGAATGCCATTGCAGTAAATCGTCCCTTCCGTCTTCTTTAAGTTTCTCAACTACATATTTGAGCCATTCTTCTGGTGTTGGCATTTCACCAGCACAAGGTATTGCTTTCCCCTGATCCTGTTTTTCCTGATCAGGGTCATTCGTCCCTTGTCTTATCCTCTCTGAAATGCTCCTCTTCATTTCAGATTCCATAATGCCGCGTTCTTTTGCCCATTTGCCAAAAATTGTTTCCTGTTGTGCCATAAATCTGCCTCCTGACTTGACAAGTAGTATCCCCTGTTAACTGTTGGTCATAATCAATCCATATGTTCCTTTTGGGCTGACGGACGTTTTTTCGCTTCTCAATAAACGGCATCTTTACCAGTTCCAAAATATCAAAAGACATTGTCTGGATGTTTGGCAGTATCATCAAAAAAATTAGAAAGGATACAAGTTTCGGCTCCTTCCATATGCTTCGGTTCCCTGCGGATGTTCCAAGAGGGGGAAAATCAATATCCCCAAGATATTTTTCAGTCAGAAGCGACAGCAAGATTTTCCCATTAATCCAGACCTCCCTGGCTTCTTCTGTCTTTGTTGGGATACTGCCTAATTGAAGCAGCGGCTTTAGTCTTTTAAATACAAGTTCCACCTGCCAGCAAAGTTCCATGAGCGTTCCAACGGCTTCCACCCAAACCGCTCTACGGAACACGCCATAGCACAATGCTCATGTACGGTAAAGAAGCAAGCAACCGAAAACAAGAGATAGGCCGCCAGCACCACACTATTCCGAACCAAAGACCAAAAGACAAGCATTATGGAAAAATCAAAACTTTTGGATTTTTCTACAATGCTTGCCTTAAACACTTGAAACTATTCGGTTAGACGCATATAATTATATCTGTTAGAAATTTGAGAAGGAGTGAGTAAGAATGTTTGAGTATATTTATGCGCCAGCAGCCGCAAAAAAATGGGGTGTTTTATGTGAGGATGGGTGCATATCTGGAGTGGCAAAATTCAGCCGTATGTGGCTGATTCCGAAAGATGCTCCAAAACCGGCGGGTGGGAGAATAAAGGGAAGAAAGGAAGGAGAGAGCAAATGAAACGGCTGTTTTTACTGGAGGATGATTTGAGCCTGATAAACGGGCTTTCTTTTGCCTTAAAAAAGCAGGGCTATGAAATAACGGTTGCCCGCACTACTTTGGAGGCAGATGCATTGTGGGAAAAGGAAGAATATGATCTGGCTGTTTTGGATGTATCGCTTCCTGACGGCTCCGGTTTTGATTTCTGCAAAAAAATAAGGCAGACATCAAAAATGCCCATTATGTTCCTCACTGCCGCTGAGGAAGAAACAGATATTATCATGGGGCTTGATATCGGGGGTGACGATTATATCACGAAGCCGTTCAAGCTGGCAGTGTTCCTTTCGAGAATCAACGCCCTGATCCGCAGGAGTGAAAATTTTAACACTGCTGTTACAGAATTAAATTCAGGCGGTATCAATATCCGGCTTTTAAAAGGTGAAGTATATAAAAGGGGAGAATTGGTTGAACTGACAGCAAGTGAGTATAAGCTGCTGTGCCTGTTTATGGAAAACCCTGACCAGATACTTTCTTCAGAACAGATTTTAAGCAGATTGTGGGACTGTAACGAAAGCTATATAGATAATAATTCCCTTACAGTGTATATCCGCAGGCTTCGTACAAAAATTGAGGATAATCCGGGAGAACCGAAACGGATCGTTACTGTCCGTGGTATGGGGTATAAATGGAACGCTGTGGATTGAGGTGCAGGATGAAAATATTTGTAAACCGGAAAATCAAACTACTTTTTGGAAGTGTTTTGTTATGTATTTGCTTTTTTATGTTGGCTTCGGCGTTGCTTATAGGTTTTGGAGTTAAAAATGCGGCAGCTTTTACGATGATTTGCTTTTTGCTGATGAGCGCCGCAATACTGGCGCTTTTGTTTGGATATTTTAGAGAACAGCATCAAATTATGGAAAATGCCATATCGCAGATAACAGAATACATATCCGGTAACAAAGATGTTACGATTGAATGTAATGATGAGGGCGAATTATACAGATTGTTCCATGAAGTAAATTCTTTGGTTGCTATCTTAAATGCCCATGCAGAGAACGAAAAAAGCGCAAAGAAATTCCTGCGGAATACAATATCTGATATTTCGCACCAGTTAAAGACACCGCTTGCCGCCCTGAATATTTATATCGGGCTGATACAGGGCGAAGCGGAAGAACAGGGGGCAGTTCAGGAGTTTTCCAGACTTTCCGAACAGGAACTTGACCGTATTGAAGGACTTGTACAAAATCTATTGAAAATTACAAAACTGGATGCAGGCACGATTGTGTTAGATAAGTCTCTGGAGAATGTGTCGGAAATTGTGGAAAGTGTGAAAAAGCATTTCCTGTTTCGTGCCAAGCAGGAAGGAAAGGAAATTTTTCTGTCGGGAAATGGGGAAACAACTCTTTTATGTGACCGTAGCTGGATCATGGAAGCAATCAGCAATCTTGTGAAGAATGCCCTTGACCATACAGAAAAGGGTGATTCCGTCTGTATTGAATGGAAGTCTTTTGCGTCTGTTGTCCAGATTACCGTGAAAGACAACGGTCTCGGCATCTGTCCAGAAGATTTACACCATATTTTTAAGCGGTTTTATAGAAGCCGCTTTTCTAAAGACACACAGGGGATTGGCCTTGGGCTGCCTTTGACAAAAGCAATCGTAGAAGCTCACAATGGGACGATTGAAGTTGACAGCACATTAGGTATGGGAGCCTCTTTCACGATGAATTTTTTAATTCCAACAAAATTGTAGGGTAATTGTAATATAGGTGTAGGATTTCTCTGTTATATTGGGGCTATCAAAACAGAAAGAGGTGTTTACACATGAATTTATTAGAAGTCAGCAATATCTGTAAAACTTACGGAAACGGAGAAACCGCCGTACACGCTTTGAAAAACGTCAGCTTTTCCGTTCCAAAGGGCGAGTATGTGGCTATTGTCGGGGAATCCGGCTCTGGCAAAAGTACGCTGCTTAATATGATAGGCGCACTTGACACGCCTACATCTGGTAAAGTCACGATTGGCGGCAAAGAAATTTTTTCCATGAACGACAGCAAACTTACCGTTTTCCGTCGTAGGAATATCGGCTTTATCTTTCAGGCGTTCAACCTTGTGCCGGAGCTTACGGTGGAGCAAAATATCATTTTCCCAGTGCTGCTTGACTATCAAAAGCCGGACCAAAAATATCTGGAAGAACTTCTTGCTGTTCTTAATCTGAAAGAACGCCGCAACCATTTGCCGAGCCAGTTGTCCGGCGGACAGCAGCAAAGGGTGGCGATCGGGCGTGCATTGATTACACGCCCATCGTTAATCCTTGCAGACGAGCCGACAGGGAATCTTGATACACAAAACAGCAGCGAAGTAATTACCTTATTGAAAGAAGCGTCAAGGAAATATGAGCAAACCATTATTATGATTACCCATAACAGAAGTATTGCACAGAGCGCAGACCGGATATTGCAGGTATCGGACGGTGTGTTGACCGATTTAGGGAGGTGCCGCGAATGAAAAGCTATTTAAGCCTTATTCCAATTTCCGCAAAGGTACACAGGCGGCAAAGCCGCATGACACGCATTTGTATTATTCTTGCCGTATTCCTTGTAACGGCAATCTTTTCTTTGGTAGAGATGTGGACAGACGGACAAGTAACCGCAATGCGGAGTAATCACGGGGATTGGCATATTGCCCTTCAAAATATGCCGGAAGATAAAGCAGAACAGATTATAGATGACGCTGATGTGGCATATTCCTCATGGTATGATGCAATAAATGCAGATGTAGATTGCGGCTATTATATCAACGGAAAAAATGTTGTGTTGTATGGTGTCGAAGAATCTTATGTCGCAGATATTGTGAATTATCCGTTGGAAGGCTCCTACCCACAAAATGAAAAGGAAATTGCCATTAGTGCAGATGCAAAGGAGCTTTTCAACGTCCAGATAGGCGACAACATTATCTTAAATACGCCTGCGGGAGATTTTAATTATACGATATCCGGGTTTTATGAAGATGATGAGGAATTTAATGACATTATTGACGGAACCTGTATGTATATGTGCAGAGCAACGTTTGATGAAGTGAGAAATTTAAATAGCGTAGAACCTACATCTCAATTTTATATTCGGTTTCAAAATGAGAACAATTTGAAAAAAACGATTGCCGGTATAAAAGAACAATATGCACTCACATCTGAAAATATTGATGAAAACACGTCTGTTTTGAGCCTGTTAGGAGCGAGCAGCGACGAAAGAGTAAATGAATTTTATCCTTTGGCGATAGCTTGTTTTGTCATTATACTGATTGCAGGAATCTTTATGATTTCAAGCTGCATGAACAGTAATGTTGCACAACGGACAAAATTTTTCGGAATGATGCGCTGCATTGGTGCAAGCAAGCAACAGATTGTACGTTTTGTAAGGCTTGAAGCACTGAATTGGTGTAAGACAGCAATTCCTATTGGTTGCGCGTTGGGAACGGTAACTTGTTGGGTATCGTGTCTGATATTAAAATTTATTGTAAAAGGCGAATGGGTAGATATGCCGCTATTTTCAGTAAGTATAAGCGGTATCCTCTGCGGGGCAGCCATAGGTATCATTACCGTGTTTATTGCAGCACAATCCCCGGCTAAACAGGCAGCAAAAGTTTCGCCCATAGCGGCAATATCCGGCAATGCAGAAACAAACAAAAAAATCGTCCATGCGGCAAATACAAGGCTTTTCAAAGTAGAAACTTCTCTTGGTGTCCACCATGCAACAGGAACTAAGAAAAATTTAATTCTTATGACAGGCTCCTTTGCACTTACAATCATGCTGTTTTTGACTTTTTCGGCGTGTCTTGATATTGTTCATAAGCTGTTACCCTCAGTGAGTGATTTCACTCCAGACATTACGATTAACAGTCAAGATGAATCTAATTCTATAGACAAAAGCATATTAGAAGAAATTTCTGAAATATCGGGGGTAGAGTCTGTTTTTGGCATGATGTACAGCATAGAATATCCCGCAGAAATTAATGGAAATGTATCAACGGTTGATTTGTTTTCCTATGGGGATTCCATGATGGCCAGCTTCAAGAAATCCGTTGTAAGCGGAAATCTATCAAAAGTGTACGGAAATTCTCAATATGTAATGGCAATTTACAGCGACCATACAGGACTGGATGTGGGAGATAAAATAAAAATAGGAACAGAAGAACTTGAAGTTGCGTGTGTTATGTCCGAGGGTGTAGGAAGTGTTAGTGGTTCGGCGGTTATAGTATGTTCGGAAGAAACCTACATACGTCTAATGGGCGAACAAGGCTATGCTATGTTAAGTGTTGTATTGGAAAAAGATGTATCTGATTCAGCGATAAACAAAATTTATAATTTATCAGAAGGAAATGTAATTGCAGACAATAGAGAGGAAAATGATGAAGTCAGTGGTTCCTATTGGGTGTTCCGAATTGCGGCGTACAGTTTTCTTGCTATCATTTCTCTAATAACCATATTGAACATTATGAACAGCGTTTCAATGGGGGTATCTGCAAGAATTAAACAATATGGGGCTATGCGTGCTGTTGGCATGGGAAGCAAGCAGGTTACAAAAATGATAACTGCTGAAGCCGCCACATACGCTATCTGCGGTACGACTGTTGGAATTATACTTGGACTGCTGCTTCATTATCTAATTTACATGAAGATTGTTATTACTCATTTTGGCGGCGTATGGAATATTCCTTTTAGTACTATTGTCATTGTATTGTTGTTGGTTGCTTTTTCTTGTATTATATCAGTCTATGCGCCGGCAAAACGTATACGTAATATGCAGATTACAGCAACGATTAACGAGTTATAAGATTTTATATTAATGTCCCTGTTATTTCAGCATCTACAAGGTCAATCATTCTTTTTACATTTGCAGAATGAGCGGAAGAAACTTCATTTTCCCATAAAGGATTGATTTGTTTTTCAATCCCTGTACGGTACTTTTGCAGAATATTAAGCCGCTCCTGCAAAAGTACCTGCTGTTCATCATCATTTAGAAAATAATCCATCGGACGTGTAATATCCTCCGGCTTCTAAGATGATGATAAACCAACACTGCGGATTTTGTAAGAGGGTTTAGGAGATGGGAGTACTTCGTCACTCTTATTTTTCTGCGGTTTTAGACTATATCATATGGCATTGGATATAACCGGAAGCAAATTAAATATAAAGCTCGTTCCCTTTCCTTGTTGAACAGGCTTTTTTCATTGCCAATGCCGCAACAGAAACCATAGCCCCATTTACTTTACGGGATGACTGCGGGCATTGTACGACACAGCGCATACAGGAAATACATTTTTTACTGTCCGTAACTTTCGGATTTTCTTTGCTGATTGCCTGTGCAGGGCACTGTCTGGCGCAAAGACCCTTTTTCGTTCCTCCTGTCGGGCTAAAAATAATCTGTGAAACTTTCATACTTGTTCCTCCTGTAAATCTAAAATTTACACCATTATAACAGGCACATGGTGTAGTGTCAAGATTTACAGCAATAAAAATATATGCTACAATCGAACGTGGAAAGGAGTAATGTCATGCATATCAGTACAAAATGTTCGGTTGCGATTCACTGTCTTATTTTTATTTATGAATATGGGGATAAGCAGAAGGTAACCAGTGAACTTCTGGCGTTATCAACTGGGATCAATCCTGTCACAATCCGCAATATTATAAGTTCATTGAAAAAAGATGGCATAATATCTGTGAAATTCGGGACAGGCGGAACAACACTGAACGGTCCGCCGGATGAGGTGACCTTATACCGTATATGTAAAGCGATAGAGCCAGCCTTTAGTTCCAAACTTATAGGCATTCATTCACTGCCTTCGCAGCTATGCCCCATAGGAAAAAATATCCATAATGTATTGGACTGCTCTTATGAGAAAATAAGAAATGACCTATGCCAAAGTTTAGAAAGCATTACATTAGGAAACATCATTTCCGATTATCACCGTATTAAGCATAAGCCAGATTAATACTTATGCCTAAAAACACCGGATGCCAGAACTGACAGCCGGTGTCCAGTCCGTGCTGCATCATGTCCGTAGTTACATTTTTACGCTTGCTTTATTCGAATAAAAGAAGTAAAATGCAAATATCGGAGGTGCAACATGGAGTATATGACCTTGAAAGAAGCAAGTGAAAAATGGGGTGTAACCCCACGATGGATAAATTACTATTGTGCTGATGGGCGTATTCCTGGCGCTGTAAAAATGGCAACAATCTGGCTGATACCCAAAGATGCCAAGAAACCTATTGACGGCAGAACAAAACGTGGAAAGGGACTGCACGATGAGTAAAATTTTGTTGCTGGAAGATGATATATGCCTTGTAGACGGGTTGAAGTATTCTTTGAAGAAAAACGGATTTGAGACCGAAATTGTTCGCACTGTTTCCGAAGCGCTCAACAGCATCGGGAATATTGGAAAGTACGACCTGCTCATTCTGGATGTCACTTTACCTGATGGAACAGGTTTTGACGTTTGTGAGGCAGTACGCAGACAGGGCCAACAAGTCCCTATTATTTTTTTGACTGCCTCTGACGAAGAAGTGAACATTATCCGAGGCCTGGACAGCGGAGGCGATGATTACATTACAAAGCCATTCAGATTAGGGGAGTTATGTTCCCGCATCCGTGCGCTGCTTCGGAGAGCAGGTGTATCAAACGCAGACAACACAACAGTCATCGAATGTGGAGATATAACGATCAATCTCTTAGGAAGTCGGGCATTGCTGAACGGTAAAAATTTGGAGCTGACAAGCGCAGAATACCGGCTGCTATGCCTCCTGGTACGAAATGTAAACCGCATCGTTACGCGGGAAATTATTTTGAGTGAGTTGTGGGACGAAGCGGGAAATTTTGTCGATAACAATACACTGTCCGTCTATGTGCGGCGGCTCCGGGAAAAGGTAGAGGCAGACCCCTCGCATCCCAGGCACCTGATAACGGTCCGTGGGTTTGGCTATCAATGGAAAGAGGCAGCTATATGAGTTTTTACCATGATAAGCAAATTAAAATTTATGGATGCTTCTTAGCTGCTTTTGGCTTTTTAATTGTAGGAGCATGGCTGTTGTTCTATCTATATCAGACAAACGCAGTGAAAGTGACGTGCCTCTTGCATGATGAAGCAGTTATTTCCTCTCTTTTGGAGCAGGGAGTTTCAAGAGATATCATAGCAACAGCAATCACAAATACCCGCATTAGCATAGCCGGAGAAGAATTGTCAGCCGCAGTTGGTATAAAAAACCAAAATAATAGTTCTGGCTTGCCCTATATCACTCAATTTCAACATACTTCCATTTATTCCATTATCGTCATTTCCTTATTGCTGGCCGTGGTTCTTTTCATCGGAACATTGTTGTTTTTCTGGCTGCGGAAACGGTTATATGAACAGGCAGAAACAATCATTCAGAATTACATCAACGGGGACTATTCCTGCCATCTGCCGCAAAACAGCGAGGGGGCAGTTTATCAGTTATTCGGACAGATTCAACAGCTTGCTACAATGCTGCAAGCAAAAAATGAAACAGAGCATAACGCAAAAGAATTTTTGAAAAGCACCATTTCCGATATTTCCCATCAACTGAAAACACCCCTTGCCGCACTTGCCATGTATCAGGAAATCATTGCGGGTGAGCCAGATCATCCTGAAACGGTCAAAGAGTTTTCCGGTAAAATCGGAATTGCCTTAAAGCGTATGGAGCAGCTAATTCAATCCATGCTGAAAATCACACGGTTAGACAGCGGAAATATTCTTTTTGAGAAAAGCAACTGTCGTATATCAGAATTAATTTCTCTATCCATCAACGAATTAACGACAAGGGCAGAAAGTGAAAACAAAAAAATACTGATTGAAGGAAATACAGAACAGCAGCTTGTTTGTGATCTGGAATGGACAAGTGAAGCGATTGGCAATATTATCAAAAATGCGTTAGACCATGTAATGCCGGGTGGAATAATTCAAATCATATGGGAGCGTACACCAGCAATATTTCGCATATTCATATCTGATAATGGAAATGGCATTGCGCCGGAGGACATACATCATATCTTCAAACGCTTTTACCGAAGCAAACATTCGCTTGATACGCAAGGTGTTGGGCTGGGCCTGCCCCTGGCAAAATCTATTATTGAGGGACAGGGCGGATTTATCTCGGTACAGAGTGAAGTGAACGAGGGGACGACATTTACAATTTCTTTCCTTACGGAATTGTAAGGTGAAATTCACCTGATTGTAAGCTGTATCTGCTATCTTTTTGGTGAAGGAGGTTGATACCCTATGGAAATTCTAAAAGTACAAAATTTGTGTAAAACCTATGGTAAGGGCGACGCCAAAGTGGACGCGCTAAAAAATGTGTCTTTTTCATTGAACAAGGGAGAGTTTGCCGCTGTTGCCGGAGAGTCCGGCTCAGGCAAAAGCACCCTGCTAAACTGCATCGGCGCTCTGGACACACCAACTTCTGGGAGTGTTCTCATGGATGGGCAAAATCTGTTCTCCATGAAAGAGGAAAAACGCACGATTTTCCGGCGGCGCAACATCGGCTTTATCTTCCAGTCATTTCAACTCGTTTCTGAACTGAATGTAGAGCAGAATATCATGTTCCCCTTGCTCTTGGATTATCGAAAGCCTGACCCCGCAGAAGTCCGAGAGATTTTGGAATTGCTGGGCCTGACCGAACGCAGCCGCCATCTGCCCAACCAGTTATCCGGTGGACAGCAGCAGCGTGTCGCCATTGGCCGCGCCCTCATTACAAGACCAAAGCTGATTTTAGCCGATGAGCCGACAGGAAACCTTGACAGCAAGAACAGCCAGGATGTCATTGATCTGCTCACACGGGCTTCCCGGCATTACCAGCAAACGATCCTGATGATTACGCACAACAAAAACCTGACAGCTTCCGTTGACCGGGTATTCCGAGTAACAGATGGTGTCCTTACAGATTTGGGAGGGAAAACGGATGAAACGTTATCTTGATCTGGTTCCCATATCCGCAAAGGTGCATAAGAAGCAAAACAGAATGTCTATCTTCTGTATTGCCCTGGCTGTATTTTTGGTAACAGCCATTTTCGGCATGGCAGATATGTTTATCCGCAGTCAAATCATCAAAACGCAGGCGGAAACCGGAAACTGGCATATCGGTATTCAAAATATCAGCAGCGAAGATGCGGCGGTCATAGCGGCACGGCCTGACGTTGCCGCACTTGCCCCGTATAATGTGCTTAACTATGACGGAAAAAAAGGGTACACTTTAGCGGAAACCGAAGTTGTCCTATGCGGCAGCAATGATCGTCTGTTTGCAAAAATATTTCCCAATATGCTTTCTGAGGGAACTTTCCCAAAGACTGATTATGAAGCGATGGTGACAGAGAGCGCCAAGGATATGCTTGATCTGCATATTGGGGATGAAATTACGATCAATACTCCCGCTGGCCTCAAACTGATATTTACATTGTCAGGGTTTGTGGAAAATACCGCCAATCTAATAAGCAGCGATACCTACGGCGTATTTTGCACAACGGAAAAGCTGTATGACATTTTTTCGATGAACGAGAGCGACGGACTAACCGATTATCCTACTGTTTACTATGTTCAGTTTGCCAGTACAGTGAACGTACAGAGTAAAATTGAGCATTTGAAGTCTCAATGCGGCTTATCAGGCGATCAAGTTTCCGAAAATACGAAGCTGCTTGGCCTGCTGGGCCAAAGTACAAGTTCCTTTATGATACAGGTCTACGCTGCCGCCGCTGTCCTGTTTGTACTCGTTCTGTTTGCGGGTATTATGATGATTGCAAGCAGTCTGAACAGTAATGTAGCACAGCGTACAGAATTTTATGGATTGATGCGCTGTGTTGGAGCAACGCCTAAACAGGTTATGCGGATGGTACGAAAAGAGGCCCTTACCTGGTGCAAATCTGCAATTCCTGCCGGTGTTGTGATTGGTGTTGTTGTGATATGGATACTTTGCTTTGCCCTGCGGCTTTTAAGCCCGGAATACTTTGGTGCGATGCCTCTTTTCAGTACAAGTTATCCAAGCATTATTGCAGGTGTGGTAGTTGGGCTATTGACGGTACTCATGGCTGCTCGTACCCCCGCAAAGAGAGCCGCAAAGGTTTCTCCACTGTCTGCGGTTTCCGGCAACGCAAATAATACCCAGCCAGTCAAGAAAGCAGCCAATACAGACCTGTTCAAAGTTGATGCCGCGCTTGGTATTCACCATGCAAAAGCAAGCCGCAAGAATTTTATCCTGATGGTTGGCTCTTTTGGACTTAGCATTGTCCTTTTCCTTGCCTTTTCTGTTACCATTGAGTTTATGAACCATACTCTGCGGCCTTTACATCCGTGGACACCAGATATATCTATCGTAAGCCCAGATAATGCTTGTTCTGTCAATCGGGCTTATCTTGATGAACTGAAAAATAATGCGGCTGTCAAGTCAGCGTATGGCCGGATGTTTGCGTATAATGTGCCAATGACAGCCAATGGGCAGGAACAGCAGACAGACTTGATTTCTTATGAACAAAAGCAATTCGAGTGGGCAAAGAACTATATGCTGGGCGGTTCTTTGGATACGGTGAAAAATAAACTGAATACTGGACTGATCGTGTATGAGCCGCAGAACACTATCCAAATTGGTGATACAGTAACGTTAAACCTTAATGGGCAAACGGCAGAAATAGAGATTGTAGGGATGCTCTCTGATAGTCCGTTCTACAATTCCGCGGATGTCAGAACGATTATTTGCTCCGAAGATACATTCCGGCAATTAACTGGACAGTCAGATTATACGGTTATTGATATGCAGCTAACAAATTGCGCTGCGGATGCAGAGGTAAATGCCATACACCGCACCTATGGAGCAGGCTATTCCTTTGTTGACAAGCGGATGGATAACAGCAGCACTTTGAGCATTTACTATTGCGTTTGGCTGTTCCTCTACGGCTTTTTGGCGCTGATCGCCTTGATTACAGTTTTCAATATAATCAACAGCATCGCTATGAGTGTTGCGGCGCGTACGAAACAATATGGAGCATTCCGAGCCATCGGCTTAAGCGACCGTCAGCTTTCCAAAATGATTATTGCAGAGGCGGCTGCCTATGCAATCGCAGGAAGTATTGTAGGAGCTGTCTTGGGAGTAATCTGCAATAAGATCCTGTTTGATTTGTTGATAAGCCGTCAATGGGGCGACCCGTGGTTACTCCCGTGGGGAAAGCTGATGGTAATTGTTTTCATTGTACTTTTCTCGGTTGTTGTAGCGGTACATGCGCCGATCAAAAGGATACGAAATATGTCCATCGTTGATACAATCAGCGCACAGTAAGTACAAAAGTGGCGGCTGACAGAGGCAGCCGCCATGAAGTACATAACCGTTCGACACGATTTGACAGCGTTTGAACCGTCAAAAAAAGCCTGTTCCACACCTGGGAGAACTGCGGTCAATGTCAATAGATAAATGAAAATTTACGGCATTATCCAATGGGAAAGCGTCTGCGGACATATATATCCTATGATGAAGCAGCCCGCATTGCGTGTTGTTCTCCCTATTATTTCCAGCGTGTTTTTTCCTATGTTTCGGGTGTGTCTTTGGCGGAATACATACGCCGCCCAAAAATGACGCAGGCGGCATTTGAATTGCAGCGGGCAGACAGCAGGGTAATAGACGTTGCATTAAAATATGGATATTTCTCTCCGACTTCTTTTAATCGGGCTTTTTAAAATGTTCATGGCATCACGCCAACAGCAGCTAAGCTAGTACAGCGTTGCAGAAATAGCGGGTGCTGTATTCACTGTTATTTCTGCAATGCTGTACTAGGGGGAAGTGTCCTGCAAGCATATCCGTCCATTCAGTTTAAGATTGAAATCGCAGGAGGAAGCGCTATGGCATATCGCATTGCAAAAAAGCCGCCCCTGCGTATTGTGGACATCCGTATCCCTTTGACTTCGGATATGGAAGAAAATTTAAGGATTGAATGACTTGCCGCCTTATCTGCGGGAGGGGAGCAAAAGTGAAATCTATGCCCCGAAAAACGGAAATAGATTTCGAATTACGACATCCTCTTTTATTAACGGGGAGGAAGGACTGAATGAACATGGCCTTGCGGCTGCAATGACTTTTGTAATGACCAGCCTTGATAAGATACAGGCGGGATTTAATTCCTGTTTCATCGTGCGGTATCTGCTTGAAAAAGCAGTCTATGAAAAAAATCCGTGATGCAGAAAGTTTTGGGAATGGCAGAATCATTTGTACCGTCAACAGTTTTACATCCGATGCAATGAAGCCATATGATGATGCAAATGGGGATGATTATGATTCCCATAAACGGTATCAAGTTGTTATAGACAGCTTTGCTTCGGGACGGATAAAAGAGGATTATATTGAGACCACCAAGCAGTTATTAAAGGGCGATTATGGCTTTATGTGCCAGTATGACAATGAGCCAGACTTTGAAACGGTCTGGGGTTCTGTATTTGACTTAGAGAGTTTAACTGATTACCGTGCAGAGGGCGACCCAAGAAAAACGAAATTTATGATGGACAACCGAATGCATGATTTAAAAATGAGAGGGCAGGCAGTTGTCAAAAAGCATTGAATGGATAGTTTGCCCTCTCTGTGGAAGTAAGACCCGTAACAAGGTTAGGGAGCATTCTTTTAACCTAACATAAAATTGACTGTCCTGATATTACGCCAGAGGAACCCCTCCTTTCTTACAGCTTTTTCACAAACAGACAACGGATTGCATTCAGCACCGCAAGAATCATAACGCCCACATCTGCGAAAATCGCCAGATACATATTTGCAATTCCCACAGCCCCTAATGCAAGGCAGGCGAATTTCACAACAAGCGCCATTGTAATATTCTGATAAACAATCCGCAGACATTTTCTTGAAATTTTGATTGCTTTTGCAATCTTAATCGGATCATCATCCATCAACACAATATCCGCCGCTTCGATTGCCGCATCGGAACCCATTGCTCCCATAGCGATACCAATATCCGCTCTGGAAAGTACCGGCGCGTCATTGATGCCGTCACCCACAAATGCAAGCTTTGCTTTGCCCAGCTTCACCCGCAGAAGTTCTTCCACTTTTTCAACCTTATCTGCTGGCAGAAGTTCGCTGTAAACCTCGTCAATCCCAAGAGAGGAAGCAACCTGAATTGCCACTTTCTTTGCATCGCCCGTCAGCATGACAGTCTTATCAACGCCTGCTTTCTTTAATTCCGCAATCGCCGCTTTAGAATGCGGTTTGATAATATCGGAAATCACAATATGACCAGCATATTTCCCGCTGATTGCCATGTGAATGATCGTCCCGGTCTGATGGCAGTCCTGATAAGGAATGTTCAGGTGTTTCATCAGTTTGTCATTTCCGGCTGCAACCTCCATGCCGTCTACCTTTGCAGTTACGCCATTTCCGCTGATTTCTTGTATATCCGATACACGGCTTCTGTTAATCTCTTTCCCATATGCCCGCCGTAAGCTCTTGCTGATCGGGTGGGAAGAAGCGCTTTCTGCAAGAGCCGCATATTCCAGCAGTTTCTCGTTCTCAATGGTAGAATGGTGAATCCCGTTTACTTCAAAAACGCCTTTTGTCATGGTTCCGGTTTTGTCAAAAACAACATACTTGGTCTGGGAGAGGATTTCCAGATAGTTGGAACCTTTTACCAACACGCCCTCCTTGCTTGCCCCGCCGATTCCCGCAAAGAAACTTAAAGGAATACTGATAACAAGCGCACAAGGGCAGCTAATAACGAGGAATGTCAATGCCCGGTAAATCCACACTCCCCAATCAGCAGACAGCCCCATAAAAAGCATACGGACAACAGGCGGGAGGAATGCCAGTGCCAATGCCGCATAGCAGACAGCCGGAGTATAAATTTTTGCAAACTTTGAAATAAAATCCTCTGATTTTGATTTGCGGGAGCTTGCATTTTCCACTAAATCCAAAATCTTTGAAACGGTGGATTCCCCAAACTCCTTTGTTGTCTGTATTTTCAACACACCCGTCATACTGATACATCCGCTGATTACCTCATCGCCAACCTTTGCCTCCCTGGGCAGGCTTTCCCCGGTCAATGCGCTGGTATTCAGGCTGGAAGTGCCCTCAACGATAATTCCGTCAATCGGCACTTTTTCTCCTGGCTGTACAACAATCACACTTCCAATCCCTACTTCGTCCGGGTCTGCCTGCTCCAATTTCCCGTTTTTCTCTACATTGGCATAATCGGGGCGAATATCCATCAGGCTGCTGATATTGCGGCGGCTTTTACCAACCGCATAGCCCTGGAACCACTCGCCAATCTGATAAAACAGCATAACGGCAATCGCTTCCAGATACTCGCCATTTTCATAAATAGCCAGCGCCATTGCCCCAATCGTAGCCACTGCCATGAGAAAACTCTCGTCAAATACCTGACGGTTTTTCATGCCCTTTGCAGCTTTCTTTAGAATGTCATATCCGATAATCAGATAATCCATCAGATAGCACGCAAAACGAAGCCATCTTCCTGCGGTCGGGAATAAATATCCGCAGGCTGCATCAAACATCTTTGCGGAAATAAACTGGAGTGCCAGTAAGATTCCGGCGCTGATTAAAATCCGAACCATCATAACCCTTTGCTTTTTTGTCATACCGTCTTTGCGGCTGCCAACAAAAATAAGAAGCGCTGC
This sequence comes from Eubacteriaceae bacterium, assembly GCA_910574915.1. GTDB lineage: Bacteria > Bacillota > Clostridia > Lachnospirales > Lachnospiraceae > Eubacterium_J. The sequence continues at coordinate 21,099 of CAJTCR010000054.1, forward strand.
AGCCATTATGATAACGACCGTAAGCAGTATACTTATCACGAATTCCTGCATAGTAAAAACTCCTTTCAAAATATGCTTAATTATTTAATTGTTACTGGTGAAAATGACACCCCTAAATTACAGCGGTGCATTTTAAGGGTGTCATTCCGTCACTGCAGCTACCGCTTAAAGGAAAATCTCGCAGTCCGGCTCCACTTTCCTGCAGGCATCCAGCACGTTCTTCATAACGTCTTTCGGCTCCTGGCCCTCGTCGAATTCCACGATCATCTTCTGCGTCATGAAATTAACCGTTGCGCTCTGCACACCGGCGGTCTTGCGGGCTGCATCCTCCATCAGATTTGCACAGTTGGCACAGTCTACCTCAATCTTGTAAGTTTTCTTCATTGTAAATTCCTCCTCGTTATTTTTAAATTCAGTGATTAAGCACTTGTTTAATCTTTGTGGATGCAGTATAATACACAAAAAAGGTACCCGTCAATACCTCTTAGGCATTTCCTCCCAAATGGGCGAAAAGTATTTCCATTTGGGCGAAATGCAAACGAAAAAGAAAGGAAAAACAATATGGAACCTACAAAATTACCGCACCAGCATGGAGATGGGCAGCAAACGGAGCTGATACAGAAACAATTAAATCATGTGGACTATTTTCAAACGGTAGCCGAAGTTTTCAAGCAGCTTGGCGATACAACCAGAATCCGCATTTTCTGGCTTCTCTGCCATAGGGAAGAATGCGTTCTCAACATTTCTGCCATGTTAGATATGTCAAGTCCGGCTGTGTCCCACCACCTCCGGCCATTGAAGAACAGCGGCCTGATTGTCTGCCGCCGTGAGGGAAAAGAAGTTTACTACCGTGCCGCAGACACGGAGCAGGGACGCCTGCTGCATCAGATGATTGAGCAGGTTATGGAAATCACCTGCCCTGAATTGTGAGGTCTGTCCTATGAATGAAGAATTGCTGAAAATACGAAAAGATATAGAACGGCTTCACCCGGCAAATGTAAATGAAGTCATTCCACTTTATCCAGGTATAGAATTGTGTTATCTGACCTTATCATCTGATCCGCTTTCCGTGCAGCATAAAGCCATGCCGCATATGATTCAGATAAACTATTGTAAAGCCGGACAGATGGTATGGGAAATGAAAAACGGGAACCGTATTTATCTGAATCCGGGTGATTTTTCCCTGCATACCATGAAAGCCTGCACGGATTCCGTAATTCGTTTTCCAAATGGTATCTATCAGGGGCTTATGGTCTGCATTGATTTACAGGAAGCCGCCGGCAATCCTCCTGAACCATTAAAGAACAGCCGTATTTTTGAAACGATACTGCCGGAAAAATTCTGTCAGAATGACCGTCCGGTTTTTCTCGCCGGAAACGAGCAGACAGAAACTATTTTTTCTGCATTTTATAACCAGCCGGAAATGCTTAAATTACCATACCAAAGAATTAAAGTTTTGGAATTATTGCTTTATCTTTCTAAAATAGCGTATATTCCTCAAAACAAACTGACGGAATACCAATCGGAACTGATAGAAAACATCCACAAAATCCATGACCAGCTTTTGCGGCAGATGGAACAAAGGATTACCATAGAGGAACTCTCCAAACAGTATCTTATTAATCCGACCACCTTAAAAAATGCTTTTAAGTCGGTTTACGGGACTTCCCTTGCCGCACACATCAAAGAACACCGCATGGGGCAGGCAGCAAAGATGTTGAAAGAAACAGATATGACCATAGCCGAAATTGCACAGGCTGTTGGCTATGATAGTCAGAGTAAATTTACTGCCGCATTTAAATCTTTTTATCAAGTGCTGCCGAGAGCGTACCGAAAAAAGTAATTGAGATGCAGCGCACTATTCAAATTCGCTCCTATATAGTATCTTTGCCAACTGCCTTGTTTCAGTTGGCTTTGTATTAACAAACAGGAATTTATTTTTTTGCCAATTCCAGATCCATCGTATAATGCACTGTCATGATTCCGCCGTTGTCCTCTATGGCTTTGAAGAATATAATCCTGCAAAGTTTGCTCATGTGAGATAAAGAAGTAAAAGAAGTGTAAAAAATTTTGCCGTTCCCTGTCCGGCTGACTGCCGGACGGGGCGGGCTTTAGTCGGGCAATTCTACCATGCCGACAAAAGAGTAATAGATTTCGATTTCCTGTCTGCGAAGCTTCCCCCCCCGTTTCCCGTCAAGGGCTTCCGATTCGTGGATAACGATTTTCTCCACAAACTCCCGCAACAGGGTAGGGGTGAGTTCCTCAAAGCTGGTGTACTTGCGTACCACTTTCATAAACTTTTCAGCGTTTGCCGTGGCTTCCAGCGTCTTAGAAAGCTCGCTCTGCAAGGCGGCGGCTTTCTCTTTCAGTTTCTTTTGCTCGGCTTCGTAGTCTGCCGAAAGCTCCGTGAAACGCTCGTCCGATATGTGCCCGGTCACGCTGTCCTCATACAGCCGCTTGAAGATAGCGGAGAGTTCCGCAATCCATTTTTCTGCCGCTTCCAGCTCTTTCTTCTTGGCGGCGTTGCGGCGTTTGCTCCCGTCCTCGGTCTGTTCGGTCAACAGCTTCATAAACCGGGCTTCGTGCTTTGCGGCGTAGCTAGACCACCAGATGGAAACGGCCCTTTACCACCGGCTGGAAAGCAGACGGTGCAGCGAGTGCGGCGCTCTTTTCCTGCCTGGCTCCAACCGGGCGAAATATTGTAAGGATTGTGCCGCCAGGGTGCGCCGGAGGAGGGAGTCAGAACGCCAGCGGAAAAGGATATAAAAACCACGCCGCCACAATCCGGCGCTGGGCGAACGCCGACAAAAAGAAAGAAGAATCGCCTGCCCGGAACCAGGATTACAGCGTAGAGGAAGGAGCCAGGGCGACCAAAGCGGCGGCGAAGGAGATTGTGAGGAAGGGATAATATAAACTGATTGCATAAAAAGGAGGATTTATGAACAGCGAGAAAATCACAGAGGACACTACCACCACAGCAACGGCTAAGGACGCCTCGCACTGGTGAAGAAGATTTGCCGGACTACCTACATTGTGCGGGTTCATTTCAGCAAGACCAGCAGGGAAACCATGAGTGACAAAATCAAGCGTATGCTGAAAAATGAGATACGGCAGATGTAAAAAAGCGATAACGCAAACAGGCCGGGATTCAGAAATGCGCTGGCTCCCGGCTTGTAAAATCAGGAGGTTTATGGTAGTATGGAGATACGAAAACAGAAGGGAAAGCAGGTGGGAAGATTGACAGTGACGGAACAGATAGACCAGAAACATCAGGAAGATTTACAGAGGCTAAGAGGCTTTCGCCTGCTTGATGATGATTTCCTTACCAAGTGTTTTGAGGGAGATACGGCAAGCATAGAACTGGTATTACGGATTGTGCTGGAAAAGCCGGATTTAAAGGTGCTGGATGTCCGCACTCAGGTATTTGTGGAGAACCTGCTGAACCGTTCGGTGAGGCTGGATATCCTGGCTACGGACAGCACAGGGGTGAAACTGAATGTGGAGGTACAGCGCTCCGACAAAGGAGCCGGGAGAAAAAGGGCAAGGTACAACAGCAGCATGATGGACGCAAACCTTTTGAAGAAAGGCGAGGACTTCGACAAGCTGCCGGAGACGTGGGTAATCTTTATCACAGAGAATGACGTAATGGGAAAAGGGCTGCCGCTCTATCCGGTTGAGCGGTGCTTTTTAGGAACCGGGGAAAGATTTGAGGACGGTTCGCACATACTGTATGTAAATGGCGCTTACCGCAGCGATACGCCAATCGGGAAGTTAATGCATGACTTCTCCTGCACAGACGCAGCGGATATGTACTATGGGACACTGGCGGACAGGGTGAGATTTTTCAAAGAGAGCAAGGAGGGAATCGAGATTATGTGCCGTGCTATGGAAGATATGAGAAATCAGACATTAAAAGAAGGAATGATAAATGTTGCAAAGAAAATGCTGGAAGATGGGACAATAACGCTTGAAAAGATTGCGGAATTTGTTGGCCTTTCAGTTGACGAAGTGAGAAAATTGAAAACAGACCAGAATATGTAAATGGCACTAATGAGCCAGGAATCTAAAAAACGGGTTCCTGGCTCTATTTTTTTGCCCTGAAATGTAAATTTTCTGTAAATTTGATTAAAAAGTCCTTTACAACCTGGATTCTCGCAGTTAACATGACGAGGTTGGTACCTTCACTCCGAGAGCCTCATATATTTTTGCCTGCTTATCGAGAAGTTCTCCAATCCTTAAGGAATGGTTTGCATCTTCAAAGCACTCAATCACATCAAGCTTATCAAGCAACTGATGCAGAGTGTAGTTTTTATATAAATCTGATTTTTTCATCTTATGGCCAAGATGAGATATCAGAATTAATGCAACAAACCAGATCAAATCTGACCATGTCAGTAAATCAGAAGAAAAATTTAAAGCTGCAAAACAGCAGCGGAAAGATTACATGGAGCATTCTTTCCGGGAAAAAGTGTGTTTCCATAAAAAAATCTGGCAGTAAAACGGTTGTGGTCACGGCGAATCAGAAAGGAACAGCGGTAATACAGGCAAAAAACAAAGGAAAAAAATTTACTTGCAGAGTAACGGTAAAGAGCAGGCAGCCATCAGGCGGCAGCCAGAAAGAGGAAGAGGTGCAAATGAGAATGGTAATCAGGGCAGGCGGCAAGAGTTTTCCGGCAGTGCTTTATAATAATGAAGCAGCGGCAGCAGTGTGGGAAAAACTGCCTATGACGTTTTATATGAGTGAAATGAATGGCAATGAAAAATATTATTTTATGGATGAGGAACTGCCAGTGGATGCCAGTGTTCCAGAAGCTGTTCATGAAGGTGACCTGATGCTGTACGGATCGGACTGTCTGGTGCTGTTTTATAAAGATTTCCGTACATCGTACAGATATACGCCGCTGGGGCGTGTTGAAAATCCTTCAGGCATTGCAAAGGCGCTTGGTACGGGAGATGTACAGGTAGTGTTTGAGAGGGCAGAGCTTGGTACTACGGCGAATTAGGTTGAATTAATTTATTTGCTGAATTGTTACAAAATCAACAATACTGTTTGAAAGATATCGTCTTGTAAGTGTTCAGGGCGGTATTTTTGCGTGCAAAAAAGAAAGCTGGTCTGGCTTTAGCACTTCCATGTTGACAAAAATGTCTAACGGTGTTAGACTATAGGTGTCTAAAGGAATTAGACATACGCGCGTGAGAAGGAATGAAAAAGACAGCAGGAGGGAGATAAAGGCGAATGAAGCGTGTCCTTAGCTGTCGGTAAAGGAGGATGTTTTATGGAAATTTATAAATTGGGTGAGATGGAGGCGCGTTTTGCGGATCTGATCTGGGAGCATGCGCCCATTCGCTCAGGGGAGTTGACGAAGCTGTGCGAGCAGAAATTTGACTGGAAGCGAACCACTACCTATACGATGCTGAAGCGTCTGTGTGAGCGGGGGATGTTTGTGAATAAGAGTGGAACGGTAGATGTAAAGATGACAAAGGATGAGTTTTTGGCGGGACAGGGCAGCTCATTTATCAAGGAACACTTTGAGGGTTCGCTGCCGTTGTTTCTTGCCGCATTTTCACGAAAAAACAAGCTGAGCAGTGAGGATGTGGAAAAGCTCCAGCAGATGATTGATTCTTATCGGGAGGAGGATGCGTGATGATTGAGGGTTTGCTTCAAATGAGTGAGATGGGTGTGGTTGTGATTCTTGCGGTGCTGCTTCTCCGGTTGTGCCTGAGGCGGGTTCCGAAGAACTTTTCCTATGCACTGTGGGCGATTGTGCTCTTTCGGCTGCTGTGTCCTGTTTCGGTGACGCTTCCGGTTTCCGTGTTTAATCTGTTTGCGGGGGTTGGAACGGAAACGGATGTTACCGGTCAGATTCCGCCGCGTAGTGAGCCGGGAAACGGTCAGGCAGCTTTGATCGAACAAAAAAGCAGGCAGCAGACGACGAAAAAGCAATCTCCGGTGAACGGTCAGGCAGGCAGCCAGGTCGTTTCGGAAGTCTCGCAGGAACGGGCAGACGATGGCTGGAAGGGGATTTGTACGGCAGTATGGCTCGTCGGAGCAGTCGGGATGATTGCTTACGGCGCATTTGACATGGTGCGGCTGCACAGAAAGATCCGGGGTGCGAGTCCGGACAGGGAGAACATCTATCTGCTGGATGGCGTTGCCTCTCCTTTTGTGGCAGGCGTTGTCCGTCCAAGGATTTATCTGCCTTACGGATTATCTGAACAGGAGCGGGAATACGTACTGTTACATGAAAAGATACATATTAGAAGGGGAGATCCGCTGTTTCGGCTGCTTGCCTACTTTGCGCTTGCGCTGCACTGGTTCAACCCGTTTGTGTGGGTGGCGTTTTTTGTAAGCGGCAGAGACATGGAGATGTCCTGTGATGAGCTGGTACTGCGCAGGATGGGTGTAAAGATCAAGCGTGAGTATTCGAATTCCCTGCTTGTGATGGCGCAGGGAAAAGGGCTTGTGACAAATATTTTCCTAGCGTTTGGTGAGGGGGATACGGGAAAACGTATTCGAAATGTGCTGAATTATAAAAAGGCGACGGCGCAGGCAGTCGGGATAGGTATTATGGCAGTCATATTTGCGCTGGTGGCCCTGGGGTCGAATCCGGTGGAGCCGACTTTGGCGGAGGATATGGCGGGCGGCACCGAAGAGATTGGCAAAGCCGCTGTAAAGGAAAGAGATAAAGCTGCGGATAGTAAGGAAATGCTTTCGATCGATTTGCTCTGTCAGATGGCGGATGAAGGAAAACTGGCGGACTGCGATTTTCGGAAGTTTGTCAATGGAATTTATACTCCGCCGCAGGAGGATGTGCCAGATTACTACAGCGTGAGCTTTTCGTTTAAAAATGAGCAGGGGGATGTGTTTGTCGAGGCCGCCTGTCAGAAAAAGGACGCCGGGGACGTTATGGGTGTTCCTGACAGTATATATTTGCGGAGGCAGTGGGATCAGGAGGCGCTTCTGATTTACAGCCGGGATTCACAGGCTTATTATCGTACGGGAACACCGCCTGCTGGCGAGGAGATTCTGGCTTTTCTGACTGCGGATTTTGATATCATGAAGGAAATCTCCTTTGAGATGCCGGATGGGCTTACGATGGAGCCATACAGTGCAAATACGGGCTATCTGGGTGGACGGCTGTTTTCGCCGAAAGTATACGAAGGGGAGGAGCATACGCCTCTTGAGTGGATGGCGTCTGGGATGGTGTCGCGCTTTGATGCGGAGTATCTGCTGAGATGGGAGGACGGGTGGATTTCACAGGTTCTAAGCTTCCGCAACCACGCGGTTATGACCGGTATGAACCAGGTTTATGATCTTGACGCGCCTGCGATGCTTGTGTCGGAGGAGTACGACTTGCATACTCCGCAGGAAATGTATGATCTGGATCAGAAGGGAATTGCCTATGAGCCAACCAGCAGCTACTGGTGTCTGTATATTGCAAAAGAAGGGGCGGCTACCGGCTATATTGTATCACTGAATGCGAAAAACTTTACAGAGGAGGATATGCTTTCGCTGGCAAAAACGATTCGCCTTGCGGATATCGCTGACGAATCGGTGAACGGCATGATGCAAGAGCCAGAGGATGTGGAGGATGATGCAAAAGGAGTGATTTCGGAGACGGTTTCTGTTCGATCCGTTTCCCGCAGCCTTCCTGGCATTGACCGTTATGTGGCGCCGGACGGGGAGTGGGAGGATGACTATGGAGATACGCTGGTCTTTGCGGATGACTGCAAGTATTTTATCAACTATGGACGTGAGACTATGAGTGCGCAGGAGGTCAATTTCTCGAAGTTTGCGGAGGCTGTCGAACAGGGTGATCCGGTCTTAAATAAGTCCTGTGTGGTGGAGATTCATAATGATGATAAGCTGGTCCATTCCATTACGCTGGTCAGCGGGCGCTATCTGAATGGTGTCAGCTATGTGGAGCATCCGGGCTGGATTTGCGGCGAGGATCCGATGTTGTATGACGAATATCAAAAGCAATATCCGGTTGTGCGCACGGAGACGATGGACATTGCAGCCGCGCCGGGAGAGGAGACGATCGAAATTCGCAAAGGATATCGCAAGGAGGACGGGATTACAAGTGTTGATGTATTTTTCAGAGATCAGAAGGATGGGCGTCTTTTAGGAGGTTTTTCCGCTTCCGACGAGGGAATGTGTCTGTGCAATCTGTATGCGGGAAGAATGGACGGCGCCGGAGATCCCTTCATACTGGAAGTGCATCTGGAAAACCGCGATACTCATGGCGAGTACAGGTATTATGTCTATACACTGGGTGAGGAGCCCGGGACATTTGTACAGACTGCGGGCAGCAGCATTGTCTGGGAGAAGGACGGGCCACTGGTTTACGATGCGGTGGAAATGGATATTTTCCTTCATATGCTGGACCACTATTTAGCGGACAGCCATCTACTTGCCGGCATGGAGTGGAAGGAAGACGGTATGCTGGGAATCCGCACGGAAGCGGTCTGCGATGAGGGCCGGTTCACCTATGCGAATTGCAGGCCGGCCTGCTTTCCAGACCCCTATGAGGCAGATACCTCTGGCAAATGAATAGGTTCCTGTTCTTGGTGTGCGATGTTGGAAATCTTGGCTGTATTGCGTAAATCTTTAATAGGTATAATTAGTGGATAATAACTAGGAACGTTCTTCAATTAGGCTTTTGGGGGAATTCCCAAAAGCCTGCTATACTTTAGCCAGGATAGGATCAAGAAGTCGTCGTACTTCTAAAGTGCATTCTGCATAAAGCTGAGGTTTGGAAATGACATTTCTGCCGCATCTACTTGTCCTTATCTTTTCGACATATTTGCATCATAATCCACCTCTGCTTTGATATATAGTTATAGAAGTTCACCATTATTATAGCAGATTTTTAAAGACTTGGCCAAAAGACTTATTGAAGTTGCTTTGTATTTAAGGTTGACAAAAGCAACACATTGCTTTATGATAAGAGTTGACAAAAGCAACTTATGAGGAGGGAAGAAGTTGGACAGTCATATGATTAAAAGGATACGCTCATTTAATCGTTACTACACTATATGGCTGGAAGTAATGAATAAGGAATATTTGGAAACAGATTTTTCGTGGACAGAATCAAGAATACTGTTTGAAATTCATATTTCCCCTGGAATTAACGCTACTGAATTATGTGAACATTTCAATATGGATAAAGGCTATATGAGCAGGATTCTCAGGAAATTTGAAAAGCAGCGCATTTTGACCAGGGAGCAGATCTTGGGCAGCAAAGGGTTGAAAAAAATATATCTGACAAAGGCAGGAGAAAAAATCGTTCATCAGATAAATACGAATGGTGACAGACAAATCGCTGATAAGCTCAAAGGAGTGGACGATGCTACTTGTATACAACTATGTGAAGCAATGGAATTTATTAAAAAAGTGCTGAGCGAAAATGAGAAAGGAGGTATGCCGGAATGAATTCTGAAATTTCTATTCGTACGTATAAACCAGGAGATCCCAGCATGGTTTGCTATTTTCAATATAAGCTGTATGAAAAGCAGTATCACTTTAATGGTTTTTATGAAAAGGAAATGCTGGAAGGAATGGCGGAACTATATAACGATTTGGAAGGCAGTCAAATGTGGATTGCAGAACTTGACGAAAAAATCGTTGGAGATATTGCGATTATTAAAAAAGGAATGGATAAGGCGCAGCTAAGGTGGTTTGGCGTGGACTTAAGCTTGCAGGGGCAAGGCCTGGGAACTGAATTGCTGAAAACAGCAATCCACTTTTGCCAGGAAAAGGGCTATCGGTATCTGACGTTATGCACGCTTGATCTTCTGAAAACAGCAAGACATCTTTATGCAAAATTTGGTTTTCATAAAACAGAGAGAGCAGCCTTTAATGAATGGGATAAAAACAGAGAGATGTATCGTGAGGTTTGGGAGTGTGTGCTTAGATAACCGGATGATGCATTAGAAGCAGGCGTTAAAAATTTTGCTGGCTTTTCTGATAGGTCTCCGGCGCAAGGTGAAGGAGCAGAATTGTCTTTTACGATTGCGTTTGTGTATGCAGTATGTAAGTGTGCAAATGAAATTGAAGCGTTCCGGTATCGATTTCTGGATGGGAAGGTAGTTTTGTTTGACCATATTGATACGGCGTTTACGTATCTGAATCAGGATAAGGAGCTGTTTAAGGTGGTGAATGTGCCGCTTTGGGGCAGCATCCGCGAATATGTGGAGACAGCAGAACGGACGGCAAGGGAACAGAAGGAATATTTTACCGGACCGCTTGGAAATGATGTGGTCCAGTGCTTCCCGATGCCCTGGATTGCCTATACACATATTTCCCATACCAATTCTGGAAAAAAAGATAATGCGACGCCGTTATTTGACTGGGGAAAATATTATGAAAAGGACGGGAAGATTGTTATGCCGGTATCTGTCCAGGCGCATCATTCTTTTGTAGATGGGATACATGTTGGGAGGTTTGCAGAGCGGCTTAGGAAGTATATGGAAAAATAGAAAAAGACAGATCGAATCCATGAATGCTGCGTTTTGTTAAAAAAGGATAGCAAAATCTCACTGGCTTTCAAATGGTGCGTTAAGGTATCCAAAAGAAGAAAATTGTGGTATACTTCCAGTATGGAAAAATGGAAATCTAAAAAGAGCCATATCATGCCCTATATATGCTGATTTATTGCACTTGCACATATGAATATGAAGCAAAGAATAACTGGATAGGTATTTTTCTGACAAATTATTTGCAGGGCAGATTATGATAAGGATGCTGAGTTGACAGATATGTTGAAAAGATGTTTGGGGTATAGATATAATTGATATGTTTCTTGAGAAGCTTTTAGAGCTGATTATGATTCAATGGTGAGAAGAAAGGATATATTAAAATGAGTGGCTGCGTATTCACAATAAAAGATATTGTAAGACTGGTTAAGCCAGTAGCAGAGAAATATGGGGTAAAAGCAGTATATTTATTCGGATCTTATGCAAGAGGAGAGGCTGACGAGGACAGTGATCTGGATTTTTTAGTATTTGGCGGGGAAGATTTTAAGCTTACGATGATTTTCGCTCTTGCTGAAGACCTGCGCGATATATTGAAAAAAAATGTGGATGTCTTTGAAATCAGCGAAATTAACAAAGATAGTGATTTTTATACTACAATTATGAAAGAGAGGCTGTTTGTTGCATGAAATATTCAGATCAGCAGCGTATTCAAAAGATATATGACTATGCAGTGAAATTACATGAATACATTGAATCCCATCAGATAAAGAAAGAGCATTTACTGACAGAAGCTCCTATGCAATGGCTGGTTACAACGCCATTATATAATATTGGAGAACATGTTTATAACCTTTCTGATAAATATAAGGAAGTCCACAATGAAGTACAATGGGCGATGATAGCTGGGCTTAGGCATCGCCTGGTTCATGATTATGACGGTACAAATTGGAATATTATCGTAAATGTTGTTTTTGAAGAGCTGCCTATTTTAATAGAACAGTTGGAAAAATTGATATCAATCATTTGAGATGATAGAGTTTATTACAGAAATAACAGTGAATACAGCACCTGCTATTTCTGCAACTTTGTACTAGAGCGAACAAATATGGATTGCTTTGGTATATTTTTACAGGAGGGGACGCTGGGAAAGAGGATGTTCTTCGTAAGTGCTACGAAACAAATTCGATATGGTTTGTTCGCTGTAGTACTAGGTTTTGATAAAAGGTTAGAAATATTATGATTTATGAGAAAATATAATTTCGTCTTCCGAAATTGTGGAAAATGCATAAGATTAGACAAAATGTGTTAAGTTTAGATAAAAATTATTATCTATTAACAAAATATTTTTAGTACATGCTTAACAGAAGCTGGACAGAGGATACCCGTGCGGTTCAGCAAGAAAGTGCATAGACAGGCGCAAGTAAAAAAAGAGGAGGTACAGGATATGTGGACATGTCCAAAGTGCGGGCGCACATTTAAACGGCAGGAGCAGAGCCATTACTGCGGGAAAGCGCCGGAAATGGTGAGCGATTATATTGCGGCACAGCCTAAACAGGTACAGGAATACCTGAATGAAATAAGGAAAGCGCTCAGTGCGGCGCTGCCGGAGGCGGAGGAACGCATTTCGTGGAGTATGCCGACTTTTTGGAAAAAGCATAATATTATCCAGTTCGCTGGCTTTAAACATCATGTGGGCTTGTATCCGGGGCCTGAGGCTGTCCGGGAATTTTCCGAACGGCTGAAAGAATATAAGACCAGTAAGGGGGCGATTCAGCTTCCATATGATATGCCGGTTCCGGTGGAATTGATTACCGATATTGCCAGGTGGTGTGATAGGACAGGGAATCATCCGTAAAATTAAAAATAACCGCAGGAAGAGCCGGCAGACCAGTGAGGTTTTTCACAGTTTCCCGGCTCTTTTTGTATAGAAAAATCTATCGTCAGGTGTTTGCGTCTGTGCCGCTTGTAGCGGTTTGCATTTAGATTTCGTTTCTGGTATGGGATTGCTCTTTCTGTTTGCTTGACAGCGATTGCGTTTCGTGTTATTTTTATTACAGTAACCGTAATAATTGGGAGGAGCAGGAATTGCGGGATCATGGAAAAGGCGGCGCACTTACCGAAGTAACGTTCTATATTTTATTATCTTTGTATTTGCCAAGGCATGGATATGCGATTATGCAGTTTATCGAAGAGCAGACGGGCGGGCGCTTGGTATTAGGTGCGGGAACGCTTTATGGCGCGCTTGCTGCGCTGGAAAAAAAAGGCTGGATTGCTGTATGCAGCAGCGCAGGCAGAAAAAAAGAATACGGTATCACAGATCTTGGCAGGGAGGTTGCAAAACAGGAGCTAAAACGGCTGCGGGAGCTGGAACGGACAGCGGCAGATATTATGAGTCCAGACAAAAAGCGGCTGTGATCTTTATCATATATGGGAGGTGGAAGCATGAAATTTGTTGTACGGGTAATGTATACGGGCAAAAATGGATGGAGGAGCTGGACAGGAAGATATCAAAGACTGAATGGGTATATGCGGCATGTGATCCATCCGAAACAGTCGCCGGATGTGCTGCGTGTGATTGTGGAGACGAAAAAGGGCAGCATTTCGATTCAGATGAGTGACGCGGATGGTAATGTGATCTTTGATGAAAAAGAGATCGGGCTGAATGCCAAAAAGAATCTGGAGCAGGACAGCCAGACGGATACGTTTGATGTAAAAGTGGCAGGAAAAGTGGTAGTTGAGATCCAGGCAAAAGACCATCAGGGCAGGTTTGAAATCAAAAGTATTTTTCAATAGGGTGATGAAGCTGCTTTATGGCATTCGAGTAGAAGCAATTATTTATCAGGGAATAGTTGCCGTGGCAAACCGGATATTTGAAACTCGTATTTATAATTTGTTTTTATCGGAAGACGAGGTCAGCAGCCACATTTATGCAACGGGATCAATGGATAAAAATCAGTTTATCCAAAGCGGGCATCTGAATATGGATCTTGTACTGAAAAAATTTATGGATTGCTGGAATGAACTGTACAGTTCTGCGGATGTAAGGGAAATACATTCAGGTGAAACATGCATTTTGGAAGTAGTCGTTTGATTGACGACAGGAGGAAGGATTTGCCAGCCCACTGCAAAAGATTCACGGAAATTTCACACAAATGTTGCAATTTCGCTGGAAATTGAGTATAATCCTGAGTTTTGCAGATGATTGAGTAAAAAAAGCTCTGGACTCCTTATAAATACTGGAGTTTGGAGCTTTTTTTAAATGCATAGAGTTGTTGTATTTTTTCGCTTTTTTGAGTTTATAAAAATTTTATATTT
>CAJTCR010000055.1 GCA_910574915.1 Eubacteriaceae bacterium
TCTTTTCACATGATTTTTTAGAGTTGTCTAAAAACGCTTTTATTGAAAAACGTAAAAAAAACCGACAGCAACTTTGTCAATTCAGCTAAAGTTGGTGCGAATGGGGATACGCACCACGCTCGGCAACGGCTTCCAGGAAGCCTCGGTGCGGCAGCTCATTTTCAACGAGGTCTATGCCGGGGACATCAGGCGGCAGAAATGCTATATGGCGGACCCGATCACAAAAACGAAAGTGAAGAACTGCGGGGAGCTGCCGCAGTATTACATGGCGGACTGCCATGAAGCCATCATTGACCGGGAAACTTACGCAAAGGTCCAGGCGGAGATGGAGCGGCGGGCGGGGCTTGTGAATCCCACCTACCTTTTTACGGGGAAAATAAAATGTGGCATCTGCGGGAACTGCTTTACACGGAAGAAAGGCACCCACAAAGGGAAGACTTACGTGCATTGGATATGCCGCTCCAAAAAGGAAACAGGCATGAGCTGCACAAGCGTGAATTTCAGCGAAGAAGAATTAAAGAGGATTTCGGCGCAGGCGCTTGGGATGCAGAAATTTGATGGGGCGGAGTTTGAAAAGGCAGTCCTGGGGATGGCTGTCCTGCCGAATGGGGACATCGAATTCCGGCTTGCCGGCGGGGAGGCGAAAGTCTGGAAGAACCTGCATCTGGACCCGCCAAGGCACATTGCAACGGTCACGGACTGCTTCCAGGGGAAGGTGAAATGCACCGCCTGCGGGAATACATACCACCGGGTGAACAGTGCGGGAAAATGGGTGTACTGGTACTGCATCGGCAAGAAAAGGAAAAATGTGGAGTGCCATAACCCGAACTATACCGATTACAAGCTGAGGCAGATTTCCGCGCACATGATGGGGCTGGACGAATTCAGCGAGGCGGAGTTTGAGGAGCAGATAGAGGAAATCACGGCATTCCCGGACGGGAGCCTGGAATTCCATTTCAAAGAAGGGAGGGCGGAGAAGTGGCAAAGAGCGTGATCACGATACCGGCAACGGTGAACAGGCACACGGCTGCACCGATAGGCAGCTATAAAAAACGCAGGGTGGCCGCCTATGCCCGCGTCTCCACCGACCATGAGGAGCAGCAGAGCAGCTACGAGGCGCAGGTGGACTATTACACGAACTACATCAACGGGCGCGAGGACTGGGAGTTTGTGTCCGTGTACGCGGATGCTTCTGATATAATAGGACTAAATCAGTAAGAACCCAACAAAATGGGAACGCTGAATTTAGTCCTGTTTTTATTTTTACATTAGGAGGTATGTTAGTGGGGGTTTCAAAAGCACAGGAAAGACAAGCATTGGAGCAGATAAGGGAAATTATAAAAGAAGTCGGAGGGATAGACAGCTATATCGGAATGGCACTTGAAGGCTGTCTGGAGATAGCAGAAGACAATATCGCGAATGATTTCGGATGCAGTATGAAACAAAGGGCAGAGAAAGCACAGGCGGATGCCGACAGTTTTCAAAAATCGACAGAGAAATTATCGGATGAGCTGGATAAGGCGAAAAAGGAAATTGACAGCCTGAAACAGCAGCTTGATACAGAACTGGAATGGAAAGACTGCGGGGCAGAGGGAAGTGTACGGCAGGAGGATTATAACAGACTCGTACAACAAAGCGATACACGTTTTCTTACAGATAAAGAAGCAAAAGAAATACTGTATGATTTGTATGGTTTTGCGAAAGAAAAGCTGGTGATTCAAAAGACTGTGCCAGCATACCAGATAAACCGTCATCATCAGTTGAGGAAAACTGGTGAAGTGGAACGCCGTCCGGCATATAATGCCACAGACTGGAATTATATCAGGTTTGACTGCGGGGGAGTGTCTTACGAACTGTACAACGATTCATTGGAATTAATTTAACTTTATGGAGGAATATAATGCTTAATTTTACGAAGGAAGGAATGAAGGAACTGCATATACTGTCGGAAGGCATAAACTTCCCGGTTGCCATCCCTATATATACGGACTGGCAGGGAACGCAGTTCAGGTATCTGCTGGAAAACGTCAGGACGGCAGGCTTTAGCAGTTATGATATATGCAGATGGTGCATTACCCATAAATTTAAATACAGTGTGGTGTATCCTTTGTGCAGAAAAGCACTATTCAAAAATCCGTATAAATATTTGAAATATCTGGAAATGATGCTTAAATTAAAAAAGTTTTCCAAACGGATCTAAAACAGAAATGGGCGGCAGAGCTGCCCTGCCGACGGGAGGAGAGGTACAATATGGAAAAAAAGAAAAATACAAATATTGAAAAAGAACAGCCATGCCGGAAAACAAAAACCATAAAGGTTCTACATTCATGCTCACGCATGGAGCTTCCTAAGATCAGCATGGAGGGGAAGTGGCTTGAAGAACTCGGATTCCAGATCGGGGACAGGCTGCATGTGAAGTATGGGAGCCGGTATATATGCATCAGCCATGCTGCAGATATACATCAGCCGCTGGCAGTCTGCGAACCGGATACGGCATATGCCGCAGGGATGGCGTACAGTGAAGTTTCGGGACGGGAAGACCTTAAAACAAAGCATATTAAAGTTGCAGCTTCTATGCATGCCAGAAAGAAAATGACGGGATGGGGACAGGGATTTTATTATCCGGAGCATTCCAGGATCAGCATGGAGGGAAAATGCCTGGAAAAGGCGGGTTTCCTTACCGGAAGCAGGATTCAGGTGGATTATCAGGAAAACTTTATCTGCATATATCCGGCAGTCTGAAAGAAGCAAATTAAGATGTCATGGACCGCAGAGAACGGAAAAAGGAGGAAACCCATATATGGACAGCAGTTTTGAAAAGAATTACACAAGGGAACAGGAAATCAGGCGGATGCATGATGCAGCACAGGGCAGCAGGGAAGGCATGTCGGATGCAGTGGATGCGTACCAGTCTTTCAGGAACAGCATTATGGCGGAAGGGGACATTTACGCCCGCATATACCGGCTTTATTCACAGGCGCGGGACAGGGGCAACCAGTACGTTGACATTTCTGATAATACGGATGCGGAAAATGCCGGGAAAATGGCGGACGCTTTCCGCAGGCATGGAATTGAAAAGTTTACCTATTCTTCCTGCTGGTCCGGGGCTGCCAGGGCAGCATGGCAGTTTATACAGCATGGATGCATACTGGAAGGGATGCTGGAGATCAACGGCCCGCACACGGAAATAGGTTCAGACAGGCATGAAAAGGTTTATGGGTATGTTTTCAGCGTCCGGCAGGAGCTGTTAGGATATATGGCAAGCCTTGCAAAAAGGCAGCTTTTAGAGGAGGAATGGTATATGGCAGTTATTTTTATAAATAAGACGGCGGAGGCGCTGTTTACAATATTAAAATGGATGTTACGTGCAGCATCCGCATTGTTAAAACTGGTGTTTTGGATGGCAAAGCTGATCCTGCTGCTGGCTGTACTGGCTGTAAGCGGCGTATCGTCAATAGCAGGCGTTACGTCAGGCAGACGGTGAGGGCGGTGCTGCAATGGACAGGGCGGATGTTTTGTTTCATAAAATAAGACAGGAAAAGGAGAAAGCAAATATGACGGTCATGACTGTTACAGAAGATAAAATCCGGAACATGAAAGGCATGGAGGGGCTTGTCCTCCAGGGATGCGGTGGAAGCCCGGAGGAATGGGTGGACGGCATTAACGGTGAATTTACGGAAAACGGGATACTGAAAAACGGATCAAAATTTGAAAAGGTTTATGCTTTCCAGCATGACGGGATATCATGCATTTTATATCCCTTTGAGGGGACAGTGCTGGATATTGGAAAACTTGCTGTATGGCGGATTCAGACACGGGAAATTTTTGGCGGGGCATGGCTGTCAGACTACGTTCCTAACCACCTGGGCGGATTCACCGGAAAGACGGACAGGGAGACAGAGGAAAGAAAGCCTGAATGCGCACTGTCCGGCCATGATGGGAATATTTTCAGCCTGACGGGCATTGCTGAACGGACCATGCGGGAACACGGACTGGCGGGGCAGGCTGAAAAAATGAAAGAGAGGGTATTTTCTTCCGGCAGCTATACAGAAGCTCTTTCCATCATAGGCGAATATGTCAGCATTGTTTAGCATCTGCAGGCCCTGCAGGAAAACGTTTTTCCATGCCGGGCTGTACATCCCCTTTCCGGCGGGGTGTCTGCGGAGCACGGAAGCCGGGAATGTAATTTTAAAATGCAAATATGGAGGAAACCGTATATGGAACTTAAAGAAACCGGAAAACGGAAAGCAAAAGTGATCGCAGTCGCAAACCAGAAAGGAGGCGTCGGCAAAACAACGACGGCATGCAGCCTTGGCGCGGGGCTGGCAAGGCATGGGAAAAAAGTCCTTGTGGTTGACCTGGATGCACAGGGGAACCTGACTTCGTGCATGGGTGTCAGTGAGCCGGACAGCCTGGAGCATACGGCAGCATCAATTATGAAGACACTGATGGACGGGGGCAGCGTCAGACCGGATTTTGCCATAATGAAGCATGATGAGGGTATTTATTTCGTGCCGGCAAACATAGAGCTTTCCGGTGTGGAAGTGGCGCTTGTAAACACAATGGGCAGGGAAAGCATATTAAAAGAGTACATTTCCATTGTATCGCCGTATTTTGACTATATTCTGCTGGACACCATGCCTTCGCTTGGGATGCTGACTATTAATGCCCTGGCCGCAGCTGACAGCGTCCTCGTCCCGTGCCAGGCCCAGTACCTGTCCTTAAACGGGCTGGAGCAGCTTATCGTTACCATAATGAAAGTCCGGCAGAAGCTGAACCCGGAACTGGATTTTGAGGGGATACTTTTAACAATGGCAGACGCCAGGACAAACTTTTCAAAGGAGATCATGGAGATGGTGCGCCACAATTATGGCAGCCGCATCCCCGTTTTTGAGGAGCATATCCCGCTGTCCGTGCGGGCCGCGGAAACTGCCGCAGAAGGGAAAAGCATTTTTGTCCATGACCCGAAAGGCAGGGTGGCGGCCGCATACAGCCGTTTAACGGATGAGGTGCTTGCCAATGCCTGATAAAAAAGGGAGCGCCTCAAAGATAAAAATGCACAGTGTGGATGAGCTTTTTGGAATCGGCGGGGAAGGCGGCAGCCATGCACGGGAGCATATAAAAGATATAGAAATTACAGAACTGTCCCCTTTTAAAGACCACCCGTTCCGTGTACTGGATGATGAAAAGATGAAGGAAACGGTGGAAAGCATACACGGGTACGGAGTCCTGAACCCAATCATTGTGAGGCCGAAGCAGCCGCATGGCTATGAGATCATTGCCGGGCACAGGAGGAAACGGGCGTGTGAAATCCTTGGCTTTGACAAAATCCCATGCATTATCCGGGAGCTTTCCGACGAGGAAGCTACTATAATTATGGTTGATTCTAACATCCAGCGGGACGAGCTTTTGTACAGCGAGAAAGCTTTTGCATACCGCATGAAACTGGAAGCCATAAAAAAACAGGGAAAGCGCCGGGATTTAACTTCGTGCCAAATTGACACGAAGTTAAAAGGAAAAACATCTGCTGAATCAATAGCCGAAGAAATGGGGGAAAGCCGGAAACAGATATACAGGTATATCCGGCTGACATACCTTATAAAACCGCTTTTAAATATGGTAGATGATAAGCGTATCCCTTTCAATGCCGGAGGGGAGCTGTCATATTTACAGCCGGGTGAACAGGAAATGCTTCTGAAAGCAATAGAAACGTATTCTGTTTTTCCGAATCTGGCACAGTCAGCAAAAATGCGGAAACTGAGCAGTGAGGGCAGGCTTGATGAAACGGGGATGGAACTGGTCTTGACCGGGACAAAACCGCAGCAGGCGTCCATAAAGCTGCACAGGAAAAAGCTGAATGACTATTTTCCGGAGAATTATTCGAGTGAACAGATAGAGGAAGTGATCTATGAGCTGCTCCGCCAATGGAGCGCTGGACATGGAGCAGAACCGCAGAATTAATTAAATATGGAACTTAATGAAAGAAGCAGAGCGGACGTCCCCTGCTTCTTTTTGTTTTATAGAAAAAAGAATATGGGAAAACCAGAAAAAGCAGAGGAACGCCGTCCCCTGCTTTTTTCTGTTTATGGCAGCAGAAAGCCGCAGGACGCGCTTTCTGTTTTATATATCAGAAAGAGAGGGATTTATCATGGCAGATATCCAGTTTGATTATTTTACGGCAGCGGAAACAGAACAGTACACTTTTTACCGGATACCAAAGGCACTGTTTACGGAAAGCCATTTCCGAGTGCTTTCCTGTGAGGCAAAGGTGCTGTACGGCATGATGCTTGACCGCCTTGGCCTGAGCATCCGCAACCAGTGGTTCGACAGCCAGGGCCGCGCATACATAATTTTTACGGTAGAGGATGTGATGGGGGTCATGGGATGCCAGTCACAGAAAGCAGTGCGCCTGATGAAAGAACTGGACACCGCGGACGGCATCGGGCTGATCGAGAAAAAGCGGATCGGGCTTGGCAGGCCAAACCGGATTTATGTAAAAAATTTTATGGTGAGAGGAAACGGCGGCAGTGAAAACGGATCGGGCGGCGCATGCCGGATACAAACGCAGGCAGCAGATATTCCGCACAGCCCTGGCTTATATGAGAAAAAAGCGGCAGAGCCGAAAGGACGGCCAGACTTTGCCGGGGAAATGCCGGAAGTAAATGCAGATGCAGAAAATACAGCCGGAAGCACCGCAGCCGTGATACCGGAAACACAGGAAGAACAGGTTCAAAACTGGTGGATGTGCGGAGAAAGCATACCAGAAAATGAAAAATACGGGGTAACAGATGCCGGCACCTGCAGGGAAGAAAACGGCACACATGAGGAGAACTGGTGGGATATGGAAGCAGATGTGCTTTCGGATGCAGAAATACCAGGGTATGGGATGGCGCTGTGCGGAGGCGCAGCTGGAACCGTCCCGGGTATTGAAAGTGATGCAGACATTGTGGATAACGTGGATAACAGACATTTGGCTGTAAATTCCATAGCTGAATATCAAAATTCAGGTCAGGACGCCTGTTTTTCACCGAAAATGCAGGCACCGGAAAAAGGGCACGGATGCTGCAATGGCAGGGCACAGCCAGAACCTGCTGCCTGGGAGGGGCTGCAGAATCCATATTGTGACAGCAGCAGGCAAAAAACCATCGGCCAGGAAACGGTTTTTGCTGACAAAACAGTGGAAGTCATGGTGCGGGAACTTTTATGGAAACAAAAAACAGTGCCGTACTGCAGTGCCATGGAATGCAGCCGGGAGCCGGAGGCCGCTGCTGCACCGTCCTGCCGGGAGCCGGAAATGCAGGTCTGTGAAAGACAGGATTCTGCAATTGTGGAAACCGAAACGCCAAAACAGCGGGATTCAAAGCGTAATGATACTGAGTACAGTGAAACTGAATACAGTAAGACTGAAAAAAATGAAACTGATTTCTCTGTATGTCAGTCTTATCAATCATATCAGTCTTATCAGTCCTGTACATCCAGCCAGTATGTACAGGGAGAACAGCAGGGCGGCATACATTCAGACAGCGGGATGGATGGGATAGATGGGATCGGAGAAAAAATAGATGTTTACCGTGAATGCATAAGGGAAAACATCGATTACCAGTGTTTCAGGCCACAGGATATGGAAAGCGTGGATGAGCTTGTGGAACTGATGGCGGACACAATGCTCGTCCCGGACAGGGGGACAGTCCGGGTTGCTGGAACAGAAAAGCCGGCGCCTGTTGTAAAGGGCCGCTTTATGAAACTGGTGCATTCGCATATTGAGTACGTAATAGACTGCATGCAGAAGCACACAGGGAAAATCCGCAATATTAAGGCATACCTTCTGACGGCGCTTTATAATTCGTCACTTACAATCGGCAGCTACTACTACCGTGCGGAAGTGAACCACGATCTTTATGGCTGCTGCTGACCATGGCAGGATGCCGCCGGCAGGCCGGAACCGGAGGGAGGGGAGATTTTGGGAAACCGTGCAGAATCACAGGAGCTGATCCGCCTCGGCAGCCGCATAAGGGGACTGCGGCTTTCGGCGGGGATGTCACAGGAGACGCTTGCGGAAAAAGCGGGCATCAGCCCGAACACGGTCAGCCGGATTGAGGGAGGGCTGACGGAAATGTACGTGGAGACATTCCGGAAACTGGCACAGGCGCTCGGCGCAGATGCGGGCAGCCTGCTCTGCCGGGAGGAAAAGCCGGACAGCGGGGACAGGCACATAAAAAGCATTTTAAGCCGCATGAGCCGCATGGAAAAAGGGGAGCAGGAAGTTGTGGCGCAGACTGTGAACGCCCTGGCGGATGCCCTGGAAAAGAACCGCCAGGGGTAAAAGCAGATTAAATTCAACATGTATGGTGGGTAATTCCACCACATCTGCCAGGGAAAATACTGTGCGGATAAGGTAGACTTGCAGCATGGGACAGGACAGTGCGGTGAATCCGCCGCCGTCCCGGATATGCCGCATCCCATAACCGCATAAAGGCGGGCTGCGGCATGGGAAAAGGCAGCAGGGCAGGCTTCGAGCCCCGTAAAAAAAACGGGTGCGCCGGAAGCTGTTTTCCGCTGCCTTTTCCGGCCCGTGCATGCAGCATGTTTTCCGGCCGCCCGTGGAAAGGCGGCTGGCATGCTGACATTAAGGGAACTGAAAAATATGGCGGAAACTGCGCCATCAGGACAGAAAACGCCGACAGCGCGGGAACTCCGGTCATCCGGAAAGCTGATCGCGGAAAGGAAAATAGGGGAAAGCGCCGGGATAGCGGCCTATCGGAACGGCTACGCTGTTTACCATGCGGGCAGGGACGCAACCGTGTTCCGCATCCATGCATGCAGCGGGTACTGCTATGATTCCGGCAGCAGCCCGTGCAGCATCGGCGGCGGGATATTTGACGGGGAGGCATGGTACCTGCGCCTTGTGCTTGAGGGCGAGGACCGCCTGTTCCGCAACCTTGCTTCCAGGGAACAGGACCGGAGTATGTCGTACAGCGCCGAATCAGAGGAATGGGGCGGACTGTACCCCGCGTACTCCGGTGCGGAAAGCGCGCTGGACGGTATTATCCGGGCGGAAACCGTGGAAAAACTTTTATCCGTGCTGACAGAAAGGCAGCGGCGGGCGGCTGTCCTGTTTTACCTGGAGCAGAAAACGGAACGCCAGGTTGCGCAAGAACTCGGCATTACGGCCCCGGCTGTTTCCAGGATCCTTGCAAAATCACTCGTCAGGATGCGCGCCGGCATACGCAGGAACACCGTACCGCCGGAAGCTGGACGGCATGAAGGGAGGAATTAAAATGCGTGGAAAAAAGCCTTCCGAACGGGATAAATACGTGCTGCGGGCGGACAGCGGGACATTTGTGGAAGTGACAAGGGAAGTTTACCTGGAATGGCACCGGGCAGGGCGCAGGGAGAGGTACCAGATGGAGAAAAAACGGGCACATGGCGTCTGCAGCCTTGAAACGCTGGGTGAAACTATCCGCCCTGCCATCCCAGGCGGATACTGGGAAAACACACCGGAGGAAAATGCGGTAAGATCGGCCTGCATGGAAAAACTCCGTGAAAGCCTGGCCTGCCTTCCGGAACAGGACGCACGGCTGCTCCGGATGCTCTTTTTTGAGGAAATGACAGTCACGGATGCCGCGCTGTCATACGGGTGCAGCCGGAAAAGCATACAGAAACGCCGGGACAAGATCCTGGGGCAGCTCCGCGTGGAAATGGAAAGCAGGGGGATTATAAGCGGATGCTTCTAGCCTGTGTGTATCCACATCTGCACTGTTTTATGCGGCTGTGATGTGGACAGGCTGGCGGTACAGACGGCATTCTGTGGAAAATGTGCAGTAATGTTTTATGTCAAAACCGTCCGGGAATGGCATGAAACAGGGATGGCTCTGGACCCGGCGCAGACAGGAAAAGCTGCGGATTATGGAAACGGAAAGTCTGTGGGATAAAAAATAAGCGGAATGAACCCTGCGTTCACAATAAGGCTTTTCTGCTTAGGCGCTAAAAACAGCAGATGGATTTTTGTGTCAATGGAGCGACGAAGGAGCTGGCGAAGCCCCTGCCATTGACACAAAAATCCATCTGCTGTACACTTCCGGGAAGCAGAAATGCATTATGAAAGGCAAAAACCGTGTGGTATACGGATTTTTGGAAAAGAATGGGGCTGTATAGAACGCTGGAAAAGCATCTTCTGCTGTATGTTTTTCGCAGAGGTGTTTCCAGGATAAGTATAATTTTTAAACCTAGCAGTTTCACTATGACTGACCGGCGCCTGTCTGCCGTTCGGATATATCTGCATGGAATTACCTAGCTTTTTTGATAATTCCGCTTTTTATCCAGCTTGCTTTTCCATAGTCCAGCTAGAAGCAATATCAGCCATAAGATTGACAATAAAATCAATCATTTTCTTGGCGTGTTTCAAAAATTCCTTTATCCATTTGACACTTTCTGATTATCAGATACATTAAACATTCAGTATTTATGTAGTTTCCAATTGGTATCAGAACAAAAGTTTGCTTTTTAGTAGAACTTTTCACTCTCAAGCATTGTTAGAATTAGGATTGTGCATGTTGCTGTATTTATAAATGCGAGACCCAATGAACCTTTTATCCATGCTGTTCTTGGCAAGGACCTTGACGTTATTGGGATAGTCAAAGATAATAAACAGCAGTACAGGTACAGTGGAAAGCTGCTTAGCTTAAAGGAACTGGTACGGTATATGCGGATTGACCAGGTCCACAACAGTCTTGATTCTGTTGTCGTACACACTCAAAAATGCAATATTGCTGTAAAACGGGTGTTTGTCCGTAATCGGAACAAAAAAGATGAATATATTATCCTGCTTTCCACAGACTGCAGCCTGCCTGCCAGTGAGGTTGTAAGACTGGCCGATCGAATGCTGTTTTAAAGCCTGTAAATCGCTCTTAAAACTCGGGAAGGAATTCCACGGGTTAAGCTATGACCTGACCGTAAGCAGTACAGCGCTTGTATTCACATGATTTATCCTGCTCGAATGGATACACTGCAAACATAAGGATGATAAAACCATAGCCGAACTGTTTTTGTGTGCTGCGAGAATATGCAGGACATGGAATATTTTACGGCATTTCGCAGCCTTATGTCCATTTTTGTTACAGGAGTCAGGAATGGTAGCATAATAATTAATGAAACAGTGCGTATACAGTTGATCGAATGGTTTATATTCCAGTCAGCATTTATCCAGTCTATCGCTGAAACAGTGATATAACATGCGGTAAAGCTGATAAAGTTTAGCGCATGTTTTTGCCCAAAGACAGGAAGGAAAGAGGTATGAAGGGAATACAAAACAGCATGGTTACAAATGATTTGCAGCGGATCAGAAAGCACAGGTTGGACTATGTATGAGGTTGCTTTGTATTTTAGCAGTAAGAATATAGAAAGTCCGTATGACAAATTAAAGAGGATTATCCTCAATGACTGCGCGAATCGTTACTATTCAAGGCTTGAGGCCGTATAGTAACCTCTTTGACAATAAAAAGAGAAAAAAGTGTTGATTGTAATTCAATTTATGATATAATATACTAGAAATGTCGATAAAAGTCGAAATTTGTTGGATGCCATGGTCAGTTATCAGAATGCGCGTAATGGCTATACGCAGGCTGAGGAAATTGCTGGATGCCATACAGAGTGGTTTTCAAATGGATATAGTGAGGTGGATTTGGCCTGCATATAGATAACAGGGATAGAAGCGGCTGTCTGACAATCAATATGGATTATCAGACTGGGGTGTTTCATGATGATCCGTCAGCTATGGCCAGTTTAGGAAGCAGACAGAAGCGTTTGGTACAGCATTTACGATCTGGGCATTAGGGATGCACGGAGTGGGATTTTTGGAGGAAATTCGTATGAATGGTTGCTTGCGTTTTTTGCTGTCACTGGGAGCGGAGGGACGGTTGTTCCGATTGACAGGGAATTGCCTGCTGCTGTGACAGCGGCTGTTCGGTACTCTTATATTCTGCTGCTTATGTGGATATTGCGGAAGAATTGTGCGGATTGGGATTATGGAGTGTTCCTTGATCCTATCGGTAAACCGCATTGAATTTCATAAGGACGGGAGCGGAGGGCGAATTTTGGATGAATGCGTGGTAAGGGTTGTACATCCAGATGCGGATAGTAGCGGCGAGGTCTGTGTAAAAGTCTCGATGGTCATGCAGGGATATTATAACATGGAAGGAAGAGAAAGAAGCGGTGCTCAAAGACGGCTGGTTTTACACTGATGATATTGGGCATGTGGATGAGGATTATTTCCTGTATATTACAGGGCGTAAGAAAAATCTCATCATTTTAGGAAATGGTGAGAATATTGCTCCGGAAGAGTTGGAAACGCGGATTCAGACATTCCGCTGGCTTTAGAAGTAGTGGTATATGAAAAGGAAACTAAAATTACAGCGGAAAGTTATTCGAATATGCAGATGTAACAGAAAATGGCATTACTGATCTGGAAGCAGCATTAAAGGAGAGGATAGCGGCACTGATCCATTCAATGCCAAACAGCAGGCAGATTGGGCGCATTATTATCAGAGACAAAGAATTTGAGAAGATAGCGACAAAGGAAATCAAGAGAAACGAAATCGGAGGATAAATGATGTTTGAAAAAGTATGCGGCATTTTTTCTGAATTTACAGATGCAGATGTTGCGGATATGACATTAGGATCAGAGCTGTTGGGTGAACTGGAGATCAACTCGCTTGAGATTATGGAGGCGGTCATACAGGTTGAGAAGGAATTACAGATTGAGGTTCCAGAACGGATCATACATTCTTTCCGGAAGATCGGGGATATTGTGGATTATATAGGCACTTGTAAGGCTCAAGGGTGACGGATATGATCACACAAGGCTTTCTGCATAAATTGAATCATAATGTGGCAGATACTATGTGTCTGTCCAGAAAGAATGGCATTTTATTATCTGTTATGACAGATCATATAGATTCACCACGCATGCCGCAAGATGTTGGGAATATTTACTTTGAACAGGGAAAGACGGGATATTGCTGGCTGTCCGCAGCTCTTTTTTGTATTGCACAATATCTTAAAAGGAAGCGGGGGATTTCATATGATGCTTTTTCAAAAACGTATCTGATTTTTTATGATAAGCTGGAAAAAGCAAATAAGTTTTTGGATTTTGCCCTTGCATATGCCTCATCCCCTTTAAGTGAGCGAAATGTTACATATATTTTAAACAATGCAATGACGGATAAGGGGCAGTGGGCAATGGCCGAAAATATCATTACAAAATATGGATTGATACCGCATGGGCTTATGGCAGATGTCACCGCGGATGTCAGTACAGGAGAACTGAATGCCTGCCTGAATTACATGCTCAGATATTATGCCATGCGCATACGCAGCATGTATCAAAGCCATGAGGAGATGTCTGTTATAAGGGATGAAAAAGAAAAAGCATTGCTACAAATATATAAATTGCTTGTTTCCTGTTATGGAAAGCCGCCTGAAAAAATAACAGT
Source organism: Eubacteriaceae bacterium (assembly GCA_910574915.1). Classification (GTDB taxonomy): domain Bacteria; phylum Bacillota; class Clostridia; order Lachnospirales; family Lachnospiraceae; genus Eubacterium_J. The sequence continues at coordinate 13,491 of CAJTCR010000055.1, forward strand.
TCCAGAAGAGTTTGATGGGCAGGCGGCTATTGTCACTCCAATGGAATTTTTTGACCATTATGTGAAGTTCCCGTTTGAGAACTATAGCAGTATTTGCAGTAATGGATGGGAAGATTACGTGAAATATGAAATTGAACTAGATGGCAATGTAGCGGAGGGGAAGCGGAGTGCATTTTTTTCCCTTCCGGATGATATTTTTGATGCGATAGCCGCAGAGCAGATATGGGAGGAACATTTTTGCTGGTTTACCTGTGATGCCGGAAAGTTTTACATAAAGGGCAGGCGGTTGTTTGATGAAGAGCCATTTGACCTGGCCGATCTAGTTGGGAGGGACGGTTATGGAAGTATTAGCAGAAAGGAAGTTTGCCAGTATTGTATGGCAGCGCCAACACATGCAATGGTATTTGTAGAGCGGGTGAGGGTAAATGGCAGGAATTATTTCATAGCGCATGACAGTTCTGCCCAAAATGGTTCCGGGGCGTATTGCAGCATGTCAGAAAGCTGGTTTGGGAAGTATGTCTTTCAGGCTGTTGTGGAAAACAAATATCTGGAGGTTTTTTTAGGATCAAAGAAATGTCCTGTAAAAAAAGTAAAACCTTGGGAGTTTTTTCAAATAAGCGGAAACAGGCAGGAAAGGTGGTAAACGGTATGCTTGGCAGCAAGGAATATTATTCGTATGTAAATAAACGGTTTCTAGAAAAGAATCACAGGCTGTTTGCAGGGTGCAGTGAAAAAAAGTTATTTGAACGGAGTGTACCGGAAGGGATTTTTGATGAATTATTTTTGCTGCTGGATATAATACAAAGAAAATACGAATTTGATATGCAGACTATGTGTATCGTAAATTATAATCAATTTGTTTTGTGGCAGCAAAGCAATTTGGGGTTGGTTCATTATGAAGACATGCTGATTGCTATAAAATTTATGGTCTTTTGCTGTCTTGCAGATAAAATTTTAGATTCGGGACGTTTTTGCCGTGAAGAAAAGGAGTATGTATGTAAAAAACTAGATATACAGGTATTTTTTTCTGACCAGCAGTTTGTCAGTGATTCGTTCGTAGAGCTGGATGAGCTGCTGAATGATGTAAGGGTTTTCTTGGGGTCTGAAAGGGTAAAAGGGTCGCCATATTATGAGGTGATTGCAGAAAAAATAGAACAGGCATTGATATCTGAAATATATATGGCAAGGCATCCGCTGCTGCCAATAGAAATGCATGATCCGAATAAAATGATGTTGCTTGTTGACAAATCCATTTCGTTTGAAACTGCCGCTTTTCTTATGGCATCCATATCACATAGTTCAGATAAGATGGCGGCTGCAGCGGAATGCATAGGGAAAATATTTTGGATGGCGGATGACCTTTGTGATTTTGTTGATGATGTGAAAAACAGGAGGCGGAATTCGCTTTTGTTTTACTGCACACAGAAGAAAGAAATGCGGCTGGCAGACAGGGTGGAGGAGGCATTTGCGAACATAGATATGTTTATCAATGAACTGGAACATCATTTGCTGGCTTTAAAGAAACTCGTCTGCCGTGAAATGTACGAATATGTGCTGAATGAAGTATGGGAGTGGTGTTCAGATATCCGAAAATATGCTGTCTAATGCTTTTGGATGGTAAATGGATAGTTGGGCATGCCTGTTATTAAGTAACTTGTCAGAGTTTCATAGAAAATGCATTTTTTGTATGATATCAGTAGTTTTGAAAGGAGGTGAATGGAATGAAGGATCTTGAAATTTATTCGGAAAAGCTTGATGCAATGGTCAGGATATCGGAAGATATTTCTGACGAGGAAATGCAGGTTATCATGGAAGACAGCAATACTTCTCTGGTAGGCTGGACGCATGGCGGCTGGAATAATGACAGTGGCGGCGCAGGCTGGTAATTTTTTGATCATGCAGTGGAATGCCATCTGAATCTGTCGGGAGGCATTTCACTGTTATGTGGGAGGAACAGGTATTTATGAAAAATGCTTATGTCGCAATATGTTATCTCTGTAATGAAAACTGCCGTTTTTGCCCATGTTCTGAAATGGAAAAATCACAAAAGATGATTACAGACGTGAATGAGGTTATACATACGGTTAATCACATAAAAAATGATGGGATTACAGATATTACGATATCTGGAGGAGAGCCGACATTGCATCCTGATTTTTATAGGATTATCAGTGATATACAGAAAAAAGGGATACAGGTGACAATATTGACAAACAGTGAAAGATTTTCAGATGAGAGTTTTCTGGAAGGGTTTATAGGTAACGTAAATACAGATAAAATAAAAGTGATAACAACCCTGCATAGCGGGAACGCGGCAGAACATGAAAAAGCGAATCGGACAATCGGAAGTTTTTCGCGCAGTGTAAAGGGGCTTTTAAATTTATCGAAAAAGGGAATCCGAATTATCGTCAAGCATTGCATTACAAAAGACAATTATAAAGATTTAAAAGCATTTTACAGTTTTTGTGATGGATTGTTTAAAGAAAGCGTGGACATTCAATTGTGCAGCATTGATTATTGCGGTATTCCGGAAAACGAATTGGGAAATGAAATGTTATCATTTGTTACGCTGCGCCCGTATCTGGAAGAACTGTTTGAACATCACGTAAGGTTAAAAAATAATGGATCGAAAAGAAAACTGTACTGCATCCATATGCCATTATGTGCTTGTGATGTTGTTTTTTGGAATTATTTGCATGTAAAAAATAGGAAAATGTACCATGCATATAAGGATCCGCGCAGCAGTGAACTGAGAGCTATTTCTAGCAATGTGGGTGTCCATGAGACATTCTGTAATGGGTGTAAGGCATATGCTTTTTGCGGAGGTACATATTATTCGGCTTTTGCGGCGTTTGGGAACAGGATCGTTAAGCCTTTTGTATAAGGAGGCATTTTATGTGCAGACAAATTATTTTTAAACCGGAAAATATAGAGAAACTCACTATATCCCCTTATACAGAAATATATGGAAAAGGGACAAACAGAATCTTGTTTTACAGAAGGGATACGAATCAGAGGCTTTTGCTTGAAAGTGATCAGGCACAATGCCTGTCTGTTTTGCTGGAATGTTTAGAACGTGGAGTTAAGAGGGATGAATTAGCCAGCATATTAGCAAGTATGAAAGCGACCAAAGGAAAAAAATGGATCGATATCTGCATCGCGAAAGGAGTGGTCGAATAATGGAGCATTATACGATAGCGTCCTTTATGGATGGGCGGTCTGGTAGAAAGGTTTGTGATCTTTCTGTATTTATAAGCGGTAGTACCTGTCTGCTTTTGGAGCGCGGTAGCGGACATATACTTCTTTTGGATAAAATGTATATAGAAGAGATAGAAAACCGGAAAATATCGGAACCGCTTTTATGCAAGCTGGAAAGCCGGGGCTTTATAGAGCGCAAAGATAAAGAATGCTTCCAAAATCTATGTGATGTACAGCCGGAATTTTTTATGGTTGATTTAACGGACAAATGCAATATGCGATGTAAATATTGCCTGAGGAATGTAGGGGCATCCGGTGAAAGTATAACGGCTCCGGTGCTTTCAGATATTTGCAGCTATATAAATGCGTATTGCGAAAAGGAACATTTGAAGGATGTCAGCATACAGCCCTGGGGTGGGGAGCCGATTTTGGAACTGGATCAAATTTTGTGGATGAGGGAACAGATCCATCCGGTAGGGACGAATGTCCATTTTTCAATAGAAACAAATGGCGTTTTGCTGGATCAGGATGCCATTGACCAGTTATACAATTATAAAATAGGGATAGGAATCAGTATAGATGGGTTTTTAAAAGCACATGACAGCCAGCGCGTAATGGCTTCCGGCTGTGGTAGCCATTCAAGGGTTGAGAAAAACCTGCTTTTGGCAAAGAAAAAATATGGAAGCCGACTCGGGACAATTACAACCGTTACAAAAAATAATGCACAGTACATAGAGGAAATATTAGAATATTTTGCATGTGTGTTGAAGCTGTCTGTCATAAAAATAAATTTTGTCCATGAGAGTATGTTTTCGGATTGTGAAAGCATATGTCTTTCCGAGAATGAGATTTCCGTTACGGAGACAAGAATATTAAATAAACTCGTTGAATTAAATGAGCGGGGGTTGCGGATTTCAGAACATAACATAAAAGTGAAAATAAATAATCTGCTATTTGGCCGATATTCGGATATTTGCCATTCTAAAGGATGTATGGGCGGAAAGAAAATGATTGTGTTTGATAAAAAAGGCAATATATATCCATGTGAGCTGACCGATACGCCGGATGAGCGTATTGGCAGTATCTATGATCATACAGATCTGGTTTCTTTGGTAAACAGCGCTTTAAATAACAGAAATTTTTTTATACCTAAAAAAGCAGAAAGCTGCCGTGGCTGTGAATGGCATGCCTTTTGCCGGGGCGGTTGCACGGTGCGCACAATCAGCTGTGGCAAACGACCGCCTCAAATAGACGTGATTGAATGTGCAGTGAATAGGACGTTGTATCCAACGTTAGCTGAATTGATCATTACAAAGCCTGAGGTTATAAATTCGTTGCTTGGCGTTGCAGTATTGTAATAGTTGAAAGGGTGGTGCGCTTATGATGGACGCCGTAAATGTTGAAACAATATCAGTTGTAGCAAGTGTCCTCACGGCTGCTGCAGCATGTGTTGCAAATATTCTTATTAGGAAAAAAGACAAGCAGGCAGAAGAATTGAAAATAAGGAAATTTAAAGGTGAGTTAAAGCAGTTTATCTTATGGTATCAGCAGGCAAGGCATGGATTAAATCAATTGCATGATGACTGTTATAAAAGCGAATTGACATCGAAAGTATTATCTGATTACAGGAAAATATCATATTTATTTTCCGGAACATTTTCATATTGGGAAAATGACAGGGAAGATATTCTTATGGCTCTTGAAAGAAACTATAATAAAGACGCTGTACAAAAATGTGAAGCTTTCATGGATCACGCTATGAAATTCGTTAAATTGTCCTCCCATTTGTTTGAGGTTATGGGGAAAAGTGAAAATGGAAATCTGCCTTATCATGAATTTTGTGAGAAGTTTATTCTTTTATGTCCAGACACATATATTGCAATGTGGGGAGGAAGTTTTAACAGTTGCCTAAGGCATAACATGGTTGAACTGGAAAGTGAATATAAAGAAATTGCTGGAATGTTAGGCTTGGAGCTTGTAGAAATGGATTAAAGCCGTTCCTTAATAGTGTCAGCGATCAGGGTATCGGGTTTGTACCGGATATCTTGGCCGCTTGTGTGTGGAATTCACCATTCAGCTTTTATTTCCTGTATTCCGGTTTGTTTGTCCAGAGGCGTCTGGAATTTTTTTGTTTCTTTCTGCGCTGTATTCGGAAATGTCCGTGCCGTGTTCTGGTTTTTCCTCAGTATCAGGGGTATGGATTCTACAGAACAGGCATTTCCCTGTTCCTGGCTTCTTATGCTGTCTGGAACTTCTGCATTTTCAGCGATCTGTTTTAAAATGGAATCCGTTTTGTAAAGTGTGCCGAGGCTTCTGTCAGTGATGAACTTTGGACGGTTTGGGTGCAGGTAGCTGAAACGCCCGCGGTTTTCCTTTAAAAGCACCCCGTATTTTTCAAAAAGGATTTTTTCAAATTTGACGGCTGTGCGTGCATAGCTGTCTGCATCTTCTATGGTGTCCCGTAGGAACTGTTTTTGTGTCTGGAATACAGAAAGTTTCTGTGCGCTGTCTGCAGAAATCTGTCTGGGGTATCCGACTGTTTACTGCTTTCCGTGCTGTGCGAGGTATTCCCGGTCTGTGATCTTTTTTGTCGGGGCGAGCAGTTCCACTCGGTGCAGTTTTTCACGGCGGAACATATCTATAACGGACTTCTTTAGGAAAGCCAGAAGCCTGTATGTCAAGTGCTGTTTGAATCCGGCGAGGGAATCGCATGGCCGTTCATAAATTCTTTCCGCTCTACATCAAATTTGTGGACACTGTTGAGCACGATATGAGTGTGGATGTTCCCGCTGCCGTTATGCCCGTCCATATGGGTGCAGACAAGCGCTGGTGTCCTGGAAAATAATTTGCGGTATATTCCAGACGAACTCTTGCGCGTGTTCACAGGTAAGCCCTGTGTCTGCATCCTTTGGATCATGGCTGATAACGTAGTGGTGGGATTTGATTTCATCATAACCCTGGTTTTTGTCGTAACAGGCATTCAGTTCCATGCATTCCGTATCAAAAGTGAAAGCGTCACAGTTTATGCCGTCTAGAAAATAATTGTCCTGGAACTGCATATTCCCGTTTTTGTCCAGGAGGGGCCTCCCGATCTTTTCATTGTATTTGAAAATGAAATACCGTTGCGTTTCGCCATAATCCGCATTTTTAACTGCTATGTGTTTTAGTATCGCCATGAGTGTTTCCTTTAGAACTGTCTGTGTGCTTTTCAGCAGTAGAAAAATCCCCGGCCATTTCCAGAACTGTATATTTCATTTCATAGATTTGGGCCATGCACTGGCGGAGGGATTTTAAGATTTCCTGTGTATGGGAGCCTCCCTGGTTGAAGTGTTTTGCAATCTGGTTCAGGTTGCTTCCGGTTTTGCCAAACTCTGCAATCAGCTTTTTCAGTTCCGGTATGTCTGCCACGATTTCGTATTTTACAGTCACCTTTTTATTTAATGCTTGCAGGCGAGCATATTCCGCAAGCGGTAGCTTTGCGGCTTTTGCATTTTCTGTAATGACTTCATATTCCACATCTGTAAAGCGGAGCGTGACACGGTGGTTCCGTTTTAGTTCTTTTTCTTTCTTGGGCCTTGCCATAAATGAATGCCTTCCTTTCTTTTCCCGTACCGGTTTTTCGGTGCGCTGCGACTGTTTTAACAGGAGCCAGATTCTGCATATTCGCCAGAATATGCAGCCGAGGGTATGGGGAGCGGAATCCCCATCAAGTTTTGCCGGGCGCTCAAAATGAACGAAGTGAGTTTTGAGCAGCTCGGGCGAAACTTGCCCTGTGGGGTTATCCCGCGAAGCGGGATAACTTTTGCGGGGAAAATAACCTCTGATATAAAGCCGAATGGACAGGCAGTGTGGAACCTTTTTGGATGAAAAAATAAAATCCAGCCCGCTTGCCCGTTTTTTAAATGTGGTGCTGTAAGAGAAACTGTATATAAAAAATCTGCACGGAGGATTTGGGAATGCTGAAGCTGCCGCATAAATATACAGATGATAAAAAGGCGGATGCCATTATCGCATGGTATTTGAGCCGGAATATACTGGAGCTTGTCAAAAATGAGATTGTGAATTATGAAACAGGCAGGGAAAAAGAGGCGCAGGAAGATGATCCCGATTTCTGCAATGCGGTACGGGTCTTTTTTCCAGAGCATTACCCAGCTGTAAAAATGGGGAAGGCATTTCTTGGACTGAAAGCACTGCTGAAATCTGAATATGAATTTGTGCCGGAACTTGTCATGGAGTATGTCATGTATTATTTGATACAGATGAGGCTTGAAAATGCGGACAGGCTTGGCATGCACACACAGGAACCGATTTCATGCCAGAGGGATTATGTGTTGAAAGCCCTGCGCAGGGCATACCCGGATGAGCGGGAATATTCGGATGATGGGGAAGACATAGTTAGGTTAAGCTGGCGGGAGGAACTGGAACGGATTGAAGATCTGCATTATTATGAGAATACATATTTTTGGGATTTTGATTTCATGCTGCTGGATTCCCATACAGAAGATGAACTTCTGGACAGCCTGGTTTCGGAATATTTAGGAATTGAAAATATAGGGGACGGAGGCGGGAAGTTCATGCTGCCGCCGGAATGGCTGAATGATTCTGGAATAAAGCCTGGACAGATGCAGAGAACAATGGAGGATGAATGGCAGATGGCAAAAAAGAAAAACGCCCGTAGGAGCATTATTGTAAAATATGCGGTGAGTATAAAGCAAATGAAAAGTTTTCCGGGAAAGGGCATGCCGCTCACATCTGCAAATGCTGTTCGCGCCTCTCTGCCGCGGAGAAATCGGAAATGCAGACGATGAACCGGTTAATGGGGCTGCCGTTTCGGAATTTAAGTCAGGGCGAAAAGAAGTGGCTGGAAAACCGCGTCCATGACAGACGCCCGGAGGTAGCAAGGGAAGTATACCGGGAATGTTTTCCGTATGCAGAGCGCAACGCCATGAAAAAACAGCTTGTGATCAATGAGCTTGATTTTGAAATCTATACGGAAGTTTATCAGGAATATGGGGACTGGGAGACAGTGAACCAGGAGTTTCATGTTGTGAGGAAAGAACGGAAGATTACTTTTTTGGATTCGGACAGGGGCGGAGCCGGGGAAGCAGAGCTTGATGGCGGCAGTATGGCAAAGCTGCTGCGCTGGATTTTGCATACATTGGAAATATTTATGTGGCTGCGGGATTACGGGTATGTGTCAGCAGATGGAGATCCTTTTGTGGAACTTGATCTGGAAATGGGAGAAAATATTTTTGATGAAGATGCAGATGATGAAAACCGGGCAGAGAATTTGGAGATGTTTTGGGAACCGATCGAAAAAGAACGGGAAAGGGAGCCGGACTGGTGTATAAGGGTCAGATATTCTAATGGCATAGAACAGGAAATCCCATGTTATGATGGTGAACTTATGGATAAACCGGAGGAGCTTTATTTCAAGTTGCTGGAATATTTTGAGGCAGGTGTAAGTATCTAAAGGTAATTTTTCTATCAGGGTGCAACAAATAATTGGTGTCTGTGTACCCTGATTTCTGCTTTAAGTCAATGATGTTATCATTTTTTCCAGAGTTTGAACAAACAGCCCGACATAATAACCGTCAATCAGGCGGTGGTTTTTGGCATTCGTCTTTCAGGCGGAAGCGGAGAAGCATAGCAGAACCGATGATTCCCATACCATCGCCAATGCAGAGATGCGGCTTATCGTTGTATTTTTGATGCTTATAAAGCAATTCTGCCGTGCCGCCAATGAAAAGCAGTGAAAAGCTGCCTTTTCATGCTGTATTTTTCTTGAGAAAAATAGCATTTTGTAAAAAATAGCTAAAAGTTATTCTTTATAATTAGCAAAAACATAGAAAGTATTATTTTGTATTGACAGTAAACATGAATAAAGTTATATTCACTATAGATACAAAATAATACAAATATTTTGAGATTATGAAGATATGCGCGCAATCTTTGGATTTATTTAACAAATGAAATCAAGGAAGGAGATTATCATGAAGTCACATAAGATTATTGCTGCGTTGATGGCAGCGGTATTGCTGGGTTCTACTGGTATTGTTACTGCTTGTGCAACAAAAACAGAGGGACAAACAGAGTCAACAAATGCAGAGGCAGCAAAAACAGAGTCAACAAATGCGGATGGATATTCTTTTTATGAAACAAAGAGCGGTTTGTCAGTAACGGTGTCTGCTGATGAAGATGATTCATTACCAACAATAGCAGTACTTGCTACCGGAGGTACGATTGCAGGTGCCGGAGAAGAAGGGAAGGCAACTAATTATTCAGCAGGACAACTGGATGTGGGGACTTTAGTAAACAGCGCGAAGGGCATTACAGAGGTTGCCAATGTGCGGGGAGCACAGGTGTGTAACGTGGGTTCAGACGATATTACAGCAGAACATTGGCTGACCATTGCCAATACCATCAATGAGATGGCCAAAGATGAAGAAATTGATGGATTTGTTATTACACATGGTACGGATACTCTGGATGAAACTGCTTATTTTCTGAATTTGACAGTAAAGACAGATAAGCCAGTAGTTCTTACTGGAGCTATGCGTCCTGCGACAGCTACTTCTGCAGATGGTCCGATGAATCTGTATCAGTCTATTGCTCTTGCTGCTAACAAAGATGCGGCAGGTCAAGGTTCTATGGTGGTATTTTCTGATGGTATCTACGGAGGAAGAGATGTCCAGAAAATTAGTACATTCCAGACAGATGCTTTTAATTCCAAAGATTTTGGATGTTTGGGCTATATGGTGGATGGCGTCCCTCATTTTTACAATAAGACGGTTAAGCGTCATACTACAGAGTCAGAATTTGATGTGTCCAAATTAAAAGAGCTGCCAAAAGTTGCAGTGGCTTTTTTTACTATTGATGCGGATCCAGGGATTTTGGATTACTATGCCCAAAGCGGTGTTCAGGGGATTGTAGTGGCTGGTGCTGGTGCCGGCAGTTATAGTGAGGCATGGAATAATAAAATTGAGGAGTTGGCATCCACGGGTATTCCGGTGATTAGATGTTCACGTATTTCGGCTGGTTACATTCCGCATGATGACTATTTTCTGGGTAATATGGCAAGGGGAAATGATCTGGCACCTCAGAAAGCATCTGTACTTCTGCGCCTTGCGCTGACTGTAACGAATGATATTGAAAAAATTCAGACAATGTTCAATGAGTATTAAAATCATATCGTAAAATAATAAGCCCGCCGGGAAATCAGGTAAGATTTTCCGGCGGGTTTGCTTAACTCATACTAAAAACTTAAACTTGTCCCCGATACAAAGCTGCTGGCTGATGGAAGTGACGCTGCCATCAGAATTGCTGACAACACTGCGAATCCGCAGAAGGGGATGCCCTTTGGGGATATCCAGTAGTTTTGATTCAGCAGCCGTTGCAAATACAATATCAATTGTTTTTCTTGACTGCACGAATATAATATCATATTTTCTAAGCGCTTCATATAGTGAAGCATCTGTTAAATTTACTCCAAAAAGAAAAGAAAAGGATTCCGGGAATTTATTTAATTCCAGTAAAACGGGTTTTCCATCTGAATACCGCAGGCGTTCTAAAGTTATAATTTGTTCACTGGGCTGTATGGAAAGCTGTTCGATCTCCTTTTCGGTTGGATCTTCAAGGGCGATTTTTAAGGTTTTGGCGCCGGCGGATGTGTGAAGGATTTTGCACATTTCAGTAAAACCGAGCACCTGGCTGATACTTCTTTGCATTTTCTTTTCAGCAACAAATGTGCCTTTTCCGGAATGTCTTTCCAGGTATCCTGCATCAGATAAGACAGAGAGTGCTTTGCGTACGGTTACACGGCTGACATGGTAGATATCTGATAATTCATTTTCTGTTGGCAGCTGACTGCCGGGAGGAAACTTTCCGGTATCTATATCCTGTCGGATGGTATTTTCTAACTGCCTGTATAATGGTGTTGAAATTGTATTGTCCACTTCTATGTTATAACATCTCCTTTTATATTTTTGCTGACTGCCAGTTATATAATGTATTTGTTAAAATATTATAATACAAATAGAGGGAATTGTACATTTTTTTATAAATATTTAATAAATATTGCAAAAAGTATTGTATTGTGTTATATATAATTTACAAATAAATAATACATTTAAACCAGAAAAACGAAAGGAGAATAAAACAATGGGATACTCATCAAAGGACATCAAAGGGATTGTAACAGAGATTCTTGAGAGCAGAAAAGAAAAAGGAGGGATAAAAAATATTTATTTTGTCGGCTGCGGAGGTTCGCTGGGAGCGCTTTATCCTGCAAAAACATTTATGGAAAAAGAAAGCTGTACTTTGAGATCTGCATGGATTAACAGTAATGAGTTTGTGCACAGTACTCCGGCCGATTTTGGAGAAAATTCAATTATCTGCATGGCATGTCATAAGGGGAATACACCAGAAACAATCGAAGCTGCCAAACTGGGTAAAGAAAAAGGCGCTGCAGTAATCATCCTGACATGGCTGGAAGAGTCAGAAATCATTGAATTTGGCGATTATATTATCCATTATACATTTGATGCAAGTCCGGATCATCTGAAAGGCGACATTGATTATGCAGGAGAAAAGACAATCTGTGCGCTGCTTGTGGCAGTTGAGCTTCTGAATCAGACAGAAGGCTATGCAAATTATGATCATTTCTATGAAGGCGTGTCCATGATCAGTAATATTATTAAAAAAGCGCGTGTCCATGTTGCGGAAAGAGCTGCTGCGTTTGCGGATGCCTACAAAGATGATACTGTAATTTATACGATGGGCAGCGGTGCATCATATGGCGCGGCATATATGGAAAGCATCTGCATTTTTATGGAAATGCAGTGGCTGGATTCCAGCAGTATTCATACAGGTGAGTATTTCCATGGGCCATTTGAAATTACGGATGCAAACCGTCCGTTTATGATTCAGATTTCAGAAGGTTCCACAAGAGTACTGGATGAAAGGGCTCTGAAATTCCTTCAGAAATATGGAAAACGGATTGAAGTCCTTGATGCAAAAGAATTAGGATTATCAACCATAAATGGCTCTGTTGTGGATTATTTTAATCATTCCCTGTTTAACAATGTATATCCTATTTATAATCATGAGCTGGCAGAAAAACGCGAACATCCGCTTCCGACACGCAGATATATGTGGAAAGTAGAATACTAATTACAAAGGGAGAGCAAAAACATGTTTTGGGTAGAACTTTTGATTGTTCTTGTGGTTATATTCATTGGAGTACGGGTGGGCGGAACATTTATGGCAATGGCCGGCGGGGTCGGCATGCTGGTTTTAACGTTTGTATTCCATGTTCCTGCATCAGATCCGCCAATTACAGTTATTCTGATTATGCTGGCTGTTATCTGTGCGGCTTCTACCATGCAGGCGTGCGGCGGTTTGGACTATATGGTAAAAATAGCGGAGAAGATTTTAAGGAAAAATCCCAAAATGGTTACCGTGCTGGCGCCAATTGTTACTTATCTATTTACTTTTATGTGCGGAACCGGGCATATCGTATACAGTCTTCTTCCTGTGATTAATGAGATTGCCATTGAAAACGGCGTCCGTCCGGAAAGGCCGATATCAGCTTCTGTTATTTCCTCACAGCAGGCTATTACAGCATGCCCGATTTCAGCGGCAACCGTGTCAGTTCTGGCTTTTATGGCAGAATCTGAAAGATACAGCCACATTACAATTTTTAAATTACTGCTGGTATGTATTCCGGCAACTTTAATCGGGACAGTTGCAGCTGCCATGTCTGTTTTGAAAAAGGGAAAAGAGCTGGCGGAAGATCCGGAATTTCAGGCACGTGTAGCGGCAGGTAAAATACAGGATTTTGTTCATTCTGAAAAGGAAGAAATACCGACATCAAAAGAAGCAAAGATTTCAGTTGCTGTTTTTATGATTGCTATGCTGGGCATTGTTCTTATGGGAGCTTTTCAGTCGCTTCTGCCGACATTTGCGGATGGCTCAAAACTTCCGCTGGTTACTGTTATCCAGATATTTATGCTTGTAGCGGCAGCGGTTATGGTCATTCTGACAAAAACCGACAGTGATAAAATTCTGGACCAGCCGGTATTCCGCTCCGGTTCCTTTGCGGTATTGCTGGCGTTTGGGCTGGTCTGGATGGTAAATACTTTTATTAATGACCAGTCTTCGTTTATTACAGACAATATGTCAGTATTAACAAACGAATATCCATGGATTTTTATCGTAGCCATTTTTCTGGTAGGGGCGATTACAACAAGCCAGTCTTCTACAACTATGATTATGGTGCCGATTGGCATTGCATTAGGGCTTCCGGCTAATATTATTGTTGCCGGATGGCTTGCCTGCTGTTCTAATTATTTTATTCCATGTGCAAGCCAGTGCGTTGCTGCAATCGGATTTGATTCTGCAGGGACAACAAAGATTGGAAAATATATTTTAAATCACAGCTATATGCGTCCGGGGCTGGTCTGCACAGTTGTATCTGTACTGGCGGCTATGGCGCTTGGTGCAGTCCTGTTTTGATACATAAGAGTATCTGCAGTTATGCATTTTATATCTTACACACAAGGGAAAGACTGCAGATACTTTTTGAAAATGAGGTATAAAAAATGAAATTTGCGCTGATGAATTATCATTATTTACGGTATCCGATCGAGAAATTTTTGGATAAAGCAGCAGACTCTCCATTTGACAGTATTGACCTTTATTGCGCAGCGCCTCAGCTGAATATGTTCGATTACACGCTTTGGAGCCTGATTAGGCTGGACAAAGAAATTTCCGCCAGAAAATTAAATGTTATGGCAATAACACCGGAAAATTGTACATATCCGGTAAACTTTTGCACTCAGGACAGGACAACGAGAGTAAACAGCATCCGGTATTATCAAAGAGCGGTTGACAGCGCTGAATTTCTTGGCTGCAGGAATGTACAGATCAGTACGGGGTTTGGATATTTTGACCGGCCGGTTTCGGAGGCATGGAATTACTGCAGAGAATCGCTCGGGGAACTGGCTGTGTATTGTGAAAGGAAAAATGTCAGCCTGCTTCTGGAGGAATTAAAGGAAACAACCACAAATGTTTTATTAACAAGTATGGATGTAGCCAGGATGCTGAAAGAAATTGACAGCCCCAATATTGCAGGTCTGGTGGATCTGGATCAGATGACATATGCGGGTGAAACGCTGGACGATTATTTTGCACATCTCGGAAACAGGCTTTGCCATGTTCATTTTAATGACCGCGGACATACTGTTCCGGGAGATGGGGATTTCCCGATGAAGGAACATTTTGAAGCGCTAGAGCGAAATAACTATAAGGGAAATGTTTCATTCGAAATATGCGACCGGAGATATTACCGTGATCCGGATGCAGCAATCGACAAACTGGTTTTATGGATGAAAGATCATACAAACGTATTTGCGGGGTGGGAAAATGGGTAAAAATTACAAAATTATTGCAATTGGAGATAATGTATGCGATAAATATTTGTCGCGCGGCAAAATGTATCCGGGCGGACAGTGTGTGAACACATGCGTATATGCAAAAATGAATGATACACAGGCGTCTTACCTGGGAAAATACGGGGATGATGAAGTAGCAAAATGTGTACAGGATACATTGGGCAGGCTTGGAATTGATGACAGTTTTTGCCGGCACTACAGCGGGGAAAATGGTTTTGCACTTGTAACCTTAAAGGGAAATGACCGCGTTTTTCTTGGCTCAAATAAAGGAGGGGTTGCAAAAGACCATTCTTTTGATTTTAAAGAATCTGACCTGGATTACATTAAGAAATTTGATGTAATCTATACAAATCTGAACAGCTATATAGAAGACGACCTGCCAAAACTTTATAAAACGGGCGTTCCGATTGCTTACGATTTTTCTTTAAGATGGACAAATGAGTATTTGGAAAAAGTATGCCCGTTTGTAACGGTGGCAATCATGTCCTGTGCACATCTGGCAGCAGAGCAGCGTGAGACAGAGATGAGAAAAGCACAGGACAATGGTGTAAAGATTGTTTTAGGAACAATAGGCGAGGAAGGTTCCTATGTGCTGTATGGAAATACATTTTATTATGCAAATGCGGTTTATGCTGAAGATGTAATTGATACAATGGGAGCTGGAGATTCTTATTTTGCAGCATTTCTGTGCGAGCTTTTGAACAATTCTGTAACAGGAAAAATAATCGAAGGAACAGAAAAGCAGATGGGGGAACGGCTTGTAAAAGCCATGGACAAAGGCGCTGCATTTGCTGCAAAAGTCTGTGCAATGGAAGGTGCATTTGGCTATGGGGCGCCTATTACAGGCAGAACAGAAATTTCATAAAATAAACGTCAGGAGGAAAATAAAGTGAAGCCAGATATGTTTGAAAATAATAAAGAGGGAATCAGCTGTGTGTATAAGAATGAAAAATGGCTTGTATGCATTAAAAACTGGAAACCGGATAATGATATAAATGGTATTGCACATTTGGAAATACATCATTCAACAGATGAACAGTTTATCCTTGCCGCAGGGAAGGCGATTTTGATAACGGCTGAAAGAGAAGGAGACAGGTTCAGTAATGTTGAACTGACCCTTATGGAGCAGGGAAAGGTGTATAATGTTTCAAAAGAGGTCTGGTTTTATTCCATTACTCAAAAAGATACAAAAGTAATTTATGTGCAGGATTCTAATTGTTCAATGGATAACAGCGATTTTGCTGATCTTTCTGCAGAAGATATAAGAGACATTCAGGATAGGGCCCGCAGGCTGTTTGAACAGTAATGTATAGTCGAAAATAAAAAGAATACAGAAAAGGCATTATATTTTTAACAGGATTCATTTTCGTGCATGAATAATTCATGATTACTAGATTCGCTTATATGCTTATATTGAGCACATTAGATTTAAAAGTCAGCGATAAGGCAAGACAGAATCTCATTTAGAATATAATGTCTTTTATATTTGTAAAATTTTATATGATAGAGGGAATAGAAACGAATGAACAGAAAATTTGTTCTTTTTGATTTTGATGGCGTAATTGCGGATACGGAAAACAGCAATGCTGCATATTTACAAAAGGCACTGTCTGTCTATGGAATTAAACTTACAGCGGAGGACAGGAAAAAACTGATTGGCACTAAAAATAAAGAGTATGTCAGTCAGCTGCTTTCCAGATCCCCAATTCCTGTTACACAGGAGGAATTGAAAGAAACACGGATTAAAATGGGAAATACCTACGAGAATGGGGACATTTGCGAGGAAAAAGGTATAAGAAAACTGATTGGCATGCTTCGGAAACGTGGCATGAAAACGGCACTTGTGTCTTCCACATCTGCAAAACTAATCATTACTGCTTTAAATCGTCTGCAGATGATGGATATGTTTGATGTCATTGTATGCGGTGATATGTACAAGGAGCCGAAACCAAATCCGGAAGGGTATAAAAGAGCTATGGATTATTTGAAAGCGAGTCCTGAGGAATGTGTGGTCGTAGAGGATTCTCAAGTAGGAATTCTTGCAGGTAAGCAGGCTGGAGCTTATGTAATCGCTTATAAAGGGGGCAGTATTGAACAGGATGTCGGACAGGCAGATTATGTAATAAGGTCATTTGAGAGTATTGATATACCGCCTGATAATGAAAACATTTAGCATTTTATAAATTAGAATTAACTTATAATGAACTGTTAGTAAATACGGTTAGAGAAAGACAGTGTAAAACAAGCCTGGAAAAACAGGCAGGAAGCTGTTTAAATACTACAGATAAGGAGATGATAAGGAAACTAAAGAAAAACGGCAGTATGTGCATACATTGACTACGCACCATATTTAGCATGTGCGGATGTAATAAAAATTTATCACATGATTGATGAAATAGAAATGTTATTTTTGCTGTCCGGAGGAGACGCATGAATAATATTTCTATTTACAGTATAAACAAAAGATTACATATATGGAAAGCCGGACAGTCAGAAAGACTGTCCGGTCTTTTATTTTGTCGTTTTTTCTTGGTATATGTATTTATCTGTCAGGCAAGAGCACCGCCATTTCCTTTTTGGAACAGGAAAACCAGATTCAGAAAGGAAAACAGGATGGCAGAAGAAAAGAAATATTACATATCAATAGATCGGAAAAAATTTGAAGTCTGCAGGGAACTGTATGAGGCATATACAAAAGGGCAGCGTAAAGACAGGTATTTTACCTGTGATTTAAAACATGGGCATGAAAGAGTAGATACGAAAACAGGAGAGGTGAAAATTATCCCTGCCAGAGAGGATTCTTATGAAAGGCTTCTGGAGGCAGAAAAACAGTTTATGACAGAAGCTGAGTCAGTGGAGGATGCAGCAATCCGGGCTGTTATGCTGGAAAAACTGAACAGTGCCTTGCATATGCTCACAGAAAGCGAGGCGAGAATTATTTATTCCCTGTTCTATGAGGAAATCAGCGAGACGCGGCTTGCCAGGTATATGGGCATTGCCCGGACTACGCTTCAGTCTCAGAAATACAGAATTCTTGATAAATTGAAAGAAATGCTGTGATTTGAAAATATTTTGAGATTTTTCAATTTTTTTTCGGCAGGAAGGCATCACTGACGGTTATATAAGTAGAGGGATTTTTTTTGAACATTGACAACAACATACCAGTCATCCGGGAACATTCCGGCAGGCCGGAGCAGCGGGGTTCGTGCCGCGGTGATCCGTTTAACAGGCGGGGAGCGGGAAGCACAGGCCCGGACAGTCCGTATGGCGCGGGCTGACTGCGGTGAGGGCAGGCCGGGACAATGATACTTCTGCAGGAATGCAGCTATCTGTGGACAGGATAGAGCCGTCAGGCTATGAAGCCCACTTGCCAGGGGCGCCCGGATGATTCCCTGCACTTTTATGTGCAAGGGCTGGGGAGGCGCGGCCAAATACAGCCTGAAAATAATAATTAATGTGGTTCCGGTGGATGGCATATTCACCGGGAAGAAATCAGGAAAATGAATGCATATATAACATGCATATTTTATAGAAAAAAGTGCTAAAGAATGCAGAAGTTCCACCGCCAAAGGTGGTTTAGAATGAAATTTTGTACTCAGCATAACCTGCCAGTTTCAATTGTTACCGTACAGCAGTTTTATGTACATGGGATCTGCAGTCGGACAGTAACAGGAATCAGGACAGGCAGGCCGTAGAATAAAAAAAGGAGAATGGTTACATATGAGTATACAGACGCTTACAGCAGCAGACATAGACAGGATGCAGGCAGCCGACCCAAGGACAGCTGACCGCAGCACGCTGAAAGACATAAGGGATGTAAATGTGGACACAGGGCTCCCGAAAAGGGAGCGTATCCTGGATTATATAAACCAGATCGGGAACCCGTACTGCTACCGCCACGGCGCTTATGTGGTGAAGATAAGTTTTGCGGATACGGATGCGACACTTGAGGAAAGGATGCTTTCCTATATGCGGGCAAAATGCTGACCGGCATTCTATACATTTCATATCTGTTTTAATGTCTGCGCTTTTGCAGCCCGGCTGGCGGGATGCAGGGTGCAGCGGTTAATAATTTTTTACCATAGATAAAGAACACTATGGACAGCATGGGAAAGTTATGTTAACATTCCATTAACAGGACAAAAACAGCGCTCCCCTGGCTGGCAAGGTGTTTTGCTGATTTTAATACTTTGCAGACAGGAGAGAAAATCTATGGAACACATCGAAAACAATTCTGTAAAAAGCACAAAAATCTGGAACGCCTGCGGCTACGTGCGCCTTTCGCGCGATGATGAGAAGTCAAAAGGACGTAAAGCCAAGTTATTTTTTTCGGCATCCATAGGGGATGCCGTTTTTGCTTTATTGGATAGCCCCGACAAATTTGTAGTAGATGGTAATGCGCTTTTCTTTACCCTTGCGGCAGCGTCCCATACCCGGCGTTTCGTAAATCGTAATCCGGTCAATCAGTTCGTGAAGCATGAAGCGGTCGAGTTTTTCAAAGCTGGTATATTTTTGGATAAGGGCTGCGAAGCGGTCAATATCGGCCTTGGTATCCCGAACCTTTTCCAGTGCCTTTTCCATCTCTGCAATGTTCGCTTTCAGCGTTGCCCGTTCCGTATCGTAATCTGCGATAAACATGGTAAAGATGTGGTCGGGCAGTTTGCCGCTCATATTGTCCTCGTAGGTGCGTTTCAGCTTCACATCCAGGTCAGCCAGCCGCTTCTTTGCCGATGCAAGGTCGCGCTTCATCGTTGCGGTCTGCTTCTGCTGATCGGCGCATTTCAGTTCCATGAGCCGCTGTGCGGCTTTCTCCGCATCCTCGCTGAACAATTTCGCGTTACGGCGGATGTCCTCAAGCACTGCCTGATGAAAGGTGTCACGGTTGATGTAGTGGCTGGAGCAGGCTAATTGTCCAATCGCGTGGCTGCGTCCGCAGTTGTAGTAAAAGTATTTCTGCTGGCTTACCTTGGGCAGCATGGAAGTCCCGCAGGCTTCACAGAAGAACAGTCCGGCAAATAAATCGGGTTCGTCTTTGGCTTTAATGGTCTTTTTCCGCGCTCCCATGCGTTTCTGCGCTTCATCAAACAGTTCCCGCGATACAATAGGTTCATGCATATCAGGAACCACGATCCAATCCTCTTTGGGGATGGGTTCCCGCTTCTTGCTGCGGTAAGATGGCGTGTACTGCCGTCCCTGCACCATGCTCCCCACATAGATTTCATTTTTCAGCATGAACTGTACATAAGTCCGTGTCCAGAAGTGGCGGCGTTCAAACTCGCCATCCCGTTCAGGATTGTGCTTGCGGAAGCGGGTGTATTCCTTGGGGGATAAGATGCCCTCGTTGTTCAGGGTTGTTGCGATACTCTTTGAGCCAATCCCAGCCGCGCACATTTCAAACATCCGCCGTACAACCGGCGCAGTTTCCTCGTTGATAATCAGCTTGTGCTTATCGTCAGGATGCCGCAGGTAGCCGTAGGGGTCGAGTGCGCCAAGGTATTCGCCGCGCCTTGCTTTGGTATGGAGCGTGGACTTGATTTTCGTGGAAATATCCTTGGCGTACATATCATTCAGGATATTTTTAAAGGGCGCAATGTCGTTGTTGTCCCGCATGGTGTCGATACCGTCATTCATGGCGATGTAGCGCACACCGTTTCTTGGGAAGAAGTCCTCGATAAGCTGCCCGGTCTGCAAGTAGTTCCGTCCTAACCTCGATAAATCCTTTGTAATCACAAGGTTTATCTGTTTCCGCTCAATGGCTTTCAACATCCGTTTCAGGTCGGGGCGTTCCATGTTCAGGCCGGTGAAGCCGTCGTCCTGATAGACTGCCGTAACCTCCCATCCCTGCTTCTGGCAGAACTTTTCCAGCATATCCCGCTGGTTCTCGATACTGGCGCTCGTCCCGTCAAGGTCGTCGTCCTTGGACAGCCTGCAATAGATAGCTGCCCGGAAGCTCCCGGCAAGAAGTGTGTCCATCCCTGTATATTCCATTGCGTTCATCATAACCGTTTACCCGCACAATCCAGACGGAACACGGTCACTTGGAACCTCATCTTTATTATACCCTATTTCTTGTGGTTTAGCAAGATATTCTTTATCTGTTCAGAGATTTCGCTTTTAGTATTTATATTTATTCAATTATAGATTTTTAAAGAATAGGGATAAAAAGAAGAATGCCTTTTGAGTCAATCGTACAAAAAATATATTTTCTGTATCATAGAATCAAAAAAACA
>CAJTCR010000056.1 GCA_910574915.1 Eubacteriaceae bacterium
TCATCACTGAACTCTATATGTATGGTTTTCATTGCAATACCTCCGTATAAATTGATACCTTTATTATACAGGATATGGTACTGCAATGCATTAAAAAATGAAATATTTGCCATAACCCATTGGGTTAAATACTCGAAATACGCAAATGCTCAGCAAAACAGCATAAGTACTAGCTTTGGATTTGGAAATGCGAGGCTGGGTTCACGGATTCAGGTCTAATTCTTCAATTAGCGCCAGTTTTAATCCTCCCGTTTCATCATGTTTTAAAAGCAGCAATTCCGCCGCTATAAATAATAAATTTAATTCTCCTAAACCAGGATGAATTTCAGGTGCGCTCAACGATAAACTCTCTAATATAGCTTTCAACTGAATATCCGATGTTTCCAGTTTTGCCTCATCTGACATATCCTGTGAGTTTAAAACAGAAAGTGTATTACGAATTGTCTGCAAAATTATTTTTCCATCTTCTTCTATAAAATATTTTTCTATATCGTTGTTCGCATTACTAAGTATTTCTTTTAACCTATGACCATCACGATCACTAAATACAGGATGGCTCATAAGAATCTGTGATATTCTCGAATTCCTCCCAGAACTCATTTCCCTTTCCGCATCCCGTAACGGTTTCAAATATACGGCTTTTAACAGTTCTCTGGCCTTTCCCTCCATATTAATGCCATCATCCTTTTGTCCAATTCGCAACTCTGTAAAAATTCTATGATTCTCTCTCCATGCCCGGTAATAAAGTTTCAAAGTGCATTTTAAGGAACCATTCTCTTTTGTAAATGTGAGATACTCAATAAAATTTTTTGTTCATTGTCCGTAAACTTTTCCAGCACGCAATCAATTCTAAACTCTGTTACAGAGTTCCCTGTCTCATCAGTATAAAAATCATCCTCTATCGGGCGAATATATTCATTGCTTTGCGTAAGCAATACCAATTTTAACGCATCGATAATGGCAGTTTTCCCTGAATCATTTTCACCTATCAAAGCATTCAGTCCTTCATGAAATGTAATGGAAAGACCTGGTTTTCCATCTATAGACTTAAATCTCCGAAAATTATATACTTGTAATTGTGATACAATCATTACAGAACCTCCTGTACTTTTCATATAGTTTCCTGGATTTATGATATCTCCAGCATCATCAGGTAACTGTCCAACCTTGCATTCACATAACCCGCAAACAGCTTTTCCATTGCACCAAGATTATGCTTTACATAGTATTCATCAAACGCATTGTAATAAGAAATCCGGTCTGCAAACTTAATGTCAATTGGCGGATATCCGGCTTTCATCAATTCCAAATTCACAAGCAACCTTCCAGTTCTGCCATTTCCATCAATAAAAGGGTGAATCCCCTCGAATTCAATATGGAACCGTGCAAGCCTGGTAATAATATGCTCCGCACTATTTCTATAAACCTCCAGCAACTGTTCCATTTTAGGCTGGATTAAATATGGCTGTACTGGTTCATGTTTTGCACCCATGATCCTGACCGGAACTCTTCTGTAAACACCGCGGTCTTCCCGTTTATCTGCCAATACAAGATAATGTATCTGCTTGATGATGCTTTCCGATAAAGGCACCTGTTCTTTTACCAAATCCCGCACAAAATCAAATGCCTCTTTATGCCCGACTGCCTCCATATGGTCTTTTAACGGTTTCCTGTCAATCGTCAGGCCACGCAAAACCATATCCGTCTCACGCAGGGTCAGTGTATTCCCTTCAATTGCATTTGAATTATAGGTATACTCAATAATGAATTCCTCTGTCAGACGTTCCACTTCTCCCTTCGTCAGCGGGCGTCTGGTATCCAGTTCACTTTTCTTCCTGTCTATAGCTGCCAGTAAACTTTCTGTTGCCTTAAACCGTCCATCCTCCGGTTTTCTTGTATCTACCGGAATCATCCAGCGGCGTCCTTCATGAATAGCACCTGAAACCTTCCCTTCTGCGCACAATATGCGCACACGTCTATCTGAAATTCCCCATTTCTCTGCGGCCTGTTTTACTGTCATATACATAAAGAGTACACCTCGCTTTCCAAAACATTATACTCCATTTTCGGAATAATATCAATCTTATAGGAATAATATTCTCCTAATTTCGGAATAAAAAAAGACTCGAAAGTACATTTCTGTTTCCGAATCTTGCTTTCTATATAAAGATGATTTAAATTCCTATCGTTAAAATTTGCACCCAAACTCATGCTTGGGTGCATTGCATCAAATTGTGGTACGCAAGCCACCACACATACGATTCCGTATACGGCGGTTCCTTAGTTTTCACATACTTTCAGATAAAACTCTGTGAATGTTGGATATCCAAGTTCACGGAGTTTCTTGTTATTAAATGCGGTCTGCAATACGAAATATCCTCCGCAATACCAGTTTCCATTTTGCATATTGGCACATATCCATGCCTTTTCTTTTTCCACACCTAACTTCCTTAATTCTTTGAATTTCGTCTTAACTTTCTTCCATTGTTTCCAGTAGATATTTCCCCATCCGTTGCTTCTTTTTGCCAGTTCCCTGATTTTATCTTTCATCTTTGCCACTGACTTTGGTTGTACCCGAAACCTGCATTCCCCTTTATAGCGGTAAATGCGTATCCAAGGTATTTTGCCTTGCTGATATGTGCCGCACTTGTTTTCTTTTGGTTCACTTTCAGAAAAAGTTTTCCCTCAATGAACAAAATGATATTTCACAGGGTTCTCTCTGCACTCTTTCTGCTTTCGCAGAATATCATGCAGTCATCCGCATACCCACAAATCTGTGCCCTCTGCGTACCAGTTCCCTGTCCAGTTCATTCAGCATGATATTACTAAGTAGTGGACTTAGCGGTCCGCCTTGTGGCATTCCTGTTTCTGTCTTTTCAAATATCTCTCCACTGATTACCCCTGCATTGAGATATTTGTGTATCAACGATATTACCCGCCCGTCTTTGATGGTTTTTGATAACACCTCTATCCGCTTGCTCTGGCATACCGTATCAAAGAATTTCTCTAAATCCATATCTACAACATACACATATCCATCATTGACATTCTGCTGGCATTGTTTCAGTGCGTCATGCGCACCTCTCTTTGCTCGGAAGCCAAAACTGTTTTCCGAAAACTGTTCCTCATAAATCAGGGACAATACCTGTGTAATTGCCTGTTGAAATACCCTGTCAACTACTGTCGGTACTCCCAGTTTCCGAAATTCTCCTTTTGTTTCTTTGGGTATTTCTCCCCTACGTACTGAGTTGGATTTGTATTTCCCGTCCTTTAACTGCTGGATTAGTTGCACCTGGTTCTCTCTGAGAAACGGCAGAAGTTCCTCTACGCTCATCCCATCAATGCCACCTGCTCCCTTGTTTGATTTCACTTTCTTATATGTACGGTTCAGATTAGCCGTTTGTATCATCTTCTCCAACAGCCAGTCCGTCTGAAAACCTGTGATGATGCGGTTGTTTTCAGCAATCACCGATTAGATTGCACCCATACTAGGCGCACAACTATAACCAGGGAAGGATTCATAAAGAACCCGTCCCTGGTTGAAAAGATCTGCAAAGTTTCTCTCTGACCAACCTTTGCATTATCCAAGCAGTGACAACACACCCTGGTTGGACTGGTTTGCCTGTGCGAGCATAGACTGCCCAGCCTGTGCAAGAATGTTGTTCTTGCTGTATTCCACCATTTCTGTCGCCATATCGGTATCGCGGATACGGGATTCTGCCGCTGTCGTATTTTCCACAACGTTATCCAGGTTCGCAATCGTATGGTCTAAACGGTTCTGTACAGCACCAAGCGCGGAACGCTGTGCGGATACTTTGGAGATCGCATCTGCAATCGCGTCGATCGCATAAGTTGCCGCAACGCCGCCATCATTGATGTTTCTGCCGTTTTCGTCTTTGCCGATTACATCCAAGCCTTTGATGCCCAGGTTTGCAGCGCTCATTGCCTCGATCGTAACGCCGATCTTATTTGTCATATCAGCATCTGCCCCAACATGAAGGTTGAAAAACAGCTCTTCTTTTACCGTTGTGCTGCCTTTTGTAATGGTAAAGCCGCCCTTGCCGTCACTTGCAACCGTTGCCTGCTTATCCTCATCTGCGCCGATGCTGCTTGCTTTTTGCAGCTCTTCTGCCATTTTTTCGTAAGCTTCTGCTGCGGAAATCGTTTTTTGTGCACTGTCGTTTCCAGTCGGTGCACCGATATCGCCGATTACGGTTACTTCGCCGCCTGCATTCGGATCTACGACATCTCCGTCGTGGATCTTTGCAAGGATCGCTTCTTTGGTCAGCTTAAAAGCTTCTTCGTCCGCATCTTCCTCACTGTCTACAATCGTATATGTGATTGCATCCTGTCCAGAGCCGACCTTTACAGTATCTCCGGCTGCCAATCCCTGAATCGTATCATAAACATCTTTTGCTGCGGTCGGTGTAGAACCTGTTGCCGTAGTTGTAACGCCGCCCTTTGTAACGCTATCGCCTGCGCCTAATGTAACGGCTGTCGTACCGCCTGCCCCGTTTGTAGAACCAGCTTTTGCAACCGTTGCAGCATCTAATTTACCTGCAACAATTTTACCTGTACTGATTTCTCCCTTTTCCAGAGAAGCTACGATATTAATGCTCGCTACCTTCGCAGTACCGTTTGCAGTTGTCCCGTCTTTTACCTGATTGACAGTTACGCCTGTAGCATTTGCCTGTACCTGTTTTCCTTCTGCCAGCGCTTTTTTAATAAGCTCTGCGGCTTTATCCAAATCAACGTTGCCATCGGAACCATCCTTGCCTGTACCAGCCGCTACTACTTTTATTGTCTGGTCACCAATCGTGAACTCGTCATTGACTGCAAATGCAATATCCTCTACTGAAAGCTTATCCACCAACGTGTACGTATTTCCCTGATAAGTAACGCTGTCGCCTGCTGCCAACTGGGTAGCTGCGTCAAACGGTGCTGCCGTAGATATGGCATATCCGTCAGTGCTGGTATTCATTTCTGCCGGATCTAATACCTTGCCGCCGCTCTTGCCAGAACCAGAGCCAATCGTATACTCTTCCCCGGCGATCTTAATCTTATCGCCATCTTCGAGCACCTTTGTAAACGTAGCGGTAGACCCATTGTCAACTAATTTTCCGTCCAAGCCTGCATCATGTGCATTCAGCTTCTTTTCTACTGTTGTCCCTGCTTCCTCGCCTTTTAACAAGTATGTCTCGTTAAATTTGGTTGTCTCGGATACACGGTCAATCTCTGTTGTAAGCTGGTCAATCTCTGCCTGGATCGCATCACGGTCTGCTTCGGAATTTGTACCGTTTGCCGCCTGGGTTGCAAGCTCGTTCATCCTTTGCAGCATACTGTGCACTTCTGTCAAAGCGCCTTCTGCGGTCTGCACTGCGGATACGCCGTCCTGTGCATTTGTAGAAGCACGCGTCAGCCCTTTCATCTGCTTGCGCATTTTTTCAGAAATGGTTAAGCCTGCTGCGTCGTCTGCCGCGCGGTTGATCTTGTAGCCGCTGGAAAGCTTTTCCGACGACTTCGCCTGTGCGCTTGTGGTCACGCCAAGCATCCGGTTTGAGTTCATTGCTGTTAAATTGTGTTGTACTACCATCGACATAATAGTTACCTCCGTGTTTTTTCTTTCCCCCGCGGAATCCGTTCCCGGGTTTGCCTGTTGACAGTTCCTTTATAATCAGCAGGGCGCCAAAGCCTCCCCGCAAATTACCTGCGCAAAATGCTGCACTGCTGCCCCGCGCGCTGCCTGCTTATGCCCGCTTTTCAGCGCGTGCCCGCCTGCGCTCTTCCATTAGGACGGCACGGATCTTTTGCTGTGCCTCTTTGGAAAGCTCCCGTTCCTTATAGTGCGTTACAAAATTCCCCGGCTCTGCCTCCATCATCTTTTTCTCCAGCGCAGAGCTTCTTGCGATATTCATGCTCCTTGGCGCATCGACTAAAATGCGCAGGTTATTCGCGCTTCCTCCGGCAAATACAACCTTGACCTCGTTTCCGATCAGCAGGTATTCGCCTGGTTTTACAGTCAGTTTCAGCATAAGAACCTCCTTGTTTTTGTTTTCATATCCAAATGAAGCCCGGAAAATACAACTGTGTCTTCAAACTGTTGCATTCTGGCAAATTATGCCAATAAACGCCGGAAACTCAATGATTTTGGAACAAGATTATTTTGAGAAATTTTGAAAAAAATTTGAAATCAGGGGTTAAGTATTGTCTGGAAGTGCCGATATTAATAGTGTCAAAAGAAAAATGCAACATTTTGAAGAAAATGTTGCATTTTTCTTTTTATTAAAACATGTTTCTAAACAAAAATACATAAATGGGGAGCGAATAGAAAATCTTAGGAGAAAGTGATTAAAAATTTAACAAGGAGAGGAGGAATGGAATATTTATAATGAAACATATGCACAGGATGCAGTTGCAGAAGCTATTGAATGATTTTCTAGTGCCAAAATGTTGCCACGCATTTATCATAGCAAATCCCGACAATTTGATGGGTAGTTCACATAATACCGAACATATAGACAGACAAAAAAGGTTTTTGCAATTACAACTAAGATGTGTTATATTATAGACAATTAAAGGAGCAACCGCCCACAAAGTGGTTTAGCTTAAAGCCTACCTGACTCGGCAAAGTACAAGGTAGGCTTATTTATTTTCGCTTGTTGTTCCTATCGATGTAGGCAGGCATTTTTAAATAAACCTCTTGTTCTATAGTGTTTTTTATATATAAAATAAAAATCTACACCATTTTATACACCAAATTTTCAAACATTGTTCAAGAATTTGATAACAGCCGCCTCGTCTTCAATGAATAAGTTGAGCCTCTTTAGGTTTTTAATCTGCTGTCCGACTGACAAAGGTTCTTGGTGTTTCTTTAACTCCATATTTTCCTCCATAAATTAAATGACCCGACGTGGTACGCATTGCTAAGAGGCGTGTCGGGTTCTGTTGAGATTATTATATGTTAATCTGCATGAAAAATCAACATGTTTTTCTTAATTTTGTATTACCTCCCAACATCCAAAAGCCATTTTAGTGTTTCTTTAGAAACATCCTTCACAGTTATAGGGGCATCCAAATTTCCATCATATCGCTAGAGCGTGTTACGGACTTTCACCGATTAGATTGCGCCCATACTGGGCGCACAAACAACCAGGAAGGATCCCAAAGAACCCTTCCTGGTTTAAACTCATAAAAATTATCCAAGCAGTGACAACACACCCTGGTTGGACTGGTTTGCCTGTGCGAGCATAGACTGCCCAGCCTGTGCAAGAATGTTGTTCTTGCTGTATTCCACCATTTCTGTCGCCATATCGGTATCGCGGATACGGGATTCTGCCGCTGTCGTATTTTCCACAACGTTATCCAGGTTCGCAATCGTATGGTCTAAACGGTTCTGTACAGCACCAAGCGCGGAACGCTGTGCGGATACTTTGGAGATCGCATCTGCAATCGCGTCGATCGCATAAGTTGCCGCAACGCCGCCATCGTTGATGTTTCTGCCGTTTTCGTCTTTGCCGATCACATCCAGGTCTTTGACACCCAGGTTTGCAGCGCTCATTGCTTCGATCGTAACGCCGATCTTATTTGTCATATCAGCATCTGCCCCAACGTGAAGGTTGAAAAACAGCTCTTCTTTTACCGTTGTGCTGCCTTTTGTAATGGTAAAGCCGCCCTTGCCGTCGCTTGCAACCGTTGCCTGCTTATCCTCGTCTGCGCCGATGCTGCTTGCTTTTTGCAGCTCTTCTGCCATTTTTTCGTAAGCTTCTGCCGCGGAGATTGTTTTAGGCTTAGCTGTATCTTCTGTCTTTTCTCCAATATCGCCGATCACTGTTACTGCATTTGCAGCCCCAGTATAGTTAACGACATCCCCATCATGGATCATAGAAAGAACGGTATCCATATGCACTTTATATGAATCTGCATCTTCTTCATCGCCATCTGCAATAATTGTCCAGGTCTTTGCATCTGTACCTGTCCCAATCGTTACCGTCTTAGTTCCATCTTTCGCCAATGCTGAAATTGAATCATAAAGAGCTTTCGCAGTTTCCGGCTTTGTTACAGCAATTTTCTTTTCTCCGCCTTTAGTATAAGTGTCGCCTTCTTTAAATGTTGCTGCTGTACCGCCATTTGCTTTCTGCGCAAGTGTTGCAATCTTTAAATCCGTCGCCCCTACTGAGCTCACTTCATTTTTTCCATATTCAGCAACAACCTGTGTCGCTGTTGTAAGGCTGGCAGAAGCTGTTCCATCTTCTTTCTTCCCTGCAAATTTTGTTGCAAATACCTGGTCTCCATTTGCCAAAGCTTCTTCGATTGCTTTTTTTGCATCAGAGAGCTTAATTTCCTGCGCCTGAGCTGCCGATGATCCATCTTTATTGCCAGGAGCTGGTGTTGTTGGCGTCGCAGTATCTGCTACAATAGAATAGTAGTGTTCCCCTACTTTAAACGTATCAGCGGCAGCAAACGTAATATCATCCAGCGAAATCTTATCGGTTACTGTATATTCTGTACCATCAACTGAAAAACTGTCGCCTGCTCCAAGCACAACATCTGTAAAATCTGCTGCTGTTGCCAAATCTACATATGCTGTCTTGTCAGTATTCATCTCCGCCGGATCTAACACTTTACCAGTAGCTGCACCCGTCTTTTTATCCGGGTCGCCAATCGTATACTCTTCCCCAGCGATCTTAATCGTATCGCCGTCTTCGAGCACCTTTGTAAACGTAGCGGTAGACCCATTGTCCACTAATTTTCCGTCTAAGCCTGCATCATGTGCATTCAGCTTCTTTTCTACCGTTGTCCCTGCTTCCTCGCCTTTTAACAAGTACGTCTCGTTAAATTTGGTTGTCTCGGATACACGGTCAATCTCTGTAGTAAGCTGGTCAATCTCTGCCTGGATCGCGTCGCGGTCTGCTTCGGAATTTGTACCGTTAGCCGCCTGGGTTGCAAGCTCGTTCATCCTTTGCAGCATACTGTGCACTTCTGTCAAAGCGCCTTCTGCGGTCTGCACTGCCGATACGCCGTCCTGTGCATTTGTAGAAGCACGCGTCAGCCCTTTCATCTGCTTGCGCATTTTTTCAGAAATGGTTAAGCCTGCTGCGTCGTCTGCCGCGCGGTTGATCTTGTAGCCGCTGGAAAGCTTTTCCGACGACTTTGCCTGTGCGCTTGTGGTCACGCCAAGCATCCGGTTTGAGTTCATTGCTGTTAAATTGTGTTGTACTACCATCGACATAATAGTTACCTCCGTGTTTTTTCTTTCCCCCGTGGAATCCGTTCCCGGGTTTGCCTGTTGACAGTTCCTTTATAATCAGCAGGGCGCCAAAGCCTCCCCGCAAATTACCTGCGCAAAATGCTGCACTGCTGCCCCGCGCGCTGCCTGCTTATGCCCGCTTTTCAGCGCGTGCCCGCCTGCGCTCTTCCATTAAGACGGCACGGATCTTTTGCTGTGCCTCTTTGGAAAGCTCCCGTTCCTTATAGTGCGTTACAAAATTCCCCGGCTCTGTCTCCATCATCTTTTTCTCCAGCGCAGAGCTTCTTGCGATATTCATGCTCCTTGGCGCATCGACTAAAATGCGCAGGTTATTCGCGCTTCCTCCGGCAAATACGACCTTAACCTCGTTTCCGATCAGCAGGTATTCGCCTGGTTTTACAGTCAGTTTCAGCATAAGAACCTCCTTGTTTTTGTTTTCATATCCAAATGAAGCCTGGAAAACGCAACTGTCTATTGAAACTGTTGCATTCTATCGGAAATTGGCGGAAAGTGCCGGAAATTCAAAGAATTTTGTATCAAAAAATAGTTACAAATAGAAAAATTTTTTTGAAATTAGGGGTTAAGTATTACCCGAAAGTGCCGATATTAATAGTGTCAAAAGAAAAATGCAACATTTTCAATAAAATGTTGCATTTTTCTTTTTTAACTAGTACTATAGTTATACAGACACAAACCGTATCGTAGACTCCCTGGCAATAATCCGCAACTCCAGCTCATACATACATGGCTCCGCGCACACAAAGCCGTCTTGTGTTCCGGGCGAAATTATGGTATGCTTTTTCCTGTATTGCAGTTTGGTTTTGACGGGCTGGTTGCCAGTGCCGGCGGCAGCAAACACTACAGGAGGAATTTCATTTTTGCATACAGGATGAAGATACCGCTTATGGAGACAGCAGGAACGACCTGGAAATGATTCAGGCTGTGGAAACCGGGGTCTGTATGGAAAACGGCAGCCCTGCTCTTTTGGAAATTGCCGATATGGTCTGCCCTGCGGTTACCGAAAACGGCATTTACACCGCTTTTGAAAAACTGAACTTACTATAAGAAAACAGAAGCATGTGCCAGAATAGGTTCCTTCTGGTACAAAGGAATGGAGAGAAAAATATGGCGATAATCATTGATGACCAGCACAGGATTTTTACATTGCAGACGAAAAATTCCACTTATCAAATGAAAGCAGATGCCCAAAATGTCCTGCTTCATTCTTATTATGGAGAAAAAACCGACTCCAGCGACAAGTCTTTGTTATACTGGCGCGCTGACAGAGGCTTTTCAGGAAATCCATATGAAATTGGAAAGCTCGATCGGACTTATTCTATGGATTCCCTTGCACAGGAATACAGTTGTTTCGGAACGGGTGATTACCGGATCACTTCCTTGCGGGTGCAAAATAAAGACGGCAGCCAGGTGTCACAGCTTCGCTACGTCGGATACGAAGTGCAGGAAGGCAAATATGCCATTCCCGGATTGCCTGCGGTATATGCACAAAACGACGAAGCGGATACGCTGATCCTCCGGCTGGCAGATCCATACTCTGGACTGGAAGTGGAATTGTATTATGGAATCTTAACAGAGACAGATATCATAACAAGAGCCGTAAAAATAACAAATCCTGGAACAGACGATCTCGTCCTGCAAAAAGCAGCCAGCATGAACCTGGATTTTGAATACGGCGATTTCCAATGGATCTCTTTTTATGGAAGGCACAGCATGGAGATGAACTTCCAGAAAGAACACATCCATCATGGCATACAGTCGGTCGGAAGCGTTCGAGGCTCCAGCAGCCATCAGTACAATCCGTTCGTTATTTTGTGTGAAGACGGCGCAAATGAAACGATGGGAAGCTGCTATGGCTTTTCCTTTGTTTACAGCGGAGAGTTTTTAATTGAGGCAGAAAAAGACCAGCTCGACCGGACAAGGCTGATTTGCGGGATTCATCCTGACAATTTTTCATGGACGCTGTCTCACGGCGATTCGCTCTGGCTTCCTGAGGTCATGATGACGTACAGCGGAAACGGCATTGGAACTATCAGCCAAAATTTACATAAAACCATCCGGGAACATGTCTGCCGTGGAAAGTGGAAAAACAAGCGCCGCCCGATTTTAATTAATAACTGGGAAGCAACGTATTTTAATTTTACCGGAGAAAAACTGATCGAAATAGCAAAACAGGCAAAAACCCTTGGCATCGAATTGTTTGCGATGGACGACGGCTGGTTTGGAAACAGGCAGAACGACGACGCCGCACTAGGCGACTGGTTTCCAAACGAAGAGAAGCTTGGCTGCACGTTAAAAGAACTTGCCGAGCGTATCACCGCGGAAGGAATGCAGTTTGGCATCTGGCTGGAGCCGGAAGGGATCTCGGAAGACAGCGACTTATACAGAAGCCATCCAGACTGGGTCGTAGGCGCTCCGGGGAGAAAGCCATGCTTAAGCAGATGCCAGTGGATTTTGGATTTTTCCAGAACGGATGTACAGGATTATATGATCGAGCGCATCTGCAATCTGCTTGACGGGATACCAGTCTCTTTTGTAAAATGGGACTGCAACCGGGCAATCTGCGATAAATACAGCGGCATGTTGGACAGCAGCAGGCAGGGCGAATTTGCGCACAGATATGTGCTGGGACTATACCGGGTACTGGAAAAACTGACAGAAAAATTTCCTGAAATCCTGTTTGAAGGCTGCGGTGGCGGCGGCGGAAGGTTTGATGCCGGGATGCTCTACTATACGCCGCAGTTATGGGGCAGTGATACTACCGATGCGATTGAACGGCTGAGTATCCAGTACGGAGCTTCTTTTGGATATCCGGTTTCCGCAATGGGAACCCATGTCTCGATGGTTCCAAACCACCAGACCGGACGGGTAACGCCGCTTTCTACAAGGGGATGTGTGGCGATGGCAGGCATGTTCGGTTATGAGCTCGACATCAGCAAGCTGTCCGCAGAAGAAAAGGCAGAAATAAAAGAACAGATCGCTCTTTATAAAAAATATAGCGATTTGATTCAAAATGGCGATTATTACAGAATATCCAGCCCTTTGGAAGGCATGTGCACCGTATGGGAGATTGCACACCCTTCTGGCAAAGAAGCGCTCGTCAGTGCCGTTTATCATCATGTACAGGCAAATCCGGCGCCTATTCGCGTAAAAGTACAGGGATTAAACGATGAAGCAAGCTATCAGTTGTCTTTGACTGAGAATTTTAAAGAAAACTATCCGAATCGAAGGCTGCCGTATGGCTTTGGCGCGGGTGAAACAATCACCGGTGCCGCGTTAAAGCAGGTAGGCTTTGTTGTTCCAGAAGCAGCAAACGGCTTTCAGGCATGGCAGATTTACATCTGTGCAAAATAGAAAAACAGGTACAAAAAATAACCGCAGGCTTACAGCAAGCGGTTATTTTTATCTGCCTTACATCGGATCATATTTCTGCTGGAAATATCCCATCAGCCGTTCAAGCGACCGTCGCAGTACCTGGCTTTCTTCCTCGCTGACATGCTCTAAGATAAACGCGATCATATCCTGGTGGAACCTTTCATGATGGCGGTACGCAAGCTCTCCGCGCTTTGTAAGCATCATATTTACGACCCGCTTATCCTGCTCGCTGCGCCTGCGTTTGACATATCCTTTTCTCTCCAGGGAATTAACAGCCTTTGTTAGCGTTCCTGTCGTCACAGACATGATTTTTGCAATCTCAGACATCTTCTTTGGCTGGTCTAAGCCGATCGCTTCGATAATATGCATATCATTATAAGTAATTTCACGAAATTCATCGGTAATCAGCTTGCGTTCTTCGATCTCCATAATGTATTTAAAGAACTGTACCAAAAGTCTGTTTAATGTCCGTTCCGTATCCATGTTACTTTCTACTTCCTTTCCTCCAGATACGCATAACAACCACTTCCTTTTCGCATTTTTTACCAAGTCAGCACAACCGCTCCCCAGGTCAGCCCCGCGCCAAAGCCCGCCAGCACGACTTGGCCGCCTCTTTTCAGCCGTCCGTCCCGGTTTGCCTTATCCAGTAAAATCGGCACACTGGCGGCAGAAATATTGCCGCATTCCGCAAGGCATACCGGAAACTTCTCCATCGGCTGTCCAAGCCGCTTTGCCACCGCTTCTATAATCCGCTGGTTTGCCTGATGCAGCAAAAACAAAGAAATATCCTCCGGCTGTAAGTCCGCCTGTGCCAATGCCTGTTCGATGCATTTTGGAACGGTGCGCACTGCAAATTTATACACTTCCTGCCCGTTCATCCGTACATAAGGATGTTCTGGCTGCCTGCTTGCAAACGGATGGTTCACCTGCCTGCCGCCGCAGGAGAGCACCCCTCCCTTTGTCCCGTCAGAGCCCTGCACGCCTGCAAACAGCCCTTCTTTGGCGGCTGTCACGACAGCGGCGCCCGCGCCATCCCCGAATAAAACGCACGTCGAACGGTCTGTCCAGTCCATCAGCTTGGATAACGTCTCTGCACCGATCAGCAGTATATTTTGATACATCCCGCTTTGTATAT
Organism: Eubacteriaceae bacterium; assembly: GCA_910574915.1. Taxonomy (GTDB): domain Bacteria; phylum Bacillota; class Clostridia; order Lachnospirales; family Lachnospiraceae; genus Eubacterium_J. The sequence continues at coordinate 13,776 of CAJTCR010000056.1, forward strand.
ATGCCTGCGCGGTGTTCAATGCAAAGACAAAGCCGGAGCAGGCAGCGCACAGATCGTACGCCGCCGCATTGGAAGCGCCGAGCGCGCTTTGTACCTCACACGACAGCGGCGGCAGGATATGGTCAGGCGTCAGTGTTGCTGCAATAATCAAATCCAGCTCTTCCGCCTGGATGCCTGCTTCTTCCAATGCCTGCTTTGCAGCCGCAACCGACATGCTGGCTGTTGTCTCTTCGACTGCGATATGCCTTGCGCCGATTCCGGTACGGCTTCTGATCCATTCATCCGAAGTATCCATAATTTTGCCAAGATCGTCATTTGTCACGCGCAGGCGCGGCAAACTGCTGCCTGTTCCGGCTATCCTTGCTCTCATTGATTTTCCTCCCTTATCGATACGCCAATCGGCAGTTTAAAATTTACGGAACCGCTCATAACGCTCCTTTGCAAAATCCTCTCCGCTTTTTTCTGCCTGAGAGGACAGGTATTCTTTCAACTGGCTCTTCATATAGACAGAGATCGTATCTACCGTTACTTCATCGGCACCGCCATATTCCGGTATAATCTGTTCGACGACATGAAGGTCGTACAGATCCTGTGCCGTAATTTTCATAATACCAGCCGCTTCCTGTGCACGGCTGCTGTCTTTCCATAAAATCGACGCAAATCCTTCCGGTGACAGCACCGAATACGTCGCATGTTCCATCATCCATACCTGGTTGCCGACTGCAAGCGCAAGCGCGCCGCCGCTGCCGCCTTCCCCGACCATCATACAGATTACAGGCACTTTCAGGCCGGACATCTCGTACAGGTTTCTAGCGATTGCCTCTCCCTGCCCCAGTTCCTCTGCTTCCATGCCGCAAAAAGCACCGGAAGTATTGACAAACGTCACGACCGGGCGGTGGAATTTTTCTGCCTGCCGCATCAGCCTGAGCGCTTTGCGGTATCCTTCTGGAGAAGCCATGCCGAAATTATGCGCCTTACACTCCTCGATTGAAGTGCCTTTTTGAATGCCGATCACCGTAACCGGCTGGCCGTCCAGCAGCGCAATGCCGCCGATCACTGCCGGATCATCCCGAAACTGGCGGTCTCCGTGCAGCTCTATAAATCCGTCAAATACACGGCTGATATAATCCGCCGCGGACGGACGCGTCACCTGGCGCGCCTCTTTTACCTTGTCCCAGACTTCCTTCGCCTGTGCCTTTTCCATATGCTCCCGGCAGCGTTCGTCCGGGACAACCGCAATGCTGCCTGCTTTGGTAAACGCATGAAAGCTTTGTGTGCTGTGATGGTATTTTAAAATCTGCGCCAGCGTCTGCTTTAGATGTTTACGCTCTACGACCGCATCTACAAACCCATGTTCCAACTGAAACTCTGCACGCTGAAATCCTTCCGGCAGCTTTTCACCGATCGTCTGCTCAATCACCCTTGGCCCTGCAAAACCGATCAGCGCGCCAGGCTCTGCGAGGATCATATCGCCAAGCATCGCAAAGCTTGCGGTCACGCCGCCAGTCGTCGGGTCTGTCAGCACTGGAATATACAAAAGCCCGGTATCGCTGTGTTTTTTCAGCGCTGCCGAAGTCTTTGCCATCTGCATCAAAGAAATAATGCCTTCCTGCATCCGCGCACCGCCGGAACAGCAAAATAAAATCACCGGAAGCCGCATAGATGTTGCCTTTTCAACCGCGCAGGCAATCTTTTCACCTACGACATGCCCCATACTGCCCATCAGGAAACGTGCGTCGCACACGCCTAACACAACTGGCTCGCCGTCGATCCTGGCATAGCCGACCGTCACGCCTTCTTTGAGCTTTGTCTTTTCCTGTATCTGCGCCAGCTTTTCTTCGTATCCCGGAAAATCCAGCGGGTTCGTCTCCTCGATATCCTCAAACCACGGTTCAAACGTGCCTGCATCCGCTACCATACGAATGCGGTTTTTCGTACGGATACGGAAATAGTAGCCGCATTCCTTACATACGTACTTATTTGCCACCGTCTCCGCTTTGGATATTTTGGCGCCGCATTTTTTGCATTCAAATACATCCTGTTTTGGCTGCTCCTGTGTACCTTGAACCGCTTCCTGCGTGTCGCTATGCTGCTGTTTGTCTTTTTGAAAACGGTCTTTTAAAAACCAGTCTTTGGATGGCTTTTCATTCTCGCTTTCCTGGCTAAACTGCGGTATATTTCTGTTTTTCAGTAAATGATACTTTTTATTGATCCACATCTTTAATCCGCCTCGCTTCCTATGGCAAACATAATCTCCGCAGACGCCGCTGTTTTCCCGTCTACATAAGCTGTGCCTTTTCCGATTCCAATCGGCCCTTTGACCTTTACGATCTCCACTTCCAGCTCCAGCACATCGCCCGGAACAACTTTTTTCTTAAATTTCGCAGACTGGATGCCTGCAAAATATGCCGTCTTTCCTTTCATCTCCGGCTGCGACAGCATTGCCACCGCGCCTGCCTGCGCCATTGCCTCAACGATCAAGACGCCCGGCATCACCGGCTCTTTTGGAAAATGCCCGGCAAAATACGGTTCGTTATAAGTAACGCACTTTCTCGCACGCGCACGCCTGCCCGGTTCCAGCTCTTCGATCGTATCCAGCAGCATAAACGGCTGCCGGTGCGGAATAATCTCCATAATCTGTGATGCATTTAGCAGAGACATCTTTTTTCCTCCTGATCTTTTACCCTTCATACTTTGATACTGCCAGCGTTGCGTTATGCCCGCCAAATCCAAGCGAATTGGTCAGCGCATGGCGGATCTCTTCTTCATAAGGCTGCTTGCAGTAATCAAGGTCAATTCCTTCATCCGGCGTCGTATACCCTGCTGTCGCATGGATATAGCCTTCCTGGATCTCCTTGACACAGGTAACAAATTCCACCGCGCCTGCCGCTCCAAGCAAATGCCCGATCATAGATTTGGTAGAGTTGATGCGCAGATTCTGTGCATGGCTGCCAAAGGCAAGCTTGATCGCACGCGTCTCAAACAGGTCGTTGTGATGGGTCGCTGTCCCATGTGCATTAATATAGGTAACATCCTGCGGACGAATGCCTGCGTCCTGCATTGCGTTTGTCATCGCTTTTGCGGCTCCGCCGCCGTCCTCTGCCGGAGACGTGATATGGTACGCGTCCGAAGAGCATCCGTATCCGGTCAGCTCGGCATAGATTTTTGCCCCGCGCTTTTTCGCGTGCTCTAGCTCTTCCAATATCACGATGCCTGCTCCTTCTCCCATTACAAAGCCGCTGCGGTCTTTGTCGAACGGAAGGGAACAGCGTGTTGGGTCATCCTGTGTCGACAGTGCCGTCAACGCGGTAAATCCTGCGATTCCAATCGGTGTAACGCCTGCTTCACAGCCGCCTGCCACCATAACGTCCGCATCCCCATACTGGATCGTACGGAATGCTTCGCCGATGCTGTTTGTGCCGCTTGCGCACGCCGTTACGACATTCAGGCTCTTTCCTTTTAATCCATATGCAATCGACACGTTTCCTGCTGCCATATTCGAGATCATCATCGGCACAAACAGCGGATTGACTCTGGAAGGCCCTTTTTCCAGTATCTTTTTATATTCCCGCTCGATCGCCTGCAAGCTGCCGATCCCGGAACTGATGATACAGCCGACCCGGTAAGCATCTTCTTGTTCCATCGACAGCGCGGCATCCTCGATCGCTTCTTTGGAGGCTGCCATTGCATACTGGCTGAATAATTCCATCCGCTTTGCCGATTTGAAGTCCATATAGTTTTTCCCTTCAAATCCTTTGACTTCCGCGGCAAGACGGCATTTAAAGCCCGTCGTGTCAAAGCTGGTAATCGGTGCGAAACCAAGCTTGCGCTCCTTAATGGAATTCCAAAACTCATCCACATTTAATCCAATCGGTGTGACTGCACCCATTCCCGTTACTACTACTCTGCGTTTCATTCTTCGCTCCTTCCTGCACAAACGGCTTACATCGCCATCCCGCCGTCCACATGCAGCACCTGGCCTGTCATATAGTCTGACTGCCCGGATGCCAAAAACAGCACTACACTTGCAATTTCCTCCGGTGAAGCCGCTCGCCCAAGCGGAATCTGCCCTAACATCTGTTCTCTGACCTGATCGGACAATACGCTTGTCATATCCGTCTGGACATACCCCGGCGCAACTGCATTTACGCAGATCCCACGGGAAGCAAGCTCTCTTGCCGCACTTTTGGTAAGCCCGATTACGCCCGCCTTGGACGCGCTGTAGTTTGCCTGGCCGGCATTTCCTAATACACCAGATACGGACGTAAGGTTGATGATCTTTCCGCTGCGCTGCTTTAACATATATCTGGACGCATGGCGGATCGTATGAAACGTCCCCTTTAGATTAATGTCCATCACCTGGTCATAATCTTCCTCTGACATCTTCATCAGCAGCCCGTCTTTCGTAATCCCGGCATTATTGACAAGGATATCCAGCCTGCCGCTTTTTTTCATAATATCGGCAACCATATCCTGGCACTGTTTAAAATCAGCGACATTGCACTGCACCGCTTCAGCGCTGCCGCCGCTGTCTTTGATTTCCATGACCGTCTCCTGCGCCGCTTGTTCAGAACCAAGATAATTTACGTATACATAAGCACCCTGCGCGGCAAGAAGCTTTGCGGTTGCACGCCCAATTCCCCTGCTTGCCCCGGTGACAAGCGCTATTTTATCGGTTAACATATGCTTCCAAATCCTCCGGTTTTTCTATATGAAAGACGGCTACGTCGCGGTTGATCTTTTTCATAAATCCACTGAGCGTATGCCCTGGCCCGATTTCTACAAACTCATCCGCGCCAGCCTCTATTAAGCGCTCAATGCTCTGCTGCCAGCGTACCGATGACGACACCTGTTTGACAAGCAGGCGCTTGATCTGCTCCTCGTCCCTGACAAAATCCGCCGTTACATTCGTTACATACGGAACGGCAATGCCGCGCATAGTCACGTTTTCAAATTCCTTTGCGAGCTTTTCCCCGGCAGGCACAAGCATTTCAGAATGGAACGGCCCGCTGACCTTTAACGGCATAATGCGCTTTGCCCCTGCTTCCTTTAAGGCTTGCCCCGCCTGTTCCACTGCCGCCTGCTCTCCGGTAATGACAATCTGTCCCGGGCAATTATAATTCGCTACCGATACGATTCCTTCGGTCTGGGCGCACACTTTTTCGATTGTCTGCGCGTCCAGTCCAAGCACCGCTGCCATTGCACCGCCTGTCGGCACCGCTTCCTGCATATAGATGCCGCGCTTTCTGACAATACGGAAGGCGTCTGCCGGGTCAAGCGCTTTTGACACGATCAGCGCGCCGTATTCCCCAAGGCTTAATCCTGCCGCATAATCCGGCTTTAGCCCCCGTTCTTCCATAGCCATATAAATCGCCGCTTCCACGGTCAGCATGGCAATCTGCGTATACTCGGTAATGTTAAGCTGCTCGTTTTCTTCAAAGCAAAGTGCCGCAAGATCCAGCCCGGTCACGCCACAGGCAAGGTCAAATACCGCCTTACAGACGTCAAACTGGTCATAAAACTCTTTTCCCATTCCTATGTATTGTGCTCCCTGTCCCGGAAACATATAGACTGTCTTTCCCATCGTCAGATGTCCTTTCTATCTTCCATTACGCCGTCAAAGCTTTAACAGCTTTTCAGCCTGCCCTGTGATTTCTTCTATGATTTCCTTACACGTATTTTCCTGTCGGATCAGCCCCGCGATCTGTCCTGCCATCAGGCTGCCGCCTTTGACATCGCCGTCCATAACCGCCTTGCGCAGTGAACCAAGCGTCAGTACTTCTAACTCTTCTAACGAGGCGCCCTCTTTTTCCATTTTCAGGTAATCGCGGCTCATCTGGTTGCGCAGCACACGGATCGGATGCCCGGTCGAACGCCCGGTGACTTCCGAGTCAATATCCTTTGCCTTAATAATACGCTCTTTATAGTTTGCATGTACGATCGATTCTTTTGCCGCTACAAACCGGGTGCCCATCTGCACCGCTTCGGCACCAAGCATCATCGCCGCCGCAAATCCTCTTGCGTCCGCAATGCCTCCTGCCGCAATGACCGGGATTGTAACCGCATCCACAACCTGCGGCACAAGCACCATCGTCGTCTGCTCGCCGATATGACCACCGGACTCCATCCCTTCGGCAACGACCGCGTCCGCACCCGCACGCTCCATCATCTTTGCCATCGCAACGCTTGCGACTACCGGGATGACCTTAACACCCGCTTCCTTCCACATCGGAAGGAACTTCGCCGGATTGCCGGCGCCTGTCGTAACGACCGAAACTCCTTCTTCGATCACGATCTGCGCCACTTTAGGTGCATTCGGGTTCATCAGCATCACATTTACGCCAAACGGCTGATCTGTCAGTTTTTTCGCTTCCTGTATCTGCTCACGCACGACCTCAGGCGGCGCGCTCGCCGCGCCGATAATGCCAAGCCCTCCGGCATTGGATACGGCTGCCGCTAAATGATACTCCGCCACCCATGCCATGCCGCCCTGAATAATCGGATGCTGGATTCCCAACAATTCTGTAATTCTAGTTTTCATTTTATTTCCGTCCTGTTTCGCCTTAATCTGTCACGTCATGCGCTTTTAAATAATTGACGACATCGCCGACCGTAGTCACATTTTCCAGGTCTTCCGAAGGAATCTCCACGCCAAACTCTTCTTCCAGCGCCATAACCAGCTCAAAAATATCCAGGGAATCCGCACCCAGGTCATCTTTAAAGGAAGTTGCTTCCGTAATTTCCAGATCTGTGTTTAACTGCTCTTTTACGATTTCTGCGATTTTTTCCAACATGATTTTACGTCTCCTTTTTGTTTCCATAATTCGTTTTGTTTTCTTGCTTTTCAGATATGTTTATTTGATTGTCAAATTATTTGAAAGTCAAATTGTTTGACTCTCAAAGTATCATAGTACGGGTGGAAAGATTTGTCAATACGGTTTTTCAAATCAGCCACAATCATCTTTATCCTGCTTCTTAGTCCAAAAACCTGGAACATGATATTTTTTCTTCAAGTAAATGATATATAAAATAGGAATAGCATAGGGAATCCCAAAATATATAAAAGCTGATCTAAAGCCCAGCTTTATCCCATATATCGTTTCAAATACAAAGATATACACAGCAACTGCCGAACATAAGAAAAAGGCGCCTCCCCGCCTGTGGCGATACTTTTTGCGGATATCGGCGCTTAAACAATCAATATCATTATTCTTAAATAGCGGTTTTGCGTCCATAAAGTCACGTATACCCAATATAAAGAAAAATAACACCCAGTACATATTTATCCCTCCCTCAATGCTGCCACAAGTAATTTAGGATTTGACATTTCCCATCGTTACAGTGCCTGCTACATTTATCTAATCACTTGCTTTCTATTTTTTACAATTTTATTTCTAATTTTTTATATTTGCACATTTTTTAACATTTATAATTTTATCAAACCGTATATTTTACCAAAAAGCTTTTTTCTTTGGTTTGACAGTATGCAGTTTGTCCATTATAATAAAAACAATGTAACATATACTGTCACATAAAAAATGAACGAAAAGAAAGTGAGATACCATGGCCGAACGAATTACCATACAAGATATCGCAGATGCACTTGGCCTTTCACGGAATACAGTGTCCAAAGCCATCAATAATACCGGAATCCTTGCTGACGCTACGAGGGAAAAGGTCTTAAAGAAAGCCATCGAAATGGGCTATAAACAATTTTCTTATGTAAACATTCCAGGCATAGGAATACCCGGTGCAGATCCAGTCTGCACACTGTCATTGAAAAAAAACGAAATTGCCCTGCTTACTGCCAATTTTATCAACAATTCACATTTTGCGTCCACCATGCTCGATAATTTCCAGCGCGGGATTTCCGATTCCGGCTATACCTTTACCATGCACCGCATCCAAGAAAATGAGATCCGAAATCTGCATCTGCCAAATTCCTATAATACAGAAAAGACTGCCGGCATCATCTGCGTGGAAATGTTTAACCCAAAATACTGTTCCATGCTCTGCGAACTGGGCACCCCGCTCCTTTTCGTAGATTCTCCCGCATCCGGTCTTGGAGAACCGTTAAAGGCTGATGTGCTCAGTATGGATAACCAGTCCAATATCCATGTCTTTGTCCATGAAATGGCAAGACGCGGAAAAAAAAGAATCGGTTATATCGGAAACTGTATGCACTGTCAGTCATTTTTTGAACGCTTTTTAGGATATCGGAATGCCATGTATCTGTGTGGGCTTTCCTGTCTGGAAGAATACTGCATCACAGGCCCTGCAGGCGCCTGCGAATATCCTTCCCAAAAAGAATACAGGAAATATCTCAGGGAACGTATACAAAGCCTGGATTCTCTTCCTGATGTCTTTATCTGCGCCAATGACTTTGTTGCCATAGACGCGCTGCTCACATTTAAAGAGCTTGGCATCTGCGTTCCGAAAGATGTATGGATGTGCGGCTTTGATGATTCCCAGGAGTCAAGGATTACCTCACCGACTCTGACTACCATACATATCCACAGCCAGATTATGGGATTTTCAGCGGTCCATTTACTATTATCCAGAATCAAGGACCCTTCTATGAACTACCGCAGGGTCTATACGGAAACAAGCCTGATCTACAGGGAGTCGACGGAAGATTAACTTTGATCAGAACGCCCCTTCCTGAACCGTTGCGCACAATCACTCTGCACCAGACTGCAAAAGTAACTGCAATAAGTTATACAAACCGGGCATCGCAAGAACTGCAGTGCCCGGTTTTCAGGATGTGATTCAGGAACCAGCGTATCCCGGATTTCTGCAAATGTAGTCCTTCCATAACCATAGGTAACCCAATGCCCTCCAGCTCCTAGATTACAAAGCTTGTTCGGTTCTATGATCAGGCAAGGTCATATTTTTCCACATCAATCTCCGCTTCCCCATCCGCAAAAAAGGAAATCCCGTCTGCTTCCTGTTCCGTATACATTGTTGCCGTCATGACCTGTTCCCCATCATTCACAAACACTTCCACGCTGAAACGGTCCAAAACCATACGCAGCTTTAATTCCCCGTTTTTGCTGTTCACCATGCTTCTGCGCTGGTGGATGATAGCCCTTCTGGAACCGGAGAATTTCCGGTCAATCTTTAAAATAGATTCTGCCGGACGGAAACTCAATGAAGTATAATACTCCTCATTCTGGGCAAAACGGACCGCAAATTTCCGGTACATCTGTTCACTGTCTTTCGGACGGACCGTAAGCTCTATATCCGCCCTGCGGCCTGTTATCCCGTCTAACCGAACCACGCCTGTTACCGATACCTTTTCATGCACCGTCTTATTTTGACGCATTTTCAAAAGCTCCCGCAGCGGCTCCTGGTACAGCCTGCCGTTCTTTATAGACAGCTCCCTAGGCAGGCTCATCTGCCCGTACCACAGCGGATGTTCTGACATGCGCAGGCTGCAGGTATCCCAGTTCTGCATCCAGCCAATCATGATACGCCGCCCGTCTGGTGTTAGTACTGTCTGCGGCGCATAAAAATCAATTCCATAATCGACAGACTGGTTGCATTCCTCCGTAAAGCTGTCTGTCTTTTCATCATAATCACCAATCAGGCACAGCGTACCATTTCCATTGTGGTACTCAAATCCCTTAGGCATCATATCCTGCGGGCTAGATAAAAGCACCCATTTTCCATCCAGCTTAAAAAAATCTGGGCATTCCCACATCAGGCCAAACCGGTTATTATTTGCACACAATACCTTTTTGTAATCCCAGTGAAATCCGTTCGAGCTTGTAAACAGCAGAATCTGGCCGCTGCCGTCCGCCGGACGATTTCCTACGATACAGCAGTAAGTGCCGTCGTCCTTGCGCCATATCTTCGGATCACGAAAATCAAACCGGCTGCAGCCTTCCGGCAGGTCTGACTCATCCAGTACCGGATTTTTCTCATACTTCTCATAATCTGTCCCGTCCCCAACCGCAAGACACTGCGTCTGTACTTCGCTGATGCCCCCGTTTCTCTGGCGTTCCCTTACCACACCGGTATACATCAAAAGCTGCCTGCCGTCATCAAGTTCCACCGCACTCCCCGAAAAGCATCCGTCCCTGTCATAAAACTCATCCGGAGCCAGCGCTGCCGGAAGATGTTTCCAGTGCAGAAGATCGCTGCTCACGGCATGCCCCCAGTGCATTGGCCCCCACTTGGAATCGTATGGATAATACTGGTAAAACATATGGTATTCCCCTTTATAATAGGAAAATCCATTCGGGTCATTCATCCATCCAGTCCTTGCCGCCAGATGAAATGCTGGTTTTTCTTCCTCCTTAATCAATTTTTCTGAAGCCTCTTCGTATTTACGGGCTTCCCGTAATGTCTGACTTGTCATGCCCATCTCCTCCTAAATCCTGTCCTGTCATACTCCCGCAAATAATGCAGGAAATTTTACATAGTAAAAAAACTGCCGCATTAAGATCAAGAAAGAAGTCTTTCGCCTTTTCTTAATACGGCAGTGCTCCAGGGACAGTTCCTATGCCCTGATTTCATTACAATTCATAACTACACAGTTTTGCTGCAAATACTATTCTGCATCTGTTCCTGTACCAGTTTCTGCATCTGTACCAGCTTCTGCATCTGCACCAGAATCCGAAGATTCATCCCCGCTACTTTCTTCATAATAAGAATCCAGATATTTCTGGAAAATAGACAGATATTCTTCCAGGCCATAAGCATCCAGGTCTTTCAGGAACTTATCCCAGTCAGCATCTGTAAAACCATTCATAATCCAGTCCGATTTCTTTGCATTGATTGTCTTTTGAATATCCGCCTGCAGGTTGGAAATCTTTTCAGTATCTTCCCTGCTCATAAATACGTTTGGATATACATATTTTGTGTTCATATCCGGTGTATACAGTTCTTCAATCCAGTCCAGACGATACTGTGCATCATCCGGGCAGGTTACATATACACCATAGTATTCATCCAGAACTGCCAGAGGGCCTGCTACATTCTCCGCTTCACGTACTTCTACCGGAGACGCATCGCCCAGCGGCGCATGCTGAAGCATATCTTCTCCATTTTCATTTTTACCGAGTACGAAAATATCAAATTCATCATCCTCGCCGTAAGTACCCCAGTTATTCTGCGGAGACTGGAACGGGTCGTACATCTGATCGATCCATGCGCATACCAGCGCCGGATTTTCAGCAATCGAAGTGACAACGCAGCGGCCCCGGTCATATCCGCTTGTAAAAGAACCGTTCGCCGGCGTGATATTTCTTGTATCCGCCGTAAGCGCCGGCAGCGGCACCCAGTCCGCTATATTATCAATGTTTCCGACATCCCAGGTAAAGCATACGCCGTAGCGGCCGGATTTTCCTTTCGATACATACGTAGACCATTCCTGTGTAAAAGCTTCTGGATCAATCAGTCCTTCCTCATACAGTTTATGCAGCCATGCAATCCCATCTTTGAACCCCTGCTGTGTGGCAGAGCAGATTACCTTCAAATCATCTGTAACCGCAATATGCCTGCCGCTGTCAGCATCGCCGTAGCCTTCGCCAAAGCCGTTTATGAGAATCGCCGGGTCCTCGCCGCCATTTAAAATACAAGACATCGGGATAATGCTTCCGTCAATGTGAAATTCTGCCTGGAGCTTTGAAGCGTTATCACGGAACGCAAGCAGCACCTGCTCAAATTCATCTGTTGTTTCCGGCATTTCCAGCCCGAGGAAATCCAGCCACTTTTTATTAATAAAACTCATAGCGCCGACTGTCTGGATTGCTGTCTTCCCGGACCCAAGCTGCTCGATCCACGGAAACGCCCAGATATGCCCGTTTGTATCGGTACTCATAGTTCTGTATTCTGGAAATTTGTCAAATACTGCTTTTAAATTCGGCATATATTTGTCGATATAGCCTTCCAGTGGAATAATCACGCCCTGCTCGCCGTATTTGAGCAGATCGCTGTCGCCAAATCCTGCTGAAAATACAAAATCTGTCAAAGAGTTCTTATTTGCCATAGCAAGCTTAATCTTGTCTCCCCACTGGTCCCCCTGAATTGCTGTCCAGTTGATTTCTACATTGGTCTTTTCCTGCAGGCGCTTAAAAATTGTCCTGTTATTCGGTTCAGACTCCGTATTTGCCGGATAACTGATCAAACCGGTAAGCGTAGCTTTTTCTTTCAGCGGAAATTCCAGATCCGCGGTATCTACCTCCTGCACCGCTCCGCTTTGAGGCGCCTTCTTCCCGCTGCCGCATCCTGCGGCCGTTACTGTCATGCTGGCCGCCAGCGCCGCTGCCATCATACGTTTCATAATCTGGTGATACTTCATAGTTGTCCCCTTTCCTTATTCTGTGCTTTTCTTTTTCCATATCGAAAATTCCTGATTGCAGACTGCATGCAGGCATTCAAATTCCAGTAACTGCCCGTCATGCTTTGCGATTATAACTTCTAGCCCTTTACAGAACCTGCCATAATACCGGCATCGAAATATTTCTGGAAGAACGGATACATTACTAACAGCGGCAGGCTGGAAATAATGATTGTCGCATATTTCAAAAGCTCTGCCAGTTGTGCACGTTCTGCCGTACTCTGCATATCAGCGATCATGCCGGCTTCCGGCTGGTTCTGAATGAGGATGGAACGAAGCACGAGCTGTAACGGCTGCTTTGCCGAATCATTCAGATAAATCATCGCATCAAAATAACTGTTCCACATCGCAACGAACTGCCACAATGCCAGCACCGCAATGACTGGCGTACATACCGGAAGCAGAATCTTGAAATAGTATGTAATCTCATTCGCCCCGTCTACTTCTGCAGCTTCCTGCAGTTCTCCCGGAATACCCTGATAATAAGTACGCGCTATAATCATATTCCATACGCTGAACGCCCCTGGAAGGATAATCGCCCACATGCTATCCAAAAGGCCCAGGTTACTGATTAATAAGTAGGTTGGAATTAACCCCCCCCAAAAAACATTGTGATTACAAAGATTGCATTAAAAAAACCCTTTCCCTTAAAATCTGCCCTGGACATCGGATATGCGGCCAGAAGCGTAATAAATACAGATACCACAGTAAATACAACCGAATATATCACAGCATTCTTAAACCCAACCCAGATCTGCGCATTGGACATAACCCTATTGTACGCTGTCAGCGTCCATTTTTCAAAATCAAACGTAATTCCCTTATTCTGCAGCGTAATCGGATCCATAAAAGATGCCACGATGATATAAATCATAGGGATAATAATGGCAACGACAAACAGACCGAGCAGTATGTATCCGGTTATGAGCAATGCCTTATCCTGCATGGAATATCTGGCAAATCTGCTTTTCTTTTTCATTTTGCTCCTCCTTATAATCCCTTGCCGTCATTCATCTTCTCGACAATCTTGTTAACAGAAATCAGCAGTATAACGTTAATCACAGTATTAAACAGGCCTACTGCCGTTGAAAAACTGTAATCCCCGTCTATAAGGCCTTTTTTATACACATATGTAGCAATGATTTCTGATGTACCCATATTCAGGTCGGTCTGGAGCGCATAGGCTTTTTCAAAACCGATGCTCATGATATTCCCTGCCTGCAGGATAAACTGAATCACTACCATATCCTTGATTGCCGGCCATTCTACCGCCTGAATCTGCTGTAAGATATTCGCGCCGTCAATCAAAGCCGCTTCCTTCAGCTCCTGGCTGGCATTTGATAAGGAAGCCGTGTACATAATGGATGCCCAGCCTGCTCCCTGCCAAATACCGCTGGCAATGTAAATCGTACGGAATGCTTCCGGCATCGTCATAAAGTTAAACTGGCTTCCCAGCAGTATGTTCACCGGCCCTGTTACGGACAAGAGGATTCTTACAATACCGCACAATACGATTACCGAGATAAAATTCGGCATGTAAAGCACAAGCTGGATTTTCTGTTTCAGCCCCTTGCTCTCAATCCGGTTCAGCAGAAAAGCAAGCAGAATCGGCACCGGAAATCCCCATAAAAGGCCGTAAATACTCAGCTTTAATGTGTTAGCCAGGTACGTCAGAAAATCTGGTGAGGATAAAAATCTCTGGAAATACTTAAATCCCACCCATTCGCTTCCAAGAATACCCGCAAACGGATTATAATCCTGGAATGCAATTGCAATGCCGCCCATTGGAATATACCTGAAAATAATGGTAAGTGCCAATGCCGGCAGCAGGAAGATCACATATAACTGCCAGTGCTGTGTCACATAAAGAAGCACACCATGCAATCCGCCCTGTCCTGTGTTCTGTTTCTGTGCAGAAACCGCTGTTCCATTTGTTTTCATAATTTCCTCCTTTCTTTTTAAAACCTTTTCCGCATTCTCTTATCTTCCTTTTGCAAATATACTTCGCATCAGAATTGCGTATTTGTAAAACTGCGTCTCAGGTTTGTTATTGTTAATATAGCAGAGTTTTTCTAAGCCGTCAATCTGTTTTTTGGCGTTTACACCTCATTTTTTGTGCATTTAGCACTTTTAAACAAAATAGTGCACAAAAAATTGTGAAATATTCCATCTTGATTTTATCCTGTTTTATATTTTTGTATTTTGCATTTGACAAATTCATTTTATGCATTATAATAAAGGCAGGATTTACATTTTACATATTTTCATCAAAGGAGCAAAGGAGGAACCTTATGAGCGAATTTTTTAACCCGGACAGTCCCATTATGCGTTTTATTACTAAGATTGCCAACAGCATTTATTTAAACATCTTGTGGTTCGTCTGCTGCCTGCCGGTCGTTACCATCGGCGCTTCCACCACAGCCCTGTTCTATGTCACGCTGAAAATGGCCAAAAATGAAGAGGGGAACATGACTGCTGCTTTTTTCCATTCCTTTCAGGAAAATTTCAGACAGGCCACAAGAATATGGCTGATCCTTCTGGCAGCCGGCATTGTCTTTGCTTTTGACGGATACGTCTTTTACCATATGCGGTTTGAAAATACGCTCTGGGCCATCGGAGCCGCTGTATTCCTTGTTGCCCTTGCTGCCTATGCCATCATCCTGATGTACATCTTTCCGCTGCTGGCAAGATTTGACAACACCATTTTTGCCATGTTTAAAAATTCCCTCTTCATCGGCATGCGCTTTTTACTGTGCACGGTACTTATGGCTGTCATCTATTTTGCCATGCTCTTTGTGGTAATCAATATCTTCACCCCGGCTGTCATATTCGGTGAGGGACTGTGCGCACTGCTCTGCTCTTATCTGCTTTCCAATATCCTGCTGAGGTGTCAGGCGCAGGAAGAAGATACCAGTACGCAGAAAACGGCTGCAGGCATGCCGCACCTATAATACCCGGTTCAGTTTCTATAAGGAGGCGCTTATGCTGTCAGATCAAATTACAAAAAAATATCTATCAGAAGCACGTCCTTTCATGCAAAACCTGCGTGGAAGAGCAAAACTGCAGTTCTGTCTGCAATATCTGTGGGACTATTACAAACTGCCCCTTGCGGCTGCAGCTATTGCTTTGTATATTGCCCTATACGCTGTATACTGCCGCTTCACCCACAAAGACACTGCGCTGTACGCCGCGCTGGTTAACGTTGCCGCCGGAGAAACCCTGACCGAAGAATTAAGCAGCCGTTTTTTAACCGCGCAGAATCTGGACACAAATACAAACACTTTCCGGCTGTATTCCGGCCTGTACCTGACAGATGATGAAAACAGCATTTATCACGAATACACCTATGCCTCCCGCTTAAAGATTCTGGCCACTATCGACGCGGAGCAGCTAGATGTGGCGCTTATGGATAAGAAAGCCTTTGATGCCTTTTCCCAGAACGGCTATCTATATAACCTGGACGAACTGCTGGCAGAGGAAGTTCCCGAACTGCATCAGCAGCTTGCACCTTATTTTGTTACAAACACTGTGATTTTGGAAGATAATTCCGAAGACCTGCTTTTAGACGACGCTGCCGTTTATCATGCCGAAACAGCAGCGTACCCGTTGGGGCTGGACCTGTCTGCTTCGCCTTTGATCCAAAAAGGCGGATTTCAGGAGACGGTTTATCTGGGAATTATTAAAAACTCTCCCAGAATGCATACGGTTTTTGATTATCTGGAATACTTGTTTATTTAAAGCGGCTGAACGCAAAAAGCAAGCGGCTATGTCATTTAGTTCACAGCCATTCAGGTTTATTTTTCATCGGAGGGATAAAGTGAGAACCCCGCTGCTTGACTTTGCCTACCTTTTGTTATAGTATGTTATATATTCTAAAAAACATCTATTTTTTTTAAAATCAGGGAGGTAAATTCATGATGAAACGCAAACTTCGAACCTTATTCACCCAACCCCCAAAAAAGAACAGACGCAATTTACCATTCTGCATAGCCATGCTTGCCATTTGTTTAAGCACACTGTCAGGATGTGCTTCCCAAAAAGCACCAGCACCAGATGTGTCCGCCCAATCAGAAACGGATCACACCCCCGCAGCCGGGCAGGATCTGCCATTCTCCGGCACGCAGGCTGCCAAAAACTCTACTACCATCTCACTCTACCTGGAATCGGATTCTGGAACGACACTTGCCTATATCGACAGCTTTGACGGCAAACAACTGGCTTTTGACGATGCCGAGTGGGTCGACGTACCGAGTGACCGTGCCAAAGAGCTGAACGTGGAAAAAGAAGCGGAAGACGCCGGGTTTTATATTTATAACGAAGACGCTTCCATAGAAACGCTTCCGGTTGCAGAGCAGTGTACGTGTACGATTTTAGACTGGGAAAAATCCTATGAACCGAAAGAAATCACTGTGGAAGAACTTTGTGCTGTATTGGAAGAACGAAAGGATACAAAAATACCTTATCTGCTTACGATTGAGGAGCAGGAAATTGTGAAGATTGAAGAGCATTATGTGCCTTAAATTTGATTGTGGCTGGAGCGAACAATTTTGAACTATTTTATAGATTTTATTTATGAAGGGACGCCGCCAGGACGTAGCAATCCCCTCTCCCGGCTGCTTTTCGTATGTGTTGCCGAAACAAGATTGATATGGTTTGTTTTGTTTGCTGTAGTGCTATGACAGAAGGAGAATGGAAAGTATTTGTGAATGAAATGACTTTGCATTTTTTGACAGAAGTAGCAAGAGCGCATAAGGAATGGGAGGTAGCATATGACATGGAAAGCGTATGAGATGGATGCCAGACGTGAAGGACGGATCAAGGGACGGATCGAAGGGCGATCTGAAGGAATAATTCGAAGTGGGCGCCGGCATAGGCTGAGTGATGAAGTGATCGTGGAGGATATAGCGGCGGAAACAGGGTGTGAGATAGTGCAGGCGCAAAAGATATTGCAAGAATATGATAAAAAACAGGAGATGGAACTTGTATAGGGGAGGGTGAAAGATAAAACATAATAAGAAAAACAGTATCAACGAATGCTATAGAACGAATATTGGCAAAGGAGTGTTCGGTTAGAAAGGAAGTGTGAGACAATGAAACGATACCAGGACTTGCGATTTACAGATGATTTTATGTTTTGCAAAGTGATGTCTGCCAATCCAAACCTGTGCAGGAAAATCTTGACATTAATACTGGGAAGGAAAGTAAAAAAGGTAGTGATGCATGGCACGCAGCAGACGATCGACCTTACGGCAGCGGCAAAAGGCATCCGTATGGACGTATATATGGACGATGTAGAGGGGACAGTATACGATCTGGAGATGCAGAGTACGCAAAAGCCATACTTGCCGAAGCGTCTGCGGTATTACCAGTCCATGCTGGATTTAAATCATCTTGAAAAAGGCGCAGACTATGGTGAGCTGCCGCATACGGTGATCCTTTTTGTATGCACGTTTGACTATTTTAAAAAGCGCCTTCCGGTGTATACTTTTGAAAACAGGTGTGTAGAATTACCAGAGCTTGGCATGGGAGATGCGTGTGAAAAAATATTTGTGAACCCAGACAGTGACCGGGAAGGACTGAGCGAGGATTTTTGTGCATTTTTAGATTACCTGCATGGCAGGGTAACGGAAAACGGATTGGTCAGGGAACTGGAAGAAGAGGTAGAAAAGGCGAGGGCGCATAAGGAATGGGAGGTAGAATATATGACATGGAAAGCGTATGAGATGGATGCCAGGCGTGAAGGACGGATCGAGGGACGCCGTGAGGGACGAATTGAGGGACGAGCCGAGGGAATAATTCGAAGTGGGCGTCGGCATAGGCTAAGTGATGAAGTGATCGTGGAGGATATAGCGGCGGAAACAGGGTGTGAGATTGCGCAGGCGCAAAAAATACTGCAAGACTTTGATAAAAAGCAGGCGACAGAACTTGTATAAGGTGGAGGATTCGAAATTTGTTTTGTAGTTTGACCCCCTCTTCTATAGCGTGTTTGAGTTACTTTGGTAAACTTTTACAAGAAGGGACACCAGGAGAGGGAATCGGCTCGCCCTCTCCCGACTGCTCTTCAATACGAAAACCTATCTTTTTCTCCTGCTCACAATCCATCTATACATAAAACGCAACCGGCTGATATTTCTCAACATCCCGCACATACGAGCTATTATAATATTCCCTGAAAATATCCATACATTCTTCCCTCGTACACTCTTTTTCCACCAGCCTGATACGATCTCCTTCTTCTATCCCCAGTTGGACTATCAGCCCGTTCTTAATCTGCGCTGCCTGCACAAACCGTATCTGATGCAAAATATCTGCCAGCGTCAACACTACAAATTCGTCCTCATCCCCGAACATCTCCCACAAATAATCCTCAACCATCTGAAAAGACGACACCGCTTGATCTGTCACCGTCTGCGTGCTCACTGTATTCTGTGTCGGAAAGTTTTTATTTTCAAATGTTACATCCGTTGATGTTTTTGCTTTCTGCTGCTGATCCATTTTATTTTCCTCCTTACTGTAAAATATATCTCTTTGCCGCACCCACTACTTTGTGCCCTGTTGTAAAACCTTACCATCTATGCTAAAATATGCCTAAAAATCATTTCCGTCCCTCCTTCCATAAGCTGTGCACACTACACATTCATACGCCTACAACAAACGAGGCAAAACCAACCTGAAGCGAACAAGGTGACACAACCATGCACAGCCACAGCGTACCAGCAGAATGTCTACCACAGCAAGCAAACCATATGAGCTTGTTTCGTAGCACATACGAAGCACAGCCGGGAGCGGGGATTGGCACCCCCTGGCGGCGGCTTTGGAAGAATACTTAGTGTTTCTACCATTCTGGAACGGACGCCGCCAGGGGGT
>CAJTCR010000057.1 GCA_910574915.1 Eubacteriaceae bacterium
GGATGACCTGCTCCCCTGGTCACCAAGCCTGCCGGAGAACTGCCGGAAGACTGGTAAGAATGAATTGAAATAAGACTGGAGCAAATCTGTTTCTATCTTACAGGTTTGCTCCAGTTTTGTATAGGTACGCACTATCTACCGTTTACTCAGCGAAAAAAATTTTCAACAAAAGATAGAGAACTTTTCCATTTCACGCCCGCCGTGCGTAACAAGGGAAAAGAGAAAACAACTGCCGCTTTGTCTGGCAGTTTTCTCTTTTTATGTGGCGTGGAAACAAAAAGAAAAATATTAAGATTTTATGAAATCTTTGGCAAAATCGCAAAGTGCGGTGTTGTAAGGATTAAGGGGAAGTTTACGCAAATCAACGTCCATTTTGCCTTTTGCTGGTTTGTAGGTATTGGAGAGAAAGTTTCCGCAGCTTTGGCAAAATCTCTCCGTGCGGCACTAAAGGTATTGAGAGAGAAAGTTTCGCCGGAACGCAACAAACCAGCCGCCAATAGCCGGATAGTAAGTGAACAGACCACACAGCGCAGTTTCTTAGAGCAAGATTCTACCACAGTACCAAATTTCGCTAATCGCTCAATTTTGTCCTGCGGGAATCTTGTTGGGGTTGCCACCCCAAGCCCGCCTTTTTGCGGCTTGCGCCGCTTGAAAAATCCCCGAAAAATTTTTTCGGATTTTTCAAAAAACACTTCCGCTTTGCCCCCTGTTTTTCTCCTATTAGTGAAAGGGCAAAGCATAAAAAGAAAGGAGTTGAAGC
Organism: Eubacteriaceae bacterium; assembly: GCA_910574915.1. Taxonomy (GTDB): domain Bacteria; phylum Bacillota; class Clostridia; order Lachnospirales; family Lachnospiraceae; genus Eubacterium_J. The sequence continues at coordinate 761 of CAJTCR010000057.1, forward strand.
CTATGAAAAGATACAACACGCCCCACCGCCGCTGGGTAATCAAGACACGCTTGACCGAGGAAGAATATGCAGAGTTTTCCGAGCGTGTCACCCTCTGCAAAATGAGCCAAGCCGAGTTTATCCGGCAAGCCCTCATTAAGTCAAGCATACGCCCGGTCATTACCATTTCCCCGGTCAATGATGAATTACTCTCTGCCGTTGGGAAACTCACAGCCGAGTACGGGAAAATCGGCGGCAACTTGAACCAGATTGCCCGCTGTCTGAACGAGTACGGCGCACCTTATAACGCCCTCTCCCAAGAAGTGCGAGCCGCCACAGCGGAGCTTGCCGCCTTGAAGTTTGAAGTCTTGCAGAAAGTAGGTGAAGCCGTTGGCAACATTCAAACATATCAGCTCTAAAAATGCCGATTACGGAGCTGCCGAGCAGTACCTAACTTTTGAGCATGACGAATTTACCATGAAGCCCACGCTAGATAAAAACGGGCAGATAGTTCCGAGGACAGGCTATCTCATTTCCTCTCTGAATTGCGGTGATGAAGATTTCGCCATAGCGTGTATGCGCTCCAATCTGAAATACGGCAAGAACCAAAAACGGGAGGACGTAAAGAGCCACCACTACATTATCAGTTTTGACCCCCGTGACGCACAGGACAACGGCTTGACCGTAGACCGGGCGCAACAGTTAGGCGAGCAGTTTTGTAAAGAACATTTTCCCGGACACCAAGCCCTTGTATGCACCCACCCAGACGGGCATAACCACAGCGGCAACATTCATGTGCATATCGTAATCAATTCCCTACGGATTGCGGAAGTGCCGCTGCTTCCCTACATGGAAAGACCAGCGGACACAAGGGAGGGCTGCAAGCACCGCTGTACGGACGCAGCTATGGAGTATTTCAAAGCGGAAGTCATGGAGATGTGCCACCGGGAAAACCTCTATCAGATTGACTTATTGCATGGGAGCAAGAACCGCATTACCGAGCGTGAGTATTGGGCAAAGCGGAAAGGACAAGCCGCACTGGATAAAGAGAACGCTTCCCTTGCCGCCACAGGCGAACCGCCCAAACTTACAAAATTTGAAACCGACAAGGAGAAGCTGCGGCGCACAATCCGAGCCGCCCTGTCCTCTGCTGTTTCCTTTGAGGATTTTTCCGGGAAGTTGCTACAACAAGGCGTGACCGTCAAGGAGAGCCGGGGGAGATTATCGTATCTCACGCCGGACAGGACGAAGCCCATCACCGCCCGGAGATTAGGTGATGATTTTGACCGTGCCGCCGTACTGGAAACACTCACCCAAAACGCACAGAACGCCGCCAGAGCCGCCGAAAAGCCCCTACCCAGACAGGAATACCCCCGGAGCATAAAAGACCATTTACAGCGCAACAAAGCCGCCATAAACGCCCCGAAACAGGACAGCGTACAGCGCATGGTAGACATAGCCGCCAAGAAAGCCGAGGGCAAGGGGAAAGGCTATGAGAAATGGGCGACCTTGCACAACTTGAAGCAAATGGCGGCTACCGTGAGCGTTTATGAGGAATCCGGCTTTTCTTCCCCGGAAGAACTGGAAGCTGCCCTTGCCGCCGCCAATGCGGGCTTGCATGAAACCACCGGGAAACTGAAAGCCGTGGAAAGCACTTTACGGGAGAAAAAGGACTTGCAGAAACAGCTATTGGCGTATATCAAGACCAAGCCAGCCCGTGACGGGCTAAAAGCACAGAAAACAGAGAAAGCCCGTAAGAGCTACCGGGAGCAGCACGAAAGCGAGTTTATCATTTCCGAATCTGCCGCCCGGTATTTCAAGGCACAGGGAATCTCCAAGCTGCCAGCGTCCAAAGCCCTACAAACGGAGATTGAGCAGCTTACCAAAGAGAAAAACGCCCTTTATAACGAGTACCGGGAGAAGAAAGCAAGTGTCCGGGAATTGCAGACCGTGAAAAGCAATCTTGACAAGATATTACGCCGTGAGCCGGAACGGGGAAAGGGGCGGGAAAATGAACGGTAAACGCCCCTACATGGACTACCCACAGTACAGAGCCGCCCGCCGCCTTGTACATGAGTGCTGCAACTACGATAACGGCAACTGTATCTTGCTGGATAACGGCGAGCCTTGCGTATGCGTCCAGAGTATCAGCTATTCGCTTATATGCCGCTGGTTCATTACCGCCGTTCTGCCGCTGGACGGGAAACTGGAAGCCGCCCTACTCCACCGGGCAGACAGGAAACGCTGTACCGAGTGCGGCGGCTATTTTCTCCCCAAGTCAAACCGGGGGAAATACTGCCCGGATTGCGCCGGACGCATGAAAAGAATCAGAGCCGCACAGCGCAAGCGGAAACAGAGGGATAAATGTCACGCTTTAGGATATTCCAGCCCCCCGTAAATCAAGGCTTTTTTGACCGCCCTCAAAGGGTAGCCGGTACATTTATCCTTTACCCCCACAAGAGCCGTTTTAAATGCGTAACAGAAGCCACAGAACAGACCAAAGGAGGAACGAATGGCAGACAACCGCAAATATTACTACCTAAAGCTGAAAGAGAGCTATTTTGACGAGGACGCTATCGTGCTGCTGGAAAGTATGCAGGACGGTATGCTCTACTCAAACATTCTCTTGAAGCTGTACCTAAAATCGCTGAAAAACGGGGGAAAGCTCCAGCTTGCCGAGAATATCCCCTACACCGCACAGATGATAGCCACAATCACCCGCCAGCAAGTCGGCACAGTGGAGAGGGCTTTGCAGATTTTTATGAAGCTGGGGCTTGTAGAGCCGTTGCAGAACGGGGCTTTATACATGAGCAACATAGAACTCTTAATCGGTCAGTCCTCTACCGAGGGGGAGCGCAAACGCCGGGCAAGGCGGGCTTTGCAGGAGCAGAAAGCCCTGCCGGAAGCCGTGGCGGACAAACGTCCACCATATGGGGCGGACATTTGTCCACCAGAGATAGAGATAGAGAAAGAGATAGATATAGAGTTAGAGATAAAGAGAGAGGGAGAGCTAAAGAAAGGACAGACAGCCCCCGCCCCTTTTGGCAGATACAAAAACGTATTCCTGTCAGAAAAAGAGCTTGCGGAGCTGCAAGAGGAGCTTCCCGGCAAATGGGAGTATTACATTGACCGTCTATCCAGCTATATCGCTTCCAGCGGGAAGAACTACAAGAACCATGCCGCCACTATCCGGCGTTGGGCGGCTGATGACAAGGCAAATGGGAAGCCGAAAAAAGGAATCCCCGATTATTCCTACAAAGAGGGCGAGAGCCTTTGACCACATAAATACAACGCCCCGTAAACAGGGCGTAAAAGACCATGAACAAGGAGGACGATTTTATGAGCGATTATGATAACGCCATTTTCCGGCTTGCCACGGCACAGGAAGCAGAGCCGGAGGACTACACCGGGGAGGACGGGCTTTTATATTGCGGGAGCTGCCGCCAGCCCAAAGAAGCCTACTTCCCGGAGGGCAAAACCTTTTTCGGACGTGACCGCCACCCGAAAGAATGTGACTGCCAGCGCAAACGCCGGGAAACGCTGGAAGCCAGCCACCGGGAATACAAGCACCGGGAGGAAGTGGAACGGCTGAAACGAAAGGGATTTACAGACCCGGCTATGCGGGAATGGACGTTTGAAAACGACAACGGGAAATGCCCCCAAATGCACAAAGCCTATTCCTATGTGGAGCAATGGGAACGGGTAAGCACCGGGAACTATGGATTGATTTTGTGGGGGAATGTCGGCACAGGCAAAAGCTATTTTGCCGGGTGTGTTGCCAATGCCCTTATGGAGAAAGAGGTTTCCGTGTGCATGACAAACTTTGCCTTGATACTCAACGACCTTGCCGCCAGCTACAAGGACAGGAACGAGTACATAGCCCGCCTTTGCAGCTTCCCTCTGCTTATCCTTGACGATTTCGGCATGGAGCGTGGCACGGAATATGGCTTAGAGCAAGTCTATAACGTGATTGACAGCCGATACCGCAGCCAAAAGCCGCTGATTGTCACAACAAACTTGACGCTGGAGGAATTGCAGAACCCGGAGGACACCGCCCACGCCCGCATTTATGACCGCCTTACAGAAATGTGTACCCCCGTCCGCATTACCGGGGAAAATTTCAGAAAAGCCAGAGCAAGGGAGAAAATGGAACGCCTTAAAACGCTGCTGAACGGAAAGGAGATTTGCCTATGACCGACACCACGAAAAAAGACCGCCCCACCCGCCGCCCGGATTGCGTGACCGAGGTACGCCGGGGGAACACCGTCCTTGTGGTTTCCGGCTATTTCAAACAAGGCACTACCGCCACCGCCGCCGACAAGATGATGAAAGTGCTGGAAGCGGAAAGCGCAGCCGGAGGAACAGCCGCACACGCTATGTAATGCGATAAGCCTTAATAAAATAATGCGATATTTTTCGACATAAAGTAGCAAAAAGGACTGTACAGCAAGCCCCGCCCTATGGTATAATAAACCTACGGAATAGTGGGGCTGGCTGTCGGAAATGGAGGAAACCATGACAAGACAGACCACCCAAAAACTGATTACCGCCCTATATCCGAGATTGTCGCACGAGGACACGCTTCAAGGCGAATCCAACTCCATAAGCAACCAGAAGCGGATTCTGGAAGCCTACGCAAAACAGAACGGCTTTTCTAACCTCAAATGGTACACGGACGACGGATTCTCCGGGGCAAATTTCCAAAGACCCGGCTTCCAGTCCATGCTTGCCGACATTGAAGCGGGGCTTGTGGGAACGGTTATCGTAAAGGATATGTCAAGGTTAGGGCGAAACTATCTTCAAGTGGGAATGTACACGGAAATGATTTTCCCACAGAACGGCGTCCGCTTCATTGCAATCAATGACGGCGTTGACAGCGCACAGGGCGAGAATGATTTTGCGCCCTTGCGTAACATTTTTAACGAATGGCTGGTGAGGGATACGAGCAAGAAAATCCGGGCGGTAAAACGCTCAAAAGGCATGAGTGGGAAGCCCGTCACAAGCAAGCCCGTGTACGGCTACCTCATGGACGAGGACGAAAATTTCATCATTGACGAAGAAGCCGCCCCCGTGGTGAAGCAGATTTACAGCCTTTGCCTTGCCGGGAACGGACCGACCAAGATAGCCCGTATGCTCACGGAGCAGGAAATCCCCACGCCGGGAACGCTGGAATACCGCCGGACAGGGAGAACCCGCCGCTACCACCCCGACTATGAGTGCAAGTGGGCGGCGAACACCGTGGTACATATCCTTGAAAACCGGGAATACACGGGCTGCCTTGTGAACTTCAAGACCACCACACAATCCTACAAGTGCAGCAAGATTATCTACAACAGCGAGGACAAACAGGCAATCTTCGAGAACCACCACGAGCAGATAATCGACAAGGACACATGGGAACGTGTGCAGGAGCTGCGCAAGCAGCGCAAACGCCCCAACCGCTATGATGAAGTGGGCTTGTTCTCCGGCATACTCTTTTGTGCCGACTGCGGCAGCGTCATGTACCAGCAGAGGTATCAGACGGACAAGCGGCGGCAGGACTGCTACATATGCGGCAGCTACAAGAAGCGCACGGCAGACTGTACGGCGCACTTTATCCGCACCGACCTTTTGACCGCCGGAGTGACCGAGAACCTACGGAAGGTCACCAGCTACGCCGCCAAGCACGAAGCCCGGTTTATGAAGCTGTTGACCGAGCAGACCGAGGACGGGAGCAAACGCCGGAACGCCGCCAAGAAGAAAGAACTGGAAGCGGCAGAAAAACGGATTGCGGAACTCTCCGCTATCTTCAAGCGGCTGTATGAGGACAGCGTGACCGGGCGCATATCGGACGAGCGTTTCACGGAACTGTCGGCAGACTACGAAGCCGAGCAAAAGGAACTGAAAGAACGTGCCGCCGTTCTGCAGGGCGAGCTTTCAAGGACACTGGAAGCCACGGCGAACGCCGAAAAGTTTATGAAAGTGGTACGCAAGTACACCAGCTTTGAGGAACTCACCCCTACCCTGTTACGGGAGTTTGTGGAGAAAATCGTAATCCACGAATCGGAAGCCCTTGACGGGAAACGCCGGGGGAAGCTCCGCAGACAGGAAATCGAAATCTATTACTCTTTTGTCGGCAAGGTAGAGTTGCCCGACTAAAGCCCGACCCGTCCGGCAGTCAGCCGGACAGGGAACGGCAAAATTTTTTACACTTCTTTTACTTCTTTATATCACATGAGCAAAATCACAGGGAATCAAGCAGCTTATGAGTGGAGGGGGCATTATCATTGTGGCGCAGACGGTGATTCCACAGCTCTCCAGCCTGTTTTCATAAGATAAATGGGCGGCATCATAGACAAAATCACTGATTTCATAAAGGAGATGCTGCAAGGGTGGGTGCTTAATAACCTTGATACCATGTTTTCCGATGTCAATGATAAGGTCGGCACGATTGCGGGGGAGGTCAGCAAGACGCCAAGCACTTGGAACGCCGGAATATTCAGCATGATACGGACGCTTTCGGAAAACGTGGTAGTCCCCATAGCAGGCATGATAATCAGTTTTGTGCTGATCTATGAGCTGATAACAATGGTAATCGACAAAAACAATATGCATGACTTTGATACAAGCCTGTTTTTCCGTTTTTTATTTAAGGCTTGTATCGCTGTCATGCTGCTTTCCAAGACTTTTGATATAGTCATGGCGGTGTTTGACGTGGGAAGCCATGTGGTGACACAGGCGGCATCTTCCATATCCGGCTCCACAAGCCTTGACGTACAGGCTACCCTTACCACCATGTTCAACAACCAGATTGATACAATGGGGATAGGGGAGCTTATCGGTCTTGGCATGGAAACTATGGTCATCAGCTTATGTATGAAAATCATGTCCGTCCTCATCACCGTCATTCTATATGGGCGCATGATTGAAATATACCTTTATGTGTCAGTTGCGCCAATCCCGGCAGCGACAGTTACCAACCGGGAATGGGGTACAATCGGGACGAACTATTTAAAAGGGCTTGTCGCCCTTGCGTTTCAGGGGTTCTTCATCATGGTGTGCGTGGCGATCTATGCTGTGCTTGTGGCAAGCGTGGCAGTAGCGGGCAATTTACACAGCGCATTGTGGTCGGTTGCGGCATACACCGTAATCCTCTGTTTCAGCTTATTCAAGACAGGCTCATTATCAAAATCAATTTTCAATGCCCACTAAACACAGCGTATTTATGGAAGCTGGCGGTTTGGCGGGCATTTCCCACGAAAGGAGCAGACTATGGCAATATCCGTACCAGTGCCAAAAGACCTGAGTGGAATCAAGACAAAAGTGGCGTTGAACCTCACCAAAAGGCAGATTATCTGCTTTTCTGGCGCAGCACTTGTGGGAGTGCCTTTATATTTCCTTACCAAAGGGGTATTGGGGACACAGGGGGCGGCGCTTATCATGGTGGGCGCAATGCTGCCATTCTTCTTTTTGGCAATGTATGAAAAAGACGGTTTCCCGGCAGAGAAGATTTTATACTTCATGCTCCGGCAGAAGGTACTCACGCCGGGAATCAGACCGTATAAATCGGAAAACCTCTACAAGCAGTTGGAGGAACGGGAAAAAATCAGGAGGGAGGTATGTTTCCTTGAAGAAAAAGCAAAAGGCGGGGGCGGCAAAGCCAAAACCGCAGGAAAATAAGCGGATGCCGGAAAAGGCGGGACTGACCTTATCGGAAAAGAAACGCCTTGCGGAGCTGAAACGTGCGCTTGCCGGGAACAGCAAAGAGCAGGCGAAGCCGGACACCGCACAGAAAACCATTACATTCAAAAAAATGTACCGGGACGGCATCTGTCAGGTGGCGGACAGTTATTACACGAAAATGGTGGAGTTTTACGACATCAACTATGACTTGCTGGAGGTGGAGGATCAGGCGGATATTCTGGAGGAATACAGCAAGCTGATTAACTATTTCGATCCGTCCATAAAGTTCCAGTTGTTCTTATTTAACAGGCAGGTCAGCGAGCAGGCTCTTGCGGAGCAGTTCGATATTTCCTTACAGGGTGATGCGTTTGACGATATTCGTGACGAGTACACGCAGATGTTAAAGCACCAGTCGGCAAAGGGCAACAATGGAATCATCAAGTCAAAGTACCTGATTTTCGGCGTGGAAAGCACCGGGTACAGGGAAGCAAAGAGCAAGTTAAGCAATATTGAGAAGGACGTGGTACACAATTTAAACAATATCGGCACAAACGCCAGAGGTCTTGACGGGAAGGAAAGGTTGCGTATCCTGCATGAGTATTTCAATCAGGGTACAATGGAGCCTTTCCGGTTTTCGTTTAAGGAGCTGTCGGAATCCGGGAAGTCGGTCAAAGATTACATTGCGCCGCCGGGGTTTGACTTCCGCTATCCAAGCCGCTTTAAGTCCGGTAGCATTTACGGGAGCGTGTCTTACCTTGACATGATTGCGCCGAAGTTTACGGACGAGATGGTTAAGAAGCTGCTGGATATTGATGACAACCTCACCCTTACTATGCATATGCAGACCATTGATCCGGTGGAAGCAATCAAGATGATAAAACGTGCGCTCACCGACATTCAGAAAATGAAAATTGAGGAGCAGAAAAAGGCAGTAAGAAGCGGTTACGATATGGATATTCTGCCTACGGACATCGTGACCTATGAGAAGGACACGTTGGAACTGCTTGACGATTTGAATACAAGCAACCAGAAACTTATCAAGATGACCTTCCTCATTACCTGTTACGGGAGGACGAAGCGGGAACTGGAGAATCTGACGCAGAGGGTGTCCGGCATTATCCAGCAGGCAAACTGCAACCTCAGATGTTTGCAGTATTTACAGGAACAGGGGTTAATGGCGAGTGCGCCGATTGGGTGTAACGATGTGGGGATTGAAAGAAACCTCACCACAAAAAGCGCCGCTGTCCTTGTGCCTTTCTGCACACAGGAGCTTTTCATGCCTGCGCCCGCCATTTATTACGGTCTGAACGCACTTTCCAACAACATGATTATGGCAGACCGGAAAAGGCTTCGTACACCAAACGGGGTGATTTTGGGAACACCGGGAAGCGGCAAGTCTTTTTCCGCAAAGAGGGAGATTTTATCCTGTTTCCTTATCACAAAGGACGATATAATCATCTGCGATCCAGAGGGCGAGTATTTTCCGTTAGTTCAGGCACTTCATGGGCAGGTGGTAAGGCTTGCCACCAATTCAAAGGATTATTTAAACCCGATGGACATTCAGCTCTCCCATAAGGGGAACAAGGAAGCGTTGAAATTAAAGAGCGATTTCCTGATTACCCTGTGCGATTTGATTGCCGGGGGAAAGGACGGTCTGGAGAATGACGAGAAGGGCATCATTGACACCTGCATCAAGCATATCTATGACGGGTATTTCAAGCACCCGAAGCCGGAGAATATGCCCATACTGGAAGATTTGTATAATGCGCTGTTAAAGTATGAGCCGAGGGACGTTGCGCCGGAGATGCAGAGGGAAGCGAAGCAGAAGGCGGTACGGATTGCCAACAGCCTTGTATTGTATGTGCATGGCTCGCAGAATTATTTTAACCACCGTACCAACGTGGACGCACACAACCGGATTATGTGCTTTGACATTCGGGATTTGGGAAACCAGTTAAAAGAGATTGGGATGCTGATTGTGCAGGATGCGGTCTGGAACAGGGTGTCGCAGAACCGGGAACGGAAAGTTGCCACAAGGTACTACTGTGACGAGTTCCATTTGCTTTTAAAAGAGAAGCAGACAGCCATTTATTCAGTGGAAATCTGGAAAAGGTTCAGGAAGTGGGGAGGAATCCCGACAGGCTTGACGCAGAATGTGGGCGATTTTCTGAAATCGGAGGAAATTGAGGGCATATTGGGGAACAGCGATTTTGTGTACCTGTTAAACCAGAACGCCAAAGACCAGCATATTTTGGCGGATAAGTTGGGATTGTCGGAGAAACAGCTCATGCACGTCACCAATTCCGAGCCGGGAAGCGGTCTGATACTGTTTGACAACGTGGTTATCCCATTCGTGGATAAGTACCCGGCAGATACAAAGACCTTTGCGATTATGAACACGAAACCGGAAGAATCCGTAACAAAGGGGGATGAGGACAGTTAATGGCAGAAAAGAAAAGGAAGAAAAAACAGGATACCGCTTACCGTAAAGAATCAAATGCAAAGTTCCATAAGGGAGCTGACAATGCTTTTACGGGCGGCGGCAATGCTGCCTATCAGCCGAGGGATTCCGGCATAGGGAAGTCGGGGCATAGTTCGGGCGGCAAAAGGCAGACGGAAAAGAGTATGCAGGCACAGCAGGAAACTTTTGGACAAAAAGTCCAGAAGTCCAAAGAGAGTCAGCCGGAAAAAAACAGCACGTTTACAGAGAATAGGAGCATGGATTCTTGGGGCAGCGATGCCGGACAGCGTAAACAGAACCATGCTTCAAAGGTTCAGGCAAGAAAGCAGATGTACTGGAACACTTCTGGACAAAAAGTCCAAAAGTCCGAAGCGAAGCCGGGGCAGGAAGAAAAATCGGATTTTGTAAAGGAAAGCAGCGGATTTACCGGGCAGGAAAGTTTTAACCAGACGGAGGATCAAGAGAAGAAACAGCCGGATGCGGAAGATTACCACCGGAGGGACACTTACAGGCAGTCGCAGAAAAAAGGGAAATACCATAAAAAGCGGGTGCAGAGGGAACACCGGAACAAAGGCGGCACGAAGGAAAAAGCGGAAAATAAAACCTTTACGGAAGAATCTTTTACGGAGAATATCGGAAAACTGTTTCAGGGGGAAGGAGGTTCTGAATTTACAGGCAGTAAAAAGCTGCAAAAGAAACAGCGGCAGGCGCAGAAAGCCGCAAAGAAGGTACAGAAAGCAAGGGCGAAGCTGCCAAAGACAAGGGAATACACCTTGCAGAGAGTGTTTGACGAGAAAACCGGGAAGGGAAAATATGTGGTTGTCCCTCTGGATAGGGAGAAACCTTTCAAGCAGGAGGGCATACCCAAAACCACCATGCGCCAGATGCAGAATGAGGGCAGGAATTTTGTGCATGGGAAAATCGCTGAAACGGAGAAAGAAAATTCAGCGGTGGAGGGCGCACATAAATCGGAGCAGAAAGTGGAAACGGTTTATTCTTTCGTCAAAAGGCAGATAAAGGGAAAAGAGCAGAAACAGCGGGCGAAAGTGGCAAAGCTGGAAAAAAAGCAGTTTAAAAAGGAAGTCAATTTCCAGTACCAGAAGTTTCTGGAAGAAAACCCGCAGATGCAGAAAAAAGCCTTGCAGAAGCGGTTACAGAAACAGCGCATTAAACGGGAATACATCAAGGCGAGGAAGAAAGCGGCGGCAGGAAAAACAGCGGAGCAGGCGTTTGAAAAGACGAAAAACGGTGCGATCACTGTGGCGAGGAAGTTACAGGAGTTCGCAAGGAGAAATGCGGGCTTGCTTGTGACGGTGGGCATCATGGCTCTGCTCCTTATGATGATTATGGTTTCCGTATCGTCCTGCGGGGCGATGTTTGCGGATACGCAGTCCACAATCTTAGCGGCGAGCTATTTAAGCAAGCCGAAAGAGATTGATGCCGCCGATTTACAGCTTACCCGTCTGGAGCTTGATTTGCAGAATGAGATTGACCAGGTGGAAACAGACTATCCGGGGTATGATGAATATTCCTACAATCTTGGGGCAATCGGGCATAACCCGTTTACCCTTATCAGCTATCTGTCCGCAGTCCATACGGAATTTACCGCAAGCGGGGTGGAAAGTGAAATACAGGCTCTTTTTGATGAGATGTATACGCTGACGCTTACGCCGGATACGGAAACGAGGACAAGGACGGTTACAAAGACAGGCACAAGGACGGTCACTGATCCGGTCACAGGGGAAGAAACAGAGGAAGAATATGAGTATGAGGAGGAAGAAGAATACGAGGTCAGTATCCTCAGAGTGACGCTTACGGTCATATCATTAGAGAGCCTTGTTTCTGGGAAAATGGATACCGAACAGGCGGAGATTTTTGCCATGTACCGGGAAACAAACGGTCTGCTTCAGGAGTTCGCTTCGCCGCTTGACCTTTACTGGTATTATTATGTGTCGAGCTATTACGGATACCGGAAGAACCCGGTCACAGGGAACGAGGAATTTCACCGGGGCGTGGATATAGCAGTTCCCACAGGCACAACCGTATATGCTGCCCATGACGGTATGGTGACAGCGGCGGCATATGACAGCCACTATGGGAATTATGTGGTGATTGAGATTGACGGTTACACAACCAAGTATGCCCATATGGATACGCTCAGTGTGAGTGCGGGGCAGACAGTGGAAAAAGGAACGGTTATCGGCACTACGGGCAATACCGGGAGCAGCACAGGAAGCCATTTGCATATCGAGTGTTTGTATGACGGGGAGTATTATAACCCGTTATTTTATTTCGATGTGGGCGAAGGCACGCTTTACGGGGAAATGCCGGGAGGTCTACCGGGGAACGCCATACCGCCGGATGCCTACGATGACGCATCGGTGCAGGCTCTTATGGAGGAAGCCGCTAAATATTTGGGATTCCCGTATGTGTGGGGCGGCTCAAGCCCTTCCACAAGTTTTGACTGTTCTGGCTTCGTGTGTTGGGTATTTACCAACAGCGGGGTGCATAACCTTCCACGAACTACCGCACAGGGGATTTATGACCAGTGTACGCCTGTTTCCGCATCGGACGTAAAGGCGGGGGACATTATCTTTTTTACCGGGACTTACAATTCTGCCGGGGCGGTGAGCCATGTGGGGATTTACTGCGGCAACGGGACAATGATCCACTGCGGAGATCCGATCAGTTACGCAAGCATCAACTCGTCCTACTGGCAGAGCCACTTCTACGCATTTGGTCGCCTTCAATAACAACACAAACTTATGATAGAGCAATTTCATAAATAGAAGGGAGCGTGATATTATCAAAATCGGATTGATTGATGTAGACAGCCACAACTTCCCCAATTTGTGCCTTATGAAGCTGTCTGCTTACCATAAGGCAAGGGGTGATACATTGGAATGGTATGACGGGCGAAAACATTATGACCTTGTATATATGAGCCGGGTGTTTACGGACAGCTATTCTAAAGATTACTCCGGTACAATTCATGCTGACTGCATTATAAGGGGCGGCACAGGGTATGGGCTTAATAATTGTCTGCCGGAGGAAGTGGAACATACATATCCGGACTACGCATTATACCCGAAATTTGAAGGAACTGCATATGGTTTTCTGTCAAGAGGGTGTCCTCGTGGATGCGGTTTCTGCATTGTAGGGGAAAAAGAGGGGCGCAGGACGGTTGCGGTCGCTGACCTTGCCGAGTTCTGGCGTGGGGAAAAAGAAATAAAGCTGCTTGATGCGAATTTGTTAGCCTGCCCGGATTGGGAACGGTTATTACAGCAGCTCGCACAAAGCGGCGCAATGGTGGATTTTACGCAGGGACTTGATGTGCGTCTGATTACTCCTGAGAAAGTGGAGATGCTGAACAAAGTGAAAACAAAAATGCTGCACTTTGCTTGGGATAATCCGGAAGATGACCTGACAGGGTATTTCAAAAGGTTTTCAGAACTTACAACTGTGAAAGATTATCGGAAAAGGCGGGTGTATGTGTTGACAAACTATAACAGTAGCCATGAACAGGACTTGTACAGGATATACACTCTGCGGGATATGGGATTTGATCCCTATGTAATGGTATACGAAAAGCCAACTGCGCCACCCGTTACAAGGAAACTGCAAAGATGGGTAAATAACAAATGGCTTTTCAGGGCAGTGTTAGATTTTAATGATTTTGATCCAACCGGGTGGGAAAAACGGAAAAAACAGAAAGCGAGGAATTTATGACAAAGGAGCGCATTGAAAAGGCACTTTCCAAAGTGGATGCGCAGCTTGAATCCTTACAGGCAAAAAAGAAGGATTTGGAAGAACAGAAGCGCATGGCGGAAAGAGCCGAAAAAATGGATATTATCGAAAAGCATAAAATCTCGTCCGAGAAGCTGCAATTACTCATCAAATTCAGCGAGGACGAGATTTTGAAGTTATTGGAAGAAAAAGAAAACGCAAAGGAGATGGCAGGAAATGAAGAAAAAGTTATCAGTTAGGGCGGCGGTGTCGCTGCTCTTGTCAGCATTATTGTTTTGTATGCCCGTAGGGGCATTTATGGCGAACAGCGGGAATACGGTAGATGCCTATGCGGAGGAAAGTGGCGGAACGTCAGAGGAAGGCAGTACCGAAACGGAAACAGAGGAAAGCACTGATACAGGGGAAAATTCAGAGAATGGAAAAGAAGAAACCGGAGAAACAGAATCCGAATCCGGTGAGAATGAAGGAGAAACGGAAAGCGGTACGGTATCCGGGAATGAAGTCCCGGAGCCGGAATGTACCTGTAAGGAAAAATGCACACAGTATTCCGCTGATAAAGATTGTGAGGTCTGCAAAGGGGATTACACTTTATGCAAATATGTGAACCCAAATGTAAAAATCACAATCTCCACTCCCTCCGGCTGGCACAATGACACCACGAAGGTACATATCTCCGTTGAGGACGTGGCACATTCTGGCAACTTCTCCATAAAGACGGTGCAGGCGAAAGTGGCGCAGAATGGGAGCTGGACGGACATCACAGAGGATATGTATGTGGAGATTTCGGAAAATACCACCGTCTATGTCCTTGTGACAGACCAGAGGGGCAAGACCTATGAGAAAAACCGCTATATCAAGTGCTTTGACTTTACGAAGCCTACCTTAAACGCTGCGGTCAGTGACGGTCTGCTCTCCGTACAGGCGCATGATACGGATTCCGGCATCAAGGCGGTGTATGTAAATGGGTATGAGTTTAAGGAGCTTACCAATGGCGTGTTGAATATCCGCCTGCAGCAGTTTGACGCAGGCTACCAGTATTTCACCATTTCCGCAATGGACAATGCCGGGAATATGTCAGAGGTTTATAAAACCGCCAATCCTTATTATACCGATCCGGAAAAAGAGGACGGGAATGAGAAGAACCCGGCAGAGCAGCTTCCGGTGAACGCACAGGCAACCAAGCCTTCCTCCGCTACCGCACAGGTGACGGAACATACCAAGACGGACAGTGACGGGAACACCGTTTCCGAAAACAGCCTTGCAGAGCAGAAAAAGCAGGCTATGGCGGAAGCGGCGGCATCGGAGAAGAAAGAGGAATCCGGGGAGAAGGAGAAAAGCGAAACGGGGAAGGAATTTTATACAATCCAGACCGCATCGGAAAAAGTGTTCTACCTTATCATTGACCGGGACGGGGAGGAAGAAGTGGTTTATTTCCTGACGGAAGTTACGGAAAATGACCTGCTGAACGTGACAGCGGACAACAGCGATACCTTACCGCAAAATTCCGCCGCACTGGAATCCGCAATCCCTGTGACGGAGGGCGCACTTCCCAACAATAACGGGGAACAGGAAACGGAAGAAGAACCTGCGGATGAAGCGGCAGAGGACGGGGAGGGAGAAAATACCGAAGAACCCGAACCGGAGCCGGAGAAAACAGGGGAAAACCCGGCGGCAACCTATATCATTCTTGGGATTGTGGCAGTTGCAGCGATTGGCGGCGGCTATTATTTCAAGGTAGCCAAGAAAAAGAAAGAGGAATTTCTTGACGAGGACGATGATGAGGAGGACGAGGAAGAAGAATACGATGATGACGAGGAAAACGAGGACAGTGAGGATGATTTTTTTGAAGATAAGGAAGGGGAGAACGAATAAATGCAGTTAGTCATAGCGGAAAAACCGAGTGTAGCAAGGAGCATTGCGGAGGTAATCGGCGCAACGGAAACCAGTGACGGATATATGGAAGGGAATGGTTATGTTGTGAGCTGGTGCGTGGGGCATTTGGTGGAGCTGGCACAGCCGGAAAGCTACGGGGAGCAGTGGAAAAAATGGACGTATGAGAGCCTGCCCGTCAGGCCAGAAACATGGCAGTATGAAGTGAAGCCAGACACAAAAGCGCAGTATGATGTGCTTTATCAGTTGATGCACAGGGAGGACGTTTCGGCTACAATCTGCGCCACTGACGCAGGACGGGAGGGAGAGCTTATCTTCCGCCTTGTGTATGAAATGGCGGGCTGTGACAAGCCGATCAAACGCCTGTGGATTTCCTCAATGGAGGAAAGCGCAATCCGTGAAGGGTTTGAGAATTTACAGCCGGGGAGTGATTATGATAACCTGTACCATTCCGCACTGTGCAGGCAGGAAGCGGACTGGCTTGTGGGCATCAACGGTACAAGGCTGTTTACGGTTTTATATGGCGGAAAGGTTTTAAAGGTGGGGCGGGTACAGACACCCACCCTTGCGATGTTAGTAGACCGGGAAGCAAAGATTATGAATTTCCAGAAGGAAAAATATTACATGGCGCATATTCTGATGGATGGGATGGATGCCGCCACTGGGCGCATGGATGATAAGAATAAAGCGGATGAGATTGCGGGGGCTTGCCGGGACGGGCAGGCTCTCACAACGTCCGTTGTGAAAGAGGAAAAAGCGGTCATGCCGCCGAAGCTCTATGACCTTACCACGCTCCAGAGGGATGCGAACCGCTTGTTCGGGTTTACCGCAAAGCAGACCTTAGAGTACACACAGAGCCTTTATGAGAAAAAGTTAGCCACATATCCGAGGACGGACAGCCAGTTCTTATCCGATGACATGGGGCAGACCGCAGAGGGCGTGATTGAAGCGGTGTTCAGTTGCCTGATGTTTGAGGAAAACAGGGTTTCCAGACCGGACATAAAGCGGATTCTGAACAGTAAAAAAGTGACAGACCACCACGCTATTATCCCCACAATGGAGATAGCGAAAGCTGACCTTACGGCACTGCCGGAAACGGAGCGTAAAATCCTGTCTTTGGTTGCGAACCGCCTGTTATGCGCTACCGGGGAAAAGCATCTGTATGAAACAGTCAAGGCAGAGTTTTCCTGTGGCGGACATACTTTTGCGGTTTCCGGGAAGTCCGTCACGCATAACGGGTGGAAGTCCTTTGAGGATGCCTTTAAGCGTTCCTTTAAAATCTCCGGGAATCAGGAGGAAGAAAAAGAGGAAAAGAAGCTGCCGGAACTGTCGGAGGGACAGGCATTTGACGGTGTGCAGACGAAAGTAAGCGAGCATTTCACTTCCCCGCCGAAGCACTTTACGGAAGATTTATTATTATCGGCAATGGAACGTGCCGGGGCGGAAGATATGGGCGATGACGTGGAGAGGAAAGGCTTGGGTACGCCTGCGACAAGGGCAGACATCATTGAGAAGTTAGTCAAGGACGGGTTTGTGAAGCGTGAGAAAAAGCAGATCATACCAACAGAGGACGGAATGAAGCTGATTACGGTGCTGCCGGACATGGTGAAGTCCCCGAAACTTACCGCCGATTGGGAAAATGCCCTGACACTGGTAGCGAAAGGGGAGCTTTCTATGGAGGATTTCATGGCGGACATTGAAAACATGGTGTCGGAACTGATACACACTTACCATGAGGTCAGTGACGAGCAGAAAAAGATGTTCGCACAGGAGCAGGCGGCTCTTGGGGTATGCCCGAACTGCGGAGGTCAGGTGGTAAAGGGAAAATTCGGCGCTTACTGCGTGAAAAAATGCGGTATGAACGTGAGCCGGGTAATGGGAGCTGTCCTTACCGATGCACAGGTGAAGGATATGCTTGCCGGGAAGAAAATCCTGTTAAAAGGGTTAAAAAGCAAGGCGGGCAAGCCCTATGATGCCTATATTATTCCGAGTGGGACGGAAGAATACCATTACACCAAAGACGAGGCAGAAAAAAGCGGGGTACAGTTTAAGTTTGTCATGGAGTTTCCGAAAAAGAGATCTTCTGGCGGGAAGAAAAAATAAGGGAGGAAGAAAGATGTTTACAACCGGGGATAAGTTATTAAACGTGATGAAAGAGGAAGAAATCAGCATTATGGAGCTTTCCAGAATGTCGGGAGTGCCGGAGAGGACAATTATGGATATTCTGGCGGGTATCAGGGAGCCGGAACTTGGCGTGGTATGCAGGATTGCGGACGGGCTTGGTATCTGCGTCCATGAGCTTCGTGCCGATGAGGAACAGTATGCCATATCCGTACAGAAGGATACCCTTGCAAAGCTGATCGTGGTCAGTGAGATAAACGGTGTGGAGCTGGAGGAACTGATACATACCATTTTAGAAAAGGGCATTGAGGAACATGGTTTCTATGAATGATAAAAATTTAATATAGTCTGCTGAAAATAGACTGTAAAGCATTTAAAAATGTTTTACAGTCTATTTAGAAGTGGTTGAGATTTATGTGGATAGAGGATATAATTAGAAAAGGTTGTGTTTTTATGTAGATATAAGGGAGATTGTAAAAGATGAATTTATTCGAAAAAGGGGAAACTACATCAAGTTTTAGGGCTATATCTGATAATATTAGAAATGAAATAAATAAATTGACAAATGCAGAAATATGTAATACCGATTTGGGGGACTTGGCAGAGTATTATGTTGCAAAGTATCAAATTGAAGAAATCCAGATATTTACGGAAAACATAACGAAAGAGCTTACCGAAACAAAAATACAAAGATATAATCAGTTTTATCGCCCTGGATATAGTGAATTTGGTTCTCAGTATCATATGATAGATGGCTATAAAATTACTTTTACAATTCCTTTTGATGGCGATAAAGATTTATTGGATTTAAGACCGTCAACTTTTTATATGCAAAGTTTTCCGGTTGACAGGGTAATAGCACCAACTGATGATGATTATGGGAAAATTATATTTTCTCTGGAGTATGCAAAGAGTGAATTGCAAAGAAGCGAGAATAGTAATGAGATTGTTCAAAAAGGGTTTCAGCGGGAAATAGATACATATTTTAAGACAATAGAAACGATAAATAAAGAAGTGCGGAATTATAATAATGGCTTGCAAAATATTATAGAAAAGTATTTGGAAGCAAGATTGCAAAAGGCAAATGATTATTTACAAATGAGGGAGAGGTTAGAGCTTCCATTAAAAATAAATGCTAATGCTCCTAATACAAAACCTATTGTTCTAAAAAAGGCAAAGAAGAAAAAAGAAGTATCTTTTCCAAATAGAAAAGAGCCTGAAAAAAATTATGAGATTTCAGATGCGCATTATGTGAATATAAAGAGTATTATTTCATTAGCGTGTGTATCTATGGAAAAGACTGCTCGCACTTTTAGTAAGTTGTTAGAGGAAGAATTGCGAGATATTATTTTATCAAACTTGAACACACATTATCAGGGTACAGCTTCAGGGGAAACTTTTAATAAGGTTGGAAAAACTGACATCTATATTCCATTTGATAATAAGGCGGCATATGTAGCTGAATGTAAAATTTGGCATGGCAGTAAAAAATTTGTTGAAGCAATAGACCAGTTATGCAGTTATACAACTTGGAGAGAAACAAAAACATCACTTATAATTTTTAATAAGGAAAATAAAGATTTTGAATCGCTGCTTGATAACATAGATCAGGCTTTGAACGCATCAAATAGGTGTAAAAATATCATTCGACTTGAACATAATCAGTGGCAAGGTATTTTTTCTAAGGAGTCTGATTCAAAAGATACATTGACGATTAATGTAATGGTATATGATTTATATATTAAGCAATAATGATGTTTTGATAATTTGTAACAGAGATATTTGGATTTAATATTTACAAAGGAGTTGCAATGGCAAAAAGAGATAATTGTGTTTATTGTGGAAAGCCTATTATTAAGAGAAGTAGAGAACATATTATACAAAACGCACTTGGTGGATTGTATGAATCAGAGGATATATGCTGTGATGAGTGTAATAACTGTGTCATTAGTAAAAAAATAGATGTACCTTTTACAAGAACTTTTAACCCTATAATTACTCAAATTGATAACTTTACGAAAACAAATAATAAAAAATCACAGCCAACTTGTACTGGAAAGGCAATATATGAAAATAATGTTTACGATGTTATTATTAAAAACGGAAAAGTAGTTGCTTGTCCCCAAATAAGCAAGAAATTGAAATGTAATATTGCTAAATTGAACTTTGAAATATTAGCATATGATTTTCCGATTGAAAATATTTCGTTCAAAAATGGAATTTGTAAAATAGCCTTTAATTTCGCATTGGAAAAAGGTATAGATTTTAGTCTGTTGAGCAAGGGAGTAGAGGTACAAAAAAATGGTGAAAAAGTGGAAAATGTTTTGTTTAGGTTTCCAGTTATACCATTTGTGACATTAAATCCAATGGATAAATATATTGAGTTAGATACAAAAATGGAATTGTATCATAATCTAATTCTTTTTAGCCAAGGTAATATGCTATGGTGCTATGTAGACTTATTCAATACATTTCAATATTATGTACTTTTATCTGATGAATGGGATATTGAGGATTTAGTGCTTGAAACATATTTGCAACTTCTTCAAAAAATTGATCGTACAATACCAAAGTTTTACATAAGAAAACCCAAACATATTCTTCTTTATGCATCATATTATAATGTAGAGCCTTGTATTGATTTGGAAGAATTTAAGAAGCGTGTAGAAGTAGCAATTCAAAAAGAATCGTTGAAGAAAGATATGTCGGATGTGATTTCAGCCAAGTTGGGAAGCGACTATTTTAATCTGGATAAATTGATAGATTTAGAAAAAGAGGATGCAAGGTTATATTTAAAGAATGAGATGGGATTTCAATTAAATAGTTTACGATTATATTTTGATGAAGACGATAAATTAAAGGATAGCACATTTCGACAAGTTACTTGCACATCTTCAGGTAATGAAGTTGTGTCTTATCCGCTACTTATTGATAGCCTTGTAAGGGAAGATGCGATTAATATACGCTACTATACTTATAGAAAATTTGAAAGAATAAATGCTTTTTTAGCGGGTATTGATAAAGTAAGATTAGAAGATGATGACTAATATTACAAATGAAAGTTATTTTATAATAAATATTATATTTAAAGTAGCACTTAGGAGAAATCTTAGGTGCTTTTCTTATATGAAAAATCCGAGGAAAGGAGCAGACAGAAATTGAATAAAGTTTACCGTCACTGGTGGCAATGGCTTATGAACGAACCATAGCCGCCTTTTTTATTGTCCAAAAACAATAAACAGGAAATGGAGGATTGCCATGAGAAAATATGACGTAATTTCCGCACTCTCCGAAGAAACATCAAAGAGGGTAACGAGAAATGAAGAAAGCTGGAAGAAATATTTGAACACAACATCAAGGCTCTACAAATACCCGTTCAAAGACCAGCTCCTTATCTATGCCCAAAGACCGGACGCCACAGCCTGCGCTTCCATAGAGATATGGAATGAAAAAATGCACTGTTGGGTAAACAAGGGCGCAAAGGGGATAGCACTTCTTGACGAAGAAGGGAGTCCCTACACCGGACTGCGGTACGTCTTTGATATATCGGATGTGCATAAGGCAAGGCGCATCGGGCGTTTCCCCAAGCTTTGGGAGATGAGGGAGGAACATCAGGAAGCGGTTCTGAACCGTCTGGAAGGGATTTACGGGGATACCAACAAAGAAGCAGGATTTACGGACAGGATCAGGGAGATTGCTTCCCGGATTGCGCAGGACTGTTATGGGGAGCTTGCTTCGGATATGGAATATCTGAAAGAGGGGAGTTTTCTGGAGGAACTGGACGAACTGAATATCGCTGTTCGTATCCGGGAAACGCTGGCGGACAGCATCGCCTACACCGTCTTAAAGCGGTGCGGCATGGAAGATGTGGAGCTGGCAGAGGAAATCCAGTTCCCCTATATCCATGAGTTTAATACAATCGAAACCCTGTCGCACATCGGTGACAGCATATCCGATTTATCCAAACCTGTGCTTATGGAGATTGGCAAAGCAATCGGGGCGTATGACAGGGAAATCGCCGGAAAGGAAGCATCAAGAAATTTTGCCGAAAAAGGACTTGCAAATACCTCTGGCACACGCTATAATGCTTTAAAGCGTGAAAGCAAAGCAGAGGACGTACAACTTACCACACAGACCGGGAACGCCGGGGAAAGGGGAAATAATAATGAATCTGACCTACGAGAAGAACGGGGATTACATGATACCGATGTTGAAGATGGACGAGCAGCCGGAGGGGACGCTCACGAAATACGGATTGATGAGGAAGAATTACTTACAGGAACACAAGAAGGGGATTTACACCGGGCTTCTGCTGAAAGGGAAGCTGAAAGAGCATCTTCTGACCATTCAGGAGCAAGCGGAGCAGAGGATGGAACTGCTGACCGGGCAGATGATGAAGCAGGAGGGAGTGACGGAGAAACTCAAGGCGGAGAACCAGATGCTCTGGGTTCAGAAGGTGAACAGCATCAGGCACTCGGCGGAGGAAATCGTGCTGAAAGAGCTGGTATACAGCCTGTAAGTGAAGAAGCAACTGAAAAAATTGAAAATAAGGAACTGACAGAGCCGGGTAATGGAGAAAGTGCATTATCCGGTTTTTCTTTGTCTGGTGAGGAAATCATTAACAGGCATTGGGCAAAAATTGAAAAGGGCATTTTGCAGTTTGATGAGTTTATGGTGCATAAATGCCCGGACATTGCCGGGGTAATGCTTTTCGAGCCGGATAAGGACAAACAGACGGAATACATCAAAAACAGTTACAGGCATGGGGAATATACAGAGTTTTATGTAGGGGAAGAAAGAGCCGGGTACAGGGCAGACGAAAGCGGCATGACGCTTTGGAGTGGAACATACCAGAACCGGAAGGCGGAAGCGGTTATATCATGGGAAGATGTGAGAAACAGCATCGCCTTTTACATGGAAAAGGGCGAATATCTGAAAGAGGGGCAGATACCGCAGTGGGAAGAACCGAAGGAAACGGAAGTTTACCAGCAGCTTAGTTTATTCCCTACGATAGAGGAACAGATCGGCACGATAGAAGCGGCGCAGGCAGGAGAGAAATATATCATGCCCGCCGCTTTTTCTCTGCCAAAGGAGCAGCTCGAAGCCATTTTACGCACAGGGGGCGGAAGGGATAACAGCAGGAGCCGCATTTATGCCAAGTACCGGCAGGGCAAAACGCCGGAGGAAATGGCGGAGTTTCTGAAAAATGAGTACCGGACTACCGGGAAAGGCTTTGATTTTGGCAGCAATCCCATTTCCGTCTGGTTCAACGAATCCGGCATGAGCATCGGCTACGGGATGTCCGCAAAGGAAAACCCGGTTGCGGTGATGGGCTGGCAGGAAATAGAGGGCGTTGTCCGTTCTTTGGTGGAGAATGGCTCTTACATGGGCGCAAATGAAGTGTTCCTTGTGGATGCGGTGGAACGCCAGAGGGTGTCAAATGACCTGTTCAATTTCTTCCGGGACGGTATCGGGGAAATCCCGGAGAACATACCGATTAAGACTTACAACCACCCGGAGAGCATGACAAACCTCTGCGAGCTTTTATCCACACAGGAGGGGCGTGATGTCGTTGCCGGGGAGCTTTCCCACGCAAAAGAGCAGATTGACGCCGGAGAAAAGCAGATAAGATGGCGGTATGTAAAAAAGCCGGAGCATCTGCTTTCAGAGATTGCGGATTTAAGCACAGAGAAAACGGAATACCCGGTACAGGACAGCGTGGAGGTGCTGCATGAGGACTTTATCACGCAGGATGAGATAGATGAACGTCTGACGGGCGGCAGTAACTATCATCATGGGCAGTTCCGTATCTATGAGTATTTCATGGAGGGGCATGATAAGAAAGAAAACATTGCCTTCCTTAAAAATGAATACGGGACGGGCGGCGGCTCTCCCGCCCTAATCGGTTCAGACCGGGGCGATGAATGGCACGATTCTAAAGGAATTAAATTGGGGAAAGGCAGGATAGGCGATCCATACGCAAAGGTGCTTTTAAAATGGAACGTGGTGGAGAAGCGCATCAGAGAGCTTGTCAATGCGGATAAATACCTTACGCCGAAGGGGAAAGAAGCCTTTGCACAGTACAAAAAAGAGCAGGCGGAAGAAGCCATGCGCCGGGAGCAGGAAAAGCTGGAGCATGGTATCCGGGTGGAGTGCAAAGATGCCATAGAAAAAGCGATTGCGGAGAAATTTGATGGTTACACCCTTCCGAGGGATACCGCAGAGGGCGTTATCCGGCAGTATGGGAAGGAACGTGTAGAAATTGTCCTTGCCAATACAATCACGCACTTATCCCATGACGGGCGTTTTTCCCCAAACAATAAGGAATGGGCGAAAAGCCTTGTGCCTTCCGCTGACTGGCAGACAAGGGATTATATCGTCACGTCCCACCCGGCTGTTTTGGACGGTTTCACCAATCAGGCAAGGCGGTTTATAGAGCGTGACAGAGAACCGGAAAAAATGGCTGTACCGGAGCAGGAAGCGGAAATCTCCGGGGAAAATATTCAAAGTCCCGAAGCGGAAAGTAAAGCCAGTGAAAGTGAAAAAGCACTAATTGAAAGGCTTGCGGAAATGTCCGCAGTGGTAAAAATCTGCGGTGCGCTGTCCATGAAAGATGTGGTCGGCTGGAATGAGGATACCGGGGCGGTTGCCATAGAGGATGCTGACAGGAGGTTAGAGGGCAAGGCAGTTTATGACACCCTGTTTCTGGAAGCCGCCGATTATGTACTGATGCAGTCATTAAGCGGCAATGCGGAAAAAGCGGTGGAGATGGATGCTCTGCTGAAGGAAGCACAGAAGTATGCGGCACGTTATGAGAATGAGCCGGGACAGCAGAGGGAAAGACAAGCTGCGGAAGTATCTGAAGCAGAGCCGGCAGGAGAACGCTGGGAGGAAAATCACCCGGATGCAGAGCCGGAAAAACGGGCAGAAGAACCAGAACAGGAAGAAACAGTACGCTTTACGGTTTCGGAAACTTCGGATGCCTTTACAGAGCCTTATGCGGTGTGGGACAGCGAAACGCAGGATTATTATGTAACAGGCGATGGCACAGTGCCGACATTTGATATACCGGAGGAAGCGGATGTTTTCTGCCAAAATCTCAACGGAGATTTACAGGGGAAAGAGGCAGAAAATGTGGTTACAGAGCCGGAAACTGTTTCAGAATCAAAAGATACTGCTGAAAAAGATGATTTCTCCGACATTGACACACAGGCAGTCCGGGAAGGTCTGGAAAAAGCCGGGATTGTGGACGGGCAGTTAGTAGATGAAACCGCCTTAGAAAACGATCCGTTTATCCGGCAGGTCATGGGCGATGTGGAAACGCTGACCGGGGGCAGTCCGCCAGAGCCGGAAAAAGTACCACAAAAAGAGCCGGAGATTGATAAAACAGGCACAGTCAATTACCGCATTTCTTTCAATGAAGCAGAGAATACCGGGAAAGGATTTGCGCCGAAAGAGAAATTCCGGCAGAACGTGGAAGCCATACGAACCCTTGAAAAGATTGAAAGTGAACGCCGCACTGCCACACCGGAGGAACAGGAAGTCTTAGCAAAATATGTGGGGTGGGGCGGTCTTGCCGATGCTTTTGATTCTTCCAAAGCGAACTGGGCGAATGAGTATCAGGAATTAAAAAGCCTGCTATCCCCGGAGGAATACTCTTCCGCAAGGGAAAGCACGTTAAATGCCCACTACACAAGCCCGGTCATCATTCAGGCAATCTATGACGCAGTGGGGAAAATGGGGTTTACCAGAGGGAACGTGTTAGATCCCGCCGCAGGCATCGGGAATTTTTATGGCTGTCTGCCGGAGGAAATGGCGGGGAGCAGACTGTACGGGGCGGAGCTTGACGGGATAACCGGGCGCATCGCAAAACAGCTTTACCCTCATGCGGACATTCAAATCACAGGCTTTGAGAATACCAGTTATCCCAATGACTTTTTTGACGTGGCGGTAGGAAATGTGCCTTTCGGACAATATAAAGTGTCTGACAGGCAGTATGACAAGCACAATTTTTTGATACACGATTATTTTTTCGCAAAGACTTTGGATAAAGTGCGTCCGGGCGGCATTGTTGCCTTTGTCACTTCAAAGGGGACGATGGATAAGAAAAATCCGGAGGTGCGGAAATACCTTGCACAGCGGGCGGAGCTTTTAGGGGCGGTCAGGCTTCCGAACACAGCCTTTAAGGAAAATGCGGGTACGGAGGTCACTTCGGATATTCTGTTCTTAAAGAAGCGTGACCGGGTGTTAGACATTGAACCGGACTGGGTGCATCTGACGGAAAAAGATGGTATCGTGATGAACCAGTATTTCGCAGACCACCCGGAAATGGTGCTTGGAAAAATGGAAATGGTTACAGGGGCGCATGGCATGGAGAGCGCCTGTCTGCCGGATGATTCCCTTCCCCTGTCGGCGCAGCTTAAACATGCGCTCTCTTATGTGGAGGGCAGCATCGAGCAGGCGGATTTCAATGAGATTGATGATGAGCTGGCAAGGGAGAACATACCCGCCGATCCGGAGGTGAAGAATTACAGTTACACCGTTGTGGACGATAAAGTGTATTACCGGGAAAATTCCATTATGAAGCCTGTGGACGTTTCGGAGAAAGCGGAGCAGCGCATGAAGGGCATGGTGGCGCTCCGGGACTGTACGCAGGAACTGATAAACTTCCAGTTGGAAGAATACCCGGATGAAATGATTAAAAACAAACAGACGGAGCTAAACCAGCTCTACGATGATTTCTCCAAGAAATTCGGTCTTATCAGTTCACAGACCAATAAAAGGGCGTTCAATCAGGATTCCAGCTACTGCCTGTTATGTTCCCTTGAAAATCTGGACGATGAGGGGAAGTTTATTGGCAAGGCGGATATGTTCACGAAGCGTACCATTAAAAAGCAGGAAGTTGTGACGAGCGTGGACACAGCCAGTGAAGCGCTGGCGGTATCTTTAAGCGAGAAGGTGGGCGTGGATTTAGCCTATATGTCACAGCTTGCGGATAAAAGCGAGGAAGAAATCACAAAAGAGCTTGCCGGGGTAATCTTCCAGAACCCGGTCACAGAGGAATGGGAAACCGCAGACGAGTATTTAAGCGGGAATGTGCGGGAGAAGCTGTCAGTGGCGAGAACCTTTGCGGAAAACCACCCGGAATACGCCATTAACGTGTCCTCACTGGAAAGCGTACAGCCGAAGGAGCTTGACGCATCGGAGATTGAGGTGCGTATCGGCGCAACATGGATTTCCACAAAATATATTGAGGACTTCATGCGTGAAACTTTTGAAACGCCGGGATACCTGCTTGAACGTAAGACAATGGGCATACAGTATTCAGGCGTGACCGGGCAGTGGAACGTGAAGGGGAAAAATGCGGACAGGGGAAACGCACTTGTCAATATGACTTACGGAACAGGGCGGGCAAACGCATACAGGATTTTAGAGGATTCCTTAAACTTGCGTGACACCCGTATTTTTGACATTGTGACAGAGGACGGGAAAGAAAAAAGAGTCCTCAACAAAAAGGAAACCATGCTTGCAAGCCAGAAGCAGGAAGCAATCCGGGAAGCCTTTAAGGACTGGGTGTTTCGTGATCCGGAGCGCAGGCAGGATTTATGCGCAAAATATAACGAGCTTTTCAACTCCACCAGACCGAGGGAATATGACGGTTCGCACTTAAAATTCCCAGGCATGACACCGGACATTGTACTTAGACCACACCAGCTTAACGCTGTGGCGCATCAGTTATACGGAGATAATACCTTGCTTGCCCATTGCGTGGGTGCGGGAAAGACTTTTGAAATGATTGCGGCGGCAATGGAAAACAAGCGGTTGGGACTGTGCCAGAAAAGCCTGTTTGTTGTGCCGAACCATTTGACGGAGCAGTGGGCGAGCGACTTTCTGCGCCTGTATCCGGGTGCGAATATCTTAGCGGCAACCAAGAAAGATTTTGAACCCGCCAACCGGAAAAAGTTCTGCTCCAGAATCGCAACCGGGGATTACGACGCTGTGATTATCGGACATTCTCAATTCGAGAAAATCCCGCTTTCCACCGAAAGACAGATGGCGATGATTGAAAGGCAGATAACGGAAGTTGAAATGGCAATCGAAGCGCTCAAAGCGGAAAATGGCGAGCGTTACTCCATTAAGCAGATGGAAAAAACAAAGAAATCACTGTCCGCAAGGTTGAGCCGGTTAAATGATTCCAGCCGGAAGGACAATGTTGTGACCTTTGAACAGTTGGGCGTGGATCGGCTGTTTGTAGACGAAAGCCATAATTACAAAAACCTGTTCCTCTACACAAAAATGCGGAACGTGGCGGGCATCGCACAGACGGAAGCGCAGAAATCCTCGGATATGTTTGCCAAGTGCCAGTACATGGACGAACTGACCGGAGGGAAGGGCATCACATTTGCGACGGGTACGCCAATCTCAAATAGCATGACGGAATTATACACCAATATGCGTTATCTCCAGTACAACACCTTACAGCGATTGGGGTTAGGGCATTTTGACAGTTGGGCGGCATCATTCGGGGAAACTCAGACAGCCATAGAACTTGCACCGGAGGGTACTGGATACCGGGCAAAGACGAGATTTGCGAAGTTTTTCAATCTTCCAGAGCTGATTGCGTTATTTAAGGAGAGTGCCGACATTCAGACACCGGATATGTTAAAGCTGCCTGTGCCGGAAGCGGATTATGAAAATATTGTGTTAAAGCCGAGCGAGTACCAGCAGGACATGGTTCAGTCCCTTGCGGACAGGGCGGAGGCAGTCAGGGACAGGAAAGTGCAGCCGAACATCGACAATATGCTGAAAATCACCAACGATGGAAGAAAGTTAGCGTTAGACCAGCGGCTCATCAATGATATGCTCCCGGATGAAGAAAACTCCAAAGCCACAACCTGTGTGGAGAAAGCGTTTGAGATTTGGGAGCATACAAAAGAGCAGAAGTCAGCACAGCTTATCTTCTGCGATTTATCCACACCGAAGGGAGATGGGACATTTAACGTATATGAGGACATCAGGGATAAACTCATGGCGAAGGGAGTGCCGGAGAATGAGATAGCTTTTATCCATAACGCCAATACGGAAACAAGGAAAGCGGAGCTGTTCGCAAAAGTTAGAAGCGGGCAGGTTCGTTTTTTGTTAGGCTCAACCGCAAAAATGGGAGCCGGAACCAACGTGCAGGACAGGCTCATCGCATTACACCACCTCGATGTGCCCTGGCGTCCGTCCGACATTGAACAGCAGGAAGGGCGGATTTTAAGACAGGGCAACATGAATGACAAGGTAAAGATTTTCCGGTATGTGACGGAGGGGACATTCGATTCGTACAGTTGGCAGCTTATCGAGAACAAGCAGAAATTCATTGGGCAGATTATGACGAGCAAATCCCCAGTCAGAAGCTGTGAGGACATAGACGAAGCGGCTCTCACTTATGCCGAGGTGAAAGCTCTGGCAACGGGCAATCCCTACATAAAAGAAAAGATGGATTTAGATATTCAGGTATCCAAGCTAAAGCTGTTAAAGGCGAACCACACCAGTCAGAAGTACCGCTTAGAGGACAACATCGTGAAGCATTACCCGGTACAGATTGCTTCCATGAAAGAACGCCTTGCGGGGTATCGTGCCGACATTCAGACCTACGCACAGAATAAATTCCCGGATAAAGACACTTTCTCCATAAAAATCGGGAACCGGGTATATACGGACAAAAAGGAAGCCGGGGCAGCGCTGATTGATATGTGCCGGAGCGCAAAACAGCCGAATATGGCGGTCACAATCGGGGAGTATCAGGGGTTTAAGATGAGCGTTTCCTTCGATTCGTTCTTTTCCAAGTTTACGGTCAACTTAAAGGGTAGCATCAGCCATGAAGTGGAAATCGGCACTGATCCGTTGGGAAATTTGCAGAGGTTAAGCAACGCTTTAGAGGGCATGACCGGGAGAATGGAAACAGTGGCACAGAAACTGGAGAACGTGGAGCATCAGCTTGAAACCGCAAAGGTGGAGGTCACAAAGCCATTCGCACAGGAAACGGAGCTTGCGGAGAAACTGGAACGCCTGACAGAGCTAAATGCCCTGTTAAACATGGACGAAAAGGGCGGCGATGGGATTGATATGGATGATGAGCCGGAGAATGATGGGGAACAGGAGGAACTTGATACAGAGGAAATGGGGCATGATGCGGAAGCGGTGGCGGATGCGCCTTTTAAGCCCCAGATAAACCGGGCAGTATCAGAAAAAGTGGCAGAGCATGGGAAGGAACGTATGCTGGCGGACAGTCCGAGAGGGCGTATTTCCGTAAAAGAGAAACTTGCCGAGATGCGCCAGAAGGCATACGGGCAGAAAGCGCCGGAAAAACCGGATATTTCAAAGGGTAAAGGGAAGGAGGAGAGTTTGTAGTCTATCGGGGCAGTCAAAAAACTTGACTGCTCCATACAAAGAATGTAATGTGCAAGATTAAAAGTGAATGACGTCCAAAGCAGTTTATGATAAAATGTTTATATTTCAGAAGGGATAACTTTATTTCGTTTTGTATTATGGATTAGCGATGGAAATGCAATCCCTAGATTGGAGTTAATAATATGAGCAAAAAGAAGGATGGTTTAATAGAGATTCTTGCACAATATTTTTGGAATTACAAAAGCTATGAAATAGATGGAGTTATGAAAAGTTATGGAATATCTCCGAATGAATCACTCAATCCGCATGATAATAAGAAAATATATGCAAAAACAGGGTTAGAAAAACTATCAGAGGAAAAAATAGTTGAGTTATCACATCATATAGTTAAAGATGCTGAAAGTGCCTTTTTAAATCGTCAAATGGAAAATTATCTAGGAGATAGCATATTTGAGTTTACCTATGTAACTCGAAGGAAATTAGCAGAATATTTAGGTATGTGCCCAAATTTTGAAGGAAACTTAACATTGGATGAATTATTGAGTGGTATTTGGGATTTAGACGAACCTTTTGATGATGGAGAGATGTTTGTGTTTAGTAGAGCATCTATTTGGGACTACATTATGCAACATGTAATAAGAAATGATGATATATCATATAAAGATATGCTGCTAAATATTTTGAATTTTAAATATATAAGTGACGATTCCGTAATAAAATTCTTGGAGAAGATGGTTAATCCGGAAACCAGAACGGGGGAGGAACAGGAGGAATATGTAAAGGGTATCAATGAGATTATTAGTGCTGATGGGTTTGAATTAGCCGTATCTGGAAAAACATCAAATGAACTCATTTATAAAGTTTATAGAAAAAATGCTATATGTAGTAATATGAAAAATCTTGTTTTTGCTCCATTAGGGAAGAAACCGGATATAGTGATTGATGACGCTATAGATAATGAATTAAAGATTGTTGGCGATACAGATAATTGCTTGTTTTATAACTTTGAGCCAAATTCAGATGGTTTATCATGGAAAACCCTTGTGAAATGGTGGGAGCCTAAATCGTTAAACGAAAATGTTCAACAAGACTTGTTTACACGCTTGCTTAATTCTATGGATTCAAAACCAGAAAAGTATTTTTTTACTCAATATTACAAGATTTATGAGGAAAGAGAAGATTTTCCGGCACTGATTCCACAAGTGTATTTGCACTATGATCCACATGCGAAGATTTGGAGGGGTAGTGGTGTTGTTTATACTCACCAGCGAATGGACTTTTTAATGTTGCTATCTAATGGTGTGCGAATAGTTATTGAAATTGATGGTAAACAGCATTATTCAGAGGGGGATAAATCTTCTCCAAAACTATATTCTGAAATGGTTATTGATACAAGGGAATTACAATTAAAAGGCTATGAGGTATATAGGTTTGGCGGTTATGAATTTATGAATATTACAGAATCAAAAAGGATGATTGGAGATTTTTTTGAGAAGTTATTTAAAAAATATTCTATTTAGAACGAATGTTTTTTCGGACAAAGATTGCATACAGCGATAAAAGCAGGAAGGAGATAGGACTAAATTGCAGAAATCGAAACGAATAAGGGCAGTAATATTCACTCAAAAGTAAAAGTCAATAAAAATAGTATACAGAGAGCAGCCAGAAATGGCTGCTTTTATCATGCTCAAAATTAAACGGAGGTATTAAAGAAATGGAAACAGCAGGACAGAACACAAAACAGGTTATGGAGGAAAATGACGCATTAAAGGTAAACGGTAGATAGTGCGTACCTATACAAAACTGGAGCAAACCTGTAAGATAGAAACAGATTTGCTCCAGTCTTATTTCAATTCATTCTTACCAGTCTTCCGGCAGTTCTCCGGCAGGCTTGGTGACCAGGGGAGCAGGTCATCC
>CAJTCR010000058.1 GCA_910574915.1 Eubacteriaceae bacterium
CTGTTTTTTTGATTCTATGATACAGAAAATATATTTTTTGTACGATTGACTCAAAAGGCATTCTTCTTTTTATCCCTATTCTTTAAAAATCTATAATTGAATAAATATAAATACTAAAAGCGAAATCTCTGGGCTAACTCAATTACGCTTTCATAACAAGCTGTTTTCTGATATAATTAAATTGGGGCGAATCGTATGGAAATAATAAGTATTCTAACTCCATTAAATTAGATTATCTTTTGCAGGATAAAATGTCTGTGAGATTTCTGAGACATTTTCATGTTATTCTATAAGGGAAAGGAAGTGAAGCCATGAGGCTTTTAGTCGTTGAAGATGACCATCTTTTGAACAATACACTTTGCTACAATCTTTCGGCAGCGGGCTACACCGTGGACGCTGCTATGTCAAAATCAGCGGCGGTCAGGTTCTGTGAAGCGCAGGACTATGATTTGATTGTGCTGGATGTCAACTTGCCTGATGGAAGCGGATTTGACTTCTGTACGGAAATCAAAAAGCGCCGTCCAGATACCGCCGTGATTTTCCTGACCGCAAACGATATGGAAAGCGATATGCTAAAAGGCTTTGAGTTGGGAGCAGATGATTATGTGACGAAGCCGTTTCCGATCAGCGTATTCCGAAAAAAGGTTTCGGCTTTGCTGAACCGCATCGAGAAACACACAGGCGGCGATTGCTACACAGACGGCACACTATTCGTCAATTTCTCGGAATTGACCGCTACCCTCGCAGGGGATCCGGTTATATTCACACCGATGGAATACCGTTTGTTAAAGGTGCTGGTGAGAAATCCGCAAATTGTTCTGACCCGGCAGGTACTTCTTGAAAAGCTGTGGGACGCAGATGAAAACTTTGTGGATGAACACGCATTGACCGTTGCGATCAGCCGCATCCGGGGAAAAATCGAAGCAGACAACCTACAATATATCAAGACCGTCTACGGCATGGGCTATATGTGGATTGGGGGAATTAAGAAGTGAACGGGAGTAAACTTTCCATCAACCAGGCCTGTGCGATAGGGGCAACCTTTTTAGGTTTGCTCTCCATCATGACCGTTACTGCGGCTTTTGTCTTTACCAGAAATCCGGCAATCGTGTGGCTGGGGCTGCTGTATATCCTGCTGGTGTTCATCTGTGCAGTTCTTTTCGTTGCCTTTCTGCGCCGGAAGCTGGTGTTGTTTTCGGACAGGTTGTGCGAAACAATAGACAATATGCTGGACGGGGCATCAGCCCCGCCGCAGGTCTATGAAGAAGAAAACCTGTTTTACAAAATCAATCACCAACTTGTCCGTCTATATGAAGTTATGCGAGAGAACCGGGAAAGCGTAGCAAAGGAGCGGGCCGATTTGCAGGAATTGATTTCCGATATTTCCCATCAGGTGAAAACACCCATTGCAAATCTCCAGATGGTAAACGCCACTTTGCTGGAACAGTCTGTGACAGAAGAAAAACGTCAGGAATTTTTACAGGCATCCAGCAGTCAGCTTGAAAAGCTGGATTTTCTTATGCAGGCCATGGTAAAGACCTCCCGGCTGGAAACCGGCGTGATTTCACTGGACAGAAAGACACAGCCGATCTACGATACCCTGGCGGCGGCGCTGGGCGGTATTCTGCTGAACGCCGAAAAGAAAGCAATTCATGTCAACGTAGAATGCCCATCCGATGTACTGCTGGCCCATGATAAAAAATGGACAGGCGAAGCCCTGTTTAATATTTTGGACAATGCGGTGAAGTACACGCCAGCGGGCGGCACTATTCGGGTGTCCGTCCAAAGTTGGGAGCTATATGTGAAAATTGACATTACAGACAGCGGCAAGGGCATAGCGGAGAGCAGACAGGGGATGATCTTCAAACGCTTCTACCGGGAAGAAGAAGTACACGACGTTGAGGGCATCGGTATAGGGCTGTATCTTGCCCGTGAGATCATTTCCATGCAGGACGGATATATCAAAGTGACTTCGGCATTGGGCAGAGGTTCCACATTTTCTGTATTTCTTCCTCGTGGATAATAATTTGTAATTCAATCAGGATTGGGGGGCTTTGGTTAAAAGAAGCGGCAGCGAATGACTGCGTTTCTGAAATGTCACAAAACTGTGACATTTCAAGGGTAAAAAACCAGTGGCCCGTGACATTTCTGTGAGAATTGGCTGTTATGATAGCGGCATCACAGAAAGGATGGTGCATACCATGAGCATTTTGCAAACAACTGATCTCAAAAAACACTATGGAACGGAGCCGAACATCACAAAGGCGCTGGACGGCGTGACCCTCTCCATTGAGCAGGGGGAATTTGTCGCCATTGTCGGAACCTCCGGCAGCGGCAAGTCCACTCTGCTGAACATGATGGGCGGCTTAGACGTGCCCACCTCCGGCAGCGTTCAGATCAGGGGAAAAGAGCTGGCCGAGCTGAACGACGAGCTGCTTACCATCTTCCGTCGGCGCAATATCGGCTTTATCTTTCAGAACTACAACCTCGTTCCTGTCCTGAATGTCTATGAAAATATTGTCCTGCCCGTGGAACTGGACGGCGATACGATAGACAAAAAATTTATGGACGAAGTAGTGCGCCTGCTGGCTCTGGGGGACAAACTGCACAATATGCCCAACAACCTGTCCGGGGGACAGCAGCAGCGTGTCGCCATTGCCCGCGCCCTCGTTTCCAAGCCCGCTATCGTCCTGGCAGATGAACCGACCGGCAACCTGGACAGCCGCACGAGCGGCAATGTGCTGGGCCTTTTGAAAGCGACCAGCAGCAAATTCCATCAGACGCTGATAATGATAACCCATAACAACGAAATCGCCCAGCTTGCCGACCGCATTATCCGCATTGAGGACGGCAGGATCTTTGAGTAAGGAGGGAGCGCTAACGATGAATGACATTTTATTCGGAAACAACAACGGCGCGGTGATCAAAAAGCTGTCAGGCCGCTACTTCAAGGCCAGCAAAAGCAGGAATATCATTGCGATGATTGCAATCGTTCTGACAACCATACTCTTTACCACGATCTTCACCCTTGGGTCTGGCCTGA
Organism: Eubacteriaceae bacterium; assembly: GCA_910574915.1. Taxonomy (GTDB): domain Bacteria; phylum Bacillota; class Clostridia; order Lachnospirales; family Lachnospiraceae; genus Eubacterium_J. Next base: position 3,044 of record CAJTCR010000058.1, read on the forward strand.
TGGACACCGTTCACGATCAGAACATCCGTAAGGCTGGAGGTGAGGGGCAGGCGGTCTTAAGTTATATCAGCGACGAGGTTTACAACGATGTGGCGGGAAGTCCCCTAATTGACCTCATCGCCTATACAAAGGCGGTGTCCTACCGGCTGAAAAACCCGGGTTTGGAGCGTTGGAGGTCCGACCTGTGGTATATGGATGATACCGCTTTGGAATTTGCCCGCTACACCCCCACAGCAGGCAACCGGCCCGAAGCGGAAAATGAGATCATTGCGGACACAAAGACACTAGATGCCCTAGGCGTACCGGCGCGGATTGGGGAAACTGTTTCTCTGACCTATGAGATAAAAGGGAAGACATACACTACCGATTTCACCCTCTGCGGCTTTTGGGAAACGGACAGCTTGAGCAACATCGGGCGGCTAATCGTGTCGAAAGCCTTTGTGGATGCCTATTCAGACATTTTAACCTATACCTATCCTATGGACAATGATTATTCCGGCGTTGTCTCCGCCTATGTGATGTTCAGCGGAACAGGCGATATAGAAGCCCAACTCCATCAGTTGCTTTCCGAAACCGGCTATACCTGCGATACGATGGGCGGCAGCAAGGAGGACAGCAATTATGTGATTGCCCGTGTCAGTCCTGCCTATCAGACCGGTGCATTAACGGATAATCCTGCCATGTTGATTTCGAGCATCGTTGGTGTTGCGCTGATTATCGTAACAGGGTATTTGATTATCTACAACATTTTCCAAATTTCCGTCATTCAGGATATTCAGTCCTACGGACAGCTAAAAACGCTGGGTACAACAAAGCGGCAGATTAAGCGGCTTATCAATGGGCAGGCGCTCCGGCTGTCCCTGGTTGGTATTCCTATCGGCCTGCTGGTGGGCTTCTTCATTGGCCGGGCCTTGATGCCTTTCTTGATGAACGGAACAAGTTATACCGCAGATGCCGGTGTTAAAGTAACGGTAAATCCACTGATCTTCATTGCTTCCGCTGCTTTCACCCTTTTTACTGTCTTTGTCAGTGTCCGCAAGCCTGCGAAGATTGCCGGTACGGTTTCGGCAATCGAGGCCATCCGCTACACGGAAAATGATATGGCAGCGTTTGGAAGGCGCAGAGCCAAGGACAAGAAATCGTCCCACGGCGCGAAGCTCCACTTTATGGCGCTGGCAAACCTGGGCCGCAACCGCAAGCGTACTGTGCTGGTGATCGTGTCCATGACATTGAGTTTGGTGCTGTTCAACACAGTGTTCACACTGTCCAGCGGCTTTGATATTGACAAATATATTGCAAAATTTATGGATACAGACTTTGTGATCTCTACCGCAAGCTATTTCCAGTTCCAATTTGAAAAAAGCGAAAGCGACCTTTCGGAGAATTTTATCGAAGCGGTCAAACAAAATGAAGGTTTTGAGGATGGCGGCAGGCTCTATACCTCCCGTATGCTGGAAGAACCGTTTTCCACAGAACACAATGCCCTTTTCAGCTATAACAAAGATCAGAATGGAAATCCCTTTGTAAATCTGTATGGCGCGGACGATTTTCTGTTAAACGGTATGGAAGCCGTAGAAGGAACGATTGACCTGGAGAAACTGAAAACAGGAAAGTATATTCTGTTGAGCGTAGCATGTACTGACGATGGGACTGTCATAGATAACCCCAATATTAGCATCGGTGATACGGTGCGGATTAACCACCTGACAATGAACGGCCTTTCCTCTACCATTGACGGCAGCTATGATTTTATCATCATGGCAAAAATCCGGGCCAACGAGAACACTGCCACCACCCGCAATACAGGTGAATCTCGGTTTTACCTCCCAACTGAAATCTTCCTGCCGCTGTGTGATAACCCTCATCTGGTCAGCTTCCCCTTTGATGTGAAAGAGGGAACAGAAATGGAAATGGCAGAATTTTTGAACAACTATATCGACAGTGTGGAGCCAAGTATGGATTTTGAATCCAAGGCGACCTATACCAGTTCCTTTGACGACCTTACTTCCCTTATCATCACCATCGGCGGGGCGTTGAGCATCATCATCGGAATTATCGGTATCGCAAACTTTGTCAACTCCGTCCTGACAAGCGTTATTACCCGAAAAAAAGAATTTACCATGCTGCAAAGCATTGGCATGACCGGGAAACAATTAAAGCGTATGCTCTCTTTTGAGGGGCTGTATTACGCGGTGGGAACGATCATCACATCGGTTGTCCTTGGTATTCTGTTTTCTGTGGTAGTCGTAAGAGGCATTTCCAGCGGGATTTGGTTTTTCACCTATCAATTTGTTATCTGGCCCATGCTGGTGATCTATCCGTTTCTTATCCTCCTGACCGTGGCAATACCAGCGCTTTTGTACCGGCAAATTGCTAAAGCCAGTATCATAGAGCGGTTGCGGCAAAATTAAGTTTTATCCATGCAAGCCAGGGGCAACTTGCTCCTGGCTTCCAAATGTCACGCACCTGTGACATTTTAGGCCACTATTTTGCCAGGATGGAGGGAAGCGGTGACATTCCTGCGGCATTTGTTGTTTCATTTTCTTCTTTTAAAACCCTCATCAAAGTGGTCTTTCCTGCTCCATTTTCTCCCAATAATCCCAAAATTCCATTCGGAATATCTAAATTCGCATGATTGATTGCTGTCACACCATTTTTAAATTTTACCGTTAAATCTTCAATACAAATACTCATAAATTTATCCTCTCTTTCTTACAATCTTGGGCAACACTACTAATAACATCAATCCAATGCAAATACACAAAACTTTTCCATACAGCCATATAAAATCAGCAGTATTTTCTATTTCTCTAAAGGAATAAGAGAATACATTCCATGCCCCTAAAAACTTATCCGCTCCTATCGAATTTGTTGCTGTCCATATTAAAAGACATCCACCAATCCCCATCCTCTTTGGTATAAACAATGCACAATATCCAAAACAGTAGATTGAAAAGTGCTAAAACGAATGTACAAGTGACAAATCCAGCACTTACTTTTCCTAGCACATATTTTTCTGCACGAATTGGTTTTGTATGAAGCAGTTCGTATGTATGTCCTTTTGTATCTTGTAAAAACAAAACGGAAAACATAATAGCTGCAAAAAATCCCATGTACAAACCTGTAAAGTCAGCAAATTTCCTTGAATAATAGTAGGAAAATGGCTTCTTTTCCATTTTCTGATCTAAATATGAATTGATTTCTTCTGCCGTTCCCTTAAAGTAAGCGGTATCTTCATACAAATACCTCGCTCCGTACCAATCATATTTTTCATCTATATAATTATATGCTTCATCTAATTCCATATTTTCAATTTTTCCGATAACTTTTTGTACCTCTGCATCGATTTCTCCATCTTCAAGTAGAACTTGTTTTAACTGTTCATGCCATAATTTTCGGTGTTTCTTTGGATCTGCCGGGATATACCCTTCATACACTTCGCCCTTATCAGAAGTATCGGGCTTATCATTTGAGATTTTCTCTCCTTGTGCAAGATAATGCGTGTGCAAATAGGGACTTGTATCACAAAACACTCCATAAACAACTAGTACAGCGTTGCAGAAATAACAGTGAATACAGTGCACGTTATTTTTGTCAGCACAAGGCGGAGGAAGGAGGCGATGCCGGGTGCATCGTTGACTGACGACAACGCGGTGATGGCGGAAATAGCGGGTGCTGTATTCACTGTTATTTCTGCAATGCTGTACTAGCTTCCTTGATGCTAGACTACTTATCTTCCTCATGGTTTCTACAAATGTATCCATGCGCTTGATCTGTTTTCTGCTCTCATTTACCATTTCTAAGGCTTGATTTATGTCAATCTCTTTTTCAGGAAGATATTCCGAAAGCATTTTAGTTTTCTATATATTTTTTAAGCATTTCTTCCGAAACATTTCCAACGCTGCACGCAAAATATCCATCCGTCCAGAATGTGCGCTCCTTCCAAAAATGCTTTCGCAGATAGTTTTGATACTTTTTCCATATATGGTATGCCGTGTAACTCTTCATCAGATTTACTATTTTACTGACAGACATTGCCGGTTCTGTTTCTATCATGTAATGGATATGGCCTTTGCCAGTTTCCATATATCTGATAATCACATGATGTTTCTGGCATATCTCGTACGAAAGCTGTTTTATATCATCCGATATATGTTCTGATGCAAACAGCTTCTTTCTGTATTTGCATACAAAAATAATATGATACTGTAACAAATATTTGTGTCTGTTTTTTGATTTCCATGTTCCCATGCCGTTGGTATAACACAAACCACCACTTTTGACTACCTTAACCCACCGTCTAAAGCCAGTGGGATTGCGGTAGTCACCATTTCAATAGATTTTTCGCCTTTCTTATCGTTCTCTATCCATAGATTTTTTCTTGACTGATCTTTTCGTCTGCTTTCTGTCTTCTTCCTGACAGCGGTGCGGCTTTTCCAATACACTCGCTTTTTTCGGCTGTTCCAACGGTTTCTCTTGTTTCTGTTCAGTCTGATTTTTCCATACCCTTAGTTCTTCATTGTATTCCTGAACGAGTTTTTCCGGCTTATGATACACTTTTCTGCGTATTGCTGTCTTTGCTCATAAATCTGCTCCTCTACAATAAAATAGAGCGCATAGATTTTTCTATACGCTCTGACGCTGTGTTTCTTATTTGATACATCTTTTCTTCTGAATGCCCTCGTTATATGGTGCTAACACCATGTCTATTATATCATTAAAGGAAAATTTGCTAAAAATACTATTTCCTTTAACGTACCCTCTCTCTTTTCTTAATACTAAAACCGTTTTTCAAATACAACTTCACTGCATTTTGATTCCATTCAGCTACATGCAAAATAATTTCTTCATAGCCTTGTTCTTTTATATGATTTATTCCCCAAAACAACAATTTTTGTCCTATACCTTGTCCTTGTAACGATTTCTCAACAATCAAATCGTCTAACTCATTTTCATAGCAAGAAACAGCACCTATTATTACTCTATTTTGCAAATAAAGGAAAATATTCTTCATTTTATCTCTAATTTGAGAATAATCATAATAAAAATTTATTGGCTCAACTTCTAACGCCTTTCTCATTTCGTAAAAACATTCATTATATATTCTCATATATTCAATCCAGTATTCTTTTTGAAAAGGAACACATATTATATCATTATCATACTGCAGTGGTTTATTATATATCATTTCATATGCAACTATTTCTTTCATCTATGTTTCTCCCAAAAATTAATTACTCATCACCAGCGATCAATTTAATTTAATATTAAAGTTTTCATACTAATTTTGTCCGTCAAACCAAAAAATTTTCTTACTGAACAAGTCCGTGGCACAATAAGAACTTATCCCATTAAAATTTTTACAACTTGCTTTACATTCTCAAGCGTCAGACCAACTGTCTGGTCAGGTTTTACCTGAATTTCTTCTATGGTCAAATTTGGTGTTATTCCTTTTATCGGCAAATCCTCTTTTTCTAATAACACCACTTTACAACTTTTTGAACATAAGATAACGTACAAGGCACTTTCTCATGTATAATAAGTTTGCACACAAATTTATACGAAAGATGGTGACCCTGTACGTCAAATTTGTTATACAACGAAAATAATCTAATTGGTAGACTGTACCGTTATTTTTATATTTATTTTAGAACTTTTTCAATGCCAACTAAATGTGGCGGTAACAGACAATGGCAAAGACGATTTTTGAGGAACTGGGCGGAAGATACGAGCGGCAAGGGGATTACTTAACTTAAAGATAGTATATACATACAGCCTGCTGACACATTGCTTGCAGATGCCCCGCAGAAACCAAACCATACAGAAAAGGAGTTTTTGCATATGAAGTCAATATTTGAACAGTTAGGCGGCACATATCATGAAGAAAATGGGTATCTTATTCCAGATTTAATATTACCCAACGAAGAAGAACAGCCGATAGGCACATGGGGACAGCGGCATCAGGATTATCTGAAACAGTACCACAAGGTTACATACACCAATCTTCTCACAAGTGGCAGACTGAACTCCTATCTAGCCGTCATTGACAGGCAGGCGCAGGAACGCTTTGAAAGGCTTATAGAGAGCATGAAACAGGCACAGGACATAACGGAACGGCTAAAGGAAGAAAATGCCATAGAGTGGACAGGCAAAATAAATAATATAAGGGCTTGTGCGAGGGAAATTGTGAACGGAGAAATTATTTTTATATAATCAGAATTGGCGGCAGGGAATATAATTCTTTGCCGCCTTTCAAATGGAGTAACTATATTATGAAATTAGCTTGTGAAATATATTGCTGATTCTTATCCAGCAAATGTTTTAGGGTTTTCAGTCCTGTTTCCAATTGTTGTAAGGAATCAGGGGAACAGGTTGCAATTCTTATAGCTGTGGATTCAGCTTTGCCAACGGTAAAACGGTCAGAACAGAAGATATGAATGCCATTGTCTGTTGCCTGCATTTCCAACTGATAACCGTTATAATGGGCAGGCAGGGGCAGCCATTGGAAGAAGCTGTATTCATTCGGGCAGATGCTGTCTGGAAAGTATTTTTTATATATCCTGTTCCGTTCTTTTGCCTGTCTTTTTTTCTGCCCTATGATTCTGCCTGCATTGCCGCTTGCAATTAATTCGCTTATAATTTCTGCGTTAAGCAGCGGTATTTTCAAATTTACATTATTAGCCGTTTCAAGAAAGGTTTGTCTTAAGCAATCAGGGATAACCATATATGCGCATCTTAAGCCTGCTGAAAGTGATTTTGACAGGCTGTGCAGGTAAATGGTATTATCTGGTATCAATGTCTGAATCGGTTCTCCTGTATCATTTGCAATAAATCCATAAGCGTCATCTTCCATTAAAATCAGATGGTATTGCTGTATGAGGCTGGCAATTTTCCTTTTTCGTTCCATTGACATGACAGTTCCTGTCGGATTATTGCAGGACGGCATTAGGAAGATTCCTTTTATATCCATTATCCTGCACTGCTTTTCCACTAGGTCGGGTATCATTCCATCCTCATCTGCGGCTACTGATATCAACTGGACATTTAACTGTCTGGCTAAGCCGATAAAATTGGAATAAGTGTAAGAATCAGTTAGGATTTTATCTCCAGAGTGGAAAAGAGCCAAAAATACAATCGTCAGGGCATTTTGAGTTCCTGCCGTCAGCATGATGTTTTCAGGCTCTGTTTCTATATGGAAAGATTTCAGCCATTTTATGGCGGTCTGTTTGTGCTTGTAAGATTCCGATATGCTGTCAAATTCAAAAAGATACTGGGAAGTATTGCGTTGTATGGTTTTTTGCGCAATATCAGCGACAATCTTATTATACTGGTAAAAAGGTCTGATTATGCCCAGTTCTACGCACCCGTTATTTGCCTTATGTAAAAAAGGGATGGCGGCATTTGGGGATACAAATGTGCCTTGCCCTATATTGGCATAGATTAGCCCCTTATTTTCACAAATCTTGAATGCACGGGTTATTGTGCTTAGGTTCAAATCAAGAAAGTCTGCTAATTCCCTTTGGGGCGGCAGTTTTGTATTTCCAGCCAGTTTGCCGCTTTGGATATCCTGTTCCAAAAGTTCCGCAATAGATATATAAATTGGTGATTTTAATTTTTCTTTATCGGGTATCCATGGCATTGGGTAATTTTCAAAAGAATTAACTGGCAAGCTTTTTCCCTCCCTGCTCAAAATTGTCTTACATACAATATTAGCATTGAAAACATACAAAGTCAAGAATATAATCTATATTGTATGTATTGTGTGCAAACAATACCATGCAACAAAAAGGAATAAATTTTATTTTAGTAGGAAAGAGGTTACGAAATGAAGGATTTAACGAGAGAACATGAGTTAAAGACAATATTTTTATTTTCACTGCCAATTTTGGTCGGCAATCTATTCCAGCAACTATATAATCTTGCGGATACGGTTATTGTAGGTAATTTTTTGGGGAAAGAATGTCTGGCGGCGGTAGGGTTCAGTTTTCAGATACACTATCTGCTGATTGCCCTTTCTATGGGCATTTCAATGGGGGCAAGCATATTGGTTTCACGTTATTTTGGCAGTAAGGACATGGAATCTGCGAAAAAAGTTATGGATACGGGATTTGCTTTCTGCTTTTGCCTCAGTTTGATAATTGCTGCTTTGGGCATATGTTTTTCCTATCAGATTCTGCTTGTCTTCCGAGTGCCGTCCGCTTTGCTTGAAGCGGCTGACATATATCTTAAAATTATGTTTGTCGGCGTTATCCCCACGTTTGCATATAACGCGCTTACAAATATTCTTCGCGGGATGGGGGATTCAAAAACACCTACATATATTCTGATAGTGGCAGCGCTTCTGAATATTGTGCTTGATATATTGTTCATTAAGGCATTCGGAATGGGTGTGGCAGGGGCGGCATTTGCGACTGTGTTATCGCAGCTTTTGTCATTTATCGTTTGTATGGTATATATGAAAATACATTATCGCAGCTTGTTTATTAATGTATTGCATTTACAGTTTGACAAGGCAGAATTAAAAAAGAGCTTGAAGATAGGTACGCCCGCCATGATACAGCAAGTATTTGTGAGTGTGGGATTTATGTCATTGCAGTTTCTGATTAATGGGTTTGGCACGGATTGCATGGCGGCATATACTGCCGCATCTAAGGTAGATGCTTTTGCAGAAATGCCCGCCTTGAACTTAGGGCAGGCTATGACTAATTTTACTGCCCAGAATTTAGGGGCAAAAAGGAAAGACAGGGTATTGAAAGGCGGGAAATACGCATTGGTTATGGGGATTGCAGTATCAGCGTGTATTTCTGTTGTCATTGTATTGTTTCCGTCTGTATTTATATCAATATTCAATAGGGATACGTCTGTTTTAGATATTGGCAACAGCTATCTGAAGATTGTGCCTGCTTTTTATATTATCTTTGCAGCCATGCAGGTATTAAACGGATTGCTTTTGGGGTATGGAAAATCATTTGTGCCGATGATTGCTTCCATATGTTCCCTGTGCTGTCTTCAAGTGCCTGTCGCTATTATTTTGTCTGGCACAAAGCTTGGTTATAATGGAATTTGGATAGCCGCTCCAATCGGCTGGTTTGGAGGGCTATTAATCCGCGCAATTTATTTTTATCATGTCAGCAAAAAAGAAAAACAATAAAAATATACATAAAGAATTTTACCAAACTTGAATCAATGGATAAAAAATTAATGTGGCAATTTAAGCAACAGCTATCTGCAAAAAAACAAATTTGTGTTGAGGATAAAAAGAAGATGGATAGCTATTGCTTATTGCCTGCATTTCATTCATAGCATGGATGTTCACTATATAAAAAAACGGCGTGTGGTGGGCGGTATTGCTATGCCCTAAAAAACTTAACAGACACTCTCCAGACCTGTTTTTGAAGTTTGGAGGGTTTTTTATGTTCTTTTTTCGGGCGGTAATCTATCTGCTCATGCAACACAGAATTTATCCGTACATAGCATATCGGGGAATAGCAGGAAGCCAGTTAAAAAAATCCCTGCCCATGCAACGCTACTTCTTGCCATGCAACCAGAAGTATAATCTCCACTTAACAGAATATGTATCTCCTATAACCGTAGAGGTCACCGAGCCTTTGCGGTTTTTCTTTTGTCGTTTTTTATCGGAATGTGCCGCAGGGCTGTTTCTGCTGTTGGCTGCCGTTCGCCTCCTATCCAATCTGGTTTTTAGCATTTTCAAAAATTTCAGATTGGAGGAAAAAAGAATGGCATACAACAACGGACGGGAGAACAGGAAATGGCTTATCTGGAAAGAAGCCGAGGAAAAAATATTACGGGAGCATGGAGTTGATGAAACCACCACCCCGCAAATCCGCACAGACGACAGGGCAGACTTCAATTCCAACAGGCGGTTTTACCATTGGACAAGCGACTTTGGCGAATACCTTGAGGGAATGGCAGACAGGGAGCGGAATGCCGAGGTAAAGACCGTTGCTGATTTACTGGATGAGATTGAGGACGAAACTCTGTATCAGGCATTGCTTACGGTGGACAGGCGTACCCTGCAAATCATCCTGCTGAAAATGCAGGGCTATTCCACAAAGGAAATTGCACCGCTTGTTGGATTGACAACAGGGGCTATTTATGCACGATTAGACCATCTGCGGAAAAAGTTGCGGAAGATTTTATAACCAACTAATAAAGACAGCTTTTTGACGGGCTATTGGGTGGGGGATAAAATTCCCCCGCCAAATTATAAAATTGATGTATAAAATTCCTGTCCACAGGGAATACTAAAAAGTTTGCCCAAAATCTTGACATGGGTACAGCCGCTATGATATTCGGGAGCAAATATAATTACTCAAAATCCGAACAGAAACGGCTAAGGGAGGTGTCCGACCGCTTATGCCGAGAGTACAGTTTATCGGTGATTGAAAACCCCAAGAAAGCCCCTGCAAGACCGCTGTATCTGGACGAAAAAAGCGGAAAGCCGACACGGTACAACGTCTATCGGGAGGATTTAAGGGAAGCAATCAACGGGAACAGGGATTTACAGCACATGATGAAATACCTTACCGATAAAGGATATGAGATTGATTTTTCGGGCAGCCATTGGAAAATGAAGCTGCCGCAGTACAGGCATTTCACAAGGTTAGACACGCTTGACGAACGGCTGACTCCCGATTTCATACGGTCATGTTTAGGCTGGGCTTCCCGATATGGAAACTACAAAGCAAGGATTTCCTACTCCCCGCATATGCCAGAGCAGTATAAAAACGCATGGAAACCGCATCAGAAAACCACAGGGATTTTAGCGTTGTATTACCACTGGTGCTATCAGCTGGGGATATTCCCCAAAGGCACAGACTACAAGCCGGCAAGCCCGCTGATGAAAGAGGAGCTTCGGAAACTGGACGAGATTACCGCACAGGTAAGGTATATGTCAAAGCATAACATCTCTACCCTTTCCGACTTACACGCCGACAGGGAGAAAAACCAGACCGAAATGAATAAACTGATTGACTACCGCCAGCACTTGCGGAACAAGGTACGCCGTGCCACACCAGCCGAAAAAGAAACACTCCGAGCCGAAAAGCAGGGCGTGACGGAGCAGATAACAGAGCTTAGGAAACGGCTGAAATATGCAGACGGGATTGAAAAACGCTCTGCCCATATCGACAACTGCTTAGACCAAATCCACGATACGATTGAAAACCAGCGGTTAAACCAACAGAAACAGCCAGTTAAAACAGACCGCAGGAGGGAGGAATCATTACGGTAAAACAGCTATTTGACAGAATAATTAAGTCAGGAATCCAGCCAAAAGAGAAAGGAATCCCAACAGGGTATTTCATAGAAAAGGATGGGCAGACTTCTTTTGTCTGCGGCAAAAACATTATCCATCTTACAGAGCATTTCAGCGGGAAAAAACAGACCGTGGAAACGCTTGCGGAGAATGTCATGCGGTACGAGATGAAAAAACCATAAGAAGAATATTGTTGCAATGATGGAAAAACGGCCTGCCCCATGCTATAATAGATTCATGCAAGCAGTGTATTGTGGCGGGCTGTTTCCAAAGACAGGAGGTTAAAACAAGTGAAACAGCAGCAATACAATACAGCGTTATATATGCGTTTAAGCCGTGATGACGAGCTGGAAGGGGAAAGCGCAAGCATTTCCACGCAGAAACAAATACTCAGGGATTACGCAAATGAACAGGGATTTTTAGTCGTTAACGAGTATGTGGACGATGGATTTTCGGGTACAAATTTTGAAAGACCAAGCTTCAAACGCATGATTGAGGACATAGAGGACGGGAAAATCAACTGCGTTGTCACAAAGAATTTGTCAAGGCTTGGCAGGAACTATATCCTCACGGGGCAGTACACGGAGCTTTATTTTCCGAGCAAGGGCGTAAGGTACATCGCAATCCATGACGGCGTTGACACGATAAGGGAGGACAACGACATCTGAATTATCTGAAACAGTACCGCAAGGTTACATACACCAATCTTCTCACAAGCGGCAGGCTGAATACATACCTTGCCGACATCGACAAACAGGCACAGGAACGCTTTGAAAGGCTCATAGAGGGCATGAAGCAAGCACAGGGTCGGAACAGCTAAAGGCAAAAAACGCCTTAAAATAGGCAGGGAGAATGAATAACATAAGGGCGTGTGCAAGGGAGATTGTGAACGAAGAAATTATATACGCATAGGCAAGGCAACATGGCGGCAGAGGGTAAAAGCTCTGTCGTTTTCTTTTCGGATAGTTATAATGAATGTTCATATTTATCTACTTGATACAGTTCATTCAAGCGGCTATACTATATACGGTACGCAATAGGAGGTCAAAAATGTTTGAATATATGACAGCACAGGAAGCCGCAGAAAAATGGAACGTATCGCTTAGGTGGGTGCAGCGGTTATGCAAAGAAAATCGTATTGAGGGAGCAATGAACATCAACCGTGTTTGGCTTATACCGATAACTGCCGAGAAGCCTATTGATAGAAGAAAGAAGAAATCCTAAGTGAGTATTAAAGTTTCAGCATGAATAAGGCAAACATAGAAAGGAAAGTTCAAAGTAGAGAACAAAAAGAAGCCGAAAAAGAACGACAATACGTTATGCGACAAGAAAAGAAAAAGCTAAGCATAGAGGGAGGTAACATCTATGAATAAAATATATTGGGATAGAGATAAAATCTCAATCATAACAGACCAAATTGAATCTGTCCCACATAAGCATTGGACAATGCAGTTATTTTTAAGCATAGAAAAAAATTTGGAGATAGGTGTAGAAGATAATAAAATTTCATGTAGATGTATTGTTATAAACCGCAACATATTACATAGTTTTTCAACAGGCAACAACATGTATTTTACTATGATTATTGAGCCGACTTCAAGTTTAGCCATTCACTTGGAGGAACGAATGGGAGGAATGAAGTATTATATTTTTTATAATCAAGATATTGAATACATCCAAAATTTATTATTTTGCCTTATTGACAGCGATGGACTGAGAGAATATCGAGAGTTTATGATACAACTATATAAGTTCTTAGGGGTAAAGGAGCAAGTTAAAATATATGATGATAGGGTTAAGGATTTGTTATACGAAATAGAACGGTGCAATTGCGATACACATTCGATTGCTTCTGTTTCTGATAAAGTGGCGTTGTCACCAAGTAGACTGTCGCACTTATTTAAGGAACAGGTCGGAATGCCCTTAAAAAGCTATATTCAGTTTCATCAAATGCAAAGAGCCTTTTTCGCATTATTGAATGGTAAAAGTATTACGGAGTCCGCAATGATAGCTGGTTTTGATACACCATCACATTTTGCAACGGTTACAAAAAAGATGATGGGAATGTCTGCGAGTATTTCTGTGAAGAATAGCGTTTTTTTGAAAGTTACAGAAGAAGTGAACTGATATAATTAAGCCAAACAGGAGGTTTAATTATGGATATGCAATTTCTTGAAGAAACCAAAATGCTGAATTATCAGTCTGTTGGCATACAAAAACTCATCAACGAAAAGCGCTGGGGAGAGTTGAGTGAATATGAAAAAATTAAAGCTATTTATGGATTTGTGCAAAATGAAATACCTTTGGGCGTTTTCCCAAATCCCGATAAGTTTTTTGAGCATTATACACAACATTGGTGTAAAATGAAAGACTTTATGTATGTTCATTTCGGAAGAAAAATTATGAATTACAATGTTGGTAAAATGAGGAAAAGCCGTATAAAATCAATGGATACATTGTCCTGTCTGCGGAAATAAGACAAGATTACAGAATCCTTTGACGTATCTTTTGATAAAGAAGCATTATCATTTTCCAGAAAGGGGAAGCAAACGGGATAAGATTTCCACGAAAAGTTGGATCGTAACGCTTGCTTGTTTCATTGGCTGCAAAATTATGACTTTCATTGATTGGCATACATTAAAGATTGTCGGAGAAGCACAGGTGCTGCTTGTTATTCTAATCATAATATCCGGGCAAAAAGCGATTGAAACTCTGTTGAAAAAAGAAAGCCCCATTCCTTTTGGCGGTATTATATTGGCTATGACATGGGGAGCGTTTCATTTTGTATCAAGAGGGGTAGGGCTTGAAATATGGAACAGAATTTCTTCTATGATGTTTTCTGTTCTTAGCGGTGTAATGTATCTAAGATTAAACAGGCAATGTTTGTATAGCTATCTTTTTATTGCTATAGGTTATTTATTATAACTTCCTGTTTATAGAGAATGTAAGTAAGGAGTTTGGCAATGAAAAATCTTTTGAAAAGTAACCGATTTGCAGTTTTCATAATCTTAACTTTTTTAATTTATGTAATGTCCAATGGAGAATGGTGTATTCCGATTTTTGCATGGATTTATCCAATTTTGTTTTTACATATGCTTTCTCTCAATCATACCCGAAAAGTATATCTTATAATTGGCTCAATATATGCCATCGGGTTTGTTTTCCAGTTTGAAAAAGCCATCGGAATGGATATAAAAATATGTATAGTGGTAGCTTTTTTGATAGCTTTTCTGAAAATTTTACCATATATCTATTGGTCTAAATCAAAAATGAGATTTCAAGATACTGTTATTTTTGCAAGTATAATGGTATCAATAGAATATATCATGTATTTGGTATATCCTATTTTGGGCGGGTTGTCTGACGCTTATACACAATACCAAAATCTATACCTGCTACAAATAGTAACGGTAACAGGGGTTTACGGAATCACCTTTTTAATGTATTGGACGGCGGCAATGGTTATATGGATTTGGAACAATAAAAGCAAAAAAGAATACATCAGAAAATACATAATCGTATATGGTTCTGTAATTGGCTTGGTATTTGTCTATGGAGTTGTTATGTTTCATTTTGTAGGAAATTCAGATAAAAGTGTTCGGATCGCTGGAGTAACCGTTCCGATTTCAGAGCTGTTAAATAATGATAAAGATGTATATTCTACATTTTATACCAATACATTTACTGATGAAAACATTACCAATACACGGAATAAACTATCATCAGTAGCTGATGAACTTTTCCTAAAAACAGAGTTGGAAGCACAAGCAGGTGCAAAGATTGTTTTTTGGTCTGAACTGAATGGAGCGGTTTTAAAACAAGATGAAGATATGCTTTTGCAACGAGCGGCGGATATGGCAAAACAGGAAGAAATTTATTTGATTGTTTCATTACTGGTGAAAACCCCTTACGAGGACTTAAAGGAAAATAAAACGGTAGTATTTCATCCACAAGGAGAACTAATATCAGAATATTTTAAGCATGGACGTTCAATCGGAGAATTGTGCCAAAAAGGAGATGGAATACTAAAAAGTTTTGATACAGAATATGGTAGAATTGCGCCGTTTATATGTTCTGATATGGCATTTTTGTCTAAAATACAGCAGTCAGGTAGAAATAATGTAGATATACTAATTGTTCCAGCTTCGGATTGGAAAGAAATGACATTATTAGCCGCAAAGACAGCGATTGTGCGTGGAGTTGAAAATGGAAGTAATATAATCAGACATACAAATAACGGAATGTCGATTGTTTCAAATGTTAAAGGCTGTGTGTTAGTACAGACCGATTACTTTCAGTCTGATACAAAGACATTATCAGCACAGGTTGCTATGAAAGGACGCTTTACTCTTTATTCGTATATTGGAAATCTATTTGTATATCTGTGTAATTTATATTTGTTAGGGAGTTTCATACTTCCCAAAATTAAACGATTAATTAAATGTAGTTAAATTCCCATTTCATACACCATAACTGAAAAATAATCTGCATGGTATGTATGAAAAAACCTGCCCGACATACCAAGCTGCCTTGCGGTCAGTATGTCAATGTGTGTTTCCCGTTCCGCCCTGTGTTTCCGTTTATTGTAATAATTCAGTTTTTCATATTTCAGGGCAGTGCGGCAAAACAATATAAACTGCCGTACCTTTTTATCTTCTCTATCTTCTTTTTCTGTCAATTTCCTGTCTGTCTTAATGGGCGAAAAATAATATTCAGGAACTGAAACAGGAAAAATGACATCAGAAGGATTACCGCAGTGCCTGTTAAAAAAAGAATGTTTTTCGTATGACGCCATGTAGCGACGGGATAACCACAAGCTATATGAAAATAAAGACGGAATACATTATTCCAATCGTAAATGAAAACGACTTCGTAAGCTACACGGAAATACAGTCGGAAGATAAACTTTTCGGGGACAATGACACACTATCGGCTGTTGTTTCGGTACTTTGCAGAGCAAAAAGCCTTGTGATTTTTTCAGACATTGACGGCTTTTATGACAGCGACCCACGCCTGCACCCGGACGCAAAGCTGATTGACAGTATATCAGTCATTGATGAAAAGGTTTTGTCACTGGCTGGCGGAGCAGGTTCACGCCGGGGAACTGGCGGCATGAAAACAAAATTGCAGGCGGCAAAACTGGCTATGTCACAGGGAATTGATACGATAATTACAAACGGCAAAAACCCCGCTGCCCTTTATAAAATAGTAAAAGGGGATAACGTGGGGACAATTATACTGTATATAGACCGCCCTTTGTCTGTTGGTATGCAGATATGTTTTTCATCAAAAGGGATATGTCGGACAATCTCTTTTCCAAGCCTTTCAGTGTGGCGGTGGTATTTTCGCTTTCCGTATGCACTTCATCAAGAACCGCCTGCAACTGCTCATACTCTGAAATGTCATGCTCCGTTAGAAAATTCAAAGTCTTTGCCGCCTGTTTCATATTGTGTATCTTCGCCCATTGTTCATAGCCTTTGCTTTCCACTGCCTTGATACTGTTCTGAATGTCTATGAGCATGGAAACGCCCGTCTTTTCCTGCCTTAACGCTTTCGGCTTCGCCCGGTACGTCCCGGCAATCCTCTCCGTTATGGCTTCCACGGTGTAGGCTTCCCCAAGCGTCTTAGAACAGGTACACCGTTCCTTCCCCGACGTAACAACTGACAATCCGTGTTCTTTGCACAGCCTGCCACTCTCACCCCGTATCTGATAATAGCTTTTCTTGCTGGAAACATACTTGTGGTGTGTCATGAAATCAACCGCACAAAATATGATGTGGTTATGGATATGTCCCTTGTCTATGTGGTAGTCAATACATACTCATATCTGCCGCCGAGAACCTTATCCGCAAGCTCCTTTCCTATGCGGTGGGCTTTTTCATAGCTGACCTCTCCGGGCGCAAAGGACTGTCTTTGACGTGTCGCAGACCGAGGGAAAGGAGCTTCCCACTATCGGCGTTGACGAGCTGACCGGGTGAACACGTCGAGGACGCTTCCGTAGACCCCGAGCTACCAAGCTGATCTTCGAGAACGGGGAACGGACGCTGGAAGCCGACAGGCGCATTACCAGGGACGCTGCCCCCGGCTTAGGGAAATTCCTTAACTTTGGAAACAGCCCAAAGCCCCCGCCGCCCTGCAAGGCGTTCTACGAGACAAGAAGCACCGCCGGGAACGTCTGAAAAGTGGCGATATAAAGGAGCATATCGAAACACTGTCCGGCAAGGGGAAAGAGAAAAAGCCGTCCTTGCGAGCGCAGCTTACACAGGACAAAAACTGTTACAGGAGGAAAATTTATTCGCCTAATTAAAAATGTTTGTAACAAATCGCACTTGAAAAGAACTAACAATATGAGGTGCTGATATGGATAAAGAAAAAATTGATGAAATATATCGTGAAAACGCCGTCATGATATATAAATATCTATGCGGCTTAACGCAGGACAGCGGACTTGCCGAGGAACTGACGCAGGAAGCATTCTTTCAAGCAATTAAGGGGATTGACAAGTTTAGGGGAGATTGTAAAATTTCCGTCTGGCTATGCGGTATTGCCAAAAAAATATGGTACAAAGAACTAGAAAAAAGAAGCAGGCACAAAACCGCCCCACTGGACGATACGATACCTTCCACAGAAAATGTTGAAAGTAAAAGCCTTGACAATTTAGAAAAAATAGAAATTTTCCGCCTAATGCACAACCTTGATGATGTAACAAGAGAAGTCATGTATTTACGATTAGCAGGAGAACTACAATTTTCTGAAATTGCGGCTATTTTGGGAAAAACGGAAAACTGGGCGAGGGTAACTTATTACCGTGGAAAACAGAAAATAATGAAAGGAATGAGAGAATGGAACTAAGGGAAAAAGAATTAGCTTGTGAGATTGTCAGAGATTTACTTCCTCTCTATGTTGACGGAATGGTAAGTGATGTTTCTAAAAAGAGCATTGATAATCATTTAGAGCATTGTACAGAATGTAGTGAGATATATCACGATATGGCTTATCATTTGGAAATGGAAACGCCGCCGACAGAGATTTCAGATGTAAAAAGATTTTTGCATAAAACAAAGAAAATGTATCTGTTATATGGCTTAGGTTGTCTTAGCTTTATTGCAATACTGATCTGTCTGATTGTGGATTTGGCAGTAAACAAAAGAATTACATGGTCTTTGATTGCCGGAAGTTCCTGCCTGTTTACAGACGCTTTTATATATACTCTTTCAACCTGTAAAAAGAATAAAGGCTGTATTGCAATGGCAGTAATAAGCATTGGGGTGTTTGTCCTGCTTTCTGTCATACAGATTACCCGGTATTATCTGATTGGAACAGGGACATTTTGGCTTTTCCGTTATGGTGTTCCTATCCTGCTGTTATGGCTTTTTGTCCTCTGGCTTCCAGTGCTTGCAAGAACATTCCTAAAATGGAATATTTGGGACTGCATAGCATTGTTCCTATTCTTGGTAATCATAGGAAACTATGTCACAAAACTAATCACAGGAGATTATATGTGGGAAGACGCGCTCCATATGCAGGGATTTATAGGAAATGCCCTTGGAGAAGTAATTGGAATTATAACATTTGGAATTATAGGGAGGATTGAAAAATGGAGAAAATAATCAGTGTAAAAAATCTAAGAAAAGCATACAAAAAGGAAACTGCCGTTCAGAATGTATGCTTTGAGCTTGTACCCGGAAATATCATGGGACTATTGGGGACAAACGGGGCGGGCAAAACTACGACATTAAAGACGATTACAAATTTGTGTTCTAAAGATAATGGGAAAATCGTCATAGACAACGTATCATTAGACGAAAATCCCGGACTGGCATTGTCAAAGGTTGGGGCGGCACTTGACACCCCTAGTTTTTATCAAGAACTGACTGCAAGAGAAAATATAGAATGTTTTGCACACCTATATGAAAATATCCCAAACGGGCAAGTTATGGAATTACTTGATTATGTCGGACTTAGTTCACAGGCTGAAAAGAAAGTGAAAAAGTTTTCTCTTGGAATGAAACAAAGACTGGCATTGGCAAGGGCTATGTTAGGACAGCCAAAACTGATTATTTTAGATGAACCGGCAAACGGATTAGACCCGCAGGGACAGATTAACCTATACCGTCTGATTTGCGATATGGCGAAAGAACGAAACACAACATTTATTGTTTCATCACACCAACTGCATGATATGGAAAAATTCTGTACCGATATTTTAATTTTGGATAAGGGCAAAAGTATCTTGCAGGGAAAAACGGAAAAGATTTTATCCGAAACAACAAATATCGTGGACTGCATACTGGAAGAAACAAACGCTGCCCGGAGTGTCCTCTCCGGGTGTAAAGGAATAAGTTTGGTTTCACAGAAAGGAAATCAGTTTACAATCAGACTTGAAAATATTTGTTTTGATGAATTTGTTAAAAAACTTGTAGCAAACCATTTGCATATTCACTATCTTTCCATTCGGAAACACTCATTGCAGGATCTTTTTCTAAAACTGACAGGGGGAGTAGAGCCATGTATCCATTAACAAAATTATATGCAAGAAAACTATACAGACAAAAATTGATTTACATTTTTTTTGCCTGCTTTTTTACAGCTTCTTTCTTTTACGCTTTTCTAATTTCAACACCGCAAATGGAAGAAATGCTGAATATCAATATTGAAATTGTCGGAAGAAAAAATTTCCCCGAATTTATGATGCGGTTTTATATCGGGACAGTGGGTATTCTTTTTAATGTATTTCTGCTGACGCTGTTTATTTGTGAAGAAGATAGGAACAAAATGCTTTACCAGCCTTTATTGCATGGGGAAACCCGCAGCAGAATGATACGTTCAAAAATCTATGTTGCTGTTAGTATGTCAATGATTTTTGTTTTGTTGGTGGCTTTTATCAATTACATAGCAGCCTTTATGCGTTGGGGCTATGAAATCTTTGAACAGGCAGCCTTTATCAGAACCATTATTAAATATCTGTTATCGGGTATCTATATGTCGGTTATAACGCTTGGTATAGTCACACTTTGTATCTGTACCAGAGGCACATGGAAAACAATATTTTTTGTGATTATTTATCTATTGATTGACCAGTTTATATATAGTTCCAATATTGCTTTCTTACAAAAAATATGGGTTGGATATTCCCTTAACCTTTGGACGTTTGCATATGAGTATCAGAAAATACCATTTAGCGAACTGCTTATAGGAATATCCATTATGATACTGTACGGAATTGCTTTTTTTCAAATATCCCTATGTAGAACACAAAAAATAGATTTTTGAGAGAGGTAAAAAATGATTATAAGATTATTAAATATACAATTTGCACGACTAAAAAGGCAAAAGATATTATACGTATTTTTTGCCGTAATGGCAGTGATTATCATTTCCAATGCTCTTCAAGAAGATAATGGCATGGGATATTATGCAGGCGGTAAATTTCCAACAATGTGTATGCAGTCCTATATTGATATTGTTGGTACACTATTCCTTAGTTTTATCAGCGCAATATTGATTTGCGGAGAAAAGGCAAGCGGTATGTTCAGACAGCCTTTGTTGAATGGCGTTTCCAAAAAACAGCTTCTAATCGCAAAAACCGTCAGTATTCTCACAGTTGCGCTGATCTGTTTTTTGTTTGTGATAATCGTCAGCATTGTAGCAGGTTTCTTTTTATGGGGCAGTCATATCTTCAATTATGCACAGGAATATTTGTTACAAATGTTGTTATTGGCTTTTCCGCAGATAACAATGGTTTTGTTTTTGGTGCTTTTATCCTTGTATATGTCGAATATATCCAGTATGATGTGCGCTTCTCTTATAATTTTATTAGTCAATAATTTATTTAGCCAGTTTTTTGGCAGTTACATATCGTTTGTAGACTTTATGTATTATCTGTATGCTTTTTCTGGATATAACGGAATGGAATTAACAGGCAAAATGATTATATTAGGAATTGCTGTTAATGTCATAACAGGAATTATCCTTATTTATGGAATTAGCAGACGCACAAATAGTATGACAATGTAAAAACACATTGCACTTTGAAAGTGGGCGATAATATTATGAAAATACTTTGCTGACATTTGATGAACATGAAGAAAAAGCGATTGACAAAATCTTAGCAGCAATCTCTGACTGCGTATCACTTGAAGCTGCGCAGGCTATCCCCGTCCCTTCTTCGGGAATGTCTTTTCCGGGACTGGAAATAAGGCAGAGCCAGCACAGAGTAATTCAAGGCAGGGAAGATGTCAACCTTACCCGCCTTGAATACAGTACCCCTTGTATTTCTTGCTTCCAATCGCGGCATTGTCCTCACACGGACACAGATATTTCCTGCTTTTTCATCATCGTGTTTAATGATTGCTCCTAAATCTATAATTAAAACAAAACTTTGCAATTATTCCCATATTGTTAACAGTTCAAAGATTCCCATTGACTTTACATAATTAATAGTTTTTTTCATATCAGCATTTAGAGAAAAATCATTTTCAATTATTTGATCGTGATAACTCTTCAATGTCATATTACAATTATACATAGCCTCAAAATAATATTTATCACCCTTTTTCCCTTGATATGAGTAACTGCGCATACATTTTTCAAATATTTCAGCCAATTTAGCCTGATAAATATCATCCTCATTAAATACTCTGCGAATAAGCTGTTTGAGAATATTCCAAATACTTTTAACATACTTTATATCCGAATATTGCAGCGTCTGCATTATTTCTAACACGGTATCTTTTATAACATCTGTATTTCCATTATTTAGTTTTAAAATATACAATACTCCTTGTAACCCCAGCGAAACCTCGGATATCACTTTTTCGTCATTTGACCAAAATGCATCTTTAAGTTTTCCTATTGCTTCCATAGTAATCTCCTGAAACAGCTGTTTTTATCGATTCAAAAGCACTTCCATTAATCCCTTTTTCATTTAACAATCCTGTAATCTTTTCAATCATTGGAAGTGTTTTAGCAATTTCTAAATCACCTTGCCCTAATGCATACAACATAACCGTAAACTCATTCAAATACCTTTTTTGCAATTTTTTCGTATCAAATCCCCAAATCTCTATTCCGCTATCATTCTTAATCTTATTAATTCTATCTGCAACCCCATTAAGTATACCCGTCAGACAACCTGCATCCCACTTAATTCTCGTATATTTATCATTGCTCATGGGAGATGTAAGATAAAATAAATTAATATACTGAAACACATTCCCATTCGAAGGATTTCCCAATCCTCCTGATATATAATCCTTATACAAATCAGCAAAATCTACTTCTGTAGGATACGGTAATTCTTCCCATATTACTACATTAAATACATTCGTTTCTGGTAATATATAAGTTTGTTTTTTCCAAATAGCTTCTTCAATTTTTTTAGTTCAGCACTTGTATGTACAATTTCCTCCATAACAGTTGGCAATAAAATACTTTGATCTGTAAATATTGGAAGGCAAAGCATATCCAACATTAAAATAAATTCAAAACTCAAACGCTGTAGTCTGCTTTGTCCAAAAGTTATTGAGTTTCCGCGGTTTCTATTTACTTCAAAAACATTTGCCTGTGTATCAGCTTTGACGTTTGAATTTAAAATTTCCTCTCTTAATTGATTTTCCAAATTCAAAATAATCGCCCTTGTTTGATATACATTATCCTTATATTCAGAATCCGAATAATCGTTGTCTTGCCTCACCCAATTTCCGGAAGCTATATAACACAGACTTAAGTAACTTTTATATGACGCATTATGCGAAGCATCCAATCTCTTTTTTCTTAATTCATCCAAACATTCTTTCAAAATTCTCTCAGATAAGTCACGTTCGCCAATTTGAAGATAAAGACCTGCTTTTGCAATTTCATTTTTTATGCCTGTATGTGTCATCTTATTTAATGTACATTTCATTTCCTCAATATCAAACATGGTTGCCGCATGTCTTGCTAATTCAATCCAATATGCAGCTTTATTGGAATTAGGCAATTGATCTAAATATTCCTCGCAAGCTGTAATAATTTGTTGATACTTTTCTTCAGCCCCATCAATTCGATACATCTGAAGCAGGTACAAATCTATTTGCAATCTCCATTCCAGCTTCACATCCAAATTTTGTTCTTCAACAGACTTACAGATGGACTTTAGTTGATCCGCCTGATTATCATATAATGGTATCAAACACATCATTTGCAGTTTTATCAAGTTTGACAAAGTATGTATAAAATTCGTATTAATGTTTTTACATTTAAAAATAAAAGTATTAAATCTGTCAGAAAAATAATTACGATACTGATTCCTCTTCACTTCGGGTAACAAGACATAATCTCCCTCTTGCTCCAAAATTTCATTTGAAAACTCTAACATGTTGAGAACATATGCATCTTCTTCTCTTTCCTTCCATTTATATGGATCTTTATTTATATATGGGGCTCTGTCTTCAAAACACATCTCTTTGCTTTCTTCTATTTTAGAAAAAAATCTTTTGTATGCTTCCTCATATTTGTTATGCTCTTTTCCTTCAAGCAATGTTTCTAAATCGACCAACGCAATTTTTCTTTTCCTAAGCACTTCCTTCTCAGAATCATTCATATTTCCAAATAAATTTATTAAATATATCTGTGGACAGTTTTCGCCCAAATTATCATGCAGCCATTCTGCCGCTGCCCCTTGCATTCCCCTATGTGCTTCATCAATGATAAAATACAGTCTGTCAGCTTTTTTCTTCGCCGTATTCTCTAATGTTTCCCAAATGGTATACTGTCGGTTATCCGAATGTTTTCCAAGATTCCCTGTTTTCCCTAATTTCTGAGTATTCAAAAAATAGATATGCCCATCCTGCAATTTTTCCATATTAAAAGATCATCCTCAATGACAACGCATTGCCCGAATTTAATGCGATCCGCTTTCAAATCTATCTTCTGCTTTGACTGCTCATTTAAAGCTGGAAAATCTGAAAGCCAGACAAATATTGCCTCCAGCTGATCCGCATAGTTTTCCGTTCCAAAATAAATATCTTCTATCAAGGCTGCCATAATAATCGTCTTACCTGCACCTGTTGGAGCCTGTAAGGAAATCACTTGGGGAATATGTGTGTTTTGATGCATCCCAAGCGCGCTATATCGGGATTATCTTGACAATTTCAGAATTAACCAGGGGAGGAAGCAGGCATGAAAGTAGAATTATTCCCATTTCAAAAGAAGGCTGTTTATGAACTTAGGACAAGGATTCATCCCACTCCAAAATTAAAGAACCGTCCGAGTCTCTGCCTTTTGAAATAATCGCTCCGTTCGCCAGTTATTCTTTCTGTTTTTTCTTTAAGAAAACAATAGTCCATTGGTCTCGCTTTTTGTTATATGATCCCAATTTGGCAATACCTTGTTCCAAATAATTTTTCAATGTATCAAATCCAAGTTGCCATCTTCCTTCCGTGTTGTCAGTACGAATAGGACATACTGCTCTTAATCCAAGTTTTGGAGGTTTCTTTTCTACATCATGCCTGTCAACACTTAGGGGCAATGGCGCTCCAACAGCTTCTATTTTTTTCGCTTTTTCATTGACCCAAACCGGATAGAATAAATTTGGAGATTCTTGCCTTGATGAACCTTCTGAACCTCGCCGAAGCATACTATTCCATATGGTATCTGCCTTTGCTTCATTAGCATTCGGGTTGCTGTTATCTGTAACATCAAGCATCGAATATTTTGTTTTTTGAATATTCATGCTTCCAAATTGTAACAAGAAAATATATTCGTCGCATCGAGCGAACTGCCCTACTCGTGTAGAAGCCTTTTTGTTAATTCTCGATGTAATCATCGCATTCTTGCTTCTGGAAACAACTCCTCCAACAAGCACCCCAAATGCAGATACTCCTTTTCATCGATCGTCACAATCAGTACAGAATCTTCTGGATTCAAAAGCCGTTTCGCTAATTTCAGCCGTTTCTGCATCATACTTAACCACCTACTATGGCGGTAACTGTCATTTCCATCCACATAATCATTATTGTACTTCCAATCTTTCGCACCCGTATTATATGGCGGATCAATATAAATACAATCTACCTTTCCCGCATAGAGATATTCTAGCAGTTGCAGCGCATGATAATTGTCCGCTTCAATCAATGTATGCCATAAATCACTGTCTGGCGCATTGTACACGCTATCTATCTGTTTCAAATATGGATAGATTGGCTCTCCAAATTTTGCAACTACCACTAAGTCAGCAATGTTCCATTCTTCCTTCTCATCTTCTTTAATGCATAATGCTTTTTCATTATTTATGGCAATCACTCTATAAATGTAATTGATATTTTCAGATTTTAATGCAACATTGCTTCCGCAATTCACAGGCATTTCATATAATGGTGTACATTCTGACAAGTGTTCTTCAAAAACAAGACCAAATTTCTTCTGTTTATTCATTCGATTTACTTCTTGTTCTATCTTATTTCTAAGCTCGACATCCTGTATCTGAGCTATCAAATCATTAATTGCTGCCAGAAATCGGTTGGTCTCCTTTAATTTTTTATCTCTGTACTCTATAACACATTCCAATATCCTGCTTTTTTTGATCCTACTCTCTCAATATAGCCATTTTTACGCAGAAATGAAATGTTGTTATCTACTGCCGTTTTACTGATTCCTAAAATCTTGCGAAGTTCCTCTGCTGTTATATTGGGGTTATCCCTCATTTCTGCCAAAATTTTTCTTCTCCTTACATTTAAAGGTTTTTTATCCCCAAGTTTATTTCCAAGTTTATTCCCAACTTTCCTGATTTTTTTCAATGGTATTGTTACAACAATTGAATTTTCTCTAAATGCAAACGCCTCTTTACCATATATTTCCGTTATTTTAGGGACTCCCCGTCCTGATTTCTCACTGATATGCAATTGCAAAAATATCTCCGACAACTTTTCATTCACAGGCACAGACTCCCCCAGATAAAAGCCTTCCATTGTCTGTGCGGGCGGTAGAGAGCCTCTTGATAAGATTTCTATCCTGTCAGAAAAAACGGAAATCATCGGCTCGTTTCCCTCTGTCCATTTGTTATGCAGGACAGCATTGATGATTGCTTCCCGAAATGCCTTGTTATCAAACAGCGGCACTTCTTTCCTATCCACAACCCGATCTGTTTCATCTGCCTGTATGATATTGAGTACATCACCATAGCGTAATAACTCATCCAAACTGTATAAAAGACAGTTATTCCCAAACTCCCTGACTGAAAACAGATTTGTTCCTTTCGTTTTCCCCTCAAATATAGATACTCTGAGAGGAAAATGAGAATCGTCCGAAAGCATCTGTGCCAATAAATTGAATTGTCCTTCTTCATTTCGCAGACCTAAATTTTTTATAAAAGTCTTATCACTCAGAACAATTCCCTTTGAACCATAATATCCAAACAACTTTTGAAAAGTAAGTTCCTGATATTTTGCCGGAATTGTTTCTATGGTTTCTGTTCTCCCATCAAGCATCTTAAAAAGTTCAATCTCTCTCCTAGGATAGTCCTTGATATTGCATTTCGATGATCCAATCCTTATATACCGCTTTTCCTTAAATGCAGTAGGTATCTCAAAAGCCGCAGGTATGACCAATACGACAACTCTTTTTTGCTGAATCTCAACTTCCTCAAAAGAAAAATTCAGGCTCGGAGAAAGATTTCGTGCAAGATAATTCTGATAAGGTTCTTTATTATAGTCACAATATTGGTTGAATGTCGTTCCAACTATTTTGTGATTCTCATCCTCAACTCCCCATATAAAATAAGCATATTTCTTATAATGGAACGCCGCAGCGTTTGATAACGCGGAAACATACTCTCCTAATGTTTCCGGTTGAAACCAATTCTCTTTAAATTCAAACCATTCCTGTTCATCATTCATGGCACATAAATCTAATACAATCTGTTTTATATCCATTAACATTCTCCTCGATACGGATTTATTCCCAACTTTATTCCCAATTTTTTATATTATAACACATTGGGAATAAAGTTGGAATAAGAATTTATATTATCTTGCTCTTTTTTACAAATGAGGTACTTCTTGAAACATTTCAATTTTGAATTTAATCCTGCTATTTTATAATTTGCCAACTTTGACACTTATGATTTTGACTCATCCCTACACCCATAAGCCGCACCTGCTTTTCGACAGCCTCCACATTCTGCGCCAACTGCTCTATTGTGCCTGTGCGGTTTTCCGGCTTGATTTCCAGTTGTATCAGTTCCTTTGGGTATACTCCGGCGGTACATGGGGCGGGAGCATGATTTCCTTGTGGGTGACTTCGGTTTTATAGGGATAATATTTCTGCTGTTGGTCGTATTCAGAGAATAGTTTCTCGCCGCTCTGGTAGGCAGCGGCAGAAACAGCGGATTCATTGTTGCTTCGCTTGATGATGGTGATTTTACAGTGCGGGCATGGCAAGTGTGCGCCCTCCTTCCTCCCGGATTCCGGGCATAGAAAAAGCAGGATAACTTTTTCAGTTTCCTGCTTGGGTGTGCCGCCGGTGGGCGGCGGAATATTTAGTTTTTTGATGGGTTATCAGTTCGACAAACGGGAATTTGTTTCAAGCATTGAAATACATATCATAAACAATATATCCCTTTATATTTTTCAATGCTCCCTCATAAGTTTCTTGACACATCATACAGCGTGGCTCTTTCATCGGTATCCCACTTGTCGGATAAATGTTATACTTTGAAGATGTTTTAAACCCAATACGATTATAAAAATGATAATCGCCCTCAACCGTAATCCCTTTATATCCTGCATTTCTAACTTTTTCAATGCCTTGTGTAAGCATTACAGAGCCAATTCCCTGATGAAAGTGGTCTGCATGAACAGCCACAGGTGCAAGCATAACGATATTTTTTTCTTCCCTGTCATCAATGTGTACTCCATTTGGTGTTGAAGATAATGGAAATCTCGAAAACAGAAAATGACCTACTAATTTACCGTCTAATTCAGCAACAAACGATAATTCAGGGATATAATATTCCGAATCACGTATTTCTTCTACCAAAGCAATAATATCTGTTCCATCCGAGTAGTCCGTTCCTTCTCTAAATGAACGTAAAATCATTGAAATTATCTCTTTATAATCTTTATGCGTTTCTTGTCGTATTAGTATATCATTTCTCAACGCTTTGACCTCCTTATATAGTCTTAGTTATTTTCTTCTCACATTTTCAAAAGACAAACCAATCATACATATCCCCCTAAATTCCAATTTATCGCTGGCACTATTATACAGCTTTAACTTGCTAAATGGAATAGGCTTTATGAAAGATTTTCGGGCGGCAAGTCCACAAAGGGGTAGCTGGCAAAGCCAGCGCAGGGGAAGGGCAGCTTCCCCTGTGATGATTGGAGCAGATTGGAAATCTACGGGAATCATCTGCTGTCCGCAGGGCGCAATGCACCACTTCCCTAAGTGGTGTATAATTGCGCCCTATCCAAGAACTCGGATAGGGCACATTATCCGAGATAATCAATTATCCGAGGAAACTCTCAAAACCGCCAGCATAAAAGGCTTTCAGAGAAGTTGCCTCGGATAATGTAAGAACTATTTCAGGAAGTCAGGGATCTGATGCTCTTTCTTTTGCGTAACAGGATTTTCTTTTTGATGGGAAAACCACTTTTCGTTCCAATCCCGGATATGCCTGTTTACGGTTCCCTGTGAAAGTTCAGCATACCGTTCTGTTGTGGAAATCGAGGAATGTCCGAGGAAATTTTTGATTGCCATAATCGGTACCCCGGCTTCCAACATATGTGTGGCAGTCGTATGCCTCATGGTGTGCGGGGTGTAGCGTTTTCCCAGGAACATTTCCGGATACCCGGCTCTTGCGAGCGCGATATATTTTTTATAAATCTCCTCAATACAGGAAATGCTCATCTTCGGATGGGTCTGGCTGGAAAAGATGTAGGCCTCCAACCGACCGGCCTTTCCCGTTTCCTCCAGATATCGTTCCAAGAGAGTTCCGCTAGGCCTTGCAATCACGATCCTCCGGGTTTTGTTTCCCTTTCCAGTAATTGTAAGCTTATAGAGGTTTTTCTCGGCCAGGAAGTCCCTGAC
>CAJTCR010000059.1 GCA_910574915.1 Eubacteriaceae bacterium
GTTTCGTAGAATCCCTCGAAACTGTAAAAAAAGCGCAGTCATTTATTAAAATAATAGAGGGCTACGTTTTATCAGGGTTCAAAAAAATCAAAAAGTTGTAAACTGGTGGTATTATCTTTAATAACCGCAAAATCCCTTATCAAGTTCTCCAGTATTTCATTTATTTTAATTACTATTTGGATACGCCATACTCTGCGGTGATGCTTTTGTAGATTCGACATTCTTCCTCATAGAGACGGACAATCTTCTTTTTAAATTTGGGTATGTAGTTTGGAGCATAATGAGTACCTCTTTTCTTACGATTTTGATTATATCTCATTAGCTACTCTCATTACAACTTTAGTATCGCACTTTAATTCCCGCTGCCAGGTGAAACCGAGCTTTCTTGGTACGCGAATGCCTTAACTACCCCGTTTCATGCCCTGAAACAAGAAAGACACCAACCTCATTTTCCTTGTATATTTTAAACCGGAATATTCATCCGGTAAGTCTTTTCCCAAATAAATAATGTCGCCGGTCTCCGCTATTTCCACCAATTCCCCGACAAAACGTTCCAGATACTTCTCCACCTCATTCCAGTCGATATTCTGTTTGCCTGAAAAAATAATGTCCGGCAGAATAACAACCTGATTGCCATTTTCATCCAGTGCGGTTTCTAGTGTTTCCATAATATTCCTCCCCCGTGTTGAAACCATTGTAACACGCACAGATATCAATACACAACTGGAAATTATTTTTATTCATACCGCCTGTGTATCTCCACAAATAAATGTCCCAAAAACCACAATACACTTGCTATTGCCAATGAACTGAACGCATTAGGATACCTGTACCCGCCGGAAAATGAAATATTTGTTAATGATATTCCCATGTTAAAACGGTTACAGAATGTCCTTATGCGGAATAACATTTTATACCTCTCACAGTTATCAATACATCCCAGAGAGGAAATATTGAAGTTCCGTAATATGGGCGAGGGTACAACAGAATAAACGCATGAATGAAAATATAGCAAATTTACTCTGAATATTTGACAAAAATGTGTGAACATATATTTGCTATTACTGACTAAAATGCCAATAAAGGATACTATTTAAGTGAGAAAATCAATATTTCGTCAAACTGTTAATATGAAATTTCACAATAAAATGGCCTTTTCAGCCCATATTTCTATTCGTGCGTTTATTCTGGAGGGTACAATGCCGGAACTTGACAGCATATGCCAGAAGTATGGCATTCAAATACGCTCTCTTGCTTCTATCAGGGAGGCATTTGACAGTTGCCATTTTCCCGCAATGTTACATAACCCATTCTTTCAGGGCAAAATATTCTGCATGGACGACTTTAAGCACAAGACAGCCCATGATTTATATGTCATTTGTCAGCGTAATTATGCTCTGACTATGAAAACATACTACACACTAAAGAAAAATGGAGTTATGTTTGAAGATTGGGAGGACATATATCTATTTGAGATTCTTCCGAAGAAAAAACTTCCTTGATATGGCAGAAATACGAAATTTCCACAGTGTCGCAATTTTCTGATTATAACAAGGAACAAACTTAAAGAAATGACTTCTTTATCTCCTAAACTTCTGGATACCATAGGACAATGCTGACAGATACCTAACAAAAAGGCAAGTAAGCTGATGAATTGCTTTACTTGCCTTTTTATTTTTCACTATCCGGTAACAACCCAATAAAAAATTCCGAAAAATCTACGTTATAGATTTGTTTTAAGGCGAGAAAGTCGCTAATCCGTATATTCCGAGTGCCAGTTTCGATTTTCGAATAAGTGCTGCGTGACATATTGCTGCCCATAAGGTGTAATTTAATTACCAATCTATATTGTGAATATCCATGCTGTTCACGCAGGCTCCGTAAGTTCTTACCGATATTTACATCTTGTATAAACCATTGCATAATATCCTCTTTTCCTGCGACTAATTAGTCGCATTTTTATCTTGATTGTAGCAAAATGAAATACTACAATTGTGACTGTAGAGGCGCAACTGAATTTTTTTCTTTAAATGTTAAATCTGTGGCACAAAAGGGAGGATTTCAGTCGGTAGTAATAACCTTCATTCCTGCTATCTTCAAACACAGGGGAAACCTCGCTCTTTGAGGTTTGCCACCGCATAAGGCGGGGAAACCAGCACAGTCCATCCATGATGATTTCCTTAAATGAATTAAGTAGCTCCCCAAGTGCGGTTAGCAAGCCACGAAAGCTGTTTCCTGTCTCTATATCCGCTCCCATGGTTCGCAAATTCCTCAATCAGCGGCGCAAAGGGTAGATATGACTGTATAAACTGTTTTATCTGCCTGAGCGCTTTTAGGAAGATATTGGAACTGTGAACTACCCATTGTCTAAAGCCAATGGGCTTCCTGCTTCATAGGCCTCGCAACCTACTATCTCCACAGGCGTTAATTCGGGCTGCACCGTCCCTATTTATATTTTATTATCTTATGCTATTTGCCGTAATCCTTCTGCTAAAATATTTTTTGCAGCATTAACATCCCTGTCATGTTTTGCCCCACAAATTGGACATATCCATTCCCTTACGAATAAATTTTTTGTATCGACATTTTGATACCCACAACCAGAACACAACTGGCTGCTGGCATAAAATTGTACCGTATAATTTAAGCAGCCATTTCTCCTCCGTACCTTTCATCAGAACAGTCATAAAGGAACAATAAAAAAAGAAAAATGGCAGGAAAAATAAATTACCGGAAATCATCAGCGCGCCCGTGCAGAAAAACATAAATGCTGAATAAATAGGATTGCGGCATAGTGAATATCAAAAAAGCGCAAACCCATCATCTGGATTTACGCTTTCTGCCACTCGACGGTATTATTATATTTGCATTTTTGTATTTTGTCAAAGGGGAATTTTCATCATCCTATTTTCTTTGCCTTTCCCGCGATTTTCCGCTTTATCCTCTGCCACCTGTAAACCGCCAGCCTGTTATTCAGCTTTCCTGCAATGACGCTTCCGATTTTCCCAATCAGCGAATATTTTTTCATTTCTTCCCAAAAACTGCGCTCGTTTATCAGCGTGAGCTTTGCATCAAGAGGGAGCAGATCCCTGCCCGTCACGGTTCCCCATCCGAATTTCGCGTTAGTGTTTTTTACCGTGTCATGCCTCTTCTCGTTCATCATTTTGGGGTGCATCAGCTCCGCAAGAAGAAATCCCCTGTCAAACGAGCCCGTAAGACTGTTCAGCAAAGTTTTTACCTGCTCTCTTGAAAAATACATCAGCAAGCCCTCGGCAATCACAATGGCCATATCACTTTTGAGGATACCGTCAGCCCAATTCGGTTTAAGAATATCCGCTGCCAGCATATGCTCCCGCTCTGTTTCATGGAAAAACTTTTTCCTTATTTCAATCAAATCCGCCAAATCAACGTTAAACCACTGGATTTTTCCGTTATCCACGCGGGTAAAGCGGTCATCAAGCCCGCAGCCGATATTGATGCAGACCGCATCGGGATATTTCCAGAGCAGCTTTTTCACCGTCTCGTCAAACAAAATCGTCCTGGCGATAACGCCCTCATGGGAAAAGAACTGATCCAGCTTTTCAGTGTCAACAGCAAGTTCCCTGATAATTTCAACTGCCTTGTCATCGTGTATTCGCGCCGTCTTCCTTTCCGTTTCATTTGCCCTGATTGCTAACGGTATGAGTGCAGTTTCCTGAACATCTCCCAGATGCTGTTTCGTATCCGTATTTTTCATGTTAATATCCATTCCTCTCTCTCTGCCTGCTCTCCTGTCCCACATCCCGTTTCCGGCACAAATTCCACGCCAGCATAATTCCGAACTAGATAATCATGCTCTCGCTCCTTTATTTCAAATACCGCCCGGCATCCCGCTCCAGCGTCTGCCAAACGGGATATATTGCTCCGGCCTCGTCAAAGAATGTCTTCATATCCCGGTTCAGGGCGCTCATTTCTTCGACGGCATTCATGGCGTGGTCGCTGGCACAAATCTTTCCCAGACCAGTGGCACACATAATCCAGACTGTGCCCCGCAGACAGCGCAAAGGCAAACATTATATTTTTCTCTGGGAAAAGCGAGGCATAGTAGACGGGGCGGGCATTGTTACCCAAAAGCACGATATTCTTTGTTCCGTTTGCCCGCAAATCTTCCATCACGCCGTCCAGTTGTGTGTAGCGCACCACAACAAAAATGACATCGTAACAATCCTCTGGTTCAAGCTGTGTGATAACCGGGACGCGGCTTACGCTCTCCCGCAGATGAAAGGTCTTTTTCATATGTAAGCCGTTTTGCTTTAACTGTTCTGCCCAGGCGCCCCTGGCTAACAGGGTTACGTCCTTTTTTGCATGGTACAGGTTATTTGCCAGATTGCAGCCCAGTACGCCCGCACCGTAAACTAAAATCCGCATATTCACTCCTCCTGATCAATTTTATCGTCTTTCGTTTTACTTTTTTTCAGCACCATCAGTTTATTAGAAATATTTCTTACTGCCAGTACTGTCACCGATTTTCGGAAACCACGGGATGCACCCTCCATATGTTCTGTCCCGGGGAGGCGGATCCTCTTGATATTCGCAAAAAGAATCCAGTCCAGAAAACAGGTGTCAAAAACAGCAAGAACGACCATATATCCGTAAGCGGCAAGCAGCCCCTGGACGAACGTTTCCGCTCCAGCTTTATGCGCCATCCATGCGAACAGAAATAGTACTACAAGCAATGCCGCAATCTTCTTGACCGCCATAATCTTAGACAGCGTTTTTTTCGTTGCTTCCCTGTTCTGCGAACGGTAATATTCTTCCTGGATTTCGGGAGGATAATCGCTGATAAAGGTCAGGGAACTGGTAAACAGCATCCCGAATACCAAAATACCAAATAACACCGCCATCATTATGCACTCAATGATGAAAACTGATATGTTCATTTTCTTTTCCTTCCATTTCCCTTCCGCTTCTTTTTATATCCGCAGTCGCAGTACGGACCGCCCGAAGCCAGTGTATACTCCCGGAAAAAATCCGAGGTACCGCCCGCCTCGGCCATTGTATAATCCAGACGGCACATGGCAGGGACAAGATCATAAAGCCCCAGCTCCCGCATCAGGGTACAGATACCACAGGCGGTAAAGCGCACTTCATAGCCGCTGCCGTCTGGGTAAGGAAGAAACTCCAATTTCCTGCCCCATACCGTTCTATCATCTGCCGGTAGCACTCAAAAGCCATATTATAGCTTTCTGTAATACAATAGTCTGTGCAGAGGAGGTAATACGAGAACCATACATCACAGCCCGTTTCCTTTGCAAGCTTCCCCACAACGCTTACATCGCCCTTGTCGCTTCCGAGCATCATCCCGCCGCCAAAGAAATACAGGATTGCCCTTTTAGCCTTCTGTCTGTTATTTTGGATGACTAAACAATGATATTTACTGAAAATAATATGGTCAAAATAAAACGCTTTTTGTCCTTCTGCATATAAAAACCTCTGGATTGATTCATCTTGTGAACTATACGGAGAAACTTATCCTCCTCATACCGATAGACCTTCTTCATTCCGCTTAACTTCATTCCCAAATAAAAAAAGAGATACCCGTATGCTCATGGTTTCCCTGCCTTTCCTGTTCCAATCCCTATGTCAAAGCACATTCCGCACTGTTTACTGACACCTTTTCTACTTCGACCGCGCTATCTTTGATACTCTGCCCACCCACTGATCCGAATAACAGACGAGCAGCTCCTCGTGCCGCAGATTATCCTTATAAATCTTTGGGGAACCAAAATACTTATGATACCGTTTCAGGTATTTCTTCCCCATTTTCGCCGCATAGAAAATATATATCTTTGTACCATGTGTATCCATTTTGTACGGCAGGCGCGTAACAAGGTCGCTGTAAAACTGGTTGGCAATGCTTTCCTTGGTAACAAAACGCATTCTTGTGCTTCCCGCACCGAACATTTTCATCATGCTTTTCATATACCCGTCTGCACCCGCCATTTTCCTGTCCATGATTTTTCACAATATGCCGTGCATTCTTCCCGTTGCTAAAAGGGGATAAATCATCTTCACCATCAGCTTCGTTTCAAGCCGCGCCAATATCTCCCCGCAGGTGTCAAAATCGGAACTGCCGATGACAGCGTGTCTGATCCGTACATTCCCCCGCTCCGCCAGCATGGCGGCGAGTGTGACACCCAGGCTGCCTTTATTCCAGTGCAAAAAGCCAGTACCAGAAAAGCCGTTGCATCTGCAACAGCCGCACCCTGTAACATATTCATTCTTATATTCCTCCGGTTCCTTCCGCCACAAGCGTCTTCAGCGCCTGATAGCTTTCATTGCTGACCGCATGCTCCATCTCACAGGCATCGGACGATGCCGTTTTCTCGTCCACGCCAAGTTCCGTCAAAAGCTGGCAGAACGTATTGTGCCGTTCAAATTTTAATTTTCAATCTTCTCCCGTCTTGCAAACAGCCCCTTTTTCTCATACGGCGCCCAATTCACGCTCACTACATCATACCCTGCCTCCGCAATGACTTTAAGAAGCGCCGGTTCGGGTATCTCCCTCTCCGCCAGGATGACGGTTTCTTTCCTTGTGTGCGAACTGGTCACTTTCTTTACCGGAAAGGCGTTACGCACCGCCTCGTTAATATGCGCCTCGCACATCCCGCACGCCATACCGTCAATACCCACTGTAATCTTAACCATAAACAATCCCTCTCTTTCCTTTCGAGTTAGTAAAATCTAACCAGTGCTTTTCAAAAATGCGGCACACTCTTCAATGCCGCAAATATTTCCAATTCATTCCTCTGTCATAAAAATTTAATGACATCCTTTTTTGCCGTCAGACCTTGCGCCGCCCTCCCCAAAGTGTTAGGATTAACTTATGGGCAGGTTCTAAACCCGGAAAGGAGTATAGTGATACCATGAGTTATATCCGACACAAAGCCGAGGAATCTCTTGAGGATTACCTTGAAACAATATTAATCTTAAGCAGCCGCCTCTCCGTGGTGCGCTCCATTGATGTGGCGACCGAGCTGGATTTTTCAAAGCCAAGCGTGAGCGTTGCCGTGAAAAACCTGAAAAACCGCGGATACATCACCGTTTCGGAAGAAGGTTTTCTCCATCTGACGGACGAAGGGCGAAAAATCGCAGAAAGCGTCTATGAACGCCACACCCTGCTGACGGACTGGCTGGTCCATCTTGGCGTTGACCCCATGATTGCGGCGGGCGATGCCTGTAAAATGGAGCATGACATCACCCCGGAAAGCTATGAGGCAATGAAAAAATGCATCCTGTCCATTTTGGGGCGGGACTGAAACGCATCCTTTCTGTTCAGCCGCGCCATTCGCAAAACCGCACCTGTTACAATAGGTCCTGCATACTTTTCAGGCTGATTGCCAGCGTCGAAGTGTTGTGCAAAAGCGCCGAGGATGCGGGCTGCAAAAATCCACCAACACCAAGCAGGATCAGCGCCGTATTGAAACCGACAATCACCCTGTAATTCCCGTGAATCCTCCCGACCAGTGCATTGCTCAGCTTTTTCAGCTTCACAAGTCCGTATAAATCATTTGTACCGATCATAATGTCCGCAATCTCCCTTGCAATTTCCGCCCCGTCGCTGACCGCAATGCCCACATCCGCCGCCGACAACGCCGGGGAATCGTTGATGCCGTCCCCGACCATGACAACCTTTCTTCCGGCTCTTTTTTCCGAATCCACAAAGCGCGCCTTGTCCTCTGGCAGCACTTCCGAATAATACTCGTCAACACCGACTTTTTCCGCAATGGCGCGGGCTGTCCGCTCGCTGTCGCCCGTCATCATCACAATCTTTTTTATCCCGCACTCGCGTAGTGCGCTGACCACATCCGCCGCTTCTTCCCGCAGGGGATCTTCAATACAGATCACCGCCGCCAGTACGGAATCGACCGCCATATACAGGTGGGAATATTCCGCTGGCAGGGAGTCAAACCGCTCCTGCATCCCTTCGGGAATGGTGCACTGTTCGTCCTGAAAAACAAAATGATAGCTCCCGATGATGACTTTCTGCTCCCCGATGCGGGAAGAAATCCCGTGCGCCACAATGTACTCCACCCTGGAATGCATCTCGCTGTGTTCCAAATCCTTCTGCCCTGCAGCCTCCACCACGGCACGCGCCATCGAATGGGGAAAATGCTCCTCCAAACAGGCGGCAGTCCTTAACAGTTCATCCGGTTCGTCCCCCAGAAAAGGCACCACCTCCGCCACCACCGGCTTCGCCTCCGTCAGCGTTCCTGTCTTGTCAAAAACAATCGTGTCCGCCTCGGCAAGCGCCTCCAGAAACTTCCCGCCCTTAACCGTAATGCGGTGTTCGTTTGCCTCCCGTATCGCCGAAAGCACAGAAATCGGCATCGCCAGCTTTAATGCGCAGGAAAAGTCCACCATCAGCACCGCCAGCGCCTTTGTGATATTCCGGGTAAGGGCATAAACGCCGCCAGTTCCAAGCAGCATAAATGGCACCAGCCGGTCTGCCAGATGTGCAGCCTTCCCTTCCAAAGAAGATTTTAACTTCTCCGACTCCTCAATCATCGTGACAATCCGCTCAAAACGGCTTGCCCCGCCCACAGTTTCCACGCGGACGGACAGCTCGCCTTCCTCCAGCACGGTTCCCGCATACACATATCCATGCGCCTGCTTAAAGACCGCCGCGGATTCCCCCGTCAGGGACGCCTGATTGACCATCCCTTCTCCCGAAAGCACCACGCCGTCAAAAGGAATCACATTGCCCATGCGCACCACGATTTCATCACCGACTGCGATATCGGACACCGGCACCAGTATCTCCTGCCCGTCCCTGCGCAGCCATACC
The DNA here is from genome assembly GCA_910574915.1 of Eubacteriaceae bacterium. Classification (GTDB taxonomy): domain Bacteria; phylum Bacillota; class Clostridia; order Lachnospirales; family Lachnospiraceae; genus Eubacterium_J. The sequence goes on from CAJTCR010000059.1 coordinate 8,828, forward strand.
TTGCTGATATTGAGGGACATGCTCCTTGCCAGATCGCCTACCGATTTTTTATGCGTCCATTCTTCCAAAAGCTCGCCAATCCCAAGCAGGAACATGATGGAGCCTGCCGTTTTCATGTCGCCACGCAGTACCGAAACGCCGATTGCGGTTGCGTCCAGGACCGGTACCTCCAGTTTTCCCCGGCAGAGCGTTTATAATTTATAACCTTCCTCTATCTTTAAGTTCTTATTTTCCCATAGTTTCCGGCTTTGCCGGATGGCAGGCGCCATTCATGGCGCAGCCCGCGCACCCGCAGCCACAGGATGATTTTCCTTTTCTATTACTGCGTACCATACTGACAATAATCGCCGCCACCACAAGAACTAAAACCGCACTGATGATGATTGTCGCCATATTTTCCATAAGCCATGTCAGCATTGAAATTCCTCCTGTTTCCCTGTTACAAATCTAAAGACGAAACCTGACGCCCCGTATGATGGCGGGATGCCATTAAAAACGCTTTTCGCGCCGTTACTTCGCCATTTTCAGTTTCATAGTTGTTGTCAGTTTTGTCGCCTCTTTATACGGTCTGAACAGCATATAGATCATGCCGCCAAGCATTACGATGGCCGCAATCAGACCAATGACATTCAGGTTTCCTATAAATGCCGAACCAATCTGATAAACCATCAACGCCACCGCATAAGCCAATCCGCACTGGTACAGAATCGCAAACCACGTCCATTTCGCATTGTTCATCTCCCGCTTGATGGCGCCAATCGCCGCAAAGCAGGGCGCACACAGAAGGTTGAACACCAGGAAGGAGTATCCCGCAAGCTGACTGAAGTTTGCGCCAATCTCAAACCATCCGCCGGGATAAAGGATACCCATTGTACCAACGATATTTTCCTTCGCCACAAGACCCGTGATGGACGCCACTGCCGCCTGCCAGTTGCCCCAACCAAGTGGTATGAAAATCCATGCAATCGCACTGCCGACCGCCGCAAGAAGTGACTGATCCATTTCCTCCTCGCCAAGCATCCGAAAGCCTTCCGCAGTAAATCCAAAGTATGTCGTAAACCAAATAACGATAGTGGAAAGCAGAATAATCGTGCCCGCCTTCTTGATGAAGGACCACCCGCGTTCCCACATGGAGCGCAGCACATTGCCCACCGTGGGCATATGGTAAGCCGGAAGCTCCATAACGAAAGGAGCCGGGTCGCCGGAAAACATTTTCGTTTTCTTTAACATGATACCGGAAATAATGATTGCCGCCATGCCTACAAAGTACGCGCTCGTTGCCACCCATGCAGAGCCACCGAAGATTGCACCCGCCACCATGGCGATAAAGGGAACCTTCGCACCACAGGGGATAAAGGTAGTTGTCATAATTGTCATTCTGCGGTCACGCTCGTTTTCAATTGTCCTCGACGCCATGATACCCGGAATGCCGCAGCCGGTACCAATGAGCATCGGAATAAAGGACTTGCCGGACAATCCGAACTTGCGGAAGATCCGATCCAGTACAAATGCGATACGCGCCATATAGCCGCACGCCTCCAAAAAGGCAAGAAGCAGGAACAGAACAAGCATCTGCGGCACAAAACCAAGCACCGCACCCACGCCGGCTACAATACCGTCATTGATCAGCCCTGCAAGCCAGTCTGCCGCACCTGCCGCTTCCAACGCATTTCCTACAAGAACCGGAATGCCCGGAACCCATACGCCGTAAGCCGCCGGATCAGGCTCGTCACCGTACTGCTCCATCACTGCAAGCGCAGCCTCGTAATCCGCAAGGGAAGCCGTCTCCACCGTCACTTCCAGCGTTTCATCATCCGCCACCTCATAAGGGAAATCGCCCGTGGGCGCGGTGCCGTTTTCTTCCACATAAGCATCATAGCCATCCACGATCAGCGCTGCGTCGCCATATTCTCCCGCCGCATCTTCATAAGCGGAAGATCCGATGCCAAGCAGATGCCAGCCGTCGCCGAACAGTCCGTCATTTGCCCAGTCCGTAGCGTTTGCTCCCACCGTCACCATAGAGATGTAATACACGAGAAACATAATCGCCGCAAAAATCGGAAGCCCAAGAAAACGGTTTGTCACAATCCTGTCAATTTTGTCCGAATTTGTCATCTTTCCCGCCGACTTCTTTTTCAGACATCCCTTGATAATGCTTCCGATATAAATATACCGCTCATTGGTGATGATGGATTCCGCGTCGTCATCCATCTCCTCCTCGGCAGCCTTAATATCCGTTTCGATATGGGAAAGGACAGACTCACTCAGGTTCATCTGCTCCAAAACTTTATCATCCCGCTCAAACAGCTTGATGGCATACCAGCGCTGCTGTTCCTCCGGCAGTCCGTGTACCGCCGCCTCCTCAATATGGGCAAGGGCATGTTCTACGGTTCCTGCAAAAGTATGCATCGGAACAGTCTTGCCGTTCTTTGCCGCATTGATTGCGGCCTCTGCAGCTTCCATGATTCCGTTTCCTTTTAAGGCGGAAATTTCGACTACCTTACACCCTAACGCCCTCGATAATTCCCCGGTATTAATTTTGTCACCGTTTTTCTCCACCACATCCATCATGTTGACAGCTACAACCACAGGGATGCCAAGCTCGGTAAGCTGTGTCGTCAGATAAAGGTTTCTCTCCAAATTTGTACCGTCAACCAGATTCAGAATCGCATCTGGGCGCTCACTGATGAGATAATTTCTTGCCACCACTTCCTCCAGTGTATAGGGTGAAAGGGAATAAATACCGGGAAGGTCGGTGATGGTCACGCCGTCATGCTTTTTTAACTTTCCTTCCTTCTTTTCCACCGTAACGCCCGGCCAGTTCCCGACAAACTGGTTGGAGCCCGTCAGGGCATTGAATAATGTCGTTTTCCCGCAGTTCGGGTTGCCCGCAAGGGCAATTCGCATACTCATAGTTTTCCTCTCCTTCTTTATATTAGTTTTCGCTAACTATCTGTCTGAAAATAAAGGGGATAACCCCCTGTCAGTCAACCTCAATCATTTCCGCGTCCGCTTTCCTGATGGAAAGTTCATAGCCGCGGACAGTCACCTCTATGGGATCGCCCAGAGGCGCCACCTTGCGGATCTGCACATCCACGCCTTTTGTCAGTCCCATGTCCATGATACGGCGTTTGACCGCGCCTTCCCCGTGGAGCTTCACCACCCGGACGGTATCGCCGACCTTTGATTCTTTCAGTGTTTTCATTTTCAACCTGTCCTCCTCATTTCATAATAGACTTTTGACCATAGAATCCTTTGCTGGATTCTATGGTATTAAAACATTTCGTAACCCCTTGCAGTGTTCTTTACTGCCACAGGGTTTCTGAATGCTTTGCTCAGACCATAATCTTCTGTGCCATCTCTTTGCTGACCGCAACACGGGAGTCCTTCACGTTCACGATCACATTGCCTCTGATAGCGTTTACCACCGTGACCGTCCCTCCCACAACAAAACCGAGGTTCTCCAGGTGTGCCTTGACCTCCTGCTTCCCTCCGATTTTTCTGATGATGTTTTCCTCTCCTGCTTCTGCTAATGTAAGTGGCATCATGCATTCACCTTCTTCTGAATATGTATTAGTTTTTACGAACCTTATGTGTTAAATAGAAGTTAGCACTAGCTAACTATATATTATAATATGACGCTTAAATGTCTTTGTCAATGCAATTTTTATCACTAACCTAAGTTTTGTCATACTAACCAATATGTTAGGCAATGCTAACCCGTCGTTTTGTGCAAAATTTATAACTTTTCTCCCAAAATGATACGCGAACCATTTTAGTCTACGCAAATCCTTTCACCGTATCACGTCACCTCCACCATAATCCGTTCCGACTCCCCGCGGTTTAATCAATCATTGATGGCATCATGCACAGAGACCAGATGTGCCATATCCTGAACATCCAGGACAGAGCCTTTCGCACGGATTTCCCTCTCAGTGGCAAGCTGCACCCCGTCCTCAAAGCCCAGACGGTAGGATTCCTCCCCATATCGGATGTTGTATTTACTCCAGATAGAAAAATTTATAGGATATGCCTGCCTGTTCCAGACGCCCGCACTGCACCAGAATGTCTTTTTTCCCATAGCCCTTATTCATAAACTGCAGCGCCTCCTCATCTGCCGTTTCCATGCCTATCATCAGTCCGTCAAATCCTGCACTTTTTAACCGCTGCAATTCACCCTGACGGAGTTAGGTCATAGTTTCCTTCCTGTACTGGAAACCATGTTTGAGTGGAGCGAAAAATACCTCTGCCCAGATTATGTAAATCCATATAATAAAGAATAGGCTGAAACTTTATTCTCAAGGTATGTCCTTTCCTTAGAATAATTTCAGCCTATCCGTATTTTTTTCGTTTTATCTTATTTGTACTGCACTAACTCATCCATCGGTATTCTCGTCTGGCTGTGCCTGTCTTTGTCTGCCCACGGTTCTGCTGAATATCCTAATGCAAGGATATCTACCGGCTCCAGATTTTCCGGCAGACCTAGCCCCTGTTTCAACACATCCGGCTTAAAATAACAAATCCATACGCTGCCAAGTCCCAGCTCCGTAGCCATAAGCATCATATGTGTGGTCTATCCTGTCGTGCCGCCAAAGACGGAATACAGCCTCACGGAATATGGAAGAACACTTGCCCCCATACTGGATGCCCTGTGCGATTGGGGTGAAAACTATTTGTCTGAAACACAAAACAGTAAGGAGAACTGCCAATGAAATACTTTCGCTCCCGTCAATATCCCATTGAATTTGTCCTGTCCGAAAACATAAACAAAAAATTTTCTTCCCACAACCATGCAAACCATTACATCATTTCCCTCTGCATAAAAGGCAACGTCACTGCCACTCTGGAAAATAAATCCTTGCTGTTAAAGGAAAATAATTTCTTTATTGTGCCGCCATTTATGCCCCATGCAGTGAACCTTACAGACACTTCCAGCCTTGTATCACTCTGCATGGATAAATCTTATATTGAGAATTACAATTCCCAAAATGGCATAGAAATTTTAGAAACGTTCTGCTATCTCCAAAAATCCGTGAGCAGATAACAAAACCTCAGACAGAACTCTTACTCCAGGCAGTCTCCTTTGTATATGAGCTGCATGACACATATAAAGAGGAAATGGAAAATGATATGCTCATCCTTTGTGACAGACTGACAAAGCATTTTTCGGATTCCCTGGCACTGGACAGTCTTGCGGGCGACTTATATCTCAGCAAATATTACCTTATCCGCAAATGCAAAAGAAACTTAGGATTGACGCCCCATAAATTCCACCTTCAGAACCGCATCCGCAAAGCACAGGATTTACTGTTTACAAACAAATCCGTTACCGAGACATCTGTGAATACGGGATTTTACGACCAAAGCCACTTTGACAGGGCTTTCAAAAACATAGTTGGAATTTCCCCAACAGAATATCTTGCCTCCAGTAAAACCATCTGACTAAGACAGCAATTTTTTACAAGCAAAAATCCCTCATTATTTTTATACTGTAAACACAGGTACAATATATAAACAAAATGGAGGACATGAACAATGAATACGTTTGAAACCTTTAATAACGGGAAACTGGTCACCCCTGCTGACACGAAAGATTTCAGTGACATTCCGTGGAGGGAACATCCTGACTTTACGGGTGTAGAGTTAAAACATATCCTGACGTCGGAAGAAACGAATGGCGCTTACAGTTACCATCTGGTACGAATCGCTCCGAACTGCAGCATCGGAGAACATATGTACTGTCCGCTATTTTACCCACTGTTTGTTAGGCACCGGTTTACCATGTCCAAAATATATGGTTCTATTGCCAAGCCTGCTGATTTTTCTTGCACTGTCTAACATTTCATTTTTATCATGGAACAGCATTGATACGGTCGGATAAAACATATTCATCAGTGCATCCCCCACTATGAAACCTTTATTCTCCACATCAATACCAATCGAACCATCCGTATGTCCAGGCAGGGCAATAATACTGGCGTTGACTCCATAGCCTGATAAACTGTCCCCATCCTTCAATAATATGTGCGGCTTAAATTTCTCCAAAGAACGCACTGAAAAATCTTTGAGGGAAACCGACAAAACAATTTTTCCCAAAAAAGTTTCTGCGGAAAGTCCCTGATTTGCATTGGACTGAATAAGATTACAGTCCTTTTCACTCATTCCAATGGGAATACCTAAGGCATTTGATATTTGTGCCGCATTCTCTGCATGGTCAAAATGTGCGTGTGTCAAAACAATCAGTTTAACATGATATTGTCTGCACGCCTCCATCACCCGTTTTGCAAACTCCTTCTTTCCTGTATCAACTAATATTCCACCAACTCCATTTTCGATAATATAGCAGTTACCGTTTCCGCACTTTATCCTGCGAATTTCACTCATACTACTTCTCCTTCCAAATTCCCGTTATGTTCCTCATAATATCGAATCCTTATAAAAAGCAATTTTATCGTCCAGATTGCTTAGATATTCTGCCCATTTCTTCTGCTGCTCTAACACATACTCTCTGTGCTTTTCAAGCATTTCCAGACGTTCCGGCATAGTGGTATTTCCCTCATACCGCAGCCTTGAATATTCCTTAATATCCTTTAGCAGCATACCAGTGTCTTTCAGGCGTTTGATAAATTTTATCCATTCCATATCACTTTCATCATAACAGCGTCTGCCGGCATTATTACGCCTTACCCTGATCAACCCTTTCTTCTCATAATACCGCAGGGTATATTCACTGATCCCGGCTGCTTTTGCCATCTCTCCAATCCTCATAAAAATCACTCCTGAAAAAGTTCTTGACTTACACTATACTCTAAGTAATATGCTCTTATTAGTCAATACCCTGCCATAAACAGCAGGGATTTTGACTCTCGCAGTATTCGCCAAATATCCGCACAAGTGCGGCTGCTTGGCTCATTACCTGCGGAAATCAAAAAAGGAGGCAAAATCAAATGGAAAACACAAGGTTTACACAGGGCATGGAACAGTTAAAGGCAATTGATGGCAAAGGAGGCGAAAATGTCATAAAGTCCCTTGAGGACATAGCGCCCGATTTAGGAAAATTCATTGTTGAGTTTGCTTTTGGCGATATTTACACAAGGGAAGGACTGACAACAGAAGAACGGGAAATGATAACCCTGTCCAGCCTGCTTACAATTTTCATCCTGTTCAGACTGAGGAAAAAGGACATTACAATCCTTTTTCCTCTCTACTATCTTTCATCTAAAGCCAGCAACCGGGATATATTTTCTCCTCCTGCATAGCATCCGGCGAACTGCCGGCTATCTGCGGCGTAAATTTTGTAGAAAGGATAACGCTGTCCCGGCGCACATCTTTTACAAAATTACCAAGAATACGTTCAGAAGTCCCTTCTCCGTAAACCGCAGCCGTGTCCCACAGGTTCAGCCCGCACTCCACTGCTTTTTCAAACACCGGCTTCAATTCTTCTTCAAATAAATGGTTTCCAAATACCTGATCCCTCCGGCTGCTCCTGCACCCCAAGACCAGGCTCCTAATGCAATTTTCGGTAATGTTGTACTCATTTTCAAATCCTCCTGTTTTCTATTTTTTATTTCAAATTTTCCTTAAAAAACTGCTCCAGCTTAGGGTTCTTTTTTCCTTCATAACCTTCCGGCAGATAAAGGTCACCTGCCAGTGTAATGCCATAACAGTTCTTATACTGAACCTTTTTCATCTCAATTTTCGGGTTGATCTTAAATGTCCTAGTACAGCGTTGCAGAAATAACAGTGCATACAGTGCACGTTATTTTTGTCAGCACAAGGCGGAGGAAGGAGGCGATGCCGGGTGCATCATTGACTGACGACAACGCGGTGATGGCGGAAATAGCGGGTGCTGTATTCACTGTTATTTCTGCAATGCTGTACTAGTATCCTTGTTTTCCATTTTCACGTCTACTTTTTATTTTATAGAGCAGGTAATCAAGGCAGTCTATCTGTTTCTGGCCTTTATGGACAGAGTCAAGCAAATCCTTCCTATGTCTTGTGAGTACCGGCACAATATCCGAGAACTGACCTTCCTTTACAAATGTCATACACAGTTCTGTCATCTGCTGGTCACAACCGGCATCAATCAAGTTTTGGTAAATGCCCCCGTATATATCTTTTGCCTCTGCCATCTTCCTTCCTCCTTCTGATCTCATTATAAATGGCCATCAACAAAATATCAAATACATATATAATATCGTTTTTCATACTAAAAAGGTATTTTACTGTGCATATAAATACAATCCTAAATACAATCCTGCTGAATTATTTGATGGCAGAAGAAATGGCATAACCATTACAGAAAAAAAGAAGCCAGGCGGAAGCATCTTACCGCATCACACAATTTCTGACTGGGAGAAAGACCGTAATAAAATACAGGTTGGTGTAAAATGGCATTTTACAGTAGAAGATGCACGCATAAAACTGAAACGGCTGTATCCAAAGCCGCTATTTGAAGAATAAATATTTATATCAAAGGAACTTATTTCAGTGCCTTGTTTTGATACAGTTTTAGACTTAACAAGGCACTAGTACAGGGCTGACCATGCTGGAAAGACTGAATGCAATACCTGTCATCCCCGCCAGGTCATTGTAGTTTTTTGATGCATATACGGATCTTCTATAAGGCTGTGCAGGCCGCTGATATAAGCATGGAAATCAGCATGGCCTACGTCCTATAACTGTTCCAGCTTCTCCAAAAACGCTCTGTAAAATTCCCCTTCTTTGATGCGGGCCTGCTGAACCTCTATGCTCCTGGGCGTATATACTACGGGATGCTCCAAATCGTACAGCGCCTTTTTCGTTGCCTGAATCGCAGATTCCACTGTACTTCCAAGAATGTCAAAATTCTCCGTTTCACCCTTAAGCTGCTTATTAAGGCGCTGCACCATCATCTGCGATATGTGGCTCATCATTCCGTTACCCCGGATTCCCATTCCATTCGCATTTACTTCTTTCGCCGCATCCATCCACGCATCCCTCACTTCCTGTGGAGCATTGGGGCCGATCATCTCAAAGGCTTTCTCATCCTGATCGGCTGCTTTTCCCTGCGCCGCCTTTTCTTCCACCGTTTCCATAAATCCCACCGTTCCGGGTTCCGCACTTCTTTCCATCTTCCTTACCGTGTATCCTGTCATCGGATATCCCGCTGTCCCTATTCCATTTACACTCATCTCCAAATATCCTCCATTTTTATCCAATATTTTAGCGATTCCTCTGTCGTTCAGAACCGCTCCTACTCCCTTATAATAAGTCCAAGCAGTTTATTGCCTTATACAAAGCTATTCTCCTATGCTCCACGGTCAAATTCCATACTGGCTTTCATCCCCTCTCAATGCTCCCCAATCTGCCGGAAAGCGTGGGGACTCCTGCCCTGCCCGCCCTATGGACTCACCTACACATTGCTCTTTGAACGCTTATCAAGCTCTTTTATGTATTCATCAAATGTGTATATCTTATTCTCCCCAGCAAAGCGGAACCTTGCCCTTGTCCCCTCTATGCAGGTTGCCTTTATCATATCGGAAAAGGAATGCCATTCATGGCATTATATAGTTCTTCAGTTTTTTGAATGTATTCGGCTTTTGCTGCCCTGTACATTGTGCAGTTATGGAAAATAAGAAATTCCTCGTCATCTATTGATGTTTTCGTTCCATCAATAATATTTTTATATATGTCATATGCTTTCTTTGTATCTCCTGTCATCTTTTCAATCAGGCTGCTGCCGTTTTCCGAATGGTAAGCATCGTATGCCGTTTTGTATTCTTCGTACTCCTCGGCTGCGGTTTTTGCCGTTCCGTCAGCAATCATAGCTTTTTTCTTTTCTATCAATACATCAATCTTTTCCTTTGCGTAAGCCTCTGCGCCCTTCTCTATATCCTCATCTTTATGAGAAACCGTCGAGTCTTCCAACTGTTTCAGACGGAACTCTGCTTTAGCCAGGCTTGTAATCGTATTATACGGATCGACCATTGCCTTCCAGCTAACGGGCAGTTTTTCATTCATAGAGCATACGGCGTTTCTGAATCCATCTAAACCAGAACCGATATGTATCAATTCCATATCAGTACCTGATTCCATTTTTTCGGCAAAAAATTGCTGTCCTGCTCCAGAAATTGATACGGTATCTCTGTTTGTGCCAGGCTTCGCTTCGCTCCCAATCTTGCCGCCAACATGAGACTCTGACGATTTTCCGCCTGCTGTTGCCGTATATGATGCCTGCCCTCTGTGGCTCATTGGGGATATGCAGCCGTAGGGCAGTTTTCAATCATGATTTGCCTTTACAGAAAGTCAGAATATCATTGATCCACTTCCCATACCGCAGATACCCGTCCCAATTTCCAAGCGTTTTCATGTCATTCATAAGTTCGTGCGCCATTGCCATATAATCCGCGTTTTCGTGGTAGGAAGTACCGTCCATCTTATCCTTCAATATCGACATAGTCATGAAATTGCTGTCTGACTTATTCCCGGTATGCGCATTTAGCGCAAGCATCTCCGTATAAGAGCAGCTATTCGGATTTACCTTGCTCACATCCACCGTCTGCTCGTATTCATTTCCGTTTATGTCAGTGCCTTTCACAAGGTAAACCGGATTGTCCTCTGAAAAATCATCCGCCCGATATACGTTTGCGCTTTCCCCCGTCTTTACGTGATGGATGGAAAACACTGCTTCAGGGTCGATATGCACTATATTTTTTGCACCTTGCACATTCGCCCCAAATCCATCCTTCGTACTGCTTTCTGTTTTTCTTGTCCCCTGCCATGCCGGATATCCTATTGTTTCTATTCCGTTAATATTCATTTTTTCAACTCCTCCATTGTCATCAATTATTTCAATGGCAGCCCCTCTGTCATTCAGAGCCGCTCCTGCTCCCTTGTGATAAGTCCGAGCAGTTCATTACTTTACACAGAACTATTCTTCTATGTTCCCCGACAAAATTCCATACCAACCTTCACTGCTCCCCGGTCTGCCTGAATCTCTGCCCTGCCTTGTTGAGCTGTAACTTAGGATCGTTTTCTGAAAATCCCATGGGTCGTAATTCAAGACATCTCAATGAACCAAATGTTTTTTCAAAAGCAGACGCAAAGTTATAGCAGGCAGATACAATTTCATCAGTTGTTTTCCCCATCTTATGAAGATAAATTCCTATGAACATAAGAGTTCCTTCAACTATACCACACTGCGCTCTGTAACCGCCAGCACCATGCAATCCAACCGCAGACCAGATTGTTTGCTGCTCAATAGCAATTTCAAATAATTCACCCAAACAGATGATTGCTGTTCTCGCACAATTTATATCATGATAGAATTTATTTCTTGTTCATGAAATCCCAATATGCCTGCATACTGTACTGGTAATATGCCGCTGTCTTTTTTTGGAGCAACAGCTTCATGTCGCCAATTTGCTTCTGGAACATATCCATGAAATCCGTCCTGTCATTTAATCCCATCGCCCCGGCTTCCATCGGAAGTGAAGTAAAGCCTCCCAACTTTTTCACACCCATATGCGCTTCCAAGGCACGCATTTCAACAACAGTCGCCGACTTGGGATTTATCTCGTTGATATGTATGGTCTTTTCAAATTCGTCCCCATTCTCATCAACACCTTTTGCGATTATTTTCGGGTCATCTTCCGTTGAATCTTCCGCATACTTGAGATAGTAAGACAGCCCTGTGCCGTTCCCACCAGTCCACAGCATATCTTCATCAGAAAAAATATTGTAAACTTTTGGTGTACCTGCCACATTATTTACCTGCGCCACAAAACTCTTTCCTGCCATATTCTGCTGTGCCTTTCTTGCACTCTGCCACGCCGGATGTCCTGTTGTTCCTATTCCATTGATATTCATTTTTTCAAACCTTCCATTATTTTTATTATTGCGTCCCCTCTGTCGTTCAGAGCCGCATCCGCTCCCTTGCAATAAGTCCAAGCGGTTCATTTCCTCCATGCAAATAGCTGGTCTCCCGTTCAAATTTTATACCGCACTTCGCCTCCCCTCCCAGCTCCCTGATCCCCCAATCTGCCGAAACGCCAGGGATGCCTGCGCCCTCTGTGGCTTATCGGGAATATGTAGCCGATAGAATTTATTTCCTGTTCATGAAATCCCAATACGCCTGCATACTGTACTGGTAATATGCCACCAGTTTTTGCTGCCCTAACAGCCTCATATCACTGATCTGCTTTTGAAACATATCCATAAAGTCTGCTCTGTCATGCAATCCCATCTCTCCTGTCTCTGGTGGAAGGGAAGAAATGCCTCCGTTTTTATCTACGCCAAGATGCGCTTCCAAAGCCCGCATCTCCACAACCGTTGCACATTTCGGATTTATCTTGTTGATATGTATGGTCTGCTCAAATTCATTTCCATTTTCATCAACACCTTTTGCAATCACAGTCGGATCATCCTCTGTTGAACCTTCCGCATATTTGATGTAAAAGGACAGTCCTGTCCCGTTACCACCAGAGTACAGCATATCATCCGTTTTCATATAGACTATAGATGTATGTGGCTTTGCACCTGCCACATTGTTCATCTGTGCCGCAAAACTCTTTCCTGCTGCATTCTGCTGTGTCCTCCTTGCCCCCTGCCATGCCGGATATCCTGTTGTTCCTATTCCGTTAATATTCATTTTTTCAAATCCTCCATTGTAATCAATTATTTCAATGTCAGCCCCTCTGTCGTTCAAAGCCGCTCCCTCATAATAGGTCCCAGCTCCTCGGTCAAATTCCATACTGACCTTCACCTCCATCCAAATTACCCACGACAGGGATGCACGGTCTTTGCGTCTCCGCCGTACCCCGCTGTCGGAAGTCACCGTGGTGGATGCCATCATCGTTATATTCCTTGTGCTGTCGATGCTCCAGCTTTCCGTATGGTTCACCACCCTCGCGCCGATAGCCCTGGCATTTGCCTGGGCACTCTTAAGGCCGTTTTCATATCCCTCTTTGAAGTAAGCAAGGCTTTCTTCCAGTTCTTTCGCCTTTTCCGGGTTCTATGCACACTCTTTCAGATAAGAACCGGAAATCTCCACACTGCCATTTTTTACACAGTCATAATTCTTCTGCAGGTACTTTTGCCGCCGCATTCTTCCGGTACTGCTCCGCCAGATAATACCCTCCCAATTTACCTGTCACTCCGAAATCCATCTTCCTCTCTCCTCTCATTTTTCATCATCACCGACAGGATGAACACCCTGCCGTTTACCTTAAAATCCATTGCTCCCTGATATTTCTGTGCCGTGCTTTTGATGTTGACCATCCCTATCCCGTGATTCTCCCTGTCCGCCTTGTCCGTCACGGGGAACTCATTTTGCGGTTTCCTCACAACCCTCCCGTCAAAGCTGTTCTCCACTTTCAGGAAAAACAGCTCCCGCTTTTGGAATGAGCTGATGCGGATAAAGGCTTCCGCATCCGGTTCTATCGCTTTCAGTTTCCGGCACGCCTCTATTGCGTTGTCCAGCGCATTCCCTAAAATAATGCCGATATCATAACTTTGGATGGACAGTTTTTCAGGGAACTGCAGCCCTTCCACATCCATACGCAGATCCGGCACCGTACTGGCAATTTCATGGTATTTCATATTCAACAGGGTATCCACCACCGTATTCCCTGTCTTAAAACGGAATTCCAGTCTGTCCATCGTCCGGCTCAGCTCTTCCAGATATACCTGCAGTCCGTCCTCCTTCCCTGCCGCAAGCTGCATGATGACAGAGATTGTATTCTTCATATCGTGCCTCATCCCCCGTATCCCGGAATAGACGCGCTCCATCTCCCCCATATGCTCCTGCAGGCTGCTGACCTGTTTCTCCAGAATGATCCGGCTGCTTTTTTCCCTGTTCCAATAAATCATGTCCTGAAAAAGCTTTACTCCGAACAGAATGGACAGGAAAGACAGCAAAAGGACAGCCGGCACCATAACTACCAATGCCGGATATCTGTCGTATAAGGATGCCTGGATTCCATCCTCTATCGTGACTAAAACCATACGCAGTAATGTGCAGATAAACACCGCCGTCATGCTGGGTGCTAAAATAAACAATAATTCCATCTGGCGGATGGCATAATCCTTTTCCCTGAAACTCCTTACAATGCTTTTTAGGGAAACAGACAGTATCACTATAGAAACGATATGCATTGTCGCTGATATCCCCAATGTGGTAGCTAACAATAATCCGTCAAAAACGTCAAGCGATGCAATATATCCTTTTTCCAGACACCACATCCATACGGAATAAAGATTACTCCCCAGCCAGCAGACATTATATGCCAGAAAAAAGCTGAACTCACCTGTTGCAAGAAAAGCGACCACAAGGAAGACCTTTATTTTTCCGGCCGCCCTGTAACAGCACACTACAAGAATGGTCAGGATGCACAAGGTCAGTGCCAGTTTTGCAAAAATCCTTACACTCCCATAATCTGAGGGCAGAATCAAATCCATTCCAAGCTTCAGCACAGCATACAAAAATACAGTCCATAATCCCGCATGGTGTCTCCTTATCCTTCCCTCCAGGAAACTCCCGAAGAAATACTGCAGGCAGCATCCCTGGAACATGGCAGAAAACACTCCCAGCAGGCCATTCACCACTTCATACACAGGACACCTCTCCATTCTGCAGATACCACATATACGCCTTTACAAACCCATTGTGCTTCTTCCTTGTCAGGTAGACCTTCTCGCCACTGGAAAGGAAGATGCTGTCATTGTCATACCTCGCTATGTGCGCCATGTTCACCAGATATCCCCTGTGGCAGCGGTAAAAGCCATCCCCAAGCTGCCCTTCCAGTTCATCCATCGTGGCATAGGACTCTATGATGTCCTCCATGTCCGTGGTATGGATCTCCACCTTCTTCCCCCTGCTCTCGATATACAGGATGCTGTTTAGGTTAAGCGTATACCCCTGGTTCTTCGCACGTATGAATATCTGGCGCTCCTTCTGCCCTTTCCTTTTCCTGGCTTCCTCTGCCGCCCTGCCAAGCACCTCCATGAATTTCTGTTCCTCAATGGGCTTTAGCAGATAGTGGAACGCCGACACGTCAAAAGCCTCAAACACATATTCCCTGATTCCCGTAATGAAGATGACCACCGCATCCACGCCGGACTGCCGGAGGATCCTCGCCGCCTCAATGCCGCCCATGCCCTCCATCTGTATGTCGAGGAAGATAATGTCAAAATCCTTTCCTGCCGCAAGCAGTCCTTCCCCCGTGTCAAAAACGCTTATATCAAAACCGGGATTCCGTTTTTTTATGAATCCACCAATCTGCTCTCTGATGGCTTCCTCATCATCGACCACTGCTATATTCAAAATTCATCACCTCGGAATTCATCACCTCGGATTTCTGTTTCTGCCGTTACTTAATTTATCGGCAGATTTTTTGTTATTTTGAGATGCAGGGAACGAAAGGCATATAAAATGGAGCGAAAGGCATAAATCCAGTACGGGAAATCCAAAAACAAGTCTATAGTTTTTCGCCATTCGTCCGATATAGGGGCAGTTTCAGTAACCAGGATATGTTTTCCCCCAATGCCATTTCCGCCGCCCGCTTGTCCGGGCTTACAAATTCGATGAGCTGCCTGTATAAATATGGTTCCCCGTAAGGCATAAGTAGGTATGCCATTTACATTGAACTGCGTTCCATGCCCGCCATATTGGGGCTGGATTACCCCGTTTACAATACCGCTGCTCGTAACATTCATCTTTAATATCCTCCAATCCGATTTTATGATGATATTATAAGCGGCAGTTGCTGGAGAGTAAATTACCCACTTTTTCGTGGGTACTAATCCGGCACTACTCCCTTTTCCTCCAGAATATGCCCCATGCCGTTTGCTTTCAGATAATCAATCCCGATATGCTGCATAATCCTTAATGCCTCCAGTATCTCCGTTCCCATACCATCCGTCAAGGAATATTCCACATGGAGCAGGTATCCCTCATAGGACTTCTTTTCCACAAAGCCATAATCCATCAGTTCCTTTAACTGCTCCAGTAGCATTTTCTGTGTAATGCCGTCTATGTCACGTTCCAGCTTCGCCAGAGATGTCGCCCCCAAACGCAGCCGCCATAAGATAATCAGTTTCCATTTCCCTTTGATCATGTCATGCACCAGTTCCAAAGGGCAGGTGTATTCTGTCCGCATTTTCTTAGGCTGATGCTCCTTTCCGTTTTCTATTACTTCGGCAGAGTATCGTTCCTGCTAAAGTAATAACATCCACGGAATTCAAGTGGTTTTCTGCTGTCAAACCTGCCTGCGGAAACGGCAGGCCGCCGCATATGGTGGTAAGTCATCTGCGGCGGTTAGCTTTTGTATACCCTTTATCTCAGCAGCGCCATACTTCCCGTCAATTTATTTACCTTCTTTTTCGCCCCGCAGATAGCAACCCCATAATAATTCAGTTCCGTTTCTGAAACATCCTTCATCTTTTTAATAAACTCGTCATAGGTCTTGCACCCCTGTGCAAGGTCTGAGAAATCCACCACCGTCAAGTCCGAAAACTCCGGCTCATACAGCTTTTCACGGATAGATTTGATCACCTCCACATTTCCCTTTAAGATCGGCACCGGGAATTCTATAATCCCCAAATGCCCGTTTCCCGTCCTGTCATACACATCCGCACCTACGACCTCCGGCATCTGCTTCCCCAGCGTGATGCCCATGATCGCCGCCGTGTTCGCTATGATGCCAAGTGGCAGGTTCTCATCAAGCACCATGACGCATTTTTCATTCTGTAAATCCATCTTTCAATCCTCCTGTTCTTTGGAGGATTTCTCCTCCTGTTTTTTCTGATAACAGCGGTAAAGATAGGCCCTATGAAAGCCCAACCGCCCATATTGCTCCGGCAGTTCTCCCCTCCCTGGAATATCTGCCAGTATCCTTACGATTCCATTTGCCACTGCAAACCACAGGATGTCCTCCATGCCTGTATCCGGCAGGTTTCCGTCCCACCATTCCCATTTTTCAGGAACAGCCCATCCGGCATTTTCCCTTCCATGCACAGTTTCCCGGCATTCACCATTAAATCGCATTCACCGACCACGCCACATTTTTCTAGCCTGTATCCATTGTCCGTAAGGATGGAACTCAGGTGGTAATTGGTATGTTCCACGATGCGAAACTCGCATCTTGCCCCGCACTGGCGGCTGATTTCCTCACACCTGCAGATGTTCTCCTGGATATCCCCATCCGAAAATTTGTAATACAGCGGATAGACCAAAAGCTGTCCTTCCATTCTTTTCAGCACCCATCCTCAGCAAACTAAGGTTTCCCTGTCGGGGAAGGGGCTGATGATCTGCTCCTCCGTCCTTATCGCAGGCTCATTCACTGTTCCCACTCCCCTTCCCGTTATATTCAGAAAGGAAAAGCCCCGCAACCGCCAGGACCGTCCCCATAATGGAAACCCACGTCACCGGCTCCTTCAGCACCAGCACGGAAGTCACCACCGTTATGACGGGAACCATGTAAATATAGACGCTAGTCTTGACCGCGCCAAGCACTTTTACCGCAAGGTTCCATGTGACAAAGCAGAGTGCGGACGCCCCCAGCCCAAGATACAGAATATTCAGCAGATGCGTCACATCTGCAAACCGTTCCAGCCCGATTTCAAAATCGAAAAGGAACAATGCCGGAACCATGAACAGAATGCCGTAAAAGAATGTCCTCCGCGTGGTGAGTATGACCGGGTAGCCGAAGCTGCTGATCTTCCTTGTCAGTATGGAATAGCACGCCCACACAAATGCCGCAAGGACTGCCAGCAAATCCCCCATCGGGTTTAATTCCATCCGGGAGCCGTTAAAGCTGATCAGCAGGACACCCGCCATTGCCACCACAAAGCCTATAAAAAAATTTGCCCGCAGCTTCCCTTCTGATTTCAGGAACAGATGCGACAGAATTGCCGTGAAAAACGGTGCAACCGAAATGATGACTCCCACGTTGGATGCCATCGTATATGTAAGCGCGATATTCTCCAGCAGGTAATATAAGCATATCCCGCACAAGCCCGCCAGCACGAAAGTCAGCTCCTGCCTGTGCCCCACGCCTTTCATACGGTGCGGGCAAACCAAAAAGAGTGTCGCAAATCCCATGACAAAGCGGAAGAACAGTATTTCCACCGGCATAAAATCCGTAAGCAGGACTTTGGTGGATATGAATGTCGTCCCCCAAATGATGATGGTGAACAGCGCCGCTAGATGCCCGGCTGATCTCCTATTCCCCATGCTGCCCACCATCCCCATCTTTTTCCGAGAATATTTCACGGTAAGTACCCGGTGCAAGCCCTATGAACTGATTGAAATAATTTGTAAAATGGCTCTGGTCGGAAAACCCTGTCCTTATGGCTGCCTCCACGGGCGGTACGCCTTCCGATAACAGCTTTTTTGCCTCATTGATGCGGACAGTTTCAAGGTATCGGTACGGTGTGACTCCTTTTTCCTTCGTAAAGGCCCG
The DNA here is from genome assembly GCA_910574915.1 of Eubacteriaceae bacterium. Classification (GTDB taxonomy): domain Bacteria; phylum Bacillota; class Clostridia; order Lachnospirales; family Lachnospiraceae; genus Eubacterium_J. The sequence continues at coordinate 27,271 of CAJTCR010000059.1, forward strand.
CAGCAGCGTTGATTTGCTGAGCCCTGCGTGGTGGCAGATCTGGTCTAAATAAATGCGCTCTGTAAAATGCGCTGTCATGTATTCACAGGCTTTTTCAATCTCCTGCCTGCACTCCGGGATGCAGCTTTCAAATGGCTTCCCGTAATTCTGGATGAGGTACGAAAGCAGGAACAGCAGCGTCTCCTCTTTCTTAAACTCCCCCGTCCCTATCATGGCCATCTCATGCAGCGGGCGCAGGTGGCAGGCTACCTCCTCATCGCAGATAACATTTCTTGAAAATCCCGGAAGCTCCCGTTTTCCCGTGACCTCCTCCGCCAGATTGAGCATAACCTCCTTTGAAATGTTGAAGCCCCGGTAATCAAACGTCCCTTCATCACTCTGTACGCAGGCATGGCTGTCACCCGGATTGAAAAGCACGATGCTGCCTTCTTCTATGGCATACTCCCTGTCACGGCAGGAAAGCACACGCTCCCCTTTCTCCACAAACCCAATGACATAATGCTCATGGAAATGGCTTGGAAACGGCTGCACGATTCCCTCAAAGCGGTATGCCTCCATCCTCAATTCATCATCATATACCACTGTCCTTATTTCTTTCTTCATGTGGATTACCTCCGAATTTTTGAATTTTGTCAAGAGCCATTTTACCTCTTATTTTTTTCTGCGTCTTGTAAAATATCTTCATTTTTCAGATTTATCGGTTCTATTTCCTGCGGGAATTATCTGATCTTTTCAAGTGATTTCTGCAAAAATTAACCGCCGCACATCTGCGCGCCGTGTCCTTGCAGATATTTTCGGCAAAAAGTGTGCAGGAGTTTCGGTTCGCACTCAGCGAGCAGATCCGCCAGCAGGTATTTTATGCCATTTTCATGAAAAATATCGAAACCAGCATAAAATCCAAAAGCGTAATGCATGTCTTAAAACAGCTAATTAAACAGCAAGGGTATCATTTATAAAAGTTGTAAAGTGGTGTTATGATAATACAGTCCGACAAAAATCCCCAGCATCTCTGCAGCAGGAAAGGCCAGCCATATAAGTGAAACTTGTTCCGTCATTGTAAGTAGCAGCATAAGCGGAAGCAGAAAAAGCATCTGTCTTGCAACCGTCAAACCCATACTTGGTAAGCGATGAATAACCCACCGTTCCACAGGAACTTGATTTTGCTCTATAATGGTATCAGCTTGGAGCGGATGTCCACATCAGTTCTTGATAAAGTAGCCCGGCAGCCGTTTATTGCTTTTCCTGCGGCTCCACTACTGCCATCCATTCCAAAAATAATAATCAGGAGATGATGCTATGTCAGAGAAAAAGAAAACCCGCAGTGGCCAGGAATGGCTGGAGCTGATCCAGGAATGCCGCACGAGCGGCCTGCCTGACAGAGAATGGTGCCGGCTGCATTCCATATCCATAAAAACATTTCATAACAAAGTTTCAGGCCTAAAGAAAGTTTGCCGCCTCCACCACTTTTCCGTTTCCTGCATAAATCGCCACATGGGTGATGTTCATAAAGCGCCCGTTCCTGTCATAACTGTAAAATATCAGGTCCCCCGGCTGCATTTCGTCATAATTCACAAGCAGGTTATTGTCATAGCAGTATTTTCCCTCGCTTGCCGCCGTATTGGAACCCTCATACATAATGCTTACCCCCGCACTGCGCCATGCATAGTAGGCAAGGGAGCTACAGTCATAATAATCCCCGCTGTCACGGTATGCCTGACTGTACGGGTATCCTACCTTTGACAATGCAAACGCCACGACCTTCCTTCCGTTTTCATCTGAAATGGCATCCACGATTGCCTGATACTGTTCGGGCGAAATCGTTTCCCCCGGATCGCCGCCCCCGCCAGTATAGCCGAGCATTGCAAGATATTCCGGCTTCATCAGTTCGGCAAGCATCGCCTGTTCTTCCGCATTGAACCCATAGACGGAAACCATGTCATAACACGTTTTCAGTTCCACGCCTACCTCTTTGACCGTCGTGGTTGTCGTGTTGCCTTCTTCGTCTGTCTCCGTGTCCGTCCTGCTGGAAATGGTATAGCTGCACATATCATCAAAGACGGCTTTTAAGTTCTGCTTTGCCTTATCCGTCATGTCCGTTGCCGTGTCGCCGTCCCCGTACTTTACCATGTAGACCATGAGAATGTCACAGAAATTGTCCGGTGTGCCGGAACCCTCATAATTTACATAGATTTTTTCGCTTGTGTCATATCCGGCATGGTTATTCAGTTCCGCATTGACCTCATCGTTAAATTCCGACACATACGCCGAGAGGACTTCCTGCGTTGTCTCCCCCGATGATATGGAAGGGAAAAATACCGCAAACGGCGAATTGTAAATGACCGCTATGACTGCTATGATAGGGAGCGCAATGAGCGCCACTACCGCAAACAGCGCAAGCAGGAACAGCCCCACATACCGCACGATATACTTTGCCATCATGGAAAAGCGCAGCAGCACAATGTCCTTTAATGCCTTGCCGATATTGTCCTGGTTATCTTCCTGCCGCAGCTTTGCCACAAACAGCTTTATCATGCGGTTTCTTGTGGAATTTTTCACATCACGCTTATCCATTGCGATCCCGGCGGCTTCTCCCGCAAGGGTCCCGACGAGTACGCCGCCTGCCCCTGTTCCCGCCGTGGCTGCTGCCGTCTTTGCCGCAGCCTTTGATGTTTCTTTTGCCGCTTTCTTCCCTGTTTCCTTTGCCGCTTCCTTTGCCGCCGTCTGTGCGGTTTTCCTTGCTGCCTTGACCGCACTTTCCTTTACAGCCTTTTCCTTGATACGGCTTCTGGACTGTTTTTTCCTGAGTTTATCCTGTTTTGCTTTTGCCGCCTGTGAACGGTAAAGGTTCCTGCCCGCACAGGCGGCATTTGTGGCAGGCTTCGCCAGCGTGCAAGCCGTCATGGATGCATCATGGACTTCACTGCCGCCATCCATTTCGTCTAATGCAGTCCCAGCCGCCACTGAAGCAGTACCGGACGGAATGGCGGGCTTCTTTTTAATTGCCGCTTCCTTTTCTGCTTTCGCTATACAGTACCGGGAATACATACGGTTTTCTTTATTCACGGACTGCCGCACTTCCTGTTCCTTCCCCTGTCTGCCCTGCGTGCCAGTGCCGCCATTCCTTCCCCTATGCTCCATAGCTGCCGTTTTTGTCTGCCCTGTCTTTCTTTTATCCGTAACATGGACGGAACTCTTTTTTAACTTTATCTTCCCGTCTGCCACGCTTTTCTCCGCCACAGTCCCGGCAATTTTCGATCCATGCTGTACGGTAAGGGCATTCCTGCCCTTGATTTTTGTTTCCGGTGTTCCCTTTACTTTCAGCTTTGGTTTTTCCTTTGTGTGGATCACCATAGGCTTGTCATCTACTTTTTTAATGTTCAATCTGCGCACCCCCAATCCGTTCTGCCGCAAGCGTGCAGTATTCAGGGTTCAGCTCAATGCCGATATAGCGCCTCCCGTTTTCGGCTGCAACAAGCCCGGTCGTGCCGCTCCCAAAAAAGGGATCAACCACAATCCCATTCTCCGGGCATCCCGCAAGGATACATTTTAGTGCCAGTTTTGGGGGAAAAGCTGCAAAATGCGCCCCCCTGTAGGCAACCGTGTTGACCAGCCACACATCCCTGCTGTTCCTGTATGAGGAAATATCCTCTTTTTTTATCTCCCCTGCCTTTCTCGGTCTGTTGATTCCCTGTACCTTTCCATTCCCCTGTCCCGGCACAATAGCTGAATACTTGCCGCTGTCACTGCGCCCTCCCATATACCTTGCTGCCGTGGACGCTGCAATCGGCTCTGCAATCGCAGTTGCATCATAGTAATACTTGTTGGATTTGGAAAACAGGAAAACATGTTCATAACTCCGTGTAGGTCTGTCCTTCACATTCTCCGGCATTGCGTTTCCTTTCTGCCAGATAATGTCACTTCGCAAATACCACCCTGAGTCCCTCAAAGCAAATGCCACCATCCACGGAATGCCTATCATGTCCTTGTTCTTGCAGCCCCTGACATTCTGTGTAAGGGAAACTTTCTGCCCGTTTCTCCCTTTGGGATTTTTGGGATCAAGACACGCCCCTTTGCTCCCTGTGCCACAGTACGAGTCTGCAATATTCAGCCAGAAGGTCCCGCTGTCTGAAAGCACCCTGTAAAGCTGAACAAAAACCTCTGCCAGCCTTTCCACATACTGTTCCGGCGTTGCCTCCCTGCCTATCTGCCCTTCCACCCCGTAATCACGAAGCCCGTAATAGGGCGGCGATGTAACGCAGCAGTCAACGCTTTTATCCGGCATGTCTTTCAATGCTGCAAGACAGTCCCTGTTTATAATGACATTACTCCTGACAGACGCACCAATATCCATGTTTACCACCTTCCCTCCGAAAAAGCACAGGACACCCGAATCTGTCCGGCTTATCATTTACTTTTTGAATGTTCAATCTGCACCTCCTCCTGTTTTAGAGATCGGGTAGGAGGCTACCCATTAGTTGAGTAGCCGACCTCCCACACCACTGTACGTACCGTTCGGTATACAGCGGTTCAATAGTTTTCACGATACTTTTAGATAATAGTCAAGCATGGAGATATAGCCCAGCTTGGCTATTATTTTATTGGTAAGGGCAACGCTTAATATCTGTGCTGTCCTCCAGTAACCTTTCCGGCTGTTGGCTATCTGATGCACCTGCCATTCTTCAAGCTTTAACGCCCTTAGGTTTCGGTACCTCGTCTTCACCTTTTTCCATTGTTTCCAATAGATTGCCCGTATCCTGCGCCGGAGCCATTCATCCGTCTCCGTCATCAGTCCTTTCATGTCTGCAAGTTTGTAGTAATTTATCCACCCTCTGACATACTCCGCAAGTTTCTGTCTCCGGTAGTCGTTACTCCACCCTTTGTTTTTCTGGGTGATCTCCCTTATCCTGCCTTTCATCTTTCCGGCGCTCTTAGGGTGTACACGGAATCTGCACTTCCCTCTGTTCCTGTAAAATGCGTATCCCAGATATTTTATTTTGCCCACATGGGTTACTGTTGTTTTGGCTCGGTTTACTTTTAGGAAT
>CAJTCR010000060.1 GCA_910574915.1 Eubacteriaceae bacterium
CACGTGAAACACAATATAATACAACAAAAAAATGCATAAGACTTGACATAAAAAAATCCAGGTATTGCGGGTGGATTAAGGTTTTATGAATGAAAGTATCTATTAGGGGTTGCAAAACAACGGAGCTCTTTTAAGCGCGCTTCGATTTCAAAGCAGCGCGGGGCGGAGATGTCCTCTAAGTTAATGCCGCCAAAGCCTGGGGCGATTTGTTTGACCGTCTGTATAATTTCTTCGGTGTCTTGTGTATCCAGGCAGATCGGTACGGCATTGATATTTGCAAATTCCTTAAACAGTACGCATTTTCCTTCCATAACAGGCATTGCCGCATACGGCCCGATATTGCCAAGGCCAAGTACGGCGCTTCCGTCAGAGACAACGGCAACCGTATTGGATTTGATCGTATAAGTATAAGCAAGAGACGGATCTTTTGCAATTAATTTACATGGCTCTGCAACACCAGGCGTATAAGCGATCGCTAGGTCTTCACTTGTTTTGACTGGTGACTTTGAGACCGTTTCCAGCTTGCCATTCCATTGCTTGTGCATAAAAATGGCGGTTTCTTTCTGGTCCATAAAAGCTCCTTTCTGTTGTATATGTAAAATGTTACAAAACTTACACCAACATTACAATGATATCACCAATATTTTAATAAATCAAGAAAAAGGGCTTCCTATTTTCCAAAGAATGGTGTATAATACACTCATTATATATCTTTAGTCAGATTGAATTCACAGTTTGTTCAAACAGACTTCAGCAATTTTGTTTATGGCGTTCGGATTGATGAATCCCAATATTACTACGAAGAATAGGAGAATTTTTAATGAGGGAAAAATATGAAACTTTATCTTTGGCTGTCTTAAGAGAGCTTGCGAAAGCGCGCGGGCTGAGAGGGATTAGTGGATTAAAAAAATCAGACTTGATTGACCGTATGGTAACAGAAGATGAAAAACTCAAAGAGCAAAGCAGCCACACAGAGGCAGCTTTGGAAACAGCGAAGCCGCAGACGGAGCAGCCCCATATAGGCGCGCAGCCCGAAAAACAAGAACAGGCGCAGAGCCGTACGGAAAATCGCACCGACAGACAGGAACGCCCAGAAGGAAGAATAGACAGGCAGGAACGTCCAGATACCCGTATGGAAGGCAGAACCGACAGACAGGAACGCCCAGAAGCAAGAGCGGACAGGCAGGAGGCGCAGAATGCGGGGCGTGAGATGCGCCAGCGCAGGCAGGAGAATGAAAATAATAAAGAAGATATCAATTCCGAATTAGACAGCGGGGTAACCGCAGACGGTATTTTGGAAGTGATGCCGGATGGTTATGGATTTATCCGTTGTGAAAATTATCTGCCGGGAGAGCATGACGTATATGTATCGCCGTCCCAGATCCGCCGCTTTGGATTAAAAACGGGGGATATTGTGCGCGGCAATACGAGGATTAAGACGCAGGGGGAAAAGTTTAGTGCACTGTTGTATATTACAACGATCAACGGCTACCATCCGTCTGTTGTGGCACAGCGCAGGAACTTTGAGGATTTGACGCCGATTTTCCCAAATGCAAGGCTGCGCCTAGAGACAAACCGTACGACGACTTCTATGCGTATTGTAGACCTGGTGTCCCCGATCGGCAAGGGACAGAGAGGCATGATCGTATCTCCGCCGAAAGCGGGCAAAACTACGCTGCTAAAGCAGATTGCGCAGGCAGTCAAGGTCAATAACCCGGAAATCCACCTGATTATTTTGCTGATTGATGAGCGTCCAGAAGAAGTGACGGATATTAAAGAAGCGATCGAAGGGGAAAATGTAGAGGTTATTTATTCTACGTTTGACGAACTGCCAGAGCATCACAAGCGGGTATCGGAGATGGTAATTGAGCGTGCCAAGCGGCTTGTGGAGCATAAGCAGGATGTGCTGATATTATTAGACAGCATTACGCGCTTAGCAAGGGCGTATAACCTGACCGTTCCGCCAAGCGGGCGTACGCTTTCCGGCGGCCTTGACCCGGCGGCGCTGCATATGCCAAAGCGTTTCTTTGGCGCGGCGAGAAATATGCGCGAAGGCGGCAGCCTGACCGTGCTTGCGTCGGCGCTTGTCGATACCGGAAGCAAGATGGACGATGTGATCTATGAGGAGTTTAAAGGAACCGGAAATATGGAACTGGTGTTAGACCGCAAATTATCGGAAAAACGGGTATTCCCGGCGATCGATATCGTAAAATCCGGCACAAGGCGCGAAGATTTGCTGCTTGACCGGGAAGAGCGGGAAGCAGTGGATATTATGCGCAAGGGCATCAACGGCATGAAGACCGATGAAGCGGTGGAAAATATTTTAAATATGTTTTCACATACCGGGAACAACCGTGATTTTATCCAGCTTGTGAAAAAGCGCAGAGTTTAACAATCAGGTAAATTTTGCCAAATTTTGCGGAAATCTTATAGGAATATAAAAAAACCTCTTGCATATGGAATATGGATATGCTACTATAATATCGCTGTTAATTTTTTGAGCGAGAATTACTGATTATGATACATGCGAGGTGAAAATAATGAAAACAGATATTCAGCCAGAATACTACCAGGCGACCGTTACATGCAACTGTGGCAACACATTTGTAACCGGTTCGACAAAACAAGAGCTTCACGTTGAAATTTGTTCCAAGTGCCATCCGTTCTACACAGGCCAGCAGAAGGCTAGCCAGGCTCGTGGACGTATTGAGCAGTTCAATAAGAAATATGGCATGAAATAGAACATAAAATGAGGCAGGTAAGGTTGAGGTTGTGAAATCTCAACCTTTTTTACTATGGATGGTAAGGAGCAGCGGATGAGGTATTCTGGGGTCGGCGGACAGGCTGTGATGGAAGGCGTTATGATGAAAAACGGGACGCAGTACGCGGTCGCCGTGCGCAAGCCTGACGGTGAGATTATAGTAGATACAAAAGAATATAAAGGAATCCTGTCTGGTACAGGGATTCGTAAACTGCCGTTTGTCCGTGGTGTTTTTAATTTTGTGGAGTCCCTCGTTCTTGGAATGCGGACATTGGCATATTCAGCTTCCTTTTTTGAAGAAGAGGAAGCAAAAACGCAGGAAACGCAGGATAAGAAAAAAGAAGCAAAGGAATCGATGATGCTTGGCATTACGATGGTATGTTCAGTGGCAGCAGCAATCGTGATCTTTATGCTGATCCCATATTTGATTGCCGGGATTTTTCGCAGATGGATCGCGTCGCAGGCAGCGCTGTCTTTATTAGAAGGCGTGCTGCGGATAGCGGTTTTTTTTGCATATATTGTGCTGATCTCAAGGCTTTCGGATATCCAGCGGGTATTTATGTACCACGGCGCGGAGCACAAATGCATTAACTGTATCGAGCACGGCATGGAGCTGAATGTGGAAAATGTAAGAAAAAGCTCCAGGCTGCATAAACGCTGCGGCACCAGTTTTTTGTTTCTTGTCGCCATCATCAGTATGATTTTCTTTTTCTTTATCCGCACGGATTCCGGTGTCTTAAGAATTGTAATCCGGCTGCTGCTCGTTCCGCTGATTGCAGGCTGTGCATATGAGGTGATCCGGTTTGCGGGAAAAAACGACAATGTATGGATAGATGCAGTCAGTATGCCTGGTATGGCGCTGCAACGGCTGACGACGAGAGAGCCGGACGATGCAATGATCGAAGTCGGGATTGCGTCTGTGGAAGCGGTTTTTGACTGGAAAGCGTATATAACTGCCTTGGCAAAGGATGGAGGGGTGACATGAATTATCGCGAGGCGACGGGTTGGGGAAGTACAGTGCTGGAGCAGGCGGGTGTCACGGAAGCAAAGCTGGATGCCTGGCTGCTGTTAGAGACAGTGTGCAGGATCAATCTGACATTTTATTATTCCCATATGGAAGAATCGATGACGCTGGAGCAGCAGTCGGAGTATGAGATTGCGATCCGCAAGCGTGCAGAACGGATTCCTCTGCAATATATTACAGGGGAACAGGAATTTATGGGCCTGAATTTTAAAGTCAATTCAAATGTGCTGATTCCAAGGCAGGACACGGAAACGCTTGTGGAAGAAGCGCTGAAAATCTGCCAGCCAAAGATGCGGGTATTAGACTTAGGCACCGGGTCTGGCTGTATTTTAATCAGCTTGATGAAAAACGCGCCGGGGATGACCGCGGTCGGCAGTGATATATCCAAGCAGGCACTTTTGGTGGCAAAGGAAAACGGGAAGATCCACGAAGTGGAGGTTGACTGGGTGCGCAGCAGCCTGTATGAAAATATAAGCGGCAGATTTGACCTGATCGTATCCAATCCGCCTTATATTGCGCAGGCGGATCTTTTGAACCTGATGCCGGAAGTGCGTGATTTCGAACCGGTCGGCGCCTTGGACGGCGGTGTGGACGGGCTGGATTTTTACCGTCAGATCGTGGCGCAGAGCAAGGACTACTTAAACAAGGACGGGTATTTGTATCTGGAGATCGGGTATGACCAGGGGCCTGCGGTGACCAATATGATGTGTGCGGCTGGTTACCGGGAGGTCGCGGTGGTAAAAGACCTCGCGCATCACGAACGGGTGGTGAAGGGGCGGATTTAAGATGTTTTTAATAGTTGGAGGAAAGATATGTTTGATCGATTAGAAGACCTGCTGCTAAGGTATGAAGAAGTCATGAACCAGCTCAGCGAGCCAGATGTGGCGAATGATACGAAGCGTTTCCGGGAGTTGATGAAGGAGCAGAGCAATCTGGCGCCGATCGTAGAGGCTTACGGAGCATATAAAAAGGCAAAGCAGAGCATTGAAGACAGCCTGCTGATGCTGGAGGAAGAATCCGATGACGAAATGCGCGAGCTTGCCAAGGAAGAATTAAACGAGTCTAAGGAAGCCGTCGCGCGTCTGGAAAACGAGCTGAAAATACTGCTGCTGCCAAAAGACCCGAACGATGAGAAAAACGTCGTCGTTGAGATTCGCGCAGGCGCAGGCGGAGATGAAGCGGCGCTGTTTGCGGCAGAGGTATACCGGATGTACGTCCATTACGCAGAAAGCTGCCACTGGAAGATCGAGACGCTGGAAATAGAAGAGATCGGCATCGGCGGCATGAAATCCGTCAACTTTATGGTGTCCGGTCAGGGCGCGTATTCCAGGCTAAAGTTCGAATCCGGCGTCCACCGCGTGCAGCGTGTGCCGGAGACAGAATCGCAGGGGCGCATCCATACGTCTACGATTACCGTAGCCGTAATGCCGGAAGCAGAAGAAGTAGACGTCCAGATCGACGAAAAGGATATCCGTATTGACGTTATGCGTGCGTCAGGAAACGGCGGGCAGTGTGTCAATACGACAGACTCTGCCGTGCGCCTGACCCATTATCCGACAGGCATTGTCATCTACAGCCAGACAGAAAAGTCGCAGCTACAAAATAAAGAAAAGGCATTCGCCCTGCTGCGTGCCAAGCTGTACGACTTAGAGCTGCAAAAGAAGCAGGACGCAGAGTCTGAGGCACGCCGCAGCCAGATCGGGACAGGAGACCGTTCTGAAAAGATCCGTACGTATAATTTCCCGCAGGGACGCGTCACAGACCATCGGATTAACTTGACGCTGTATAAACTGGATAAGATCTTGAACGGGGATATTCAGGAAATTATCGATGCTTGTATTGCGGCGGATCAGGCATTGCGCCTGAGCAAGCTGAATGAACAGGGCGTATAAAAGGCGATGGTTCTATATATGAACAAATCAGGATTGACAGAGGGAGAATAGAATGGAAAAGGATATCCTGCGGATGGCAATTTTTATTGTCGTTCATTATTTTGTACTATGGTATGCTGGAGCAATGTTGAATTTTTTCCCATTTTATGCAGGCGATTTAGCCATTTGTGCAATCGGATTTACCGGACTGATGCTTTGCGTTGTCATAGTAGGCTGTACTTGCTGGATTATCTACGAAATCAGAAAGAAATAAATAGTTTGAAAGGCATCTATCAGAAATGGTGGGTGCTTTCTTTATGCGAATCCGTTTAAAGGAAGAGCAGATGTGTTTTTAAAATCTTTATTCGACGAAATATGAGAAATATGTTATACTCGTATCTGCGAAATAATAATAACGGCAAAGAAAGGCGGCTAGCCATTGTCAAAAAATAAATATCAGTTTGAAAGTAAAATCCATGTATACAGAGCCACAAAGAGAATGACGCAACAAGAACTTGCTGATTTGGTGGGTGTCTCAAGACAGACAATTATGCAGCTTGAAAGAAATCGCTATAACCCCTCTATGATGCTGGCGTATAGTATTTCAAAAGTATTTGATGTAACGATTGAAGATTTATTTGATTTTTCGGAGGTGCAAAAGTGATTGAGATACTAAATGAACTTGTGAATAATAGACAAATCCTGTTGTTCGGGATATGGTATGGTTTACCGATTACGCTTATTTTGATTATTTTATTTTTTATAAAATCTTCCCGTGATGAAAGAGGACGGGCAATCATTGGAAAAGCAAGTATTATTTCTATGATTGTATTCATATTCCTTATTAATTTTTTTGCAAAAATATCAGATCGTATACCTATAAATTACGATACGGTCGCTTTTTGCATTCAATGGATATACGATATTGTGCTTACGGTTGAGGTTGTCGCAATTTTAATCTATAAAAAAATTCAATAGTCAAAACGAATATCGCTTGTCAATGAAAAGGCAAGCAATATTTTTTGGCTAAAAAGTATGAAATAGTTGACATTAAAATAAAAATAAATTATACTTTAAGCAGTAAATAGCAAAGCCAGACGCAATGATCAAGATGGATATTATTTGAGGAGGGTAATCCCAATGGATAAGCACAGCGAAAATTTTGAAAAAATAAAAGCACAATTACAGGAACAGGGTTATCATGAAAAAGATATTACGATTACTTCTGGAAAGGCAATGGTTTCAGGCGTTTTTTATGCACTTCCATTTGTAATTATTTTTGGCTTGTTGTATCGCTTTTTGCTGATTGACAGAGCATATTTGTTAGAGGTAAGCGGTCTTTCATTTTATATTATGTTTCTAGCGATTATTGCAGTTTCAGTTGTGATACATGAATTATTACATGGCGTAGGCTGGGCGGTTGCAAGTGGAGAAGGCTGGAATGTGGTTCGCTTTAATATTAACGCAATGATGCCAAGCTGTGCCTGCAAAGTGGCATTAGATAAGAAATCATATTTATTTGGCGTGTTAACTCCTTTTGTAGTATTAGGTTTGGGTAGCATATGTTTCATTTTTATATATCCGGGTACAGTGTCTTTTCTTACGATGATTGTTAATTTTGTTTCCGCAGGAGCTGATTTAATGATTGCATGTAATGTGTTAAAAGAAAGGGATGCCCTTATTGCAGACCACCCAAAAGAAGCCGGATATATTGCGTTTTATAGGTAAATTCCACTCGGCACACAAAGACAGGAAATCAAGAAACGATTTCCTGTTTTTTGATATTTTCAAAAATTGCCAGTATTATGCTATGTAAAGGAGATACCAACTGAAAAGTCTGCGATATAATGGGAAAAAGAAAGACGCGCTGCTTTATCAGGGCGTTTTTCTTTTATGTGGAAAATACAGAGGACGTATGCTATAATAAAGAAAAAACCTTTTAAACCTATAGTACAGGCATGACATGATAACAGTGCAGGAGTAAAACATGAGCAGAAGCTTTAAAAAAACGCCTATTATCAAGTACGCAGGATATGGAGCATATGGGAAGAAACTTGCCAACAGAAAAGTCCGCCATGCCCGAATCGATGTGACTGCGAATAGAAAATCATACAGAAAAATGTATGAGACTTGGAATATTAATGACTGTATCACATGGTGGACACGAGAAGATGCCAAAAGATGCGGGATGACAGATGTGTGGGAAAGATTGTATCACCGAAAGTAGAGTGAAACTAAGAATCCAGAGTAGTAAAACACCCGCCTATTACTCCGTTTTGCCTAATCTGTGATATTTTTAACAATCAGGAATTATGAGAGAAGCATTAAAACATGAGGAAAAACCAATGATTAATATTCGTAAATTAGAAGCAGAATTATGGGAATCGGCTGATCTGCTTCGTTCCGGTTCAAAGCTAACATCCAACCAGTATTGTATGCCGGTGCTTGGCTTGATTTTTCTGCGCTATGCATATAGCCGATTTAAAATGGCAGAGGCGGAAATTCTCAAAAATCGTCCGTCTCGTGGTGGCAGAGTAATGCCCGTAGAAATATCATGCCCTATGGGTACAAATATTTGCTGCGGTATCACATAATTTTTGTATGCAAATATAGAAAGAAACTGTTGTCATCAAATCAGGTATCTGATGATTGAAAACGACTTTCGTTTGAGATATGTGGGAAGCATCCTGGAATCATCAGGTATATGGAAACTGACAAAGACCATATGCATTACATGATAGAAACAGAACCAACGGTGCCCATTAGCAAAATCGTAAATCTGATGAAAAGTTGTGTCGGAAATGTTTCAGAAGGCAGGCAGAAAAGGAAAATAGCGTTATGCCATGAGAGGATAACAAATACCAGAAAAGATTACCTGCATAAGGTTTCACATGAAATTATCAGCGAAAACCAAGTGATTGTTTCAGAAAACAGGCACATACACTGATGCAGACAATCGCTCGGGCAAATCGTGTCAGTGAAGGCAAGAGCAACGGTTTGATTATTGACTATATAGGTATCGTAAAGGCACTCAGAAAAGCATTAGCGGATTATACGGCAGATGTTGGCGGCAATGGTGGGACAGATCCTACGGTAGACAAAGATGAACTGATCGCTCGTATCATTGAAACTATCAAAAAAACAAAAGCTTTTTTGTCAGAAAAAGATTTTAATCTGCAAATGTTGATAGATGCCTATGATTTTATGAAGTTGTCATATTTGCAGGTTAACACAACAGATTTGATGGTACAGATGAATGCAATTATTAGTTCATATATTGAAATTCAGCATACGTCGATGACGATACGTGAAGAACCACGCCGTTTTGATATCAGCGCTATTGACTTTGATTTGCTTCGCAGAGAGTTTGCAAAGGTTAAGAAAAAGAATTTGGCATTAAAGGATTTGGAAGAACTTATCCGAATGAAATTGGATAAGATGCTGTTCGCCAATCCAGAGCGTATCAATTATTATGAACGATACCAGCAGATTATTGACGATTACAATAGTGAACAGGACAGGGCAACGATCGAAAAGACCTTCATGGATTTGATGGATCTGGCAAACAGTATGAACCAGGAAGAACAGCGTTATGTTCGTGAAGGTTTTGCCAGTGATGAGGAACTTTCACTCTACGATATGCTGTTCCGAGAGGATTTGAGCAAGAATGATATCAAGAAATTGAAAGAGGTTACGGCTGCATTGCTTCAGAAAATCAAAGCAAAGATTTCGGAATTGGATCATTGGACAGATAAACAGGAAACGAAAGCGGCGGTAGATAATTTAATTCGTGATACTCTTTGGGCACATCTGCCGGAATGTTATGACGAAGTAAGTATTTCGGTGTATCGTCAACGGATTTATGAGTATGTTTATACACGATATAAAGAGGCTGCGTAGAAGTAAAGCATAATCTTGGTGCGATGGAAAAGTTGTTTGCAGGTTATGTGAATGCAAGACTGGATAGTTATTTGGAAATGTTAGACAACGAAAATATACAAAAAAGTTAATGGCTGCGAAAAATGAAAGGATTCTGAGATTCTTTGGATAAACTGCATCCAGTCACTGCCGGCCTGATTCAGAGGGGATTTTTATGTGCGGAATACATATCTGACGTATCGTCAGACAGGAGGGCGTTGTACCGGCAGGCTGAAAATTCGCTGAAGAGGCAGAACGGCAATCCGAAATGCCACGGGAGCGGGGAACTGACGCTGCTTGACTTCCTGGAGGCGGCGGAGGGGAAGACGGAGAACCTTGCTGAAAAGAAGTTTGCTCTGGCAGGAGGCGGAACGCTGACCTACTCAGCGGGCGTGGGCTGGCATGAGAAGGAGTCGAAGGCGGAGACACAGGTACACGGGGCTTTAAAGGCTGCCTACTATGATGCGTATCATGCAGCAAGGCAGGAGATAAATTCCGGCATTGCTGGAATGGAAGTTCAGGGCGGCTTTGACGCAAAGGCATGAGATAGAAATGATTTTTTGAAAGAAGGTGATGGCAGATGAATCAAAAGACGCATTTAGGCGAATAATTCAGAGGGGCGACAGCTTAAAGTGCTGCCGCCATTTTGAATTATATTAGTAGGTTTAATATAAAAGGCTTATTTCTGTTTGTTTCATGGAGGTGGTTATAATGAGCATAATTGAAAAGGAAATTGCTACAAAAGACTTGATTACAAAATCCAACTTACCAGCCAGTGATTATGTAATCAATCCTTATGTTGGCTGCCCCCACTCCTGCAAATACTGTTATGCCCGCTTTATGAAGCGGTTTACAGGGCATACGGAAGAATGGGGAAATTTTATTGATGTAAAGCGTTGTGATAAACCAATTAGTGTCAAAAAACTGTATCACAAATCTGTATTTATTTCTTCTGTAACGGATTGCTATAATCCTTTTGAAGAAAAATATCAGAGAACAAGAAATGTTTTAGAGCAATTAAAGCAGGCAGATTGTTTGATTACTATTTCTACAAAATCTGATTTGATACGTAGGGATATTGATATATTAAAGGAGCTAAAGAATTTAATAGTTTCAATTTCTATCAATACTTTAGATAACAATTTTCAAAGTGATATGGATAATGCCAGCAGTATTACACGGCGGATTGCTGCATTAAAGGAATTACGAAAACAGGGTATTTACACAGTTTTATTTATGTCACCCATATTTCCGTACATAACAGATTTTAAGAAAATCATTGAAGCAACAGCAGAATTTGTATGTGAATATTGGTTTGAAAATTTGAATCTTCGAGGAAGTTACAAGCAAGAGATTTTACAATATATCTCTGAAAAATATCCTCAATTTTTAAGTGGCTATAAAGAAATATACAACAATAAAAACATGGAATATTGGAAACAATTATCCGCTGACATAGATAGTTACTGTTCTCAAAAAAATATCAAGTATACGAATTACTTTTATCATAGTTTACTTGTTGCAGAAAAAAAGTTAAAGGCTAAAGACAGTTAGAGGGGCGATAGTCTAAAGGCTGTTATAGATGTGCCATAGGCATAACCGATGATTTTGCGGCTGCACAAATCCATGACAGAAGCCAGATAGGTCCATCCTTCTTTCTGCACATGGATGTAGGTAATATCTCTTTACCACGACAGAACGGCTTGATCTGCAGCTTTGTTGTTCCCGGCGTTTTTAGCTGTCCGTAGGACTGAATATCCTGAATGACAGAAATCTGAAAAATGTTGTAGATAATCAAATATTCTGTTACGACAATCAACGCAACGCCAATGATGCCAGAAATCAGCATGGCGGGATGGTCCGTTAACGCGCCGCTCTGATAGGCGGGACTGATACGAGCGATCACATAATTGCCATCCTCCTTGCTGACGCCCATCGTGTCACAGGTATAGCCGGTTTCGGAAAGAAGCCGGTGGAGCTGGGATTTTATATCGCCCCTCGGAACATCACATATGCGGAGACAACACCGGAATAGTCATTGTCCAAAGGATAGGTATAGGTTAAAAGATCCGAGTGAGCATCCACAAAGGCTTTCGACACGATCGGCTGGTTTTTTCACCCTTGAAATATCACAATTTTGTGACATTTTAAAAACCTTACTTATTCTGCTGTAACATTTCAATTTCAGGATTTACTAAAACGTTGTTAATCATTGGTTCAGGATATTTTGCAAATAACTCAGGATGTACCTTTTGTGTATTTCTCCAAACAGCGTACTCTTTGGAAAAAATTTTATGATCTGGCATGGGTAGCTGGCGAAACAGTTCTTCGTCCCATAAATGGGCGGCAAGCTGATATAATCCATGTGCTGGTACAAAAAGTGTTTTATCCGTATCAGAATCAAAATCTGTCCGCATAACTCCTTTACACAAAAGTCCTAATTGCACTCCCGCTTCTTTTGGATTTTTATCATACATTGCAAGTAAGTAAGCGATTGTCGACCGTTCCCATTGCGGCCTCTTTCCAGATACAAATTTTTTAGCCCTCGGAACGGCATAATCTAAAACGCTGTTGTCCTTGCGCCAAAGTCCGATCAGCATATTGGTGGCGGGTCTGTATGCAGGAAAAATATGGGTTACGGGTTCTGTTTTATGGGGGACAAGCAAGTCCAGTGTTTTCATATTTCCCACAGCAAGAGCCTCCAGCATTTCAAGAAAAGCCCGATAATGCGTGTCTCCACACCTCAAAGAACACAAACTTCTGAAACAATTTTCTTGGTAAATAAGATTATTCAACCTGTTCCAGTCTTTGTCCATCAGCACTTTCCCAAGACATTGTGCATACGGAAAAAATCCAATCTTTGCGGAAATGCACTTGAATACATCCCCTGTTTCAAGATACCTCCCTACCATTAAATTGATGTGTTCCTCTATTATTTGTGATATTTCTCCCCATTCGTTTTTATATTGTTCCATAATTCTATTCTCCTCCAAATCAGAATCTGTCCGCCATACCGCTGTCATAACAGCCAATTCTCACAGGTAACCTACTATCTCCACAGGCGTTAATTCGGGCTGCACCGTCCCTATTTATATTATGCTATTTGTCTTAGTCCTTCTGCTAAAATATTTTTTGCAGCATTAACATTCCTTTCATGTTTTGCACCACAAACAGGGCATGTCCATTCCCTTACAGTTAAATTTTTTATTTCTTCATTCTGGTATCCACAAATGTAATGAATATGGCCTTTATCCGTTTTCATGTATTTAATAATGACATTATGTTTCTGGCATATCTCATGGAAAACTGCTTTATATCATCTGATATTTGTTTTGATATCAGTCATTTCTTCCTGTATTTACACAATTTTTCTTTCTCTCACAGTCGACTGCATCGTACGCAGGTTCCCTTTGGCTTTTTTGAAAATAGTCCCATACTGTTTTCCTCCTTAATCTACAAACTGGTAGTTGTCCATTTTTCCTCGCCCGGCTTGAATACCTTCAAATAGGCAGGATCTGCTCAATCATGGTATTTGCATTTCGGATAGCAAATCAAATATGAACTTGTCTGCATAGCCACTATCATAGCAGCAAATTGTCACAGAAATGTTACAGGCCGCTGGTTTTCTTAAAAATTTTATCCACGAGGAAGAAAGCTTGTATCTGCAAACGCAAGAGGGCGCAATGGTGGCAGGCCAAGCAAGCAGAATGAGAAATCAGAAATGGTGATGGCATTATATGGAAGCCCTTTCGTCCAGGTTCTTGTATATTTTGAAGTATTCTACATTATAGCTTGAGAAAACCACTCTGATACAGTATAATAGGGTGTCAGGGAGGTATCTTTATGAAGAAAATATTTATCGTTGAAGATGATTTTACCATACAGGCACAGCTAAAGACCCTTTTATCTGGAAATGGATATGAGGTTTTTGCTGTTACAGACTTTTCCCAGACAATCCAGCAGATAAAAGCGTTTGTTCCACATTTAGTTATTTTGGATATAAAGCTGCCAGGAAACAATGGCTTTGAAATATGTTCTAAGATTCGCACTTTTTCAGATATTCCTATTGTTTTTGTGACAAGCAGCAACACAGATATGGACGAACTGAACAGCATTATGCTGGGCGGCGACGCTTTTATTACAAAGCCCTACAACACTGCAATCCTGCTTGCCAAAATTGCTGCACTTTTAAAACGGGCAGATCCTTCCACGCAGGCAGATTTTTTTACATGGAACGGGGTAACGCTGCATCTCGCAAGCAGTGTAATAGAATACAACGGGCAAAAGACAGAATTGACAAAAAATGAATTGAAAATCCTATACTATCTTTTTAAGAACGCTGGAAAAATCTGCTCCCGAAATGACATTGTGGACTTTCTTTGGGATAATCAACTATATGTTGATGATAATGCCCTAAGTGTCAATGTTGCCCGTATTCGTGATAAACTCAATAAAATCGGGCTTACTGATTTTGTTAAGACAAAACACAGACAAGGATATACATTATGAGTGGAAAACTGTATCTAAAAAATCAAATACCAGCTATTCTTGTAAACCTTATGGGTATGCTGGCACTTGTCTTGTTTTTATTTGCAAATGGAAACCAGTTTCAAACTGTTTTGTTTATCTTTACAGTCTGGTTTATTATTTTAACCACTTATCTATCGGTTGTTTATTATGTGCGAAATAGGTATTTGAATCAATTACTGGATATGACAGAACAGTTAGAAGAACGGTATCTAATACCGGAAATTATGACGATACCGAGGAAAGCGGACGAGCAGGTTTTTTATCAGATTATGAAGATGGCAGAAAAATCCATGCTTGAAAAAATAGGCGCAATACAGAATGAGCGAAAAGAATATAAAGAATACATTGAGCAGTGGATACATGAAGTAAAAACACCGATTACAGCAATAAAGCTGCTTTGTGAGAATAATCGTTCCCCATTTGCCAGAGAGATACTGGCAGAGTTAGAACATATCAATCAATATACGGAACAGGCTCTTTATTATGCCAGAAGTGAACATACAGAGAAAGACTATTCTGTCCGTGAGACAAACTTATGTGATGTTGTGCATCGTGCGGTCGCAGACAATAAATATCTCCTGCGCCAAAGTAACATGACGATTACGATAGATGATATAGAAAACAGGGTTTATACGGATGATAAGTGGGTTCGGTTCATCTTAAATCAGATTATCGGCAATGCGATAAAATATCGTATCGAACAGCCTGTTTTACACTTTTCTGCGATAAAGACAAATGACAGGGTTGTTTTGGCGGTCAGCGATAATGGGATAGGTATTCCCAAAAGTGATTTACCACGTATTTTTGAAAAAGGGTTTACTGGCACGAACGGGCGGATTGGAAAAAATTCTACGGGAATGGGTTTGTATCTTTGCAAGCGTCTTTGTGATAAGTTGGGAATCGGGCTTACTGCTCATTCTGAAAACAAAGGCACAACGATTGTGCTTTCTTTTCAGATGAATGATTTTGTTATCAGAGTGCAGGGGTGATGTGCCCTGCACTTCTTACATTTTTGTAAGAACTTCGTAAGAAAACTTGATACAAAAAATGAAAAGCAACCTTTACAATAGAGGCATAAAACAGTAAGGAGGCTTATCAAATGAACACAATTTTGAAACTGGAGCATATCCAGAAATACTATGGCAATGGCGGAAATATTACCAAAGCCATCAGGGATATTAGCTTTTCTGTTGAAGCCGGGGAATTTCTCGGCATTATGGGGGCATCCGGCTCTGGAAAAACAACGCTGCTCAACTGTATTTCCACCATTGATACAGTAAGTGCGGGGCACATTTTTTTAGAGGGAACAGACGTGACAGAAATCAAGCCAAAATCCCTTGCCCGTTTTCGCAGGGAAAATTTGGGGTTTGTATTTCAAGATTTCAATTTATTAGATACACTGACAATTTCAGAAAACATTGCGCTGGCACTGGCAATCAATCACACACCTGCCGGGAGTGTAGAACCCCGTATTCTGGAAATAGCCGGGAAACTGAATATCAGTGACATTCTAAACAAATATCCCTATCAGGTATCAGGGGGGCAAAAGCAGCGCTGCGCCTGTGCAAGAGCGATTATCAACAATCCTAGACTCTTATTGGCAGATGAACCCACAGGGGCATTAGACAGCCATTCATCACAAATGCTGTTGTCTACCATCCAAAGTATCAATGAGCAGCTTAGGGCAACCATTCTTATGGTAACGCATGACGCTTTTACCGCCAGCTATGCAAGCCGTATCATCTTTTTGAAAGACGGGGAAATCTTTATGGAACTGCGTAAGGGTAATTACAGCAGAAACGCCTTTTTTGATAAAATACTGAATGTCCTTACTATCATTGGAGGAGGACAGAGCCATGTATGCTAAACTAATTTTCAAAAATGCAAAGCGGTCTGCAAAAGATTATTTGATTTACATTGTCACAATGACAATCTGCGTTACCCTGTTTTATGCGTTTCTCTCTATTTCCAGCAGCTATTATAACCCGGATATAGGAAGTGAGTATGATTTTACTATGTTAAGCGATGGAATGAAAGCGGTAATCTGCATGATAACATTGCTATTGTTATTCTTGATACGGTTTGTCAACCATTATATGCTCCGGCAGAAACAAAAAGAGTTTGCCATTCAGTCTATTATGGGAATGGAACAAAAGACCATTGGAAGAATTTTCTTCGCAGAAACACTGATTATGGGAATGATTTCAATTCTGATTGGTATTTTTTTCGGCGTATTTTGTTCCCAGTTTATAACGGCAATGCTCCTTACGGCTTATGAAAAGCCCTATGAAATATCATGGACTTTATTCCCGGATACGGTTTTATGGACAGTGGCATTTTTTGTTTTTAGTTTTTTAGTGGTAGGTATTTTCAATACCCGTACCATCCAGAAAACGAAAATTATTACTATGCTTTCCGCAGAGAAAGAGAACGAGCCAGAACCGGAAAATAGCCGTTGGATTTCTGTTGCAGTAATATTCTTTGAACTGATTACAGTATGGGCATTTATTACAGGAATACAAAAGGTTTGGTTTTATTATGACGCCCGCTTTCCGTTTCCGGTACAGCTCATGTATTGGGGAAATATTCTTTTTCCGCTGCTCACTTTGCTTTGGCCTGTATTTTGCCTGATTAAAAAAAGAAAAAAGAATATGCTTATAACTGGCTTGCTGCTATGTTCTGTACTAAATGCTTTTGCAACAGCCAGTGTTGCGCCATTAGCAAAAAAATATTATCTGCCTTTAGGTGCTGGAATGCTCAATCAATATCTGCTGTTTCTTTTGATTGATCTGCTTTTCTTTATAGGTGCATTGATTTATCTTGCCAGCAGCTTTATTGTCACATGGAAAGAAAAATCACCAGAACACCGATACCATGGGGAAGCACTGTTCTTTTACGGTCAGATTACTTCAAAATTAAATACGACCAGTAAAACAATGACATTGATTTGCATAACTCTTGTGCTTGCTATTTTCCTGTTTATTGCTGCGCCTGTTTTGACGGGCTGGGCTTCTGGCTATCTGGGTGCACGTTCTATGTATGATGTGCAGGTATATTCCATGTACAATCGTGTGTATGAAGAAAAAAATCTGCCACAGGACAATTATGAAATCATTACTGATTTTTTTGCATCGCATGAAATAGATACGGAGTATGATTGCACTTTTAGTTTGTATCTTCCGAAAAAAGCTGATTTTCACAATCGGATAAAGTATGACTTTCCTGTCGTGGCGATTTCTTTAAGTGATTATAATGCAATACGGAAAATGCTGGGATATGAGCAGATTTCTTTAGGAGAAAATGAATTTATAACACAATGGAAAACAATAGCAACGGAAGAAGAAAGAAATCGTTTTATTGCAGAACATACCAGCGTTGCAACAGATGGGGGAACGCTGAATATTTCCGAGCAGTCTTATTCCGAGGAAGCAATGGGACAAACACTTTATAATTCCTATACAGATGTCATTTATGTATTCCCGGATAAAATATGTGAGGAATTGCTGCCAGTTATGAGAAACCGTTATATTACAACAACAAAAAACATCACTTACGAAAACGCAAAGGAGCTGGAAAGGCTTTTTGCAGCAGAATACCCGGAGCAGGCAGAAAGCGGTGCCTTGTATGGTGTGCGTTTCAGCACGCTTCAAACAAATAGCGCAATCGCAAATAACTTTATTCTGCAAACAGGCATGATTTATGGTGCGGTTGTACTGATGGTAATTTGCCTTACAG
The DNA here is from genome assembly GCA_910574915.1 of Eubacteriaceae bacterium. Taxonomy (GTDB): domain Bacteria; phylum Bacillota; class Clostridia; order Lachnospirales; family Lachnospiraceae; genus Eubacterium_J. The sequence continues at coordinate 17,840 of CAJTCR010000060.1, forward strand.
TGCTTTCTTTACAGCAGCTTTTAGACGCAGGGCAATATAAATACCGCTTCTTTGTACTCCGAAAATTAGGTGTAGATGAGCAGCATATCAATAAACTTATCTTGAAACAGTTGCGTGTATGGTTTGGGCTTCCAATTATCGTAGCAATCATGGTAGCCGCTGTTGTGATTGGTTATTTTATCCAGGCCATATCAGCCGAAGTCTCTGCATATATAGGTTTTACCACATTGATGTTACAGATTGGGGTAACAGTGGGAATTTTGGCAATCTTATTGCTTTGCTATTTTATCAGCACGTGGGTTATCTTTAGATGTTCTGTTAATTCGTAGCGTAGCGTAGCTTGCAGCCAAGCCAGTCAACGGTCAGGATGAACGGGCTGCGTCCGCCGTTGACAGCCCCGCCGCAGATTCTTTTACAAGGTAAGTGGCTGGAACAGACCGGATTTTCCGCTTGGGACAAAATCACCGTGAAATGCCAGCGGGGGCAACTTATCATCTTAAAAAACGGAACAAGACTAGGGTTGTTTCATCCATAGTTATTGTTGTCATTGCATCCAATTCACAGGGCAGCCATGCAGGGCTGCTGTCAATGCCTGTTGACACAATAATTTTAGGAGTTATTGGGATTGCTTTTTCAGCAATGGCGCTTCACAGGATGATTGCATCTGATTTGAACAATTAAAAGAAAGGGGCTGGCTTAATTGCGAAAAGCATGGAATGGTTGTCATGCCCTGTCTGCAATAGCAAGACACGGATAAAAATACGACAGATACAGAGTTTAAGATGTAGAACGAGATTCCACTAAGATTGCGTTGCCATATGGTGCAGACAGTGCCGTAGTTCCTGTCCAGAAATTCCGTGATGTGCAGAAGCTGTATGCCGCAATGACGGACGGGAAGATGGAAGGCATCCTTTATGGTGCGCAGAACCAGGCGGAGATCCATTATGCAATGGCAGTGAAGAACAATCTGTATGACGCACTGGAATACGCAAGGCAGGTGGAAGAAGCGGCAAAGTCACATCGGCAGGAGATGAGGCGGAAAAGGGAACAGGGAGAGGAAGTTGTCGGCGAAGGCAGGAAAACTCCAAGCACAGGTGAGTTCTTAAGCGGTTTTTGGCGGGAGGACAGACGGATTGCTAAGATAGAGGCTTTGATTAATTCTGAGGAAATGCCAGTAAAAACCTATGAGGAGCAGCTTTGTGAAGAGTGGTTCAAAGATAAGGTTACTGCTATTGCAAATACCAGAAAGACAGAGCATCGGGTTCAGAATGGACAACGGGATATTGCTATTGACTATTCCCGAATCAGAACAAAGATGGTGTTGAAGAACGAGAATGATGTGCAGCTAGTGGTACCGGATATTTGTTTGAAAGTAAACGGTAGAACGGTTCCTGCTCGTTTACAAAAGGCTGGAAGCCGGACGTTTTAAGTGGCCAAGGACAGCATCCAAGGCCCGTGAGATCACGCCGGAACAGTTTACATGGCTGATGCAGGGGCTTTCAGTATGCGTTGCGCAGCTTTTTTAGATGGCTGGGCGGAGTTTTCTTTAAAAAATAAAAACCCCGGCCCGGCGCCTTGTAAAAAGCTATTCATGATGGCATACGCTGTTGTCATTTAAGCAGTAGAAGTGTTTGTGCATGAACCCTCCCCACAGAAATTTGAACTCACCTAAATATATAATCAAAATGTTTAATGTCGTTTCAATGTAAGATTGAATATAAGTATAAATACGTTAAAACCTGTTTTTGTCTCCCCATTCACACATTGCATCAAGAATTGGTATTAAAGATTTACCACGTTTAGTCAGGCTATATTCGACTTTTGGCGGAATTTGTGGATATTCTTTACGGTGAACAAGCTGATCCGCTTCTAATTCTTTTAAAGTAGTACTAAGCGTTTTGAAAGAAATTTCCCCAATATATTTTTTCATTTCATTAAAGCGGACTATGCCAAATTCCATAAGCGTATAAAGAATTGTCATTTTGTATTTCCCATTGATGAGGGATAATGTGTAGCTGAAACCTGTTGTTTCCAGGCATTCTTGTGATATACAGCGTTCGCCCATTTTTACACTCTCCTTTAGGTAAGTATATAACTTTTATGTTAGTATCGCACTTGAAGGTGCGTACTTGTTTTCTGCTTCATTCTTGCTATAATTATAATATCAACAGCAGGAAAAGTCAATCCTGCAGTAAAGGAGGCTATTACAATGAGAGCAGAATTAAAGGAATATCAGGCAGTAGAGGCTGCCGCAATGAAGTTTGTCAAGAGTGTTGCTGAGGGCAACAGTGCCTATGCAAAAGAACTTTTTATTGATGAGGCTGTTTTATTCGGCTATCTGGACGGGAAACTGGAGCATGGCTCTATTGAGCAGTTCTATCACAAATGGAAGATGGTTGGTGAGGTTCTGATTCCTGGTGTTCTGAATGTAGGTGACATTGACAAGACGGATGGCTGCAAAAAAGCGGCGGCTTTAGCTGATGAGATTTAGGGAGGGAAATATGGGTAAGAAGATTGTGATTCTGAATGGAAGCCCTAGAAAAGCAGGGAATACTGCGGCTTTGACAGCAGAATTTACGAAAGGTGCAAAAGAAGCAGGAAATACAGTTACGGAATTTTTCCTTGACGGTATGGATATCCACGGCTGCAAGGGCTGTTTTGGCGGCCATAGCAGCAGGGAATGCCCCTGTGTCCAAAGAGATGATATGGACAAAATTTATCCGGCAGTAAAAGAATGTGATGTGATCGTACTTGCCACACCGTTGTATTACTGGAATATGAGTGGCCAGATCAGAACGGCTGTCGACCGCCTGTTTGCATTAGAGGAAGGCGACGGAAATCTCCTGCGGGGGCATGGAAGGGCTTCGGCGCTGCTTATGGCGGCGGAGGGAAATGGTTTTGAAGATGTGCTTCTTTACTATGACCATTTGATGGAACACCTGAAATGGGAAAACCTCGGGACTGTCCTTGCCGGAGGGAATGGGCATGTGGGTGATATTGAAGGGAAACCAGAACTTCAAAAAGCCTACGAGCTTGGAAACTCAATTCAATAAATCAATGTGGCTTTCCAAGGTGCAGCAGAGGCGGCTGTTGAAGTTGGCGGGCGGTATGTCAATCCGGGAGATCGCGCGGCAGGAAGGCACGAATTTCAGGACCGTGCATGAGTCGGTTGAGGCCGGAAGAAAAAAAATCATGGTAGAAATCTGCTTCTGCATCGGCACATATATAATATGCATGTCCGCTCCCATATTTATGGACAGTCAGAGCAGGGTAGCCTTTGTAGAAATTGTCTGCATGGCCCCGCGTCCTGCCTTATTTTTTTGCCTGTTTTCTACGCATTTAGAACGCCGTTTCAGCGGGTATTTGATAAATCATTCAGCCACCCTGCTGACCGGCCTTTGAAAGCCTTGAAAACAGCGGGCTTTTACCATTTCTTGTTCTGCATTTTTGAGTAAGCGTAACCTTAACATTGTGCAGGCGATGGAGTTGTGCTATAATAAATTAAAATCAGGAACAATGAGGTACATAAATCGAATATTTTCTTGCAACATTTTAATGCCTTTTTGCGTCTATATATAAGGAGAATTTCAAAATATTTGTTTGGAGGCATGACAATGAAAAAGTTTAGATTTAATCTGCTCATACTATTGACCTTATTCTGCATCCTTTTTTCATTGACAAGTTGCGGAGCCAAAACTGTGACTTGGAATGGAGATACAGAGTATTATGCTCATATTAGTATGGTGGTCGATGAAACAAACCTATATGAATACGTTGGGGTAGTAGATTATGTATTTGTTGGAACGGTAGAAAAAATTGTCACAAATGTGATACCTGATGAACCAAACGGTTCTGATGAAGATCTCAGCGTATACGAAATTCGAGTAGATGAAAACCCTAAAGGGGAATTTACGGAAACTGTTGAGTGTTCTAAACACGGAGGTTTCAAAAAAGATGGGACAATGATGCTGATATTTTCAGACAAGGGTGCAGACACAGGACTTCCAGAAAGCGGAAACCAATATATTTTCCTGGCATACGCTCAACCAGATGGCAGTTTAACACTATCGGAATTTTTTGATAATCGCCAGTACAGTGACGAATTGCTTCAGGAATATTTGAACTATTGCAATAATGAGATTACATTTGATCGGACGCGATTTACTTCAAATTTAGATAAGAGCCAAGCCAGCGACTAAACTTTATGTTGGGTAAATAGCACATTTTCAGAACGGTAAACGCTGGGGGTATCAGAAAAGCAGGACATGGGGCCGGTAGAATGGCCCCGTGTCCTGCCTTATTTTTTGCCTGTTTTCTACGCATTTAGAACGCCGTTTCAGCAGGTATTTGATAAATCATTCAGCCACCCCGCCAACTGGCTCCCGGAAGCCCTGAAAACGGCGGGCTTTTACCCCTCTAAATGCGTAGGACGGTGGTATCTTTTTGCTCTTATCAAACCGTCTGAATAGTAATAATATTGCATTATAAGGACTGTCAAATTTTCAGATACAACAAAAGGGCAGTCGAATTAACTTCGGCTGCCCTCCTAAAATAGCACTTGGCTTTTAATGTATGGCTCGATAAATCGTCGTTGTTTTACCTTTGTCCAGCTTGTGTTTCGCTTTTGATTTGTTCCATTTCCGCTGCCACATATTCAACGGTTATCTTTTGATATTCCCCATTAACTTTTGGGAAAGATATTGACTTGAGTAACTTAATAGAGTAAGTCTGTGCAGGTTCATTTTCAAGGTCGTTTGTGGATATTTCAACAACAGCATATCCAACAATGTTTTCTTCTTCCTGAATTACGATATTGATATATGCCGTAGTTCCCATATACCGTTCAAAATCGTTCTCGCCTGTTTGAGATAGGTTAGTCCAATATACAGTAGTATCATTTCCGGTGTTGAAGGACGAGCCTAAATATGTTATTTTGTTACCCTCCCAAAGAAGCAATGTCCCGCCATCAACGGATACTTCAAAACTTAAATCGTCGTATTCTGTAGCGGATAGTTTCAATGGAAGTCCCGGTCGGCTGCTCATAGCAAGGCTCCACTTATAATCTGTTGGCAACGCTATACCTTCCTGCATGGTTATTTCTTCATCTGACGAAGCGGCATACGCTGTGACTGTCAAAAAGCCCGGCGCAATAACCACATCGGGAGCAGAAGTCTTGAAAAGTACCCCGGCTACCAAAGCAACACATAAATAAGCTGCGATAGTGCCGCGCTTAATCCATTTGGACGATAATCCTTTTGCTTTCTTTGTTGCTCTATAACGAATAGTTTCCTCAACATACTTGTTGTCGATTTCGCCCATTGCTTCTGAAAACTTTTTTGTGTTCATACGAATACCTCTCTTTCTGCTAAATAGTTTTTCATTTTCTGACGGATACGGGTCAGCCGGACGGAGATATTTTTCTCCGAAAGCCCTACAAACTCGGCTATGTCCTTGCAACTATCGGAAAACCAATAGCGGCGCATAAAGATAACGCGGTTTTCAACGGTCAGCGTGTCCAGAAAACTTTCAATGATACGGGCTAACTCTCTGGCTTCGATCTCGGCTTCCACTGTGTTCGGGTCTGCTATACAGGCTTCGATTTCCTCCATAGCAATCGTGTAAGTGCTGCTGCGTTTGGCTGCTTCCTTTCTGTAATAGATTTTCAGTGAAATGTTCCGAACGATTTTACAGATATAGGTCAAAAGCGGGTTTGGCTTCGCTGGGGGGATTGCGTTCCACGCCCCTAAGTAAGCGTCATTGACGCACTCCTCCGCATCCTGCCTGCTGTTTACAATGTTATACGATAACTTGTGGCAAACTTTACCGTATTTTATATCCAGCTCCCGTATACCCTGTTCTGAACGCCCAAAAAACATTTCAATGATTTTTTCATCTTCTATCATCACACCGCCTCCTTTCCGGCTTCACCTATATACTACGGTTTCAGCGGCGAATACTACATTAAATCCAAAACTTTTTCAAAAATTATATCACACCTTATTTTCCGGGTCGATGGTATCTTTTCCTCTGCCGTTCGGCTTCCTTTTGGCGGCGCATTTTTTTGGCGCAGGCGGGGCAGTATTTCGCCCGGTTGGACTTCGGCGTGAAGCTGGCCCCGCACTCACAGCACAGCTTCAGGTGATCGTGGTCTTTGGCAATCTCGGCGCACAGAACAGCGTCCAGCGGGAGGACAGCCGCCCGGAACCAGCGGCACAGCAGGGAATAGGAAATGCTCTGCACACAGATACATTCCTCCCCATCGTCCAGCAGGAGGCAGTTGCCGCCCACGTTGTTGCAGCACTCCCGCGTCAGCCTCCGGGCCTTGCGGTACTGCGGATAATTCATCTTCGGTATGCTCACAGCTCTTGCTTCCTTTCCTGTTGCCGGGGCGTCATCCGCAAAATCCCGTCCACATTCTGCTTGATGATGCCGTACTCTTTCAGCTCCTTTTTCACTTCGCCGTATTTTGCATACAGCCGTTCCTTTTCCTCCGACAGCCGGGCATACTCCGCTTTCAGAGCAGCCAGATCGGGCAGTTTCGTCACGCCGCTCTCCCGCAAGGCACAGCCCGCCGCCTCGTACAGTATCAGGGCGCTTTCATGCTCCTGCCGGAACCGGGACTTGTCCGCCGTCCGGCGATACTCCATCGCCACGGGCCGGGTCTGCTTGTAGGTGGTGACGTTCTTAATCAGCACGGCCATTTCCCCAAGACGACGTTCCAACGTTTTCAGCGCGGCGGCGGCTTCCTCGCTGGCGGCGCTGATCTCCGCCACCCGGCTTTCCAGATCAGGATAAGCGTCGATGCCATGCTCGGTCAGGAAGTTCATAGTCTTTGCCGCCTGCTGCAAGTTGTGTATCTTCGCCCACCGCGCATAGCCCGCCGATTGCTGGGCATTGATGCTGTTCTCGATGTCGATACGCAGGGAGATACCCTTGCGGGCTTTCGGCTTCCAGGTAGCGATAGCCCGGCCCTGGATGCGCTCGGTGATTGCTTCCTCGGTGTAGGCTTCGCCCAGCGTTTTGCACCTGGTAAACCGCTCCTGGCCACGTTGACGATATAGCCGTCAATCAGCATCTTCCGGGCATAGGCCGAAAAATTGGCCGTATGGAGCAAGGCCATTTTCTGCTGTATCAACGCCTGTTCCTCCGCCGTCACCGGGACACGCAGCACGATTTTCCGCTTCCTGTTCGCCATGCGTCACCTCCGTTCTGCATAAGGGTTTGGGATTATCCCAACAAGCGAAAACGGACACGGCCCGGCAGGGGCGGGGCGGGCCGTTTTCCGGGAGTGTGGCTACACTCCCTATGCTTGCTGCGTTACCCCTCCCCCCCGTACCGCTTCCCCTGTCCTCCGTACTAATAAAGCGAATTGGAACGCCCAAACTGTGCGCCAAAGGCTGGAAATTTCCGAAAAAACGCAAAAAAATAGAAGCCGCTCTGCATCCTCGCAAAGCGGCCCCTATTTGCTTTCGATAGCCCCGTCTAATGCTCCCTCAATAACCGGCAGATGTTCTTCTGGACACATCAGCACCTTGCGGCTTATGCGCTGGCGCTGGTCGTTTTCCTCCCCGGCCACAAGCGGGTTGAAATACTTTGCGGCAGGAAGATTAAGAATTTGAATAAGCCGAATTATGACTGGCAACGCCGGTATGATGTGGTTGTTCTCAATGTTGATAAGATAAACCGTTGAAATGTCCACCATTTCAGCGACCTTTTGCCTGGACAGCCGCCGCTTCTTTCTCGCCGCCTTGACATCCTCCCCAAAGGGTTCAAAACCGGGACAATCCTGAATGTTAGCCATATTGTATCACTCATCTATATTGTATACTTTACTTTTTGACTTGGAAATAAAGTATACAGAACAGGTACTAATCTTTATTATTTACATTTTGCCGCTTGATTACTCTTGCCGGAGCATTTATAATTTTGAAAAAGTCTAAGATTTCATACCCATTTCACATTCCCGCGCTATACTGCCCCCAAGGAGGTGCTACAATGGCAACATTACTAATTGTTGAGGACGACCGCAAGACCAACGATGCGATTTGTGAATACCTAAAGCCCACAGGCCACAAGGTTATCCCAGCTTACGACGGTGTGGAGGCGTTACAGCTTTTCCGTGAGAACAGCATCGACCTTGTTGTGCTGGATATTATGCTACCCCATGTCAGCGGTCTGTCCATTTTGCATGAGATACGGCGGTCAAGCACAACGCCCATTCTGATGCTTACAGCCCTTGAGGATGAATATACCCAAGTTAGAAGTTTTGACGAGCAGGCCGACGATTATATGACAAAGCCCTTTTCTATGGTATTGCTGGGGAGGCGGATCACCGCTCTCCTGCGGCGAAGTGGACAGGCCCTGTTACCTCAAACTATAACCTTTGGCGACGTGACCGTTGATTTCTCTGGCTACACCGCCAGCGACAGCGCCGGGAAAATCGACATCATGCCCAAGGAGATTGATCTGCTCCGGCTGCTGGTGGAGCATAGGGGGCTGGTGCTGACCCGTTCGCAGATTTTGGACGAGCTGTGGGGCGCTGACTATCCAATCATCGACCGAACCGTGGACACCTACATCAAAAATCTGCGGAAGAAGCTGCGGCTTGACTGTATCGTAACAGTCAAGGGCATCGGCTACAAATACGAGGTACAGCCATGAAACGATTAAAACTGTTTCCGAAAATATTTCTCTATACCATGAGTATCATGCTCCTTGTCGTTGTTGTCACGCATGGGCTGATCTACCTGCTTGCCCCACGGATGCAGCTTGCGGTGAGGACCCAGGAGGATGTTGTTGTCAGCATCAGGCAGGAGCAATTTGTGACCGAGGCAGTAGAGAAGGCCCTGCCGATTTCTTTAAGCTGTTCCCTGCTGATCTCTGTTGTCTGTTCCCTCCTGTTTTCCAAAGCGATTGCCGACCCCATCAAAAAGATTTCTGCGTCAACCGAGCAGATGATGAAATTAGGCCACGGGGCAAACTGCCCTATTCATACAAAGGATGAAATCGGTACATTGGCACAGAACGTCAATGATCTGTATACTAATCTGCTGTCCATTATCGAGCATCTGGAACGGGAAAAGGACGCTGTGCGGGATATGGAGCGGGCTAAGGTGGACTTTCTACGGGCAGCGTCCCATGAACTGAAAACACCTGTGACCGCATTGAACGCCACTCTGGAAAATATGATTTTAGGCGTTGGAAAGTATCAGGACTACGCCACCTACCTGCCGGAGTGCAAGGAAATGGTGGAGCAGCTTTCCGGGATGATACATGAAATTCTGGAAACCTCCAAGCTGAATTTGACCGCCGAACCGCCAAAACAGGTTGATGTGTCTGAACTGCTGGCGGAACTGTGTGAACCATATCAACTGATTGCGGCGGCACATCAAATTACGTTCTCTCTTGACCTGCCGGAACAATTTCCCGCTGTACTGCCTGTTGGCCCGTTCAGTAAGGCGGTGTCTAATGTCCTCGCAAATGCTGTCGCTTATACGGAGGCTGGGAAAACCGTTGCTGTTTATATGGATGAAAACCGTCTAATCATTGAAAACGAATGTGTCCCTATCCCTGACGATGAAATCCGCCGCCTGTTTGAACCATTCTACCGTCCAGACTTCTCCCGGAGCCGGGAGAGCGGCGGCAACGGCCTGGGCCTTTATATCGTGGACACGCTCTTGACCTCTATGAACATCCCCTATTCCTTTGCGCCCATGAAGTCCCCGCCTGGGATGTGTTTTACCATTCAACTATAAATGTAAAAAACTCCCCGGCTGGGGAGTTTTTCATTTCTGCTCAAATTCCATATACGTTTCATACCCATTCCACATTGGGATGCTATTCTGCGAGTGCGTTCGGAAGAACAGCATAACGATATGGAGGTATCAACCATGAGCATTTTCAAAAGGGCGTTTTTATACGTCACGCGAAAACGGGGGAAAACCATTCTCCTGTTCGCCATCCTGCTGATTATGGCAACCTTTGTCCTGACGGGCCTCTCTATCTGGAAGGCGTCGGAGGCCGCGCAGCTTGACCTGCGGCAGAGTTTGGGCGGCAAATTTGATGTTTTTGTAGATTGGAGCAATAGCCCCTATGTAGTGAAAGAACCCGTCAAAGATGAAGTGGATGAGGAAACCGGCAAAACATCAAGCAGCTTTCTCATGTATTCCACCGTACAATTCACCCCGGAGAACATTACCGCCATCAAAGGAGTTTCCGGGGTCAAGTATTGCAGCGCAAGGCAGGGCAATCTTTTGCCGTTCGATGGGCTTTCCCTGTTTCCCGGAACGATCTCAACTGATGCAAAATATCAGGGATATACAAAGGCGCTGGGCGTCTGTAATACGGAGGATGATGAACTTTTCACCACCGGCACACTGACGCTGGCAGAAGGGCGGCATATCACCACCGACGATACCCATGTAGCGATCATCAGCCAAGACTTGGCGAAGCGGAACGAGCTGAAGATTGGGGACTATCTCACCGCCCACAGTTACAGCGTGGAAGATCAGGGCTTTACCGGGCAGGAAATCAAGGTGCAGATCATCGGACTGTTTACCCCGAACGCGGTGGAGCAGTTTGGGGAAACCGTCACTACCTATGACAAAATCCAGAACCGGGTGTTTGTGGATTTGCAGACCTCAAAGAAATTGGACGGCGGAGAAATCAACTACGGCTTTTCCGCACTCCACGTTACCATAGATGACCCGCAGGACATGGCGCGGGTGGTGGCCGATGTCAAGGCCCTGCCGGGTATCGACTGGAAGGCCTTTACTGTGGAGGTGGACAATGAAACTTACGAAAACGCCGCCGCTCCGCTGGCTACGCTGAATGAATTGGTCGTGACCCTGCTGGTGGTGATTATCGTTGTCAGCGCCATCATTCTGGCCCTGATTTTGACCCTTTGGACAAAGACCCGTATCCATGAAATTGGCGTGTTCCTGTCCGTGGGTATCAGGAAATCGGCCATCATCGGGCAGTATTTGATTGAGGTGCTACTGATCGCCGTTCTCGCCTTTGGCCTGTCCTACCTCACCAGCAACGCCATAGCGGGGCAGATCGGCAACCACCTGTTGGAGCAGAGTATGCAGACCGAGCCGGAGGACGATAACGATGTTGTTTCCGTTGCCGCCTCCGTTGAGATAGGCGCGGATAATCTCGTGCAAAAGCCCTTACCCACTGAAAACGGCATCCAGGTATCGGTTGGGCTGGATAACCTTGCCCAGCTCTACTTGATCGGATTTGCCATCATCATTGTGGCGGTCAGCGCATCGTCCATCACGGTTATGCGGCTGAAACCCCGTGAAATTCTGTCGAAAATGAGCTGAAGGAGGGACTATCATGCCTACACTGGAATTGAAAAATGTTTCTTACGTCTACGAAAAAGGCAAGGCGGTTTTGCAGAATATCAGCGGGTCGCTGGAAACCGGGAAAATGTATGCCATCCTCGGCCCGTCCGGGTCGGGCAAGACCACGCTGCTGTCCCTGCTGGGCGGGCTGGATGTGCCGGCACAGGGCAGCGTCCTGTTTGACGGCGTGGACATTACAGCAAAGGGGCTGGAACACCACCGCAGGAGCCATATCTCGCTGATTTTCCAGAGCTATAATCTGATCGACTACATGACGCCCGTTGAAAATGTACGGCTTACCGCCAAGCTGGACGCTGCTCCCATTCTGGAGCGGCTGGGGCTGGAGCAGGACGAGATCACCCGAAATGTGCTGAAACTGTCCGGTGGACAGCAGCAGCGGGTGGCGATTGCGCGGGCGCTGGCCTCCGATGCCCCGATCATTCTGGCGGACGAGCCGACCGGGAACCTGGATGCCGACACCGCCGAGGAAATCACGGCGATTTTGAAAGAGAGCGCCCATACGTTTGGGAAGTGCGTGGTGGTCGTCACGCACGACCGCGAGGTGGCAAGGCAGGCGGATGTGGTACTGGAAATCAAGCGGGGACATTTGAAAGAGAGGGAAATGTGATGAAGAAAGTTGCTATTATTTTGGCGTGTATGCTGGTCGGTTTCTTGCTGTTCACCGGCTGTACCGATCAGAAAGACGGCAGCAATCAAGACACGAACGTAGGAAACTCCGTGGAATTTGATGATACGGATATTGATGTTGATACTGAAACAAAACCGGGTGTCGAGGACAATTCTGACAGTGTTTCCCTGCCAGACGGCTACACATACAGTTTCAAAGACCCGGATAATGCTGACGGCATTGTAGTCACTCCGAAAGAATAATTAAAATTCCCGTTTCACACAGACTCCACATTGGCTTTATATACGTTCCACATGGCGGCGGTACTTTGGTAAAAAGTGCCGCCGCCTTTGAATTTGGCGGCTTTAGGAGGTAGCCGCTATGTGGGTATTTCGGCGTGAAAGATTGAAAGAGCCGCTATCAAAAAAAGCCCGTTCCCCGCCTGGGAGAATTGCGGCTATGAGGTTATACTATACGACGCAGATATACTAAACTATACAAAGCAACTCGCCCGGTGGGTCTGTGACCTGCCGGGCGAGTTTTGGTGTGCCCGGTGGGCATACGTTCTAACGGGTGAAAGTCCCCAATCCGCCCGGCAGTGGGAAGGATACAGCTGAAGCCAAGGGTGTCCACCGCGAGGTGGAATCTGAAGAAAGGATTAGGCAAAACTCTGGCTTGCTACATTTGAGGCTAAATACAGGGATAAGGTTGCCAAACAAACCAAAGTCCGATAACTGCACGGAACTGTAGTTAGTAGTTATGGAGCGAGTATAAGAGGGAAAGAGCGTGTGAGTACCCGGGGAGGTCTCGTGGACGCATCCAAAGCGATAGAACATTCGCGGGAGCGGTTGAAACAAGATTTACCACGAGAAGTCAGCAGAGGTCATAGTACCACTACGGTTGCAAACGTGGTGGGAAGGACTGAACTTTAGGAGATGTGAGTAAATGAATGTAACCAAAGATGGGTTTAAGGACAGACAACTTCATATGGAAGACTACCTGCAAATGGTATCTGCGGAACAGAAAGAGCATGCAGGAGTGTCCGTCTATCAGCGGATTACTGAAAACAACGACATCATCACGGACTTTTGGACGGACAATCTACTGGAACTGATTTTACGGAAAGACAATCTAAACAAGGCTTACAAGAAAGTGAAATCAAACAAAGGCAAAGGCGGAATTGACGGAATGCAGGTAGATGGACTTCTGCCCTACCTGAAAGAAAACCAGAGCGAAATAATCCGGGAGATACGGGAAGGGAAATATAAACCCAACCCAGTCCGCAGGGTAGAGATACCCAAGGAAGAGAAAGGCAAGGTCAGGAAATTAGGAATACCAACAGTTGTAGACCGCCTGATTCAGCAGGCGGTTACACAGGAATTGACGCCGCTGTTTGAACC